>JANOAV010000043.1:0-4403 GCA_031411295.1 Verrucomicrobiales bacterium | reverse complement strand
GAGGAGCTGTCCCCGCACCCTGCGCCAACCCGTCAAAGCCTGGCCCAAAACCAAAATCCCCAGCTCCCAACCGCTCGTCAAAACCATCACCATCACCAATCCTTAAAGGCATTGGCTTTTAAGCGGTGCATCACTCCAAGCCCACACTGAAAAACGGCTCTGCCTGCTCTGGGAAATATTTCCCCCGCCCTACCGCCGCAGCGCCACGATCAGCTCATCCATCCTGCGTTGTCATATGCCAGAAGGATTCTGTCCCCCACCGAACCGTCCTGCGGCCCGTTTTTCCGAAGCAATCCCTGGTGTGGCTCCCTCAGCAGCACCTTCCCTCTCATGCCCCGAGCGAAACTTTCTGCGCCACGCCCCACCCCGGAGGCCCGCTATGGCCCCAACACACATCCACCTCGTTAAGATTTCGGCACGCATCGGACCGCAGAGTCTCAAATCACTAGCCGTGTGTCGAAATTTATTTTCACCAAATGTTATTCTAGGTTTAGAGGGTTAAGACATAGGAACCGGCATCTTCCTGCTCGGCCATTGCTCCCGGCTGAGGACAGCCGGGACACGCTCAACGTGTGCCGACTGTCCTCAGTCGGCAGCACCCCGCAGCCAACCCAGTCTGGAAGTGGAATGCCTGGAAGGATTTACGAACCACGGCAGACAAAATCCAACCTACAGGGGTTGGTGTCCACCGAAGGCAGCCCCCTCTGGGAAGAAAATCCCTCAGGAAACTTGCATTCCCTAACACGCTCTCTACACTACACCCGCCGCCCCCCAACGAGAACCCATTGAGGACGAATGACTAGACCGAAGAGCATTCGCAGAAATAGTGCTTACCAACGCAGACAATTTATGAAAAAAAAGCCCGCTAACTCATCATCAACTGGCGACGACTCCGAGTTTAGCCGTCTCTTTTGGGCGGCCCGGAAGGAGCAAGCAATTCTCAAGGGAAAGGTGTCGGCGCAGAACCCGGCTCACGAATCCTTAATGGCCTTTGCGGATGCCAAAGGTTGGAATTGGGTGAAGCCACTGGTCGAGGCGGGCAGACTCGGGCGCGCGGGTGAGTCCGACAAGGCTCTCCAGCTTTTGGCAAAGACGCAGCCTGACGTTCCGGATCAATGGCGAGGACTCGTTGATTTCGTTCGAGGCAGCGCTCATTACGTCAAGGGCGAGCACGACGAGGCGATCAAGGCCTACCGCAAGGCCCTCGACGATCCGAAATTCGACAAGCGCGCATTGGCTTGGAGCAACCTCGGCCTCGTGCTTTACACGACGGGCGAGCACGACGAGGCGATCAGGGCCCACCGCAACGCTCTCGAAGACCCTACATACGACACCCCCGCAAACACTTGGAACAACCTCGGCGTCGCACATCACGCCAAGGGCGAGCACGACGAGGCGATCAGGGCCTACCGCAACGCTGTTGAAGACCCTACATACGACACCCCCGCAAACGCTTGGAACAACCTCGGCGTCGCATATCGCGCCAAGGGCGAGCACGACGAGGCGATCAAGGCCTACCGCAAGGCCCTCGACTACCCGGAATACGACACGCCAGCAAAGGCGTGGAGGAATCTCGCGCAAACGTATGCGGACGCTGGGAAAACAAAGGAGGCTGAGAAGGCATACGAGAAAGCGCTCTCCTTCCCCGATGCGAAGGGTGGCGATCATGCTCGTGCTCGCCGAGGTTTACAGATCCTGAAGGCCAAACTCGTCCCGGAGGGGCTCTCGCCGGATGACCGGGCCATGGTGGCGAGGCCCGCAACCGGGGCTGCCACCATTGAGATCGAGAGCAGCATCATTGACGCCATCAACAAAGCCGGCGACACGCAATACGAGAAATACCTCGAGAAACTTGATTCCAAGCGAGACGACACCTTGAGCATCCTCCGTGGCTGGAGTAGCGCGGTCACGCTCCTCGAAGGATCGGAGCGACGCTGGCGCGGCGGTGGCTATTTCCTGAAGTGGCGCGGTTTCGGCATCGTGATCGATCCCGGCTTCGACTTCCTGCGCAACTTCCACGACGCCGGTTACCACGGACGGGAAATCGCTGCCGTGGTGGTAAGCCACAACCACCCTGACCATAACAGCGACCTCAAAGCCATCGACGACCTCCGTTACGAGCTTTTCAAGCGACTGGCATCCGCGAAGAATTCCGGCAGCCAGCCGTATGTGTTGCTTTGGGATCAGGACACATGCGGTGCGACCAAATTCGGCTTCGAGAAAGCGCAACACCAGCTCGATCCAATCTTGATGGGAAGTGGCTTTCCACAACCGTTGGATCTAGCCAAGCACCCTGCAAAGATTCCGGTGCGCATCACTCCTTTCAAAGTGAACCACGGGAGCGATGTGCCGCATGCCATGGGAATGATGGTGGAGTTGCTCGACGGGAAGGGGAAGCCGGTCGTGCGGATCGGCTACACCGCCGACACGGCGTATTTCGAAGATCTTCACCAGCATCTCGCCAACTGCGACGTGCTCATCGCCCATATTAGCCAACCAAGCATCGAAGAACTGCAAGACGCCTCCAAACTCAAGGAAGTCCATCTGGGCTATCGCGGCACGGCGCGGTTGCTCAAAGAATGTAATCCGAAGCTCGCGCTCATCGGTGAATTCTGGGCGGGCTTTACCGATCTGCGAATTCCCTTGGTCAAGGGCTTGCGTCAACGGTCCGGCGTTAAGGCGGTGCTTCCCGCCGGACTTGCCATGCATCTGCGGTTGCCGTCTTTGGACATCGAATGCACCGAGTGCAACAAACCAACGCCATTCTCCGAGATCAAAGTGGCTCCCCCCACGGATAGCTTCGGCAGTCTGGCCTACCTTTGCCCTGGTTGCATGATCGGGTAGGCTTCGGCCAAAGCCCTAGGAAACCAAGCGGCAGCTCGGTGGAACACCAGAAGCAAGTCATGCGATTTCCCGCAGCGCGCGCCTTTCCCACAACCAAGGAGCCACCGAACGCGTTCCTGCCCGCAGGGGCTGCGCCCTGAATCGCGGGTGTGGCCGTAGTCGTCCCGACTGCGGTCAGTGAAGCTCAGCCCAGTGGCCACGATCCGGCAAATGCTGAAATCGTCCTCGGACATAAAACCCTCGACCAAAAAAGGTGCCGAGTGGAAAAGGCAAGCAGTTGCCCAAATCGTAGCTCGGTCTGTTCACTTGCTTTTGCTCTTCACTTTCGGCGTTGAGGGTGGGGGCGGCGTTGGGGTTGGGAGCGCGTCCATCAGCAATTTAAAATTCCGATCCACCGGTCCATCGTGTTTACCGGGATTAAAGTGGCCGGGGGCATCGGCCCGACTCACCACGATGACCATGTTCAGTGATGGAATCATGGTCACGGTGTCCCGATTCCACACGCCATTGGCTTGAAACGTATCTTCGGGAGCACTGGGCCACATGCGTTCTCCGGTGGGGAGTTTCCCGTTGAACCAGAAGCAGAAGCCATAGACGCCCGGTCCCCAGGGCGTTTGGTTCGTGGAGCCGCCATAGGTCCCGATTCCCAAATAGTCCTTCGTCTCTCCGGCAGAACGCGGCATCGTGGCGGGAACGTGGACCCGCACGTTCTGCGTGAAGAGTTCCTGTGGGATCAATTGCTGCTTTTCCCACCGCCCCTTTTGCAGCCAGAACCAACCGAGCCGCGCCATGTCTCGTGGGCTCAACGTGGCTCCCACATCGTTCCGTGCTCCAAACACTTCACCGTCCTGAAATTTCAGTGGAGCCAAGGCTGCCAGTGCGGCATCGTTAAGCGGTTGAGCGTAAATTTTCTCCAGCGACTTGGCCAGTAACTGAATGCCGTAATCATTATAGGCATAGGCCGCGCCCGGTTTTTCAATCAGGTGGTAGCCGCTGGTCATATTGGTCAACTGCAGCAGCGTCATGTCCTGATCCTTCTCCTCGAGTGCCCAGCCGAGTTCCTTTACGGGCGTCTCCACCTTGGCGATTTTCTTTTGCGCCACGGCCAGCAGCATCATGGTGCTGAGCACCGGCTTGGAGGCGGACGCCCAATCCCGGTTCTGGTTAATGTTCCCCCACTCATGGATCAGATATCCATCCTTCACAATGCAGCCGTCCCCACCCACCCGCTCAGAGAAGCGCTTGAGGTTATCGCCATTAATGCCCAGAATGATCGGATCCGGCCGCTCCCACAGTTCCTGAGGAAACGTTTCGGGCAAGGCTCGCAGGGGCGGCGGGTGGCCAATGATTAGAAGCAGGAGGAGGAGTCTCATGGGGGAATAACGGGAAGGGGAGCGACTGATTCGCTCGCACCCGATTAATTGCGCAGAATTTGCTTTAAACCCGAAAACGGCTTTTGGATTTTTTTGGACATCTGATCTGACCGGGCGCGCGGGGCTGGCCGGGACGCGCGGCGGCTCGGTTGGAGATTCTCGGGAGGTGGTTTTGTCGGCGTTGGT
>JANOAV010000042.1:0-29199 GCA_031411295.1 Verrucomicrobiales bacterium | reverse complement strand
AAAGCGCTCGTGTCGGCGGCGGGGTCGCGGTTCTTGGAGAGGATTTTAGCTACGCTTTCCCCTAGGCTCACCAGTCGTCCCTGATTCTGTTTGTCGAATTTGGGAATTGGTAACCGTCCAAGTTGATTAGTGCGGATTTTTGTGAATGCGCCTTCTGTGACACCGAAAGCGATTAGTCGAACATACCAAGTCGCGAATGTGGAATTGATGATGCCAAGAAGTTGTTTGAGCAGTGAATTATCTCGCTGGTTCTTTGGATAAACCGAGTAGAGCGAGCTAAGGAAGTAGCGGTGGTCTTCATCGAGCGTTGCGGTTATTCGCGCACCTGTCTCGCGGATCGCAAGTTTTGGAGTTTCATAGAACGACTCATTTTGCCAGTTTCGCGCGAGCCAATCACCGTATTTTAGATACAAGTCGCGTTCACTGTTTTCGTATCTGCCGATTGACCTTCCTCGAAGGCTCGGTTTCCACGGCGACGGAAGTCTGGTAGTCGAACTAGCCACAAACTTATCATCGTCGCCGGTCTTGATGCATTGCCTAATGAAACAAAAATCCGCCAGCGGGATGCACACGGAACTGATGCGCTGAAGCATTGTGCGAAGCTCAGGTAAAACAAAAATGTCAAAACTCAGAGTAGGACCCTGTGCCAGCTCTTTTTGGGGCAGGTAATAATCAAAACCCCCATATAGTTGTTCCAAGTCTGTGACTTGAACGCGAACTGCGGTCTGCTGGTTGACGAGTATTCCCTTCGTGAATCGAATAATGCAATTATGCACGGCAGGATCCTGAAAAACCCGTAATCCGAAATTTGTGATTTCGTCGATGTTTCCTTGGTCAATCAGAAACTGACGGAGCCGTTGGCTATAGACGTTCGTAAGGATAGGCGACGGGATGATAAACATCATGGTGCCGCCTTTGGCACGCACGAGTCTTGTGCCCTGCTCACAAAACATTTCATAAAAATCTACACGTCCTTCACAGGTTGAATAAGTGCGGGCAAAGTGTGCCTGCATCTTTTCGTCTTTGATCATCCCGTAAGGGGGATTTCCGATGACAATATCAAACCCATCCACCAAAGACCTGCCGAACATCCAGTGCGGATCGAAGAAGTCGGCGGTGGATTGAGGATCGAAGGGATCCCACTCGGCGAGGTGTTTGACTTTCGCGGAGTTCACGGCGCCAAGGCTGCCCGCCAGCGTTTCGGCCAGCTTGAGGCGTAGGGCCTTGATTTTTTTCTGCAAGGCGAGCTTCTGGTCGCGCCGCTGGATGGTGAAGTGGCCGTGGTAGGCGTCTTCGATTTCCTTTTCGATGGGTGCGATGAGCGACTCGATGAAGAGGTCTTTGTCCGAGATGGGCAGGCCGATGAGGGTGTCGGCGGCGACGAACTTGGTTTCCAGATTGGGCAGGGGGCGGATGCCGTGGTTGTCCTTTTTGTTGCGGTTGGTCTTCTGGTCGCAGACGAGGGAGATGAAGAAGCGGAGTTTGGTGATCTGGATAGCGATGGGCTGGATGTCTACGCCGTAGAGGCAGTTTTCAATGAGGTAGAGCTTGCGGCCGTAATCGTCGTTGTTGTCGGCGAAGGCGCGTTCGAGTTCCTCGCGCATGGGGGCGGAGTCGAGCTTGGCGAGCTGGGTCTGCTTCCAGCGGTCGTTGTCGGGGTCGAGCTTGCCGAGGATATAGACGAGCTTGTGGAGGACGCCCATGGGGAAGGCGCCGGAGCCACAGGCGGGGTCGAGGATTTTCAGGGCGTCGATGGCGGCGATGAGGGTGGCGACTTCGGCGGGGGTGAAGGCGTGCTCTTTCTCGGTGTAGGCGAAGAGGAGGTCGAGGCCGGCGCGGGCGTCGGGCTCCTTCATGCGGGCCTTTTCCACGAGTGCGCGGGTGAGGTGGGCTTTGAGGGATTCGTCCACCATGTAGTCCACGATGGGGCGCGGGGTGTAGAAGGAGCCGGTCTGCTTGCGGGCGGTGGTCTTGGTTTCCTCGTTGTAGGAGGCGAGGAGGTTTTCGAAGACTTTGCCGAGGAGCTCGGGATCGAGGGCGATTTCCTGATCGATGGGAGTGTTCTCGACGATGGTGAACTTGTAGCGGTTCAGAATGGTGATGAGGCCGGTGACTTTTTCGGCTTTGCGCTTGGTGTCGCCGTAAGCGGTGGAGAGGTCGGCGGTTTCCCCGCTGTCGAAGAAGAGGCGGTCGGGGACGTGCGGGCGCTTTTTGGCGTTGCGGGAGAAGCCGTCGAGGTAGCGCTTTTTGTCGGAGCCGTCCTCGGTGCGGTCGAGGCACTCGAAGAGGCCGCCATTGAGGAAGGGGATTTCGGCGAAGTGGGCGAGGGCGGCGTCGGGGCCGTCGGCGAAGAGACCTTCGTAGCGGTAGAGGTTGTTGATGTCGTAGGTGGCGCGGTTTTTGGCGAAGCCTTCGTCGGTGGCGAAGAGGCGGTAGGGTTTGCCGTTGCCGTCCTTGCCGAGGCCGAGGCCGCGCACGGTAAAATTAGAACTGCCAAGGATGGCATCGTCAACTCCTCCAGTAGCGATGTGATACATCTTCCCGTGGAGCAAGTTGGATTGCTTGATGGTCTTGATGGCCACTTTTCGCTCAATCCAGTCGGCACACTCTTGGGCGACTCGCTTCTGCTGCAGTTTATTGGAAAGCTCCAAGCCAGCGGAGTCAATAATGAAGGCCTTTTTTTCGGTCTTACTGGGGTCAAGCCGATTGATGAACGACGGCTCCCCGAAGAGGAAGTCGAGGTGTTCGATTTGGTCGAGTTCCGCCTTGAGCGCATCGTAGGCGTAAATCGTGAAGTAGGCGGAAACGATGGAGAGCTTCGAGCCACACTGTGTTTTCGCCCGTAGAAAATCGGCGACCGTTCCTCGTGTGTGGTTGTCGCGCAGACCAGCATTGTTGGATGGCATGGGCATTTAGTTGAGGGAGAAGTTCATAGCGTTATCCCGGTTAAAGCACCTCCCTGCACTAAAGTCGCGGCTTGGCCGCGCCGAGCTATGCCATGCTGCTGCCATGAGCGGCGTGCAAGTCGTTGGACAACTTGTGGCCATTAGCATAGTCGTGAGTCCTATGTTTTCCGAGGAGTCTATAGTCGTGGATTTGGTCTTAGCAGGCACTTGAGAAGGGGCATCGTTGGGCGCTCAAATGTAAAATGGGCACCGTTAGGCCCCCTAGCTTAGGGATGCCGGAGCAGTTGGCAAGGTTGTCGTAAGGATTTCTTGCGTTTTCCTTTGACCAGGTAATACGCCAAACTGGATTTCCGTCCCCAAAGGCCGAGCAGTAATTGCATGGACTATCTTGCTGCGCACCAGCTAAAACTGATCGTCGTCACAAACTTTCAGAGGCATCAAACCGCTGCCAGCGCTCCCGGCAGGTTTACTCCGCCGTCTCCGCCCAGGGATTTATCGATGGCTTCCAGGCGTTGAATCAGATCCCGCACTTCCTCGCGAGCGTAGGGGCCGCCGGCGGCTTTGCAGAAATGAGTGCGACAACCGAAGGGGCGATGCTGGTAGATCATGCATTTGCCATCGGGCTTCAGCAGCGGGCAGGCTCCGCCCACACTCTCGGGGAGTTGCTTACGACCACTGGCGCGGATGCCTTGCCAGGCCACGAGGGCCTCGCCTTTCGTGATGAATGGGGTGCGCCCGGTCAGTTTGAAACGACAACATTCCGAGATGCCAGTGCAGTTTCGAGCAATGGGGCGAGCGGCCAGTTCGGCGTAGATTTGCTGCACGGCTAGGCGAGCCGATTTCAGATCCGTAGCGGAATCTGACTTGTTAGTTTTGGCCATGCGCGAGTGGTAAAATTTCCACGATGTCTGCGAAGATCATGCCATCGGTATGGGAAAGCGCGTTGCAGCGGCCATACAAGGTGGTGCCAATGGGAGCCCCGAGCAATTCAGCTAGAAAGGCATCTGCGGTGATGGAAAAATAGGCCTTGGGGGCGCTTTCGTGCTGGATCTCGTGGGCTTCCAGTAGGCCGCCCAGCGGAATGGTTCCTGCCAGGATGCCCGCCCGCGTTTCCTCTGGGAAGCCAGCCAACTGAATACCGATGGCCCCAATTTCCACTGGTTGGAGGTTGTCTTGACGGAATAACACCACCAAGCGCATGACAAAATCCTCACTCACTTCGCGTTCCACCACCCGCAGGCCAATCTCAGTGCCATGGAAGTTGCGCAGGCGTGGGGTCATGTCACTCTCATGCACCAAGAGATGCTGATAGGGCTCAGGCATCGTAGCTCCTTGAATTAATACTTGCTGCGGCATGGAGGTTTCTTGCCGGGCGTAAAAAAACGCCAACGGCATGAATAAATCGAGCAGTTGATGCGGGGTGGTAGCCGGGGAAGCAGGGGAGGGCATGATAGGTGAATTTCTAAGGCCACGGATCGATGGCAACCGCGCATTTAAGGAGAGTCTCTAGCGCTGTTTGGCCTGCTGAATGAAGGCTTCCAGTTTAGAATAGTCATTCTTCCAAGTCGTAAACATGATTCCGTCCACGTTGGGCGACTTGGCCCCGGCCTCCAACCATTCCTTGGCGTT
The DNA here is from genome assembly GCA_031411295.1 of Verrucomicrobiales bacterium. Taxonomy (GTDB): domain Bacteria; phylum Verrucomicrobiota; class Verrucomicrobiia; order Verrucomicrobiales; family V1-33; genus JAGNEJ01. Next base: position 24,664 of record JANOAV010000042.1, on the reverse strand, counting down.
CAGTTTATCAGGCTGATCGTAATAGCCTGCCAAGATCTGATGGTGTCCCCGCCCGGCGTGAAACGGAATTGATTTGTTGCGCAACTCAAAGGCCCATGGCACCACCGTAACCTCCTGGTCCAGGCCTTCCCAAGAGCCAGCGTAGTCACCATTGGCAAGGTAATATTTGTCATGCGCGTTGTGGTTCGGGTCAAACATATCACCCCAAACGTAGATCTTGCCCTGAGGATTCACCTTGCGCAAAATGCCAGTGCACGCCCGCACATTCTCCGCCAGGAGTTGTCCGGCGGTGAGCATTTTGCCGTCAGGGAGTTCGCTCCAATTGAAGACGCGGATTTCGTCATGGGACATGAAGTAGCCTTTGGCACCGAAGGCGGCGTGCACCCTCGTGGCTTGGTCTCGCAGGATATCCAACGTCTTGGGCTCGCTGACGCAGATGTTGGCTTGGTCGTCGTGCACGGTCACGGCATGGTAGTAGGAAATCAGGAGTTTGGTGCCGTCCGGCAGTTTGGTGCGGAGGACGGGTGGCTCATGGTAAATGGTGAAACAACCAGCGTATGGTTGCGTGCCCAGCAGGGGATCATGCAGTGGTTCATAATCCTTGCCCTCGACCAGCAGGCGACCGTCCGCCGTTTTAACCTGCAAGGGGGCCTGCTCCCGGCGGATTAAATTGACGAAGGGGCATTCCTCAATCGTAACATCATCCCAACTCATTTCCCCACTGCGTCCGTCCCAGCAGCCCAGATAAAGATTCACCTTTGGATTGGCCTGCGAGTTGAAGACGATGTGATGCACTTTCCAATCCTGCGTGGGAGCCATTTTGAGGTAATCAAAATTAAGGGTGAGACCATCGGCATTGATGAGCTTTACCTCAGGAGTGCCTTGATAAGCCTTGGATCGGACGCGGACCGTGATGTGATACTGGCGCCACGGCTGGAGTTGCAACGTTTGGCTGATGCGGGCGTTTTTGCCATTGGGTTCGCGACTCGTGGCCACCCCATCGCTAACGTTAATGGTATCATCCTTCCAGCCCCAGCCCTTGGCCCCATCCGTGAAGTCCCCGCCCTTGATGCGCAGGGTTGGATCGGCCATGAGCACTGCTTGGCCTTGCTTGACTACGAACGGACAATCCCGCACGGGCATCCCCTCTGCTAAGTTAGGATCCCGGGACAACAGATCGTTTGAATAACCGATGGAAAACAACGCTGGCACCAATTCGATATGGGACTCCAAGGCCATGGCCTTGATTTTCGCCACGTTTGCGAAATACCGTTCGGGCATTTCCTTCAAGCGTGAAAATTTTGAATCTGTCAGCAGGCAATGAGTATAACCAACCGCTCCAGCGCGCTTCAGCAACTGTGCCGTAGCCTCCACTTGCTCTGGGACCAGGAGGTTGGCGGATTTGTAAACCCAGTATTGAGTCGCTTCTGCCCGCACGGAAGCACAGAGGATGAGGAAAGCCAAATAACGCGTCATGCCTCGGAAATATCAAAGATCCCGGCTTTTGGCAATGGTTGCGTCAAAGAACCAAAGAAAAGATACGCGGTCTGGGGTTCGCTTCGGGCCGACCGTCCGCTAGCTTCAAGGAATGATCGAAATAGTTTCCTGCGTCTGTGGCAACGGGGAGACGAGCCCAGCTAACGCTTGCAGTTGGGTGGTTGGCTCCAGGGTGCCTTGGGACAATAGCACGGTGAGCGCTTTGGTGAAGTGGCGCAGTCGCTGGGGACACATGCGGCCGGAGCCGCTGTAGAGTTTTCCGGAGAGGATTTCGCCATCGTCGGTAAACTGAATATAAAAATCGGTGTCATCGATGGGGAAGGAGGGTCCGAATTCGAGGCGTTCTACGGTTAGGTCCGTTGGTCCGCTGAGCGCATGGGTTACTTCCAAGATCTGGATGGCGGCACTGATATCCAGCGGCGGATGACCGTTGCGTCGCAGGGCGTCGCCAATTTTGTCGGCGGGCAGGTCCTGATGGGTAAAGGCCTGCAGGCAGGTGGAACGCACCCGCTGCACGCATTGCGAAAAAGTTAGATTGCTGGTGACGGTGGTCCGGAGCGGAAGCCCTTGAATGAAGCAGCCAAAGAGATCGTTTAACTCCGGTCGGGTGCGACCATCGACGAAGGTCTTGAGGATGATGTCGGTAATGCCTCCACTGAGATGGAATACGGCTTTGACGGCCGCAAGCAGGATCATGAATACGGTGGCCTTTTCCTCCCGCGCCAACTGACGCACGTGGGCGGTGCTCTCAGGGGTTAGTTCGATGGGGTGGATGCTGTCTTCCATGGCAGGTTGGGAGACTGGCACGGTGGCCGCCAACATGCCTTCGGGGCTGGGCGGGGCATCGGCTAGTTGGTGAAGCCAATAGTTCGCCAGTGAATCAAAGTGCGGCATGCCGCGTCGCACCCAAGCGGATTCCCAAGCGGCGTAATCCGCGTATTGCAACGAGGGCTCGGGTAAAGGCGAGGGAGCTGACTTGACGAAAGATTCGTAGAGCGTCCAGAGTTCCTGCAATAAAGCACGTGAAGTGACTTGGTCATAAATGACGTGATGCATTGACAGGATGAAGTGGTGCCGGACGTCCGTGCTGTGCAGGAGGGTGGCCCGCAGCGGCAGCTCATGGAAAAGATCGAACGGCGTGTTGGCGTGTCGCTGGTGGAGCTCCTTGGCACGCTCTGTAAGTTCGGTCGGGCTGAGATGCCTGGCCTCGATGAACTCGAGTTTGAATAGATCCACGGGCTGGACCTGCTGCCAAATTCGCGTCCCGTCCCGTTGATAAATGGTGCGCAAGAGGTGGTGCCGACGCAGGATTTCATGGAGCGCCTGCGTCAGCGCGAACGTCTGGAGGGGGCCACGCAGCTCAAAATGAAAGAGGCCAGTATTGGAAGGGGCACCGCGCGCGATTGCACGCTCGTTTTCCTTAATCATGCTGCGTTGGCAACAACTGGTAGGGGCGGGTTTGGCAGGATCCAGTGAGCAGGCGGGGAGGAGCGGCGGCAGTGCTGTTAGGGTGGAGGGGGCGGAAGATCTTAGGTTTTCGATCTGCGCGGCTAGGCTTGCGATGGTGGAGTAATTGAAGAGTTCCGTGACCGACAGGTCAATGGTTAAGTCGCGTCGGGCCCGGGCCGTGATTCGGGCGGCATGAATGGAGTGGCCGCCGAGATCGAAAAAGTCATCGTGAATCCCAATGGGTGAGTGCGCCAGGATTTCCTCCCAGATGCGACAGAGCGTGATTTCCACGGGCGTTCTGGGGGCCACCACGGGGATATCGCTGCGGGAGGCTAGGGTGTCCGGCAGAGGAAAAGCGTTGCGATCCAATTTGCCATTACGATTAAGCGGGAAGGTCTCCAGCCGCATCACCCGGGCCGGCACCATGAAGGCCGGGAGTCGAGCGCGCAGGTGGCGGATGAGTTCGGATTCTACCGGCGGTGGGGTGCTCGCGTCTCTTGCAAGGTAATAGGCCGCAAGCACCGGTCCAGCGCCACCTGCGTCATGAGCGATGACCACGGCGGTCCTAACCTGCGGATGCTCAGCGAGCGCGGTCTCTATTTCCGCAATTTCAACGCGGAAGCCGCGGATTTTTACTTGGTCATCCACCCGTCCGACAAACTCCAGCATCCCATCCGCCGCAAAGCGGCCATGATCCCCGGAGCGATACATGCGGGCACCGGGAACGGGCGAGAAGGGATCCGGCAGGAATCGTTCGGCGGTAAACGCCGGACGGCCGGCATAGCCTCGGGAAATATTGCCGCCGACGAAGATTTCACCGGTGGCGCCTGGAGGAAGCGGTTGCAGCTCGGCATCTAGGACATAAACCCGACGTGAGGGATTGACGAAACCAACCGCACCCGGTCGCAGCGATGCCGCATCGAGCGCGGTCCAACTGGTGGCGCTGGGGGCTTCGGTGAGCCCGAAAACCATGGTGAGCTGAGCCTTCGTTTTGGCAAAAACGTCCTGACAGAGACGCTGTGAAAGTTTTTCCCCAAAGCAAAAGATTTCCCTGAGGGACTGACATTGCGCAAGTTGCGGTTCCTCCAGGATGAGTTGGAGCAGCGTGGGCACCAGGGCGATGGAAACGACGTGATGCTGGAGGATTTGCGCCACGAGAAATTGCGGATCCTGTTCCTGCCCCGGTGGAATAATGACCACGGTGCCGCCCGAGCGCAATGGACCATGCACTTCCAGCGATACCAGGGTGAAGCCGACGCTGGCCTTGAAGAGATGCCGGTCCCTGGGCTCCGCTATGACTGGCTTGGGGCGCGGAGGATGCGGCACCGGACTGGCTTCGACGCTGCGGGTGTATTGCCACATCACAGCTTTAGGAATGCCAGTCGATCCGGAAGTGAAAAAAATGCAGGAGAGGCTGCCTGCATCCACCCCATCAGAGACAGGATGATCACTCTGGGCCGCGAGGGAGGCTCGGTCGCGATCCACTGCAACGACGACGGCCTCATGGGGCAACAAGGCCCGGGCGGTGGACTCGCGCGTCACTAGCAGGCGCGCCCCAGCCTCCTTGAGCATGGTCGTCAGGCGATGCGGGGGATAGGAAGGATCAAGCAAGACACAGGCCCCGCCGCTCTTCGCGATGCCAAGCAGGCCGACGATAAAATCGACCGAACGTTCGAAGCAAAGGGCGACAGGGATTTCTGGTCCTGCGCCCAGGCTCTGCAGATGGCGGGCCAGTTGATTGGAGCGGACATCAAGCTCTGCATAGGAAAGCGTTTCCTCCTGACTGATGATGGCAATGGCATCTGGTTGCTTGCGGGCCCATTCGGCAAACTCGCGGTGCACCAACATGGGCGAGCCGTAGGTTGGCGTGGGCGGATTCCAAGCATCGATCACTCGTCGCGCCTCCGTGCGTTCTTGTGCGGTCATGGGCTTCATGATTCCATTTGGCGACGCACGCTCAGTGGGCGCAGATCCGTCCAGATGCGATCGATGTGCTCTAGGCAGGCTTCACGGGTTCCGCGCGACCCTTCATCGCGCCAGCCGAGGGCATTGTCGCGTTCGGCCGGCCAGATGGAATATTGTTCCTCGTCGTTAAGCACAACTTTGAAGAGGGGTGGAGTTTCAGGTTCAGATGATGCCATGGGATGTGGTTGGATAAAATTAATCGTGATGCTGACCAAATTGTTTTCTAAATGCTGCGATGATCCGGTCATCGATCGTCTCACCAAGGCAGCGCAGATCGGCCGGTTGGAAACCGAGTTGCTCAAGTTTCCGATAGTGACTCCGACTGGCTTCCAGCGGCACTCTGCCAATGGTCACGGGCAGTGATGGATCGGCGGCATTGAGTAGAGCGGAAAGCACGCATCCAGTGATTTCATGGGCGTGAAATGACTGATCGAGCCGGGTGGAAAGCAGGGCCTTTTCGATGAACTCGGGACGGTAAATCATGACCGGGGCGGCCTCCGGCAATTTCACTAATCCGCCCTCGGTGACCAACAGATCGCCTTGTTCCCGGATCCTCGCCATGGCGTCCTCGCTATCGAAACAATGGGGGGCCGAGTCATCGACAATTACGGTGCCGGGCAACAACGACTTCACCTGAAGGATGCCGGGCACATTGGTGGCTCCCACGATGGTGCGCGAGCGATAAAACGCCTCCGGGACTACTCCGGCTTGGGCCTCAATAATTTCAATGCGGCCCTTAAAGCCCAGTTCCTCACGCAATTTGCGCGAAGTTGCTTCCATCAGCGGGCGCTTCATGAAGACATCGCACAGGATGATCTCCGCCGGATGCGGCAATACCTCCAGGATCAGTTCAAGGGAGGTTAGTCCGATGGAACCAAGGCCAAGGAAGCCAAGACATTCCTGCGCCAAGTCACGCCCGCTGGCTTCCAGAAGGTGCTTTAGACTGAGCGCCACCGTGCATCCGGTGGTGGCATGGCCGGTGGTGATCTGGGGCAGATCTTTGCGGCCTGCGATGGCCGCAGCGAAACTTTCTCCATAGGCAGTGGCGGAGGGGATCAATCCCGTCAGCGAGACGAAGCGGGCGCCAATGCTGCCGGCAAGTTCCAGGGATTCTACTAGTTGCTCCACCAGACGGGCGGGCTCCTCATAAAGATCGTTTTCGAAGCGTGGCAAAAAGATGCCGCCCGTGGTCCCGAGGAAAGTTTGCCGCACCGTGCGAAAGGTCGGCATGCCATCATACCATTCCTCTACGATTTGACGTTTGGTTAGGCCGGTGGACGCATAGAGTGAGGATTGGAAATAGCCGATGAATGCAGCATCAACGGGAGGAACTTTGCGGGTTGCAAAAAGTGCCAGCAGGGGACGTCGCTCAATCTTCCGCAGGTGATCATCGTGGGAAATTGGCACCGGTGAGGCTTTAACCATGGGGGCTGGCAGGGCATCGACCAAACTCGCCAAGCTACGGACGGTGGCATGAGTGTAAAATTTATCGATGGGAAGAGCCAGGCCGTAGCGTGCCTTGAGATGAGAGAGCAGTTGGATGATCAGAAGCGAATGGCCACCGAGATCGAAGAAGTCATCATCGAGCCCGACGCTCGCAGAACCTAACAGGTCGCTGATAAAGCGCGCGAGTGCCTGTTCGGTCGCGCTCGCAGGCTGGACATAATCCGCCCCCACATGGCGCTGTGACAAATCCACGGCGGGCAGCGCGCTACGAAGGATTTTACCACTGGGAGTCAGCGGGAAATGCTCATGCACGGCCAACCGCGAGGGAATCATGTGCCCGGGGAGTCGCTGTGAAAGATATTCCCGCAGGGGGATAAATCCGAGGCTTGCGCCCGCTTTGAGCACCGCATGGGCAATGATCACAGGCGTTGCGGCATCATCCTCCTGAATTGTCACGGCACCCAGCGAGACGGCAGGATGCTCAGCTAGGGCGGCTTCAATTTCGCCAAGTTCGACGCGGAATCCACGAATCTGCACCTGGTTATCGATGCGTCCGATGAAGTCGAGTTGTCCGTCAGGGCGGAGTCGGGCCAGATCTCCCGTGCGGTAGAGCCGCGCGCCTGGTTGCCCGCTGAACGGATCGGGGATAAATTTTTCAGCCGTGGCCGCAGGATTGCGGAAATAGCCCCGGGTGACTCCGGCCCCACCGATGAATATTTCTCCGGGCGAACCATCGGCTACAGGCTGGAATTCTGCATCCAGCAAGTGGACGCGTTGATTTTCCAGGGGCCGACCAATCGGAGGCATGGCACCGTCCTGCGGGTTCTGCGAGAGTTCAGCGTTCGTTGAAAAAATGGTCGTTTCGGTGGGCCCATAGCCGTTAATAAAATTGCACGGAAGCGGACGCTGGGGCCATTTTCGCAGACGATCTCCGCCTGTAATCAGGAGGCGCAGCGTGGTGGCACGGTGCATTTGATCGTCCATGGTGACTTCCGCCAAAGGAGTGGCCAGATCGCAAATGGAGATGGCACGCAGATTCAGCCATTCCAGAAGGTTCTCGGGCATGGCCTTCAGGGCCTCGCATCCCACATGCACACTGCTGCCAGCCACCAGCGCGGGCCAGATTTCTTCGCCTGAGACATCAAAGGAAAGCGCAGTGAGCTGAGCCACACGGTCGGTGGATTGAAGCTGATGACGCCGGGCGAAGGTGACGGCAAAATTTACGAGATTATCATGCTGCACCGCCACGCCTTTGGGGCTTCCCGTAGAGCCGGAGGTATAGAAAAGGCCGGCCATCGACTTGGGATTTACTTTTACGGTCGGACGGCTCGCTGATGACTTGCAAAGAGACTGCCAGGCATCATCGATCCATAAAGTAGTCAACCCATCAGAAGGAATGCCATCTTCCAAGGCGTGCTCTGTGACAAGAATGCGGGCGCGTGAATCTTTTAGAGCGTGAGCGAGTCGCGCAGGCGGATCCGCGAGATCCAGCGGAAGGTAGGCCGCGCCTGCTTTGAGAATACCAACCAGCGTCACGATGGCTTCAACCGAGCGGGTCAGATAAACGGCCACGATGCTCTCCTGAACCACGCCCAATGCCAAAAGTCGGTGCGCGAGGGCATTCGAGGCCCTGTCGAGTTGCGCGTAGGTTAGTTGTTCCTCGCCCATGGCCACTGCGAGGGCGTGGGGCGTCCGGTCCACCTGGGCCTCGATGAGGTGGTGCAAAGCAAGATCCTGCGGGACAGGGGAAATGATAGGCGCTGCGGGGGCCGGAGTGGGAGGGAACAAGTCTGCCAGGGGGATGTCAGGATTTAGCGAGGCGATTTCCAAGACGCGGACGAACTGGCTAAGGATCGCCTCGGCAGTTTCCTGACGGAAGAGATCCTGGTTATAATTGAGCGCCAGTCCCGGGAGATCCTGGTTTTCCAAGACACTGAACGACAGGTCGAATTTTGCCGCGACCCGTTCCGGTAATCGCATTTCTGAGGTTACGCCTTCCAAGGTGAAGCGGGATCCCATGGAGGAATTTTGATAGGTGAAACTAACCTGGAAAAGCGGGGAACGGTCTGCGTTGCGAGTTCCTCCCAAAAATCGCACGATATCACTGAGCGGTATATCCTGATTACTCAGCGCCTCCATGAACGTCGTGCGGCTGCGTCGGATGACATCCCGGAACGACGGATGGCCAGAGAGGTCTCCCCGATTCAAAATAGTATTAATGAGGCATCCCACCATCTGCTCCACATGGTGACTCATCCGTGCGGCAATGGCACTGCCCACGACGACTCGTTCGTTTCCGGTCAACTGCTGCAGCAGGATGTAAAGGCCAGCGAGGAAGACCATGTTAGGAGTCGCTCGCTCCATTTTGGAGAGGCCAGCCAAACGTTCGCGCAGTTGGGGCGTCAGCTGCCGCCGCAGGGCTTTCCCACGGAAAGTCTGGAGAGCCTGGCGGGGAAAGTCCGTGGGAATGGAAATCGCATTGGCGGTGGTGCGGAAATGCTGGCACCATTCCGTGAGTCGCATCCGATAAGCCTGCGTGCGGTAATAGTCCGTCTGCTGCAGAACATAGTCCGCATAGGATTGGCTCAGGGCGGGCAGGCTCTGCCCGGAATGCTTGGAGTTTGCCGAATACAGCATTTCCAACTCACGATAGAGCACCCCCATGGACCAACCATCCGCGATCAAGTGATGGGCACTGAAGACGAAAAGATGCTGCTCATCATCCACCGCGATGAGAGCCATCCGGAGCAGCGGTCCAGTGGCCGGATCAAGCGGTGTGCGCAAGTATTCATTGGCGCGTTGCATGGCTGTGACCTCTCGACTGGCGGAGTCAGCGCCAACGACATCGAAGACAGGAATCGAGAACGGAACAAATGACTGGATTACCTGGCAGGGACGACCAGAACGAACTGGGAAGATACTTCTGAGTGCTTCATGGCGCTGGACAAGCTGATTCCACGAGGCTTCCAGGGCGTGGCGGTGGAGCGGCCCCTGCAAGCGCCAGATGTAATTGATATGGTAAGCCGGATTCTCGGCTTCCTGAACGTGCTCCAGAAACCACATTCCCTCCTGGGTTGGAAGCAATGGAAACTCTTGAGACATGGTGGGCGGCATAGGTTCGTGCGTGACGGGTGTTAACGATTGGGGGGTAGTCATCTGATGGGAAATATTTTCGGCCATGCCCTCCAGCGTGGAGTCACGCAGGATTTTCTGAAGCGGGAGATGGATGCCGAAATGTTGGTAGATCAAACTAGCCAGACGGGTGGCCAGCAACGAATGCCCTCCGAGTTCGAAAAAGTCTTTTCCAAAATCCATGGTCCGGATGCCCAGCAACGCCTGCCAGAGGGTAGCGAGACGCTGGACCACGGATTGATGATCGAGCCGCAGTGCGTTGGTCGGAACTGGTTGCGCCATGGGGTCCTCCATCTGAGCCAACCGCTGCACATCGATTTTCCCATGTCCGGTGCGGGGCAATTCATGAAGTGGAACAAAGCGTGCTGGAATGAGTGCGGTGGGAAGATATAACTCCAGAAATTTGCGAAGATCATCCGCGATGAGGCTTGCAGGCTCGTCCGTTACCACAAAGGCGGTGAGGACCGGAATGGCAATGGGGGGCGTCAGCATGACCATGGCGCGTTTCACGTGGGGATACGTTTCCAGCACAACTTCAATTTCACGCGGATCAATCCGCCGCCCCCGAATCTTGATCTGATGGTCGCTGCGTCCCAGGAACTCCAAATTGCCGTCGGGCAACTCCCGGGCGCGATCTCCCGTGCGATACATGCGGTCCCCGGGCACCGTGCTAAAAGGATCCGGCAGAAATGCTTCGGCAGTGAGGGCCGGGCTGTTGGTATAACCTCGGGTCACGGCTGGACCACCGACAAAGAGATCGCCTGACTGGCTGCTGGGGACGGGATGGAGATTTCCGTCCAAAAGGTAGAACCGGGCATGGGCCAGGGGGCGACCAATCGACAGTGGCACTTCGGTTGACCTCCAATCCGTGATTTCAAAAGTGGACACGCCCACGGTGGTTTCGGTTGGGCCGTAATGATTGAAGATGCGGCAGGGGGCGTTGAGTTCCCGTAATTTAACGAGCAATTTCGCTGAAGCCACTTCCCCGCCGATGATAAGGAACTGCCGCGGCAGTATTTCCGCTGCGAAAGTTGATTCCAGCAGCGCTTCGAGGTGCGAAGGTGCGATCTTGAGCAGATCGATGGGCGTGGCTGCGAAAACTTTGGCCAGCGCAGCTGGATCAAGCGCGGCAGTCTCCGAAATGAGGCGCAAGGTGCCGCCGCCAAACAAAGGAGGAAAGAGCAGGGTGACGGTGGAATCCACCGCCAGTGGCTGCAACAAGGCGACACAGCCAGTGCCCTGCCAACCCGTGCGAGCGGCCATGGCGTTGTGGTAGGCGATGACTTGGCGGTGTTCCACCACGACGCCTTTGGGTTTCCCGGTCGATCCAGAGGTGTAAATAATATAGCAAGCGTGGTGCGGTGAGACGGCGGGCAGCGTGACTCCCTGACTGACTGACATATCAACATGGTCCCGCACGGTGGCGTTCACCTCGATAATTTTGTGCGAACCGGGAGGGATGGCACCTGTCGAGGTAGGTGAAGTGACCACGACGGAGGCCCGGCAATTTTCTAATAGGTAGCGGACCCGCTCCGCGGGATCGCGGGGATCGATGGGAACATAGGTCGCCCCAGCCTTGAGGATCCCCAGCAGGCCAACCAGCATTTCGAGGGATCTGGTGGTTAACAGCGCGACCCGGTGTTCAACGCGCACGCCATGCTTGATAAGAGTTGCCGCCAATTGATCCGAGAGTGCATCCAATTGGGCAAAGGTGAGCGATCCGTTATCGTCGATAGCCGCTACCGCGTTGGGAGTTCTCCCGGCTTGTGCCGAAAAGAGCGCGTGCACCGTGGCGTCAGGGTCATAGGCCATGACCGCTTCATCCCCAGACTGGGGCCCCGCTTGATTGCTAGCGCTTATTTCCAACACAGCGGCCAGCGCTGCGGGCGTGGTGTTCATCAGCAGTTGGCGGATTGAAACCGAGCGCCCCAGTTGCTCGGAAAGCCGCGCCACCGCCCGCATCGCCAGCAGGGAGTGGCCACCGAGTTCAAAGAAATCATCGTTACGGTGAATAGGCTCTTGGTTTAAAACGAAGCTAAATGACTGGGCAATGAGTAGTTCAAGGCTCGATGCTGGCAATGCTCCGGGATGCTCAACTTCATCATCCAAGAGGGTCAAGAGCGCCCGCGCATCCACCTTGCCATTGGGGTGGATGGGCAAACTTTTGAGAAGGCGAATTCGTGACGGCACTTGCACTGTAGGCAGAAGGTCGATGAGTTTGCTGCGCAGCGCATTGGCTTCCAGCAATACTCCTGGCGCAGGCACAACGAACGCGTTGAGCACAGGCGTGTTATCAGGCCCAGGTGCCGCAAGCACATGGCAGGAAAGAACTCCCGCAAGCGACGAGATCACAGACCGAATTTCGTCTAGCTCCAGTCTGACTCCATTGATTTTCAACTGATGATCCCGTCGGCCCAGATATTCGATATTTCCCTGAGCATCAAATTTTCCAAGATCACCCGTGAGATAGAGCAGATCGGCTGCATCGTTACGGTGCGGATTACGGATGAAGTGTTGCCGCTGCAGTTCCGGCGCGTTCAAATAGCCAAGCGAACGAAACGGGGTGCGAATCACAATCTCACCCGGCTCGCTAATGCCGCACAGCTGTAACTTGCGATTGAGCACCAACACTTGGCTCTGCGGCAATGCACGCCCCAGCGATTGAACCCCAGGAGGCGCGGGAGTTGGCACTTCGTGAAACGCTTTTACGAGAGTTGTCTCTGTCGGACCATATAGATTGATAATCTTCGCGTTGGGAGCCACGTGGCGCCACGCAATGACATGGGTCTCGTGCAGGGGTTCACCAGAAAAGAATAGATAGCGCAGGGCAGGCAAGGAAATGGCAGCATCTTCCGCGACATGGGAAAGCCAGTTTTGCGCGCGAGTGGGCACCGTATGGAGCACGGTAATGGCCTCGTTTTTCAGCCATTCCAGCACGCGTCCCGGATGTTCCTCCAACCTTTCCATGGGAATGAAGCAGACGCCACCTGAGGTCAGTGGCAAAAAGAGATCGCGCAGAATCACGTCAAAGGATGGGCGGGTCATTTGGGCGACTCTCGCATCGTGAGAAATTTCAAACTGCGTGCGCTGCCAAGTGATGAAATGACTGAGTCCCTGATGAGAAAATACTACGGCATTGGGAACGCCCGTGGTGCCTGAGGTAAAGAAAATGCAGGCGGGGGCTTCAGGCCGGAGAGACGGTAGCGGGAGGTTTTCGGCAGCGCCCGCGCTCCATTTACTGGGGTCAGGGTCCAGTTCCAGCCGAAGGTAATCCCCCTCCGTTAATTCCGACGGTTCGCTGTTCGCTAACTCGATGAGGAAACGAGTTCTTCCTTCCTGCAGGATCAGCCGCTGGCGGATGACTGGTAAGGACGGGTCCACCAACAGTAAAACGCCACCCGCCATGAAGACAGCCAAGACACAGGCCGGCAGCGCCAGGCAGGCGGGAGCATGAACGGCAACGGCATCTCCTGCTTCTAGCCCCTTGGCTAACAACTGACGAGCAAGCTGAACGGAGGCCACACCCAGATTGTGATAGGACAAAACATCGCGCCCCTGGATGACCGCAGCAGCGTGCGAACGCTGTGCCGCCATCTGCGAAAATGAGCTTGCCACAGGTTCATAAAACGGAACCTGGAGGGGTAGGGATGGATCAGGTAACAGACTTTTTGCTAGTGGAGGCACCAAATCATATTCCACCAGCTTGCGGTCGGGCTTTTCCAGAATTTGTTGCAGCAGATAAACGAACTGGTCCCGCAATCGCTCAATTTGTTCCTGGGAAAAAAACTTCACCAGGGCGCATAGGATGAGTTCTAACCGGTCGCCCCTGAGGAAGGAGTTGAAGGTGAGGGCTACTTTGGTGTGTCTGATGGGATTCTCCATCACGGAGAGGCTGAGGCCGGGAGGAGTTTGGGATGCCTCTGGGGCATCGGAGTAATGACTATACGTGGTGTCAAAAATCGGATTGGACCGCGGCGGCACCCTAGGTGGCACCAAGGCTGCGATGCTGCCGAAGGGCAGGTCCTCGTCCTCGAGGGCCTCGCGCATGGTGATCCCCACACGTTGGAGGATTTCCTCGAACCGATCGCAGCTCGTCAGATCCGTTCTGAGGGGGCGGTTTTGCGCGAACGTGCCGATGACATCGGCGGCTCCCGGAGCGATCCGCCCGGCCACCACCGTGCCCACCATGACATCTGGATTTCCAGTCAGACGGGCGAGGAGCAATTTATAGGCTGAGAGCAACACCATGAAGACGCTGGTCTGGTGCGCTCGGGCCAGAGCAGCGATGGCTTGAGACTGCTCCACTGGCAGCAGCAGGGTTGCCGCCGGGAATGGCTCCTCGGTTGGATCAAGTTGGGCGGGTTGTTTTCTGAACAGCGTATCAATGCTGGGGAGCGGCAATGTTAGCCGCCGCTGCCAGATGGCAATGCGGTGATTGAATGCGTCTGGAGCCCGGTTTCGTTCCTGCTCGGCAATCATGCCAAAGGTAATGGGTAGCGGTGGCAGAGGATCGGTCTGTCCCGCCAGCAAGGCTTGATAAGCTTTGAGCAGATCCCGCCGCAGAAGATCCAGGGACCAACCATCCGCCACGATGTGGTGCAACGCGAGCAACAGGAGATGGTCCTCCGCGCCAAATTTTAGCATGCGGAGACGCAGCGGCAGGTCGGTCGCTAGATTAAATAGTTGACGGGAATTTTCCAACAGGGCTTCCTGCCCCAGCGCCTCTTGCTCAGCGGGCTTTAGATGGGTGAAATCCACAATCGGAAGCGGAATTTCTGAAGTCGGCATCGGCCGTGCCAAGGACTGGTCTGGTTCCGCGATGAATTTCGTCCGCAGGGGCGCATGCCGACGAACCACGAGCGCAAAACTTTGCTCCAACAGGTCCGTCCTCAAGGGGCCCCGGATGCGGAAGCCCCGGGAAATGATCATATCCTCAGGATGCGCGCGATTGGAAAGGTGGTCGAGAAATCGTTGTTCCGCTGGGGTGGTAGGGCGGGCCTCATCTGGTGCGGCTTGGTCTGCGGTCATTGGTGACAATTCAGATGACGGCGTGGCTGCGGCTGCGATTTGTTCCGCCAGTCTTCGGATCGTAGGGGACTCAAAGAGCGCGATCATGGGAAGGGAAACCCCGAGTTTCCGGTCCACCTGCAACAGGCACCGGACGGCACGGATTGAATGGCCGCCCAAGGCGAAGAAATTGTCGTCCAAGTCAATCTCTGGAACTGCGAGCACGTCGGACCAGATCTCATGCAGGATGGCTTGGGTTGCCGTGAACGGCTGGCTCGATGCGGGTTCGCTTGCAGGGTCGTCACTCGGCGGGCGGAGGGAGGCCGCCAACCGCAGGTCAGGATTTGTGATAACTTGGTTCAAGAGCTGCACGAACTGCTCCAGTAATTGGTCGGTTTGTTCCTGCGTAAAGAATTCGGATTGCGAGCACATTCTCAGTCTGAGGCCTTCGGGCTTCAGCAGGGAGTAGAATCCCAATGGCAGCTTGGCGCTGGGCACAGGAGTTGGCAACACAGTGAGCTTCAATCCGGTCGGACAGAAATCGTAGGTGGGATCTTCCGCATAGTAATTCAAGGTGGTGTCAAAGATCGGATTGCGCCGCATTGGATTGCGGCCCGGAACCAGCGCAGCCAGTTTCTCCAAGGGCACTGGATCGCCTTCATGGGCTAAGTTCGTTGAATGCTTGACCCTTTGCAGGACTTCCTTGAAATGCGTGCATCCCGCCAAATTTACTCTGATGGGAACGTGCTGAACAAAGGTGCCGACGAGATCTTCAGCACCAAGCTGATGACGTCCTGTCAGCGTGGTGCCCACGATGACATCTCCGTTCCCGGTCCGCCCGGCAAGCAATAAGTCATAGATGGCCAGCAGCAGGACAAAGAGTGTGGTCTCGTGCTTTTGGGCCAGGCATTTGAGCGCTTGGGTCTGGGTTGATGTGAGTCTAGCGTCCGCGGCCCAGTAGGGAGGCTCCGCTTGCCCGGCGGGCGCGGGCGACTGGCGAAATAACCGATCCAGCGAGGGCAAGGGCGCTGCGAGGCGCTGCTTCCATGTGGCCAATTGTCGCTCGAGGGCAGCGGCGGACCGGTGCTTTTGGCTCAGGGCGAGGGAACCATGGGTTAGGAGAAGTGGTGGCAGCGGGTTCGGCACTGCGTTGACTAAGGATTCGTAAGTGACGAAGAGATCGCGTCTCAGGATTTCCAGTGACCAACCGTCCACCGCGATGTGGTGCACCGCTACCAGGAGCAGGAAATCCTCGTCATCGAACTTCAGGAGACGGGCGCGCAGGAGCACGCTGCTGGCGAGATCAAAGGGGCGGCAAGTGTTCTCGACGAAAGCTGCGTGTCCGCACGCTGCCCTTTCTTGAGGTGGGAGGAGTGTGAGATCGTCCACCGGTAACGAGAAGTTAGGAGCTGCGATGAGTTCCGCCGTCACGTTGCCGGAAGCGCTGGTAAATCGCGTCCGCAGGGACGTGTGCCGGAGGAGCATTTGCTGGAAACTCGCTTCCAGCAGTTCGGCTTGCAAAGCCCCAGTAATCCTGATGGCGCGTGAAATATTTACAATCTCTGGAGGATGAGTCTCGTTGCTGTAATTCCAAATAAACCGCTCGGCATCCGTCGCTGGGCGCATTGCGGCATCCGTCTTCTCGGTTGTCCCCAACCTCTGAGAGGGAGCTGACTCCGCTGGTAGCGTCTCAATTTGCCCTGCCAGTCCTCGGATCGTAGGGAACTCAAAAAGCGTGATGATGGGCAGGGAAACCCCGAGTTTCCGGTGCACTTGCAACAGGCACCGGACAGCACGGAGTGAATGGCCGCCCAAGGCGAAGAAATTGTCGTCCAGACCGATTTGATCTCTTTCCAATAGCTCACGCCAAATGTCCCTCAGAACTGACTGCGTTTTGGTGAGCTTGAAATCGACTGCGGGATTGGTCGGGGCTGCGCTAACAGCTAATTCCGCCAGCGCTGCGCGATCCACTTTGCCATTCGCGTTGATGGGGAGCCGATCCAGGATCGTGATGCAATCCGGCACCAGGTAGGACGGAAGCGAGGATGTTAGGCGGGCCGCTATCTTTTGATCTTCGCGCGCGGCAGCGGGGCGATTGAGGATGACAAACGCGGAGAGGCCAACGCAGGTCCCCTGTTCGAAACGACCCAGAACTGCGCTGGCTGAGATGTCCTCCAGAGCGGTCATGGCTTTTTCGATTTCGGCAGGTTCGATCCGGAAGCCGCGCAACTTTAACTGCTGGTCCGCCCGACCAAGAAATTCAATATTGCCATCCCTCAGGAACCTGCCGAGATCACCACTGCGATAAAGCATGCGATTCGGTCCGGGATCAAAGGGGTCCGGGAGGAAGCGTTGTTTAGTCAGTGCAGGATCATCGAAATAGCCCAAGGCAACGCCCGGTCCGCCGATGTGGATTTCGCCTGGAACCCCGATGGGAACCGGTTCCCCGCGTTCGTCGAGCAGGTAAATGGTGGTGTTAGCAATCGGGCGGCCGATGGGGATCGATTCCCCCATGGCTTGATCAGGATCGTAGGGAAACGTGGTGGCGAAGGTCGTGGTTTCCGTGGGGCCATAGCCATTAATGAGCTGCAACTCAGGGCAAGCTTTGGCCACTTCAGCGAAGGCCGTGGGCGAAACTTTTTCCCCGCCCGTGAGCAGGTAACGGAGGTTGCGGAAGATGTCCGGTTGCTCGCGAGCAAATTCATTGAAAAGAGCAGTGGTGAGCCAGAGTGCGGTTATCCGGTCGGTGGTAATTTTTCCCCGAAGTTCAGTGGGGGACAGGGCGACCTCCGATTCAATGATGGAGACGGCTCCGCCATTGAGCAGCGCGCCCCAGACCTCGAACGTGCTGGCATCGAAGGCAGGGTTGGAAAGATGGCCGATGACATCAGTGGCTGAAATTTTGTAGTAGTTCGTATCTTTTACCAACCGCACAATGGCGCGATGGGGGACAATCACCCCCTTGGGCACGCCGGTGGAACCAGAGGTGAACATGATGTAAGCCGCCTCGTGCACCCGGCCGGTAACGTTGCCCCTGGGCAAGGACTGCGCTACGCCAAGATTACTGGCTAAATCAATTAGCTTGAGGCCCGCTGACTCCTCGATCCAAGGAATTGTCTGCGCACCATGGAGCAAGAGCAGTGAGGGTCGGACTTGTCGCAAAATGGCCTGAGCGCGACTCCTGGGGGAGTTCATTTCCATGGGCACATAGGCGCAGCCGGCCTTGAGAATTGCCAGCATCGCAATGATCAAATCTGGAGATCGCTCCAAGGCGACCGCCACCCGCTCTCCAGGCTTCAATCCTTCACCTAACAAGCGAGCGCACAGCGCCTCCGCTTGCGCATTCAGGGCTTCATAACTGATGCTCGTGTCCTGATGGATGAGGGCGATGGCTTGCGGGGTGAGCCGTGCCTGGATGGCGAACATTTCCTCCACCCGCGTTTGGGCGGGATACGAAGTGGAGGTTTGATTCCAGGTGACCACGACGCGCTGGCGCTCCTCCGGTGAAAGCAGGGAAAGCATGCGAATGGGCCGATCCATGCCATCAAGCATGCTGAAGATTAACTGCTTCAATAGGCCGAGGAAATGCTCCCCCTCCTCCGCACCGTAGCCCGCGCCATCATGATGCAACTCAAGCCGCAGCGATTTCCCGTCGAACGCCGAAAGCATGAGCGGAACGCCGGTGCGTTGATGTAGTTCGCAGGTCCAGGAGGTATCGCCTGGCGAGACCAACTCGTGGAGCGTGCCCCGTTCAAAGACCACGATTGAATGAAAGAGCGGACTTGCGGCATCAAAGCGGCACCACTCGTGAATGCGCTCCAGCGGAGCGTGTTCCTGCTCCCGCAGGGTCATCCATTGCTGCTGGAGGTCGCGCAGAAAATCTCGCAATAGCAAATCCCGCTGTGGCTTGGCGCGAATCGGCACCGTGTTGATCAACAGCCCCACCAACCCTTGGGTGGTGACGCCCTCCAAGTGTCGGCAGGCCCGCGTGGCCCCGAACAGAACGTCTTCGCTTCCCGTATGCCGACTAAGAAAAATAGCCCAAGCTGCCTGCAGGAAGATGTTTATGGTCACTCCTTCACGCTGCGTCAACTGCCGCAGGCGTGCGGTCGTGGACTCGTCCAAGTCCAATCTACGGCAGCCCCAAGTGTGGGCGGCGGGAGCGATGGAGCGGGGCATCACGGAGGCCGTAACCATGCCCTCCAGCTGGGATTGCCAAAAACTGCGCGACTGACATGGTAACTGCCGTTGCCGCCAAGCAAGATACTTGGTATAGTCCGGGGGCGGATCCAAAGCCGGGGATTTCCCGGCGGAGAGCGCAGCCTCCAGGGCCCACAGTTCCTGCAGCAAAATCACGCGGGAGCGCCCATCCAGGATGGCATGATGCGAAGTCCAGACGAGGCAATGATTCCTTTCTCCCAGTCTAAAGAGCGTCACTCGCATTAGGGGCACCTCATCAAGCCCAAACTCCCTCGCCCGATCCTCTCTCAGGAACTCCTCCAGCCGAGCTTCTTGGCTCCCCGGGTCCAGCAGGGAGAGGTCTTCCTCCTGCATGGGCATTGAGGCCTGAGCCTGCAACTGCCAAATCGCCCGCGCGCTCTCAGTGAAAACAAAAGCACTCCGCAGGGCCGCGTGTCGAGCCAGTAAAATGTCCAAAGCACTGCGAAGGATACCTGTCTGAAGGGGGCGCGCTATCCGAATCACCAGTTGCTGGAGATACACCCCTTGATCGGGATTTTGCATTCCCTGAAGTAACATGCCCTCTTGGAGCGGCGGTAAACTTAGCTGAGGTTCGAATTTCGGTAGCACTTTGGTGGTCGTTGGCATCGGCGGGGGAGGCGGGGGCGGAGTCGTCATCCCCGTGTCGGTAGTCGCTTTAGCACAATGAAAAGCAAGGAAGGGTAGTCAACTTAGAATCTGTGGAACCAAGCCGTTCGGATGATTGGTAGTGGTTTCCCTAGGGGAATGGGAGGCCAGGTCGAGCTGGTTATGGTTGCTCCGCCCGATGCGATGATGCCGCATATGCCATCGCGCCAGTTCAGGCAAAATCCCGAGGCGAGTTCTCAAGTCAATTCGCGTCCCGAAAATCGGATTCGAGCGACGATTTAAAGCACGGAGGTGTATTTGCAGGGGAAGTCCCGCGTTGTCCTGACCGAACCCTTGCGATTACTCGTATTGCTCAAATGTAGGCCGGATGACGCTGACCATTTTCTTGACGCCAAGAAAATGGTCCGGTATGCTGCACCCTATTAAAATCCTGGCACTATTCTGTCTCCTTCCTTCGCTCGCCTTGGCTGGCCTGCCCACGCCAGAGGAAGAAATCGCCACGTTGAAGGCTGAATACGCACGCTGAGAGGCTGTTGCAGTGCGCCCGGTGAAGGACTGGCTGGCTAGGGAGCTTGCGAGGAAAGAGAAGGCATTTCTGGCAGCAGGTAAGAGCGAGGCTGCGGCTGCGATATCGGGGGAGCGCGCTGGGATGCGCTTATGCTCTACTGACTGGACATGGGAGACCGAAACCGAAAAGGCCAAGTTCTCCTTCAAACCTGATGGCACCGGAGTTCACTACGCATCCGGCAATCTGTTCAAATGGTCTGTCGCCGACGGTAAGGTCACATTGGTGAAAGCCGCCGATGGCCGCCAAGCTGTGCTTGCGTTCAATTCGGCTGGCCTCACCTACGCAGGGAATGACTACGGTGGTCACAAGCTCGTTGGCCGAGCGGTCAAGGATTGAAGTTCTCGCGGTGTCTGCGGTAGTAAGACATCGGCTCCTTGATGTGGAATTGAGTCGCTCCTGCCTTCAGCATGGAACGCCACATGGCCCAATCCTCCTCTTTTAGGAAATTGCCACGTCCTGATTCTGGGCAGCCGAAACTTTTGGCGAATGCAGTCGAGAACATGGAAGATCCGTGGATGTAGTTGCTTTGATTGATGTCCCGTTTCTTGAATTCCCACACGTAATACCCGCTTGGAAAGCGGACTGCACCGACTCGGGAGGCAAATGCTCCTGCCGTCACCTTCTCGCCAGTAATGCAGATGTCGTAACTGACAATATCGTCGGGCCGACTCAGTAACCGGTCCAATTTGTCGGGCCGCAGCCAGTTATCGGCCCCAAGGTTTATACATCGATCCGTGGGAAGTTTGTCCAGCGCATCCTGCATACTAGCAACTTGTCCCAGATTGGTCGAACGCTCCACCAAATCCACATCTGGGTAAATCCTTGCGATTGGGGGCAGTCCCCAACTCCATCATCAAACACGCGCAGTGTAACACCCGCTTGCCGAGTTTGAGCCAAGACAGATTCGACCGCATTTGCCACCAAGTGACCATACCGGAAACTGATGATGTTCACGGTCAACTTCATGATCCGTGAATGGTGGCGTAGTCTTGTATTGCTGGATTCCGGGCGAACGCATCGCCTGAGCCAATTTCAATCCGGCTCAATCAGAGCTGGAGCTTTCGACGGCACGGCACCAACACACATTTCTGTGGCGTGACGGTTAGAAACCCAATGCGGGCAATCAGGTTCTACCCACTCTGCTAAGAATTCAGACCGGAATTTCTCGACGTTGGGTAGTTTCCGAATGTGCGCCGACTTGACTGGCCAAAAGTTTCCGCAGGCATAGGCCGGAATTCGCGCCCCGAAACCGCAGACGACCGCAGACGACCAATCGCTCCCGCGCATGGCTTTGAGGGTAGCGGTGCGCCCAGAGAGCATGTCATGGTCCAGCGAACGACTGAAAACCTGTAGGCACAGCGCAAAATCCGTCACTAAAATTTGGTTTGCAAGATGCCCAGAATAGATATGGTCGAGCGATTTGTAATTCCTTAATCTGTGGTTTCATCATTCCTCCCGCCCTCCAAAGCAGAAGTCTCAGTTAGACGCATTTGGGGCATTTCAGCTTCCTAACCGAAGGTATCGGCCTTCCACAACCTTTCTCTACGATTCCCCCTCAGCCCCATATTCCGCCCAGGACGCGCCCCGTAAAAAACGATTTCCATGCATCACGATATTGAATTGCTTCCGCATGGCTTTTATCCTCCCTCTCCTAATCCCGGAAAACCCATCACCCATGACTGACCCACGCCCTCCCCGCCGCCGCTTGACTGCCAGCGTTACGCCTCTTTTGCTGTTGTTGGTAATTGTGGGATATGTTGTATGGGAAAAACCTCGAATGCCTGCATCGCAGGCTTCGGCTTTACCGAACCCGGCGGTCCCGGTGGCGCGCGGCGCAAACGTCGCTTTGCCTCAGCAGTCCTTGGCATCCGCAGCCGCATTGCCTGCCCAGCAGGCCCCGCTACCGGATGATGCGGCGACCATTTCCGCTTTCCGCACTTGGCTGAACACTTACCAAGCGGCCGACGAATCACATCGCACGTCCCTCGTGAACCAAGTCCAGGAACTCGCTGCCCAGCGCCGGGCGCGCATGGCGCGCCTGATTCGGGAGAATCCGCAGCAGGCTCTCTCCGAGTCACTGCGATTGCATGAATACGCCGCGTTGCCCGATCAATTGAAGACGATGGTGGAGCGCCCTTTCAGTGAGACCGCGCATTATAATTACTACCCTGTCTGCGGAGCCTCTGCGGGCATGCCGGACCATTTCTCACAGGTTGATCTGGAGGGTGCTAGATTTGATGCATTCACCTATGGCCGGCGCGGGGGACTGATGAGCAAGCGCGCGGTGCCCGCACAGGGCATCACGCTCGATACTTCCGCTGCCATCAATGACACGGCTCTGCGAGCCTTGGAAGCGGCGGAAGTCGCTCCGGCGCGGCAGAGATTTCCAATGGCCCAACAGGACCCGACCCTCAGTTTCGTGACCGGGGAACCGATCTTCGGCGAGCCTCTGGTGGCCTTGGGCGGTGGCAAGCTGTATCACATGGCCAACGGCGCGGAGCTAACCCAGTTGAACGACTTCGTCGCGGAACTCGAGGCCATGCCAGGCCCGGACACGGGTGCGGACGGGCTGCATTTTGCATCTCCGCCTCCCGATGGCAACGACCCTTCGCCAGCACCGAAAGCGAATGGGTTTAATTTTGCCGCCGCCCGGGTGGTCGCCCTCAGCCACCAAGCCGCATGGACGACCAGTGAGAAGAAAATCTTCATCGTCCGCGTGGACTTCAGCGACCGTGCGGGCGAGCCCTTCAGCCAAGCCGAGACGGCCGCCCAAATGAACGGCCCCGTCTCCAACCTGATCCGCTCCATGTCCTATGGCAAAACTTGGATCAACGGCACGGTCAGCGCCAACACCTACCGGATGCCGGAGCCATCCTCCCAATACTACGGCGACACGAGTGACACAAATAATAAGCTCCTGCGTCATGCACGCAACACCTTCCGCACCAGCCGCTACGGCGCGGATGCCACGGTGAACATCGGGCCTGTGAGTGAAACCGGCACTGGCGGAGACGCCGGTGTGGGGGACTACGATATTGTGGGAATGCTCTTTCCCCCCATGGAAATCAGCGCGGGAGGCGGAACCGCTGGAGGAATCGCCGGCGGTCACGATCTTTGGATGCGGGGGTCTATCGACACCGCGCTGTTCGTCCATGAGTTCGGGCACAACTACGGTTTAAACCACTCCAATTTCTGGCAGACCACGGACGGCTCCATCATCGGCACTGGCGGATCGATCGAGTATGGGGATGACTTTGACATCATGGGCAAGGGCAGAGCTCCTGAGGGCCACTTCAATGTGCAGGGCAAAGCGCGCCTGGACTGGCTGACCACCTCGCAGTGGAGTGATGCCACGGTGAACGGATCGAACACCTACCGCATTTACCGGCTGGATGACCAGTTCACGACGGGCACGCCCCGGGGCGTGCGCATCACGCGTAGCGTCACTCCCGGGAGCGAGCAATATATATGGGTGGGCTACCGGGCCGCCTATGCCAAACTCCCCTTTTTCGCACGTGGTGCCTACCTGCAGTGGCAGCGCCCCGGCGAGATCCGGAGCGACCTGCTCGACACCACGCCTGCCACCAGCGGCGTGAAGACAGACGCCCCTCTCGCGCTCGGGCGCACCTTTGCCGATGCCACCACCAATGCCTTCATCACCCCATTGGGTGTCGGTGGCACGGGAGCCGAAAGCTACCTTGATGTGCGAGTGAACTTCGGCCCCTATCCGGCCAATACCGCCCCGGTCGCAAGTGCCATCAGCGGCCCTTCCACCCTCCCCGCGCGCACCACGGCGGCCTACTCCGTCTCCGCCACCGATGGAAATGGAGACATCCTGGCCTATTCCTGGAACATCGGGGATGGCAGTGTGGCGGACAATAGTCCCAGCATCTCCCAAAATTGGATCGTCGGCGGGACCTACACGTTGGAGCTCACCGTCAGCGATATGAAGGGTGGCACACACACCGTCACCAAAACCGTGACCGTCACCGATCCCCTGGACACCTGGACCACCGGCACGGTGGGCAGCAATACCGGCCTTCAGGAACTACTTTATGGCAAAGGCCGCTTCCTCACCTCCGACACTTGGGGTGACAACGTCTTCCTTTCCTGGGACGGTGATACGTGGACCTCTGTGGGGGCGCTTCCAGACCTGGACCAGGTGCAGTTGGCCTACGGGGGTGGTGTCTTCGTGGCAGGCGGAACCAAAAACAGTGACAGCACGAAGGCTCGCGTCTGCTGGTCCAACGATGGACGCCGCTGGTATGGGGTCGATGATCTCCCCAATGTGCCTCCCGTGAAGGCTATCAGCTATGGCAATGGACGCTTCGTTGCCTTGGGTGAAGACGGCAGTTTTTTGAGCTCCACGGATGGCAAAACCTGGTCGGGAGGCCTTGTGAATGATGCCCCGGATTTCCGCTTTCTCGTCTGGAGTGGATCCGGATGGGTGGCCCTGTCGGCCAATCCTGTTAACGGGCCACAGATCGTCTGGACCTCCCCGGATGCTTCCGGCTGGACCAAACGCGGGCCAGTTGCAGGAGACAGCTTCATGGATGTTTACAAACTGCGCTCCTTCGGCGGTATCTGCTATGCCCTGGGCTGGTATATGGGCGTCCGCTACTCCACAGACAACGGCGTGACCTGGCAGGATCGCGACCTTCCTCCCGGCACCCGCTGGACGACGCTTGATCTGGCCCAGGCACCAGACGGCACCTTGATCGCCCCGGTTCGTGAAATGGATGTGAACGGCCAGCCGGGGGCGCTGCTGGTTTC
>JANOAV010000041.1:0-93281 GCA_031411295.1 Verrucomicrobiales bacterium | reverse complement strand
CCGAAATGTGGGCTGCCTGATCAGGACTGCGTTCGCTGCCTTGATTCTGATGGCTGCGGGATGGTGGATTTACCGCAGAGAGCGCAGTGATTCGCAGAGGCTGAGGGGCCGAGCGCGTGGTGAACAGGGAATCGTTGCTTTAGAGAGATGGCCTTCTTCTCTTATCCGCAACAAGTTTAGCTCTGCGGTCCTCTGCGTTCTCTGCGGTAATTCTGATGGCTGCGGTTTGGTGGATTTACCGCAGAGGGCGCAGAGATTCGCAGAGAATGAGGGACTGAGTGCATGGTTACTCCTTTAACTCGTTGGCCATTCGTTGGTAGCCATCTACGAGTTTGAGCACGTTGAAATTGATCAGCAGGCCCAACTGTTTCTCCGCAAGTTTGAGATAGGTGAGGAGTTGCGCTTGGTGCAGGTTGGTAACCTTTTCGACCGCCTTCAGCTCTATGATAACTGTGTCCTCGACCAAAAGATCCACCCGATAGCCGACATCTAATTTTACCTCTTCATAGATGACTGGCAGGCTCACTTGAGTGAGCACCTTCAAGCCTCGTTGCCGCAACTCATAAGCCAGGCAGGCTTCATAAGCGGATTCCAAAAGCCCTGGACCCAGGTTGCGATGAACTTTAATGGATGCGTCGAGGATCTGAGCGGAAATGTCATTGATTTTCATAGTGTGAATCCCCTAGCACAACGCTACAGTTGTCTCCAGAAAATAATAACTTATTCCTTCATTGCCAAAAAAGCTAGCTGCGGTCCTCTGCGTTCTCTGCGGTAAGTCTGATGGCTGCGGTTTGGTGGATTCACCGCAGAGAGCGCAGAGAGGCGCCGAGGATGTGGGGCCGAGCGCACGGTGAACACGGGTGAGTTGCCTTTGAAATAGCCGTCCTGCCTCATTCGCAACAATTCTAGCTCTGCGCTCCTCTGCGTCCTCTGCGGTAATTCTGACCGCTGCGGGTTGATGGATTTACCGCAGAGCGCGCTGGTGGT
Source organism: Verrucomicrobiales bacterium (assembly GCA_031411295.1). GTDB lineage: Bacteria > Verrucomicrobiota > Verrucomicrobiia > Verrucomicrobiales > V1-33 > JAGNEJ01. The sequence goes on along the minus strand of JANOAV010000041.1, from coordinate 92,294 downwards.
AAAATTTCGCGATCGGAGAATTTCCACCTTGAGGCGATGGCGGCTCGGCGGTAGGTGTCGCAAAATATATTCCCATGAGCGAAACCATCCCCACCCTGGTCCACGTCAACTCCGTCACGAAAACCTTCAAGCGAGGCTCTGAAGAAATTCAGGTGCTGGCCGGATTGAACTTGGAGGTCAAGCAAGGGGAATTCTTGGCGCTGATGGGGCCCTCGGGTTCTGGCAAATCCACGCTGCTGAATTTGATCGGCGGATTGGATCGGCCCACCACTGGCAGCGTGCAGATTGGCGAAGATAAAATTGATCAACTCTCGGATCGACAGCTCGCGGCCTGGCGGGCGCGGCATATTGGGTTTGTCTTTCAGTTTTACAATTTACTGCCAGCGCTGAACGCGGAGAAGAATGTGGAGTTGCCGTTACTGCTAACCCATTTAACGAAAGCCGAACGACAAGCCCACGTGGCCACGGCTTTAAATGTTGTCGGCTTATCGCATCGCACGCGGCACCATCCCCGGCAACTCAGCGGGGGCGAGCAACAACGCGTGGGGATTGCCCGGGCCATTGTGACGGATCCCACGGTCTTGCTGTGCGATGAACCCACGGGTGACTTGGATCGGAAGTCGGGTGATGAAATTTTGTCCCTGTTACAGGCGTTGAATCGGGATCAAGGAAAGACCATCATCATGGTGACGCACGATCCTCATGCTTCCGCTCGCGCCACACGGACGGTCCACTTGGATAAAGGTCAACTTTCCGCCACCGCCGCCGAGTAACCATGAAATTCTTCCCTCTCATCTGGGCCGGGCTCACCCGCAAGAAGCTGCGCACTGCCTTGACGCTGTTGTCGATTCTGGTGGCATTCCTGCTTTACGGTTTCCTGGGAGCCATTCAACAAGCGCTCAATGGTGGGGTGAACATGGCTGGGGCGGATCGGTTAGTGATGCGGCATAAAGTTTCCCTGATCCAAACGTTGCCAGAAAGTTACAAAGCGCGTCTGGCCTCCCTGCCGGATGTCACGGGAGTGAGCCACCAGACTTGGTTTGGGGGCATTTACCAAGACCCAAAAAATTTCTTTCCCACCATGCCGGTGGAGCCCACAGATTTCCTGGCGATGTATCCGGAGTATCTGGTGTCGGATGCCGTGCGAAAAACGTGGGCTGAGAAACGCACGGGGGCCATCGTCGGAAAGCTTACCGCCGAACGTTTCGGCTGGAAGGTGGGCGATCACGTGCCGATTAAATCTCCCATCTGGGGTGAACCGAAAGATGAAACGGAATGGGACTTTGAAATCGTCGGCATTTACGAAGGGGCCAAGAAGGGAGCGGATCTGACCAGCTTCTTCTTCCGCTACGACTACTTCGAGGAGGCCCGGCAAAAGAACAAGGGGCAGGTGGGATGGTATCTCGTCCGCGTGGCGGATCCCGCCAAGGCGGCGGAAGTAGCGGAGAAAATTGACGAGCAATTTGCCAATTCCGCCTACGAAACCAAGACCGAGGGCGAGGGAGCCTTTGCCCAAGGCTTCGCCCAGCAGGTGGGTGATATCGGAGCCATCGTGACCGCCGTGGTCAGCGCGGTGTTCTTCACTATTTTACTAGTAGCGGGAAATACCATGGCCCAGTCGGTGCGCGAACGCACGGAGGAACTCGGCGTCTTGAAAGCCATCGGCTTCCCCAACCGCTTGGTGCTCATTTTCGTGATTCTGGAATCCTGCTTGATCGCCAGCATCGGCGGGTTTGCGGGTCTCGGTCTGGCGTGGGCCATCATCTCCGCAGGCAATCCGGTGCCAAACCTCCTGCCAGTCTTCGATTTGCCGACGCAGCATCTCATCATCGGAGCCATCCTGGCCGTTGCGTTGGGATTGATCGCAGGGATCCTGCCTGCGTGGCAGGCCATGCGCCTGCGCATTGCCGAAGCGCTGCGACGGGGCGGTTGAAGAGTTTTCTCCCCCAGGATTACTTATCGCGCAGCGGTAACGGCAACGTGATGATCGCAAAAAACGGTTTGCCGCTCGAACGGTAAAACCCCTTCAGCACAAGTTGGATTTCAGCCTTGCCTTTGACGCTCGCGGACTCCGGTAAGTTAACCGTTGCCGTGGAAGTCACTGCGGCGCAACCACAGGTGAAGCGTTCGCCCGTTTTGTAGCTGCTTGCGTGAAGCCGCTTGAGTAGGTGGACGTTGTCGGGAAACACGGTGAAGATCCCGCCACCCCCAGCAGATCCGCCCGGACCTTCCGGACCTTCGTAGCTATACGAGACAGAAAGATCCGACGGCAACTCCACGAAGACCTCCTCTTCCAACAGGTTGGTGATTCTGTAGGAAAAGACGGTCTTCTCGCCTGCCAGCAATGCGGGTGCCACAATCTCCACCAGCAAGCCTTTACCCGCACCCTTGGTTTCCGCAAACAACGCAATGGAAGGCGGCTTCGGCTCCTCTTTTGGATCCTCTTTTGGTTCTTCCGTCTCTGCTGGTGTTGTGATCGTTAGGAGCAGCAGAGTCAACGCCGCTATATTCATTAGCTGAGATAGTGGGCGCGAGTTTAGTCGAATGACTTTAGAGCGGCCAGTTCTTCCGAGGATTATTGATTGCATGGGTCAAGTCTGCGGCAAAATCCCGTGTGGGTCAATGCTGCTGCTAGCTCTCGCTATAATTTTCCGTCAACCCCGGCTGGGGGGGGAGATAGCTCATGGCTAAGTCTCACTAGATTTGGGCCGATGCTCGCGTCCCTGCCGGGACGCTTTTCTATTTAAATGCGATCCGGGGATTTCGGTCGTGCCTCCCGGCATCCCCGGCTACTTTCTTTTGACCCTCCGGATCGTAACCCAGATCAGTTAGCCTCCTTCACGACGGGCGCAGCTGGAGTCGCACCTTGGTTTTGCAGGGCTTGAATTTTCTCCGGGGTTAGGCCGGAGGCTTGGAGGGCTTTTTCGGCGGCGGCGGCATCGGTTTTTTTCCAAGCGGAATAGGCATGGGTGATGGCGGTGGTCTTGGTGGTTTCGTCCGTAATGGTGGCAGCCCAGGTCATGGCGCTTTCGGGGTCTTTGGTCGCGGCGGCAAAGACGAAGCTTTGTTTGGCCTTGTCTAATTCGGGGCCTTTGGGTTGCTCGTTGAGCCAATTACCAGCGGCATTGGTGTCCATGTGCGCCCAGGAACTAACAACGCTGGAGTAGCGTTCGGCTCGGTCAGCATCGGTGGCACCATCCATGATAAAGGCGGCTCCTTTCTTGGGATCGGTCATCATGAGCATTTGGCCGGCGGTTTGGCGCAAGGTGGCTTGTTCCGCGGCCGGTTGGCTCTTGACGTAAGCCGTGGCTTCCTCTGGTGCCATCATCATCCATTGTCCCAGCATGGATTGCTTCGCTTGATCACGTTCGGATTTGTCCGACATGGCATCCACTTGAGCGAGGATGGCATTACGTTTATCAGGATCGAAGAGGGCGGATTGGAACATGCCAGCTAGGGCCATTTGTTTCGTTGGTCCTTCCAGTTCGCCTAGGCGCTTGAAGGCGAGTTGCGGGTCTTTTGCAGCCAGACTGGAGAAGAGGGAAACCAAGACCATACCGCCGCCCATGGGGCCCGCGCTATCGGCATCCTTGGTGCTCTGATACCATTTCCAGACGGCCTCAGGATCGTTCTCCGCCCAAGCGGAGGCCACGCTCATCTTCGCCATCTGGGCCATCATCCCCATGTTCTTGGAGTGCTCCTCGGCATACTTCATGGCCGCGGGCCCATCAGTGGCGGCCCACTTTCCTAACACGGCCATTTGCAGGAGCATCTTGCTCTGAGGATCGGTCATGCCCTCGGCCTCAGCCAGAGCAGCGGGGAAATCATCGGGACTGATTTTATCCAACAATCCCATGAGCTTCATCATGGTGTTGGGATTCTGCATGGACCCGCCACCCCGCATCATGGTCTTCATTTGCGCGAGGATGGTTTTGAGTGGGACGGTGTCGCCTACTGCATTTGTTTTTGCGGACGCAGCGTTGGCACCAGCCTTGCCGCCGGGGCCTTTGCTGCTGCTGGATTCCGCAGTGGAACCGGCGGTTCGATTGTCGGCTGCGGCGGTTTCTCCCTTGGTTTTGCCGAAATAGTAGGTGGCTGCGAGCGAGCCTAGCCAGAGAGTGCCGACGAGGATCAGGTGCTTTTGATGGAGTTGCATAGGAATGAACGGGTTATGGTGTGGTTGTTACTACGGGCGATTGGTTTACGATCTTGCGGCTCCGCCGATCATGCGGAGGAACCAGCTCTGAGGGCGGTAAAGTTTACTGCTGCGGCGGATCCAGCGGCGGGTGAGGAGCCATGCCAGCAGGTAAATCACAGCGGCCGCAGGCAGGAACAGCCAGCTGAATCCTGACGGCTGACGCAACAGCAGACTGAAGGTCATCACGAATGAAGCGCCAAACGCCAGACAGGCAATCGCCAGCCAGGGCTTGGGGTTGCGGAGGATGATGGCCTGGGCCAATGCAGCCATGCTGCCAAGCGCAATCACGAGGAAGACGAGGCTCGGTGGGATGTCCTCCATGTTCCAGATGTAGAGGCTCACCAACAGAACAATACTGATGAACAGGCTTTGCATGAACGGACGAAGCACAAAGAGCGTGGCCAGAGTGGATGTAGAAATCGGCATCATGCGCAAGCTGCGCAGCGAACCAATCCCAAGCGCAAAGATCGGCATGAGCGTCATAAACGAAAACATTCCTATCTGCGGGTAGATGCCACCGTGGTTCCCCTGGGCCGCGCCAAAAGGCAGCACGCTGCCCAACGCCATGCCGAAGACGACCATGGATCCCAGCAGGGCGTGCCAGCGCAATTCTATCTTCCACCACACAGGCCAACCCCGGCTTGATTCGACAACTGCGGGACTGGTGGAGGGTGGCATCGCTGGCTTGACGTGGATCCGACTAACCCGCTGCAGGACCATCTTTTCCACTGTGAAATACGACACCATGGTCAAGCCTGCGGCCAGGCCGATGACGCCTTTGATCAGGTTACTGAGAGGGAACTGGCCCTGCTGGAGAAAGATGGAAAGGAAGCTGGAGCCGGAAATGCTCAACCCCCAGAGCGCTCCGAAAATGGCATCCCGCACTTTCCCGAGCACTCCATCCGAGGGCCTCCCTGGAAGACCGGTTAGGATAAAAGTGATCAAACCCGGGAAGACGATCGCAATGCAACCATGCCAAATGGCTACGCTCCATGCGATTTTATTGGAAAGCAGCAGACTGAGCCCCATGGCGGCCAAACTAATTACTCCCGGCACCACCACCGAGCACGTCCAGATCACCCGGGCCAAAGTCTTGCGGGCAACTGGCAATGACAGGGCGCTGCGAGATAAGCCCCGCATCAAATCGAATGATAGAGTAATGGCGGGCAGCATTTCCAAATGAATCACCCAACCTCCCGCTAACCAGAAGGCGAGAGTGACGACGAACTGCAGCAGCAGGAGCCACCACCAGCGCTGTAGGAAATTTGCAAACATTAGCATGACGACGTTTCCTTCCTGGTTGAGGTCAAGGCGATGAAGATATCCTCCAGTGGCAGTTCGGTTTGGGAATGAATCGTGAGCCCGCGCGCCTGCAGGGTGCTGACCGGATGCATGGCGAGATCCACCACGGCTTGTTGCAGGCTGCTGTGGGATTTCCTTCCCATGAATCCTGGCATGTTAGGGATTGCGAAATGATCCTCCAGCGAATACTCCACCAATTGGTAACGCTGCACGAATTCTGCGGTTTGGCCTTCGCAGATCAAGGTGCCCTGCGAGAGGATTCCGATATGATCCGCAAAGCGTTCCAAGTCTGATAATTGGTGAGAGGAGATCAACACTGTCCGATTTTCATCGGCCACAAACCGCAGCAATTCTTCAAAGAGAAATTTGCGCGCTTCCGGGTCCAAGCCGGTGGTGGGTTCATCCAGCACAATGACTTCCGGCTGCGGGCACAGCGCCAACAGTAAACTTAGTTTCGTGCGGGCACCGAATGATAAGAGCGCGATCTTCTCTGACCTCCCGAGGCGAAACAGATCCAGCAGACGTTCACACATCCCGGTGTCCCAATGCGGATAAAACCCCTGCACAAAGGCAATCGCCTTCCCAACCGTGCCCCAGACCGTGAACTGCGTGTCCGGGCTGACATAAGTGGCTCGCAGCTTCATTTCCCGTTCTTGCCGGAGCGCATCATAGCCCGCCACGGACATGCTGCCACCATCCGGCAAGCCCATGCCGAACAGGAGATCCAGCGTGGTGGATTTACCGGACCCATTGGGACCGATCAACCCGTAGATGGCACCCCGCGGCACGGTGAGATTCACTGGTCCTAACGAGAATCCAGGAAAGGATTTCGTAACGCCTTGGAGCTGGATGGCTGGGGTATTCATAAGCGATTCATTTGGAGTTTTTAGGAGTTGGCGCTCCGAGGGTAGTTAGGAAAAAGCGCGGCAGATCGGCGGAGGCGATCCCTGCTTCGCGAGCCTCGGTGGCAGCTTGGTGAATCAACTCCCGGGCGTGGGCCAACTTGGAATCGCGACTCCGATCCGCCCCCTGCTCTGCCACGAAGGTGCCCAACCCCTGCCTGCGATAAATGATGCCCTCCTGCTCGAGTTCCTCGTAGGCGCGTTTCACGGTGATTAAACTGACCATGAGATCCGCCGCCAACTGCCGGAAGGAAGGCAGCGGGCTGCCAGGCAGCAAACGGCCCTCGCTGATCTCCCGTTTCACCCCAGAGATAATCTGATCATACAGCGCCCCAGGCGCGGCCGCCGAGATGGGTGGTAGATAGATTTTGGGTGAAGGATCGGACATGAGAAAATCGCTAATTTTCGAACTGTGCACACAGTGTATATTGAATATGCACAGTGGCAAGTGATTTTTGTGACGGACTGTTTTGGAAAGTGTGGGTGGACTACCGGAAACCTTTGGAGTAAGTCTGCGGCAAGCTCCGACTCGCTACGCTCATGACCCGCTTCCTTAATTGGCTCTCGCAAATTTTCTCTGTCACGCTGTTTAACCTTCGCTCACTACCAGAGCGGCGGGCCGCGGCCTTGACGGCAGCCATTGGCATTGCCGGGGTGGTGGGAGTGTTGGTGGGAGTGTTGGCGATTGCAGAAGGATTCCGCAAGGCCATGACCGTTTCTGGTTCGCCCGAGGTGGCGGTGGTGCTGCGCAGCGGGGCGGATAGTGAAATGACCAGTGGTCTGAGCCGGGCAGATGTGCGCACCATCAGCGATGCTCCGGGCATCGCGCGCAATGCCACGGGAGCGCTCACTTCGGCGGAGTTGTTTGTGATCATCAATTTACCGAAACGCAGCACGGGCACGGATGCCAATGTGCCGCTGCGGGGCGTGGAAGGGGGCGCATTCGAGGTCCGGGGGAATACGGTCATGGTTGAAGGACGGCAATTTGCGCCAGGTCGCAATGAAGTGATCGTGGGCGCTGGTGCTGCACGGGCCTTTGCCGGATTGGATGTGGGGAAACAGATCAAGGTGGGGCAAAACACGTGGGATGTCGTCGGTGTTTTCACGAGCAACGGTGGCATAGCCGAGTCCGAGATCTGGACGGATGCCGCCGTGCTGCAGCCGGCGTATAACCGCACGGATGGGTATCAGGCGCTGTATGCGCGACTTACTTCCGAGGATGCGTTCCAAGCCTTCAAGGATTCCCTAACCACGAATCCGCAACTCAGTGTCAAGGTGCAGAAGCAGTCGGATTTCTATGCCGAGCAATCAACCGCCGTGACTGAATTCATCACCACCATCGGGGTCTTTATCGCGGTTATGATGGCACTGGGCGCGTTGTTTGGGGCCCTGAACACGATGTATAGTGCAGTGGCGGGTCGCACGCGGGAAATTTCCACGCTGCGGGCCCTGGGCTTTGGGGCGGACCCGGTGGTCATTTCCGTGTTAGTGGAATCCGTGTTCCTGGCGTTCATTGGCGGCTTGGTGGGTGCGGGTGCGGCGTATTTCCTGTTTGATGGCTTCCGCGCCTCGACCATGAACTGGCAAACATTTAGTCAGGTCACCTTTGCGTTTACGGTAACGCCGATGCTCCTGCTGAAAGCCATCGGATTTGCCTCGGTGATCGGTCTGATCGGCGGATTGTTCCCCGCCATTCGCGCGGCTCGGATCCCAATTGCGATTGGCTTGCGGGAGTCATGAAATTTCGCGGAGCCCGCGTCAAATATCTTGCGGCTGCGGCACGGCATCCACACTGGTGAATCATGTCCTTCACTGCCCGCCACCGTTCACGTCCTTCGTTTCGCAAGATCAACCTCTGGTCCGTTGTTGCGCTGGCGCTGTGTGCCCCGTTGCAGGCTGCTCCGCGTCTGGACGCTGAAGTTTCCTGGGTGGGGAACACGCTGCCGGGAGTGCCGCATTGGGTGCCGCAGGATATCGCTGGCATGACCGTGCTGCCGGATGGCACGATCTTTACCAATGTGCCGTGGGATGAGGGCGGCGGCAATGTCACGGCCGTTAAGGAGGGCAAGGTGCTGGGGAATGCCGGTCATACGCACGGTTGGGGAAATCAAGGGGGACGGGCGGTGGCGGCTAACGAGAAATATTTGTTCATCGGCTGTCAGATGGAGAATGAAGGCGGCGGCCTGAAGGATCCTGACAGTTGGCCGCCGAAAGGTCAGACGTGGTTCGGGATTTCGCGTCGGCCCCGCACGGACATTCGCGCGGCGGCACCATTTCCCGGTGGGAAAGGTGGGAAGGGAGATACGTTGAAACAGTCGTTTCTCGTGGTGCAGGAAGTGCCCGAGCATACGGATGGGCACATTCGCAGCATGGCGGCCAACGCTCACCATGTCTTTGCGTTGGATGGCAAAACCGTGTGGCGCATTGATGCGGAAACGATGGTGAAGACCGCGTGGCTGACTTTCGAGCCCGCCTTCGATGCCATCGCCATGGCACCAGATGGCCAGTTGTGCTGCTTTCGAGGTCAATCGGTTGCGCCTGATGGCGGTGGGGTTTGGTGCTATGATCCTGCGGAAGATGTCGGTGAACTCACCAAGGTCTGGGCTCTGCCGAGACCTGGGTTGCCTTCGGACACGGCCTTTGTCGTTGATGAGGCAGGAAATTTCCTCACAGCTAATTCGCGCGAGCATGTTATTCGTCAATGGAAGCGGGAAGGGACGAATCAACTGCGCGAGTTAGTTCCCATTGCTGGGGTCAAACCATTCAACCAACTCTCCGCTATCGGCACGGATGCGGCGGGAAATATTTACGCAGCTCAGCACGGCAGCACCGGCGGTGGCAGCACGGTGTTAGAATGCTATGCGCCTGATCAGAAATTACGCTGGCAGCTCTATGGGCTGACGTTCGTGGACATGGGCGACTTTGATCCGGCAGATGAAACGCGACTGTTTACGAAGGAGGAACGTTTCTCCATCAATCACACGAAGCCACCCGGCCAGGACTGGACTTACGAAGACTACACGGTGGATGCCAAGTATGACGAAGATCCACGGCAACACATCTGGAGCGCAGGGGCATGGGCCCGCAGGATCGCAGGCCGTCCGTTTCTGTTCGTCAATGATATGAACGCGGAGCGGCTTCAAGTCTATCGTTTCGCGAACCAGGAGGCGAGCGGCAGCGCCATTCCCTGTGGCTTGTTCAGTGGTAAACATTTGGCGGACAAAAAGCATCCTAACTGGCCACCGAACCAACCAGCAAAAGGCGAGTGGTGCTGGCGTGATCAGAATGGCGATGGCAAATTTACCGCCAACGAATACCAACAACGGGCGGCAGGCGAACCAAGTGCCCAAGGTTGGTGGGTAGACGCGAAGGGTGATGTCTGGCGGGCCTCGGAAAAGGCGGGGATTCGCTGCTTTCCCTGCGCAGGATTGGACGGAGCGGGAATCCTCGAGTGGGCTTGGGATAAGCCACAAAGCTTTCCGCACCCAGCCGAGTTTCAAACCGTGAAACGCCTGCGTTACGATCCCGCCAGCGATGTCATGTATCTCGGCGGAACTACGAAAGAGCACCAGAATCAACACTGGAAACCCATGGGACCAGTGATCGCCCGTTACGATCATTGGAGGAAGGAGCGCAAGTTAGTCTGGAGCATCACCCTGCCGTATGCCAAAGGTTCCCAAGGCCACGAAAGCTGTGAGCCGATGGGCTTTGACGTTGCGGGCGATTACCTCTTCGTGCCCTACACCGGAGCATCGAAAGCCACCGGCTTCAAGACCGGGCATGTGGAAGTTTGCAAAACTTCCGATGGCACCGCCGTCGGCTGGATGGAGCCATCCGCGGAGATCGGAGAGATCGGCCTGCAGGACATTCGGGAATGTCTCACCGCTCGTAAACTAGCGGATGGCCGCTATGCCATTTTGCTGGAAGATGATTTCAAGTCGAAGCTAGTGCTGTATCGCTGGCGGCCTTGAGACTGTTTTTTGGGTTTAAATGGGGCCGCCGCTGGCGCGCTCTTTTTGCAGCGTGCCGGCGGCGGTTGCTTCCGAGAAGGACTGGGGGCTTATTTGCCCTTAAGGTAACTCACTTCGGCGGTGAGGTAGGAGGCCATGGAACCGAAGGGGTCGGGCTCGCTTTTGTCAGTGACGTAAACCCAACCGTAACGCTGGGCGAGGGCACGGTCGATGACTTTGGTGAGGTTGCCTGCCGCTGAGCTGTAAACGATGGCTCCGGTGCGTCCGAGTGGTAGATTGCGGGTCCAGGCTGGTTGATTGTAGGTCATGAAGCCCCGGGAATAGGGATCCTCGTAGGTGATCAGCACGTCCGTCACGTTGCCGTAACCTGAGGGAGCGCTGGTGCCAGGGTTGCCGATGATGGATTGTTTCTTGCCCGCAGCGTAGGACTTGATGCTTTGATAGTAAGCGAGTTTCCCCGTGGAGTCCGACATTTCATCGAGGAAGAATCCCGCTACGCCATACCAACTGGTGTATTTGTCCATCTGCGCCTTCACGGAACTCAGAGAGACACTTCCGTAGCCAGTGGCAATATAGCCGCCCACTTTGGCTCCAGCAGATTTCAGTTGGCTGACTTTGCCGGCAATAAAACTGTCCTTTTTGGAGCCAGCACCATCATCCGGATTGATAATAGCGATGACCGGGACGGTCTTGGCGGCGTTAATAGCCGCCGTGAACTGACTGGTGGTGTTACCATAAAGCGGCAGAATGAGGCCGGTCGCTTGGGCGACAGGGGCGGACAGGACCAGAATGGCGGCCATTACGGGGAGCAGGAAGAATTTCATGGGGGGAGTTTTTAGTATTTTGTTAATCTAGGTGGAATGTTTGTGGAAACTTACCTTACTACGTGGTCATTTTCCAATTCTTTCATCGTGATCGCGTCAATTTTCTAAAAATATCACTTCTGGAAAATGTAGCCAGCCCGATTGCTGGAGTCTCTGTGGAAATCTTGAGATGGGCTCATCCGGCATCCGCCGAGGGTAAAAGGATGAATCTTGAATCTTGAAAGTTCTCCGGGGTGTGTTCTCTTGGCCGTCTATGAAGAAAATTGTTGTCGCATATTCCGGTGGTTTGGATACATCCGTGCTCTTGCTCTGGCTGAAAGAGAAGTATGGTTGTGAAATCGTGGCCTACTGTGCCGATGTCGGCCAGGAAGAAGAACTGGATGGCCTCGAAGAAAAAGCCACCACGACCGGTGCTGAGCGCTGCTACATTGGCGATCTGCGCGAGGACTTTGCCGAGAACTACATTTTCCCGATGTTCCAAGCGGGTGCCATTTATGAAGGCGAGTATTTCCTGGGCACCAGCATTGCCCGGCCTTGCATCGCCAAAGGCATGGTGGAAATCGCCCTTAAAGAAGGCGCGGATGCCGTGGCCCACGGAGCCACCGGCAAGGGCAACGACCAAGTGCGCTTCGAACTCAGTGCGGCCATGTTGGCCCCGCAGTTGAAGGTTATCGCTCCATGGCGCATGGATGACTTCCGCGCGCAGTTTCCCGGTCGCACGGAAATGATCGCCTATGCTGCGAAGCATAACATCCCCGTGACCGCCAGCGCCAAGAAGCCCTACAGCATGGATCGGAATCTACTGCACATCAGCTTCGAAGCGGGCATGCTGGAAGACACCTGGTTCGACGGCACCGCTCCCGATGTCCGTGACATGTATAAATTAAGCGTCGCCCCCGAGGACGCACCTGATGCTCCAGCTTACGTGCAATGTTTGTTTGAAAAAGGGAACTGCATCGGCGTCATGGCCGATGGCGTGGACGCGTTAGTGAAACAATTCGGCCTGAAATCCAGCGGCAGCAAAGACGGCTACAAGCTGCTCAATCCCTACGGCATCATGAAAGTTCTCAACGCCCTGGGCGGCCAGCATGGCTGCGGGCGCGTGGACATGGTGGAGAATCGCTTCGTCGGCATGAAGAGCCGCGGCATCTATGAAACGCCCGGCGGCAGCATCCTCTATAAGGCGCATCGCCAGATTGAGAGCATCACCATGGATCGCGAAGTCATGCGCCTGCGCGACAGCCTGATTCCGAAATACGCCGAGTTAGTCTATAACGGATTCTGGTTTAGCCCTGAGCGCGAAGCCCTCCAAGCCCTCGTCACAGAATCTCAGAAGAGTGTCAGTGGCGAAGTGCGCCTGAAACTCTACAAAGGCAACATCATGGCCGCCGGACGTCGCAGTCCGCTCAGCCTCTATGACGAAAGCATCGCCACCATGGAAGGTGGCGGCAGCTACAATCAGAACGACGCCACGGGCTTCATCGCCCTCAACGCGCTGCGCCTCAAGGCCACCGCGCACCGGGATGCCCGGAAAGCTTAATTTCTCGCCACCTGATGTTTCCCCCAACGGACACCCATGAATTGAGCTGTCAGGAACTGGCCACGCTGCGCGACAGCGGGGCCCAGTTCCGGCTGGTCGATTGCCGGGAGGATGACGAATGGCGCATCTGTCACATTGAGGGGGCAGAGCTGCATCCCTTATCCAGCTTCGCCCAGGACGCTCCGCGGAAATTTACCGATGCCGAGGAGCCAGTCATCGTTTACTGCCATCACGGCATGAGAAGCCTGCAAGCCACCTATTTCCTGCGCCAGAAAGGCGTCAAAAATTGCTGGAGCCTGCGCGGCGGCATCGACGCCTGGGCGGACGAGCAGGAGCCGGGGATGGCTCGATATTGATAGCAAGCAATGCACCCTACTGGACTCGAACCAGTGACCGCCGGATTAGAAATCCGATGCTCTATCCAACTGAGCTAAGGGTGCCTGTGCTTGGCAAAGGGGGCAACTATGCTCGATTGTTCTGGCTTGGCAAAGAGATTTGAGGCAACGCGATCATTTGCCTGCGGGGGCATATTTGTTTTCGCGTTATCGTATGGCTCAGGGGCTTGGTGGGGGTTGCGGATGGTGGGAATGGAGTATGCTGGGGGCCTATGAATTCCCCAGCTGTCGTAAACTATGCGCCTGAGAAAGGCTCCGTCGAAATCCGTGAAGTCGCCAAGCCCACAATTGGTGCTGAAGATGTGCTCTTGGAGGTGGCCAATGTTGGCGTGTGCGGCAGCGATCTTCATCAATGGACGGCGGATCACAGTTGGCCGGTGAACTATCCTGTGGTGTTAGGCCACGAGTTTGGCGGGCATATTGTGGAGGTGGGCAAGGAAGTGGAAGGCTGGCAGGAAGGGGATCGGGTCGTTTCGGAAACGGCCGCTATTATCAGTCCGAGCAATCCCATGAGTCGTCGGGGTTTGTATAATTTGGACCCCACGAGAAAGGGGTTCGGCTATGGCGTGAACGGGGCCATGACGAAGTATGTTCGAGTGCCTGCGCGGATTTTGCATCACGTGCCGGACGGGTTGCCGTTCGAGCAGGCTTGCCTAACGGAACCCTGCTGTGTGGCCTATAACGCGGTGGTGCGGAATGCCCGCATCGAGCCAGGGGATCGCGTGGTGGTGCTGGGACCGGGCACCATTGGCATTCTCTGCGCAGCGATGGCGAAACTTTGCGGAGCGGAGGTTGCCATTGTTGGCCTGCCCCAGGATGCGCATCGTTTGGAAATTGCGAAACAATGCGGCTGCGAAGTGATTATTGGCGATGCCAAGCCTTGGGCGCTGCAACGCGATGGCTTGGGCTGCGATGGCGTGATCGATGCCGCAGGTGCCAGCATTACTCTGAAGATCGCGCTGGATATCGTCCGGCCAGCAGGCTGGATTTCCAAGGTGGGCTGGGGCCCGCAGCCGTTGGGCTTCAATATTGATCCGCTGGTGCAGAAGAACATTACCCTGCAGGGAAGTTTCAGTCACAACTGGCCCATCTGGGAACGCGTGATTGCCCTGCTGGCCAGCGGTCAGTTCAATGTGAAGCCGATCATCGGAGGGGTCTGGCCGATCACGGATTGGCATGAGGCGTTCGAGAAAATGCACAAGGGCGAAGTAGTGAAATCCGTGCTCAAACCCGTCTAATTTTATGCGCCTGCAAGACAAGGTCATCATCGTAACCGGCAGCGCCACCGGAATCGGCAAAGCCATCGCTCAGCGCTGCGTAGCTGAAGGCGCGTGCGTGGTGATTCACGGCCTGGAAGCAGATCTGGCGGCAGCCGTGGTGGCTGAACTGGGCGCCGATCGAGCCGTGGCACTGGTGGAGGATTTGACGACTGAGGGGTGTCCGCAGCGTCTGGTGGAACTGGCGGTGGCAACCTTCGGCAAGCTGGATGCCATCGTGAACAACGCTGCGTTGGTGGCGGCGGGAAACATTCACGATACCGATGCGGCGTATTTCATGAAGATGATTGCGGTCAACACGCTGGCTCCCTTCCTCCTCATTCAAGCGGCCCTGCCCCATCTGGAAGCCACGCGGGGCAACGTGTTGAACATCGGCAGTGTGAATGCCTACAGCGGTGAACCGAATCTGCTGCCCTACAGCGTTTCCAAGGGCGCTCTGATGACCCTAACACGCAATCTGGGCGATACCCTGATGCGGGAAAGTGGTGTGCGGGTCAACCAAATCAACCCCGGTTGGGTGCTCACGGAAAACGAAGCCAAGCGCAAGCGCGAGCATGGCTTGCGCGATGATTGGTATGCGGACCTGCCCAAGGTCTATGCGCCGGCGGGGCGGATTCTATGGCCGCACGAAATCGCAGCCGCTGCGATCTATTGGCTGGCGGATGAGAGCGGCCCCGTCAGCGGGCAGGTGGTGGATCTGGAGCAGCATCCCTTCATCGGACGGAATCCGCCGAAGGACAGCACTACCATTCCTGCGAAATGATGCTGCCGGTTTTTGGCCTGCGCAGAGGACAAACTAGCCAGAGGATCCCCGACGTCCACGTAATACCAAGATCGCCAGCGTTGCTATTACTACTCCAATCCCCCCAAGCAGCCACCGCACCTCAAAAGTAAAACTCGAGGTTGCCACTGTGGTGCCTGAGGGACTGGGAGTGATGCTCACCATTTCGGGCTTGGCTGGAGCGGGTCGGGGCGTGGTGCGGGCATCCTCGATGGCACGCAGGGATTGATCCCAGTTCGTATTCATGAGCAGATCCCAACCGGGGTTCTGGGCCTTGGCCTGACAGGAGCAGGCTTTGATGAGAAAGAGCGTGGTGTCGTCAATGAACGATTCGCTCAGGTCGCTTGCGGGCCAGGCACCTAACACGCGCCCACGGCCAAAGACTAATGCGGCAAAAGATTGTTCCGGCGGCAACGCAGCCAAGCCCTTGGTTCCCGCCAGCATGGCTGCCAAGACGGCTTCCTGAGGGTCAGTGCGGGCAATTTTCAGGCTGGAAAATTTCAGCATCACGTCCGGTCCGGGACCCAGTTGGGAATCGGGATCGTTGGGATCAATGATGGGAAGCTGGGCTGCGGATTCAAGGAATGCCGTGCGTTTGTTGATGCGAGTCTCCAGGGCCTCCCGTTCAGCAGCATCGGAGCCATGCACCATGACCCACACGGCGGATTCTCCTGCCAAGATGCGTTTGGTTAACTCTTGTCGGGCTGGGGAATTCGTTAGTTGATCCCAAGTGGTGGCGTCTAATTTTCCCTGCCACGCCACGGTTTTCTCCGGGCTGGTTTGCACGGGGAAATAGAGCTTTGCGACATCCCCAGCATCCTGCGGACTGGCGGTAAGATTGAGCGGGGAAGTAGCTCCAAGATTGCGCAAGGCAGCCGAGAGCGGTTCTTCCGTAAACGCACCGATGGGCGCATCCAACTGCCAGGGCTCCGACGGCCAGTGGTCCAGCGCATAGCGGAACACCGGCACCGTGCAGGCGTTGGCGATGCTCTGCCACGCAAGCAGGAAAAGCATCACCAGCATGTGGCATGGGCGTCCCGCCCATAAGCCCAGCAACTTCCAACCCAACTTCACCCCGGCGTGCTGCCGCCGGTGGTCTCGGCTTATGGGCGGCACGCCCAGGCCACGCATTTCGTCATTGCTCATGGCTTGCCGAAGCGTTGAACTTTACCATCGGTGGTGGCCACGAAGACGGCACCCTGGGCCACGATCATGCCATCCCAGACGGGAGGTGCCTCCAAATGGAGGCGTCCGGTTTGGGATCCATCCGTGGAATTCACGAAGATCATTTCCGCTCCGCGCTTGCCATCCAAGGCTGCGTCCTGCTCCATCAGCAGTTCCATCACACTCTTGTCTTTTCGCGTTAGGGCCTCGAAGGCATATTCTTCGTCCACCATGTCCGCTGGTCCTGCCACCGCGATGGAATTGCCCGCCATCACCATGCCGCGGGCAAACTGCGGGGAGAAGGCCGTCCAGTTGTTCTGCACGAAGCTCCCCTTGCTGGCTTGCGCGGTGGGCACTTTCTCACCGGGCTTCGTCTTCGTTTCGTCCTGCTTTTGCACCACGTTGTCCACCGCCTTGTGGAACCACAGGGCCATGCCGGATTTGCCTTTGCCGGTGTCCACGCCACTCACGACGCCATTGGTTTTGCCACCGGATTCATCACGAGCATCGCCTTTGTCGAAAGAACACGAAACCATGCAGCCTTCCTTCGGAATGCTGCCAACGATGCTGCGTTTCACCATTTCCGCTGCCGTGTAAGCGCGCGCGGACACTGCCACTTCATCGATCAACCCCTCGAAGGGAAATTCATCTTCATAATCGCCCACGGAGCCACCACTATCCAGACCAATTTCCATCGGTTGCTTTGGCTTGGATTTCATCAGGCTGGGCGCCGTCGTTTCCGCCACCAGTTTGCCATCCAGATAGGTTTGCAATTTCAGATCCGCCGTCAACACCCCCGCCACGTGATGCCAGCCATCCGTCACGGCTTCCTTGCCCATGGCGGTGGTTAGCTTATTATCCATGCGAAGGTGAAATGCTGGTTTTCCCTCGTGGAGCGCCAACGCATAGCCATTAGCTGGTCCGCCGTAAGCCAGGATCACGCCATCGCCATCATCGCGCATGATCCAGGCTTCCACGGTCAGCGGTTTGCCTGTGGGATCGAGGGCGTCCGACTGCGGAAACCTCACGTTCGGTGATCCTGCGGCCCGACCCTTGGCTTTGCCTTTTTCCTTCTGCTTCTTGCCACCACCTTCAGCCTGGGGAGCTACTTTGGGAGCCTCGCGATTAGCCGAGAACAATTGATACTCCATCGTCGTGGTCCATTTCAGATACTCCGGCTTCCGGCCGTAACCGTAAACGTTCTTGTCATCGTAAACCAACATGCGGCCACTCGGCGTGTATTTCCCGGCTTGATAATAACCGTTATGCCCGCCCGCGAAACTCTTGCCGAAGACCCAGTAACTGCGGTGGAACCACGAGTCATCCAGGAAGCCCATGGGGGAAAACAAATGGCAGCCATCACCCTGTTGCGCGGCCCCTTGCTCCACGGCATTTCCCGAAACGGGACCGATATCCACCCGCTTGCCATCGGTTCCAATCTTCTGCGTCCGCAGGTAAGTCCACTTGCCATCGCTGCTCAGAATGTCATTCAAGCCCACGGGCATTTGCAGGGTCTTGACGCGCTCCTGGATGTCCTTTCCATTCTCTGGATCCTTGTCATCATAGACCACCTCGTTCAACATTTTACCCGTGATAGGATCCAGATTATAGTATCGCAATCCGCCGTCGAGGAAGATGGAGCGGCCCGCCACTAACTGCACTTGATCCTTCTCCACCAGCACACTGCCATGCACCGGCCAGACGCTTTCAAGTTGCTCGAAAGCCATGTGGCGACGGAAATTCGGTGCCGCCATGAATTTCCAGATCAGCACCCCATCCGTGGCCCGCAGGCAATAGACCCAACCATCCATGCCGCCAAAGATCACCCGGCCTTTATAAAAAGTTGGAGGCGAATCCACGCGGCCACCCGCCGTGAAATGCCATTTCTCTGCCCCACTCACCATGTCCAACGCATAGAGCGTGTGGGCATTGACTTGGGAAACGAAGACCATCCCGTTGGCGGCACTCAGCGTGCTGAGCGGGCCTGGGAGGCTGATTTCCCAATGTTTTTCCATGTTGGCTAGCAAATTCTGATCCGTGTGACCGCTGCGGCCGTTGTCGTGGCGATACGTCGGCCAGTCTTTCGCATCGGGTGAAATGTCACTCACAGGCTGGCCGAACGCTGGTCCTGCAATCGTGCGTTCCGCTGCCGGCAAGGCTGCGGGATGCGGGGAACACGTGCCGGGAGCCAGTGCATTCATGCCGTCGAGTTTCGCTTCTGGATAACACGCGCAATTGTGCGGGCCGGCATAGACGAGGCCATTGCAGGGCATCACGCCGTAGAGACACGCGCCACGCACCCAGTGATTGATATCCCAATGCTTCTGCTCCATATCCACAAACTCAATGCCAGTGCGGGAGGGCAGGATGAATCGCTCCGTGGCCTTGGCGATGTAGCATCGGTGGTGGAACCAATACGTGTCGATGTCTGGGGGGAATTCTGACTTCACTTCGCCCGTGCGCAAATCCCTCCCCGAGAACGCGCCAGACATGCCGCCGGAGGTTGTGGGCGCATTCCAGACCAGTCCTTGCGCCACGATGAGATCCTCGGGCGAACGATAGCCGGACTTGGAATGCGGGGCTTCCCAGAGCTTCTTGCCGTCCGCCGCATTGAACGCTAGCATTTCGCCATCGCCACCAGCGTAGAGCACTTCTTTCTCGGTTAGGAGAAGACGCGGGCCGTAGTTGTATTCGAAAAGTTTCCGCGTCGAACCTTCGGTCGCCCATTTTTCCTGACCGGATTTTGCATCCAGACAGACGATCTTGGATCCGTCATGATAGACCAGCGATTTCCCATCGACCGCCATCGTGAGTGGAGCGAATTTTCCTGTCTTCTCCCACGCCACAGCACCTGTGGTCACGTTGATGGCCTTCAGCACGCGGGGTTGTTCGTCCCAGTTAAATTCTGTTTCCACCCGCTTCTGATCGCCTGTGTTGAGCTTGGGCGCGAAGTCTTCCAGCGACCAATCCTTGGGATTCACTAACGTGTAAAGTAACTGATCCACCAACAGCAATTCTTCCGCGCCTTTCGTGGGAGCGAACTCTTGGATCACTTCCCCCGTGGCGGCATCCAGACAACTCACCGGAGCACTGATCCCTAACGTGACGTAAATTTTATCTCCCGCTGCCACCAAGCGACGACAGAGCTGCGTGGGACCAGATTTCAATGGCCACATGTGAGGATTCCATTCTGGGATTTTCTTCGTCCACAAGACAGTTCCGTTAAAGGCATCGCGCGCGGTCAGTGTCCATTTCGATGGCAGCAAAATGGAAATGCGCGATCCTTCATCCATGATGTAAAACATGCGCCCACCCGACGACACCTGCGCGCTTAAGCTGGACATCCGATCATGGTGGCGCGACCACCGCGGATTCCCCACCCACTGCAGTCGTTCCGGCGGAGCCACGATCATGTCCTTGGAAACCGCATTGCCCTTGGCGTCGTAATAATAGTGCGTCCATTCATCCATGCCCGTGGGCCGTGGCTTCACGATCTTCTCCCAGCCATCGCCCTGCTTTAGCAACGCCACGCCATTTGGCGCTAACACGCGTTTCACCTCGTCCATACTCACGCCATCCAGATCTTCCACCACCAGCAAGTTCACCAGGTTATCGATGTAGGGCAGCAATTTCCCCGTCAGCGTTTCCAGCATCACCTCGCCATACTTTTTCTCCGACAACAAACGCGCCCGACCCGCCATCACCTTGGCTTCATCTCGATCCAGGCCCTGCACTTGGAAACTATCATTCTTCCGCAGAGCAGCCGTCATGGTGCCATCCCCACAGCCCAAATGGACCACGAATCCACCCTTCGTCCCAGCCTCAGCTAGCACACGGGCCGCGGATTCCTCAGGTGTGGCCGCAGGCGACCAAACCGTAAGGGTCAGAAGGAAAGCAAAGGAGAGACGGTTGATGACAAAGTGCATAGTAGAGAAAGGAAGGAGGTTAGAGAAAGAATTAGCGCTTAGCCTTGGCTTTGGACCGATTGAGCACTGCGCAGCACGCTGGAAAGCATGGCGACACCCTGCTCAGTAAAGGCGAGGTGACCGTGGCGTGAACCACCGTGGGAACTTGAGATCACATTTTGTGACCTCAAGTGTTCCTCCTCTTCCGTCGTCAGTTCAAACATGAAGTCCTCAGGGAAACGATCCAGATTGCGGCGGACCGCTTGTTTCAGCGCTCGGGTTTCGACGCCATAAAGTTCTGCGAGATCAAAATCCAGCATGACCTTCTGTAAACGGAGAAGGACAATGCGTCGTTCTGCTTGAAGGGCTACGTAGTCGTGGGAAGGCATGGATTAGCAGGTGAAGGCGATTAGTTATCGAGTTGGCCGTGGACGAAGAAAGCAGATTTCACCGGCGCGGGCGCAGGGGACCAAACTGCGAGGGTCAGAAGAGACGCAAAGGAGAGACGTTTGATGACAAGATGCATATCGAAGTTTACAGCACAGCCGCAGAGGTTTGAGAAGTGGAAATCCAGCGATTTACGCAGAGGGGGACTGCCGTAGCTTCCAGCGCTGCGGAAAATGCCCACGCGTTCCAGCCGGTGCTGAATCCATTTGGCAAGGTCAAGAAGAAAGGGATGGCGTCCAAAGCTCCACCATCAAGCCCATCAGGACCGAGGTTTCAAAGGATTCTATTGTCATCTCAAATTAAAGCTGATACAACAAGTTACCTACCCAGTAATTTCCCCCATCCCCATTTGTCATGAAACGTCTTCTGCTCTTCCTCGCGCTGATTCTCCCCTCTTTGGTCACGGCCCAAGATTCCGCGGTCATCTTTAATGAAATCCAATATCATCCGCAGAATGAACTGACGGAGACGGAATGGATCGAGCTGAAAAGTCTGTCCGGGGTGGACATTGATCTTTCCGGTTGGAGCATTACTGGCGGAGTCAATTATACTTTCCCTGAGGGCACGCTGTTGACGGGGCGGGCTTTTATTCTGGTGGCGGCCACGCCTGCGAAATTGGCTGGCTCCTTGGGGCCTTGGGCTGGCAGCTTGAGTAATTCCAGTGAGACCCTGCGGATTCGCAATCGCAATGGCCGCATCATGGATGCCCTGACGTATTCTGATAATGGCGATTGGCCCACTGGAGCCGACGGTAGCGGAGCCACGCTGGCACGGCGGAATCAGCTGGCTGCGGGCGATGGCGCCTTGGCTTGGGCTTCCAGCAATGAACTCGGCGGCACGCCGGGGGGATCGAATTTCTCTGATGCCGAAACGGCTCCGCGTTCCTCGAAGCTGGTGCCAATCAATGCGACTTGGAAATATGAGGCGAGTGGGGTGGCTCCAGCCGCGAACTGGAAGGACGCGGCGTTTGTGGATACCGCCTGGGGCAGTGGTCCGGGTATCTTGTATGGTGGCACCGCTAAAATGGCCGAACCGGTCGCCCCGACTATCGTGCTAGGAAATCCAGGCGCTAACCTGTTGGGATGGTGGCCATTTTCGGAAACGACCGGCACCACCGCGGCCAACAGCGCCAGTGGCGGGACGGCTGGAACCTTGACGGGAGCGAATGCAGCGTTCGTGGCCGATGGCACGCGCGGGCGTGTGCTGCAGCTAAACATTACTTCAGGAAACGTCAATACCACGGGGAGTTATGTTGCGGTGGGCACTTTGCCGGCCTTCAATCTGACGAACAATTTCACTTGGTCGGCCTGGGTGAAAACCACGATGGCGGCCAGCACCTCAGTGATCATGGGGAACCGTTACAATTCCAGTGGAGTGGATTTTAGCCCGCGTGAGTTCATTAAATTTACCAACTCCGCTTTTGAATGGCATCGGGGCGGAGCTGGCGAAAACATCGCTTATGCCGCTCTGAGCGGCACGAATGCGGCTCCCTCGGCATGGATCCACATGGTCGTTGTGAAGACTGGCGCAACCCTGACTCATTATCGCAATGGAGTCGCTTCCGGCTCCGTGGGCATCACAGCCACCCCGATCAATCCTCAGCCATTCTATATGGGGGGCGACAGGACCGTGGAGAGCTGGAGTGGCTACTTGGATGACGTCGCCATCTGGAGCACCGCTCTGCCGACCCAGGCGATCACTGGTCTGGCGGCTGGCACTTACACGCCAGCCACGGCTCCCACCACGGCCACTAACATTGCTAATACGGCGGGTCTCATTCCTGCGGATATCCAATTCCCACTCGCTACCACCACGGAATTAACGGACGATTTCAATGCGGCTGCAGTGGATTCAGCGAAATGGACGGTGGAGAATCAAGGCTTGGAATCGGTGGCCAACGGTGGCTATAACGCTCCCACCACGGGCGGGAGCCTGACGCTCGGCGGGACCTCCACTGTGAGCTACTGGACCGGAAAGTCCCTCAAGAGCATCAGCCGCTATAGCGCTCGCTCGCAAATTACAGCGAAGGTGGATCGTGTTAGTCTGGCGGTTACTGGCACGGCGGGACGCTCCAGTCTGTGGCTGTATGCGGACGCTGCGCACTATGTGCATTTCTCCCATAACCTGAATGAAGGTGGCTGGAGCTACAATAGCCGGGACGATGGGGGGACGGGGACGAACGCAGCTACGGGCGGCGGGGTTAATCTGGCGCTGCTCGACAGTTTCGATCTCGATACCAGTAATTGCGAAATGAAGTTAGTCTGGGTGCCCGGAACCTATGCGGGTCAAGGCACGGTGCAAATTTATCGCAATGGATTGTTGGCGGGTTCGCAGGCGGTCACGAATTGGCCGGCGGATTTTGCGATCGTTTTAACCGGCCAAGCCCGTCAGGCTGGCGATTCCGTGACGGCGGTCTTCGATAATTTTGCGGTGCAGAAATCCACGCCCCTCCGTCTGCAAACCTCCATTCCCATGAACGCTGGAGCGCATTATTTCCGCACTTCATTCAACTTCACAGGTGACCCGAGCCGCACCACGCTGGGCCTGTATCCCATCCTGGATGATGGGGCCGTGTTCTATTTGAATGGACAGGAAATTTATCGCCAGAACATGCCTGTAGGCACTCCGGTGCATGGCACGCTGGCCACGGCGGAAGTGGTGGACGGCTTCTTCCCGCTGACTCCGGTAAGTGTGCCAGTCACGAACTTGGTGCGGGGAAATAATGTGCTCTCGGTGGAGTTGCATCAGAACCTAGCCAGCAGTCCAGACCTGATGATGGGCGCGCAACTGCAATCCGTGGAACTGCCCGCGCCCCCGGCGGATCAAGTGGCCAGAGTCGTGCTCAATGAAATTTCCAGCGGGTTGGCAGGCACCTTCCAAATTGAACTGCGCAACCTAACCACCACCGCGCAGGATCTCTCACGCTACTCCATTCGGGATAGTGCCGGTCATGTGGTAACGCTCAGTGGCAGCTTGGCACCAGACGGCTATGCGGTGTTCACGCAGGCCACGCTGGGCTTCCGGCCGTTGACCAATGATCGAGTCTATCTGGTATTGGACGGCGGTCAGTTGCTGGACGCCCACACGGTGAAGAATGAGACGCGCGCGCGCCACGACAGCGGCCTCTGGGGCGTGCCGACCGGTGGCGGTTCCTTCGGCACAGCGAATTCCGCGTGGGCTCTGAATGACTCGGTGGTGATTAACGAAATTTTCTACAGTGCACCCGGAACGTCCGCCGAACAATGGATCGAAATTTATAACAAAGGCACGGCCGCCGTAGATCTGAGCGGATGGAAGTTTGCTGATGGCATCAGCTTCACCTTCCCGCCTGCAACCATGCTGGGAGCGGGTGAATATGCGGTCGTGGTGTGGGATGTCGCGGCCTTCAATGCGCTCCATCCAGGTCTCCCCCGCGTCTTCGGCCCCTTCAACGGAAACATGTCAGGCCAAGGTGAACGCGTTCAACTTGAGGACGCGATTGGTAATCCGGCCGATGAGGTCACTTTCCGTTCGGATGGTCGCTGGCCTGCCTTTGCCTCTGGAACCGGTTCCAGCTTGGAACTGAAAAATCCCGCCTCCGACAACAATGCTCCCGAAGCGTGGGCGGACAGCAATGAGACCGCTAGGGGCGTCTGGACGAACGTGAGCTATACCTTCTCGGGAGCCAACTTGGAAAATGATCCTACGTTCTATTCGGAATTCATCATGGGTCTCGTCAATGATGGGGAAGTGCTGATCGATGACATCAGCGTGATCGAGGATCCCACCGGCACGAACTTACAGTTAATCCAAAATGGAAACTTCAGCGGCGGCACGGCGGATAAATGGCGGAACATCGGCAATCATAAGACCAGCGTGGTGGTGGACGATCCTACTTCGCCTGGCAACAAGGTGCTGAAGATTGTGGCCACGGGCTACACCGAGCACATGTCCAATCACTGTGAAACATCACTGAAAAATGGGACCACGCTGCCCTGGGTGATCAATACCGCCAAGAATTACACCATCTCCTATCGGGCACGCTGGGTGCGTGGGTCGAATCAATTGCACACTCGACTGTTCTTCAATCGCGGAGCCCGCAGCGAGCTGCTGCCCATGGCAACGACTGGTGGCACACCGGGGGCGCAGAATAGCGTGTATGTGGCCAATGCCGGACCAACCTTCAGTGGCCTAACGCATGCGCCAGCCGTGCCCGCCGTCAGCCAAGTCGCCACGGTAAGCGTAAAACTAGCTGATGCCAACAACGTTGCCAGCGCGAACATTTTCTACGCCGTCAATGGTGCGGCCTTCACTTCGACGGCCATGACAGCTGGCTTAAATGGGCTTTGGACGGGCACCATCCCCGGCCAAGCCGCCTCCACCAAGGTGCAATATTATGTCGTCGCCACGGATGGCTTGGGTGCCACCAGCACCTTCCCGGCCGCCGGAGTCAACAGCCGCGCCATGATTCCCTGGAACGACAGTCAAGCCCTGCTGACGCTGCCGAATGGTTGCAAGCCACATAATTTCCGCATCGTGATGACCACCGCAGATGCCACCGCCCTGCACGCGCTGAATGACATCATGAGCAATGAATATCGCCCGTGCACCGTCATTTATGATGAGCGGGAGATTTACTATCACTGCAAAGTTCACCTCAAGAGTAGCGAACACGGTCGCGCCAAGCAGCCGCGGGTTGGGTTCATGGTGCAGTTCGCGCCCGATGAATTATTCCTCGGCACGCACGACACCATCGCCATCGACCGCAGTGGCGCAGGCGATCAGTTCAGCCAGAAGGAGATCATCGTGAAGCACACCCTGAACCGTGCCAACGGCATTCCGTGCACCCAGGATGATTTGATCCGGGTTATCGCCCCCCAGACGGCACAGACTGGCTCTGCCATTCTGGTGAAGACGAAGCTGGACTCCACCAGTTTCCTCGATGGTCAATTTGACGGCGGCAGCAAGGGCACGCTCTTCGAATATGAACTGATCTATGGACTCTACGGAGCCTCCATCACAGGCTCCACCACCGACAACACTTACGAAGGACTGAAGTTGACGCAGGATGGCGACGTTCGTGGCGTCCCCGTGCGCAAGCTGCTTCCCGGCGTTAGTAAGGAGGAGTATCGCCAACATTGGCTCATCAAAAACAACCGCGGGGGTGACGACTACAGTCTGCTGATGCCGCTCCTCGACACCCTGGGCCAAGCCTCGGGAGCTACCTTCACCACCAACACGAACAACCTGATGGACGTGAATCAATGGCTGAGGTCCTGGGCCGGACAGATCGCGTGGGGTGTGGGAGACAACTATGCCAGCGGAGCGCAACACAACGCGCTGTTCTATACGCGTCCCGGCTACAAGGCGATGTATTTCCCGTGGGACATGGATTTCACGGCCACTAATGGATTCAACACCTCGGTCACGCCAAATGGTGAACTCGTGAAACTCATCGCGGATGCCGCCAACAAGCGTCTTTACTACGGACACCTCATCAGCATTTGTGACAACGCCTTCAATACCGGTTATCTCAACCGCTGGATGACGCATTATTCTTGTTTCCTGAGCGAGGATCTCACCAGCTTCGCCACCTACGTCAGTCAGCGGGAAGCCTACATCCGAGGCCAAGTCGCAGCGGCCATTCCAGCGGTTAGTTTCTCCATCACTACCAATGGCGGCAACAACTACACGGAGAGCAACCCAGCCACCACTTTGGCAGGAAATGGTTGGGTGAACGTGGATCGAATTCGCCTCGCTGGCAGTGTGGAACCGCTCGTAGTCACTTGGACCAGCCAAAGCACCTGGCAAGTCGTGCTGCCCGTGACCTTCGGATCTAACGTTTTTAACTTCGAAGCTTTGAACACCGCAGGCGGCGTGATTGGCACCGACTCCATTACCGTCACCGGCACCAGTTCGCTCGTTCCGGCCGATGCCACCAACCTGGCACTCGTGGAAATTAACTACAATCCCGGCGGCACGAATCCTGGTCGGGAATTCGTTGAGCTGCGCAATGTCAGCACCAACACCCTGTTGCTCACTGGCCTGCGCTTCATCGACGGCATCCAATTCACTTTCCCCTCCGGAATGCAATTGGCTCCCGGTGCTCGGATCCTGGTGGTGGATGACAGCGCGCTCTTCACCACTCGCTATGGCGCTGGATTGCCCATCGCAGGCCAGTTCGCGCCTTCCGCCTTGAGCAACGGCGGAGAACTGCTGACCCTTCTCGATGCTGAAGGAAATCAAATCTTCAGCTACGCCTACAATGACAACATCAAGCCCACGGACGGTAACGGGCGCAGCCTTACCCGCGTGCTATCCGCCACCGCTCCGCTGCTTACCGAATACGTCTGGCGCGCCAGTTGCGTGGATGGCGGCACTCCCGGCACCACCGACACCGTTTCCTTCGCGGGGGCCCCGCTCGCAGACGCAGATTTCGACGGCTACACCGCCCTCACCGAATACGCCTTCGGCACCAGCGATACCGATCCTAACTCCCACCCCGTGCCTACGGAGTTCTCCACCACCCCCGGTCAATTCACCGTCACCGTGGACACTGCTGCCTGCGCCGATGACGTGAAGATCATCCCGGAATATTCCACGGACCTAACCACCTGGCAACCCCTCGACGGCTTCCCCGCCGAACTCCCCCTAACTGGAACCGACATCGCAGGCAACAAACTCCGCAACACCCTCGGCCCCGTGCTCTTTCCCGCAGGCGACACCCGGTTCTACTTCCACTTCCGGGTGGTGCTGCGGTAGGCTCCACCATCTTGCTGCTGGGCGATTGGCTCGCTCCCTGCTTGCAGGACGGGCGGAAGAAGTTAAAGCTGCGGTGCCTCTCAAGGTCATTTCATCACCCCATTGCACCAATGAATCTCCCTAACCGTCCCCGACGAAATCGTCAGTCGCCCACCATTCGTGGTCTGGTGCGCGAGACCTCGCTGTCCGCTGAGCACTTCATCCTGCCGCTTTTCATCCAGGAAGGTTCGGTGGATGAAGCCATTGCCTCCATGCCCGGATGCCAGCGGTGGAGTCTGCCGGGAATGCTAACGGAGATTGAGGCAGCACGTGCGGTGGGGGTAAATGCCTTCGTGCTGTTCCCGAAGATCGCAGAGAATTTGAAAACGCCCGGAGCCGAGGAATGTTACAACGCAACTGGATTGGTGCCGCTTGCGATCCGTGCGATCAAAGCGAAATTTCCCGATGCCTGTGTTATCACCGATGTGGCACTCGATCCTTACAACAGTGATGGTCATGACGGGGTGGTGGCGGAGGATGGGCAAATTTTAAATGATGTGACCGTGGGCGTGCTTACCCAGCAGGCGCTCTGCCATGCGGTGGCCGGAGCGGACATCGTCTCCCCCAGCGACATGATGGACGGCCGCGTGGCGGCCATTCGGGCAACTTTGGATCGGGCAGATTTCACGAACGTAGCGATTCTGAGCTACACCGCCAAATACGCCAGCGCCTACTACGGACCGTTCCGGGGGGCACTGGATTCTGCGCCCAAGGCAGGTGATAAGAAAACCTATCAAATGGACCCGGCCAACGCTCGGGAAGCGGAACGCGAGGCCGCGTTGGATGCCGCAGAGGGGGCGGACATGATTATGGTAAAGCCCGCCGGGCCTTATCTGGACATCATTTACCGCCTTCGTCAGCAGAGCAATCTGCCGATCGCTGCCTATCAAGTTAGTGGCGAATACCTCATGATTAAAGCTGCGGCGGCGGATGGATGGGTGAATGAGAAGGCCGTCGTGTTGGAGTCGCTGATGGGGATTCGGAGAGCGGGGGCGGATTTTATCCTGACGTATTTTGCAAAGACTGCGGCCCAGTGGTTGGCGGAATAAATAAATATTCGCGAAGCCAGATTCAAGCTCTAGCCGGAAATCTTTAACTGTTCACGGCTCGACCGATTTCCAGGTGGCCACGTCATTTCAGCTGATCCTGGGCGCGAGCGCGTTCCCCGGGGGTAATCAACGTGCTCTTCAAGATGGTGTCTCGCGCCACGGCGCGCAGATCGGGAGGCAGTGCAGCTGCCCACTTGAGTCCTTCATCAAACAGACGCTGCCCGGTGCCGAATGGTTCCATAAAACTGCGCACGGCTTCGGTCTGCATTTGTGGCGTTGGCAGAGTCACCACCAAGGCGGCCGCATCCTCGATCTGAGCTTCGGTGGACATCATATTGAACGAGGTGCGGATGGCGGCCAGGGCACGTTCGGCGGGTTGCTGCTGGGCACTCCACTTCACGGCACTGGGAGGGTCATCACCCGCATGTCGGGCCACGATGCGATGGAATACTTCGTCCAGTTCAGGACCCGGGTTGCGTTCGAGAAACTTCAACGCCTCCTGCGGGGCATCTTCGGTCCACGTCTTGGCAATCCATTTCATGGCATCGTTGCGCTCCGGGCTCGGTGGTAAGGAGGCGAGAAATTGGGAGGCTCCCGTTGGATTCTGATCGAGCCAGGCATTGGCGAGGACGGG
Source organism: Verrucomicrobiales bacterium (assembly GCA_031411295.1). Lineage (GTDB taxonomy): Bacteria > Verrucomicrobiota > Verrucomicrobiia > Verrucomicrobiales > V1-33 > JAGNEJ01. The sequence continues at coordinate 63,125 of JANOAV010000041.1, read as the reverse complement.
AAGCACGGCATTGCGGACCTTGCCTGCTGGCAATTGATTGAAGGCTTGGAGGATGGCGGCATCCCCTTTCTCAATCAACGCTTCGGACATCTTTTTGAGGGTGTATTTGGATTTCTCCACGCCCGCAGTCACGGCATAGGTGAACGCATTGGCAGGATCCTTCGTGACCCATTCACGAGCCAGCGAGGCCGCTGCCGCTTCACGGGCGGCCGCTTGGGGGATCTTCGCGACCAATTCGCTAGCCGCCGCTGGATTGCTCGTGGCCAAGCCCACAATGGCATAAGGCAGGAGCGGGGCCAAGGTCTCCGGATTCAAGGCTTCCAGCCATTTCTGAACCTCCGCCGGAGCTTTGCGTGACCATGCCTTTAACGGTTCCGCGAGTGCCCAGCCTAATCTGCGATCAGGCACCACACCCTCTGGGAGCAAGGCCTTGACAAAGCCTGCGGGATCCACCTTCCAAAGATTGTCAGGGAAGGTGAAGAGGTCAGGAAACTTTCCCCGCTCCGCAAGCAGTTTGCCACCTGCTGCCAAATCCTTTTGCAGCACGGCCTCCACGACTTCCAAGGAGGACACCTCCATGCCGGGTAGCATCTGTGCCACCATCGCAGCTTTCATCGCAGCAGTGGGATCATTGGTGGCCCAAGTGCGGAAGAAAGCTTCACGAATGTGGTTGGGGGCAAATCCTCCGTTGTTCATCTGTAAACGCAACCATGCCAATCCGCTCTCGGGATCGATCATGGCCCAGCGGGCTGCCAACGAGGCCTCGGCCGATTGATCGCCCGCAAAATCTTTCATCAACTGTTCCAAGGCAGCTGGGGTTTCAGCGGCATCAATCAGTGAGAGCATCTTCTTGCGTTTATCGAGGGACTCTGGCAGTTGCGCCACCGCTTGCGCCACGGAAATGGCGGATTCAGCGATGTTAGCGCTTGGTGGGGGCTTAGTGGCCTGGGCATCGCCCGAAGCTGTTGGGGGCTCAACGGATCGTGAGCGACTGATGAAGAAAGCCACTCCGGCCACGGCTAGAGCGCTGAGAAGGAGTTTGAGCTTCATTTGGAGGGAGGGGGAAGATCAGGCTCGCCAACGGGCACGTAGTCTCGATCACGATCCCGACCACCGGGATTCGGATGACCGTCGTCCATTGGTTGCAGCGCCTTGGCCAGTTCATCGGGCGGGATCTGCGCCTTGGCGATGGCCCGCTGCGCAGCGGTGGCATCTTGGAAGAGCCATTCGTTGAGCACCGATTGCAACTGCGGAGCACGTTGGGCAGGATCGGAAATCTGGTGCGCCCAGGTGAAAGCATTGTGGGGTTCTTTATTTACTAACGTAGCCGCCAGATTCGCTGCTGCGGCATCGCGTTGCGGCCCGGCGGATAGGGTCTGCGCCCAGCGCATGCTTTCAGTGGAATTTACTTTGGCCCATTCTGCTGCCACCACTCCCATCTGTTGGGCTTGCGCTTCGGCAGGCAAGGTTTCGGCTAGAGCGACGGCTGCGGTGGGATCTCGCAGGACCAAATCAGGCACCATTCTGGCTGCTGCCACGGGGCGTAAATCTTCCCGCAATTGCTGGAGAAATTCCACCCCGCGCTCGGGGAAATTTTTCGCCAGCAACGCAGCCGCATCGCGCGCGGCCACGGTGGCTGCGCCCTCGGCGGGATTGAATTTGATGGCCTGTGCGAGTTCTGCTACTTTGCCCTCCGTGGCCAAGGTGCGTGCCAAGTGCCCGGCTAATTTTTCACGAGTGCCCGCATCCGCTTGGGCCGCAAACTGAAGCGCGGCAGCGGGATTTTCCTGACTCATTTTCCAACAAAGGAAGTTCAGCACGCAGTCTCTGCCTTCACCCGTGGGTAGGGTGATGACCTCTTTTAACATCGCAGAGACGTCCTTCACCTGCCAGTGCAGCAATGCAGGGAGCAGACCCAGAGGCAGGTTGAGGGTTTCGCTAAAATCCGATGATCGCCCGGCCACATCAACGCCTTTAAAGAGGTCCACCAAAGCGGTGGCAGTGACGTTCTGCATGGAGGGCAGGACAGACTGCGTTAATAAAGCTTCCTGATTGTGCTTCAATGGATCCAATTGCTTCACCCACTGCACGGCTTCATCGAAATTAAGCTTTGCCAGTGCCTTCGCGATGGCGCGGTGTGGAGTCTCACCCGTTGGTTTGCCGGCCGGGTCGATCATGTTAAGCGCCTGGATTGCAGCATGAGGATCCGACTCCGCCACTACGGTCACTGCGCCTTGCAATGCATTCGCGCGCTCGTGCTGGTCACCGAGGCCCTTGGCCCAGGCCAGAGCTGCCTGCGGATCGCGCTGCGCCCAGGCTCGGCCCACTGCCGCATAGCCTTCGAGGCGGCAGACGGGATGCGTCACTTTAGCGAGAAACTCAATGGCACGTGCCGGGGAACGTTTCGTTAGGGATGTAAAGAGATTGGCAAAGCTTTCCTGGTAAGCACGAGCCCGATTCCGGTCGCGCTCCAAATAATCCAGGCAGGCCTCAGGATTGGCGTTGGCGAAACTTGCCAGCGCCAGGTTCATGCCCTCCGTCCGATCCGCCAGATCCCCTTGTTTTGTCACCCACTCAGCTGCGGCCGCGCCATCCTGTGCCGCCCAAGCGGAAATCACCAACATGGCCAGCGCACGATCCTCCTTTAGGCCTTCGGCTGCGGTTTTCTCAGGATCCAGTTGCGCATAACGCGTGGCCACCATCAATTCACGTTCCCGTCGCTCCGAGGGATCGGTGTTAGACCTTGCCTTCTTCAGCAGACTCGCCAGCTCCTCAATCGGAGTTTGCTCCACCACCCGAGCGAAATTCCATCGATCCAACAGTGCTCCATCCTTTTGCGGTGGGCCCAGTTGGGCTAGGTCTGGCAGCTGCACCTGTGCCTTTGGCTCGCTGGGCTTGGCGGTATTCCCCAGCGCTGCCGAGGCTGGACGCGCCAAATGCCCCAACCACCACCCAATCAAGGTGCTGGCCGAAAGCGTGAGGAGATAAACGAGGGAGGGTTTCATGCAGAAGGAATGTATGACGAAGCGTAACGCGCCTGACAATGTGTTTCTAAAAAAATCACTTCTTGACGGACGCTAGCGGGTCATGTTCTGGGACCATGACATTGGGTGACCCGAAGACGGGCAGGCCTAAATTACTCCTCTCCCTCTCCCCTGCCATGAATAAATCCGCCATCCTCGCCCAATTCCACCAGGTGCTCGCCCAGGAGTTGGCCACCCTAACACGGGCCGCGCAGGAGGCTTTTGCCGCCGCTACCGATCCTGATAGCAAGGCGGAAAACAAATACGACACCCGTAACCTCGAAGCCTCCTACATTGCCCGCGGCCAGGCGCAGCGGGTCGAAGAACTCCAGCAGGCAGTGACTGCGCTAGCTGACTTCGCAGAAATCCCCCGTCCGGCCCGCCCCTTGATTTCTCTGGGCGCCCTCATCACGCTGCAAGCAGGCAGCGAGACTAACTACTATGTCATTGCTTCCCATGGTGGAGGAGCAGAGATCATTTTCGAAGGCAAGGAAATTTGTCTTTTGACCCCCCGCTCACCGCTAGGCGAAAAGCTGGTGGGACGTCGCAAGGGGGAAACCATCCCACTGCGGCCAGGCCTGCGCGCTACGATCTTGGCGGTGGAGTAAGCTTATATGCCAGCTACCATTGCCAGCGTCTGCGCTCCTGTTGCAACCGCTCCACTTCATCCAGCAGATGCAGCATGAGCTTCAGGCCCGCGGTGTTCATCTCGCAGGTGGTGCGAAGGTGTTCAATGCGGCGGAGGCGATGTAAATGTTCATCATTGAATGAGGTTGGCGCTTCCGGCTTCAGCAGTCCAAGCTCCAGATAATGCAGAATGGTGCGAGGCTCGGTGCCAGTCAGCTCAGCGATGACTTCGAGCGAGTAGGGTGTAGCCGTGGATTCATCGGAAGCAGGTGACGCGCTGTTGGGGGCGGATGCTGGGGTGCTCATGGAAGTGATGGTTTCGAGGTTGGAATCAGCGGGGACGGAAAGTGGAGATGTTGCGCAGTTGTTCCCAGAGTGCGGTTTCCTCAGCGGTCATGGTGGTTGGAGTGACGAGGTTGAGTTTCACATAGAAATCCCCGCGTTCACCTGTCTTGCCCTTGGGGAGGCCACGACCACGGGCCCGCAATTGCTGGCCATTCTCGGCACCAGCGGGAATGCGCAATTTGATGGTTCCATCCAACGTGAGGACTTGAATCTCGCTACCCAAAACGGCTTCCCATGGTGCGATGTCAAGTTCATGGACGATGTCCGCTCCCTGGCTGGTAAATTGAGGATGTGCGGCATGACGCACACGCAGGTAGAGATCTCCTGCGGGGCCCCCGCCATAGCCTGGTTCGCCTTGCTCTGGAACCCGGATACGACGGCCATCGGTAGCTCCGGGAGGGATCCGCACTTGGAACGTGTGCGTCTCCACCTTGCCAGTTAGGCGATTCACCATTTGCATGGAAATGGGACGCGTCGTGCCGTGCATCGCTTCCTCCAACCTGACCAAGAGATCACCTTCGATGTCACTACCACGCCGCGCACCCGTGGTGCTGCGAGGGCTGGGACCCTCGCCCGGCACGCCGTAGCGAGTTCCGCCACTGAAGAATTGTTCAAAGAAATCGCTGTAGCCGGTGCCGCCAAAGTGGAAGGCCTGATCATCAGAGGCGTCATGGGATGATCCCGTGGCATGGTTCCCTTCGGGTTCCTGCCAGTGGGCCCCCAAGCGGTCGTATTTCTGACGATTCTCGGGATCACTGAGAACTTGATAGGCTTCATTTACCTCACGGAACTTCGCCTCCGCTCCAGCCTTATCCTTGGCGGTATCCGGATGATACTTAAGGGCCAACTTGCGGAAGGCTTTCTTGATCTCCGTTTCGGTGGCGGTGCGCGCCACGCCGAGCGTTTCGTAATAATCTTTGAAGGCAACAGGCATAAAGCTAAATGGGAATGGCAGGGGAATCTTCCTGTCCCGGCACCATATCCAATAATTGCGAGATCACAACTCACATGATGTGGGCACGAAAAAGCCCGGAAAGCGTTGCAGCTCTCCGGGCTCTTCGTTCTGGGAGGCGGGTTAGTGCCAAGCCCAGTGGTGTCTCTGGTCGAGGAGGCCTGCCATAGGAGACAGACGAGGATGAATTAGTAGAGTTTGTCCGAAGACAACGGACTACTTCTTCTTCGCTGCCTTCTTAGTGGCGACCTTCTTGACTGCGGCCTTTTTCTTGGCGGCCTTTTTCACTGCCTTTTTAGCGGCTTTCTTTGCAGGAGCGGCTTTCTTGGCGGCGGCCTTTTTGGCGGGTGCGGCCTTTTTGGCTGCGGCTTTCTTTGCGGGTGCTTTCTTCTTAGCGGCCATGGTATTGTTTTCCTTTTCTGTTGTTGTTTTTGGTTTAGCGCCCAGCACCCTCCCAACCCTTTGTTGGGAGAGTAATCGAGCGACAGCTTTAACTTCCCCGGCAGTCAGGCGGACTTCGGACAGCACCTCTGCAATGAGGGCCGAAGGTCTGCCTTGGAATAAACGCTGCACAATTCCGCGGAGGAACGGGCGCAGGGTTAATCCCTTTTTTCCTTTGGGGATGTAAATGTTGGTGCGATCCTTAACCTTTTTGCGGACGAGACCTTTCCGCTCCAAGTTTTGTAAGATCGTCAGGATAGTTGTGTAAGCCCGCTCTTTTCCATCAGGAAAACTTTCCCACACTTCACGAACGGTCGCCTCACCAAGTGCCCACAGGACTGTGAGTGCTTGGAGTTCCAAATTGGTTGGAGTGGCGATTTTCATGAATGCACTGCGAAGTGATGATTGATGGATCGATGAGTGAGTGCGGCTCGGATTTATCGTGCCTACTGTTACTACTACCTCAGTAGTATGGTCAAGAAAATTGTTAATTTAAATGAAAATTTTTTCAACGAAGCAATCAAGTGCACTAGAACCTCTCAGTGAGCACGATGATTTGCGCATCGTGATAGCTCAGGTTCAATGATTCCAAGCGCCTCTACGTTCCTCCTTGGAGGCTGTTTCCATGGCGCGTAAGTGTTTGGTAAAATCCGCTTCACTGGCTTGTCCTGGCAAGTGCGCGCCCTTGGTAAAGATGCGCGCATAGCCGTGTTGGATGAGCAATTCTGACAAATTTTGCTTACTGCCGTCATTGGCCCTAACGATAATTTGCGCATAGAATCTCTTGGAATCGTAGACGCGTTCCCATTTTGTGACGACGGTGAAGGGACGTTGGAGGAGGTCTAGAGTGAACTCAGCAGCGGCCTTTCCCACCTGACTTGCAGCTTGCGGGGTCGCTAAATTGAAATACTCCGCTTGGTCGATTAACCGTTTTTGATTGAAGTCACTGAACTCCTTTTCCGGGCAATCTACAAAGTAGAGTCGGAAAGTATTTTGCTTGTCACCATGCTGGACCAGAAAGCTGTCGCCATCATTGGATCGTGCTGGCAAGAGGCGGCACTCACTGAATGTTTCCCACTGGTGCTGGCGCGCATCAGGCCTCTGAGAAGTCTGCGCAGGATCCTGGGAAGTGGTGGGCGGCCATTCACGTTGGCGCTGCCACAGGATCAGCAACAGGATCACCAGGCAGACCACGAGGAAAGGATACCACGTTTGTGAGAGTGGTCGTTGTTTCGATGATTTCTTCAATGATGGTCGCTGAGGTAACGGGCTTTGATGTCGGCCTTGCCCGTGGTTTCTTGAATGATGCGCCCATCTTCCATTTCGGAAATGCGATCAGCAAAGCGATACACCCGGGGATCATGCGTCACGATAATAACGGCACGATTCGCATCTGTGGTGATCTCGCGAATCAATTCCATGATGTGCATTCCAGTGTCCTTGTCGAGGGCGGAGGTGGGTTCATCACAGACCAGTAATCTTGGATTGTGGACCAGGGCGCGGGCGATGGCGACACGCTGTTGCTGGCCACCGGAGAGCTTTCCAGGCTTCACCTTATGGCGGTCCCCCAGTCCAACCCGTTCCAACATGGCACGTGCGGCCGCCTCGGCTTTGCTGGTGGACCAGCCATTGATCAGCAGAGGCACCGCAACATTTTCCGTGATCGTCAGCGTGGGAATCAGGTTGAATTGCTGAAAGACGAAACCGATGTTCTGCGCGCGGAATTTCGTAATGGCGGTGTTTTTCATCGTGTGCAGAGGTTGATCAAACACCAGAACTTCACCCGCGTCTGGCTTCAGCGTGCCGCAGAGAATGCTGAGCAGGGTGGTCTTGCCGCAACCAGATGGACCGATGAGCAACAGCATTTCTCCCAGGTAGGCATTCAACGTGGAGCCCTTGAGCACGTGAACATAGGAGTCGGTGGCTCCGAATGATTTATCCAGATCGGTAACGCGGGCTGCGATCTGCGGCTGGGGTGGGGGAGCGATCATGTGCGGAAGACGATGGCAGGTTCCAAACGGGCGACTTTGATAATGCCAAGCAAGGCAGCGAAGAGACAGATGCCCATGATGACGACTAAGACCCCCAGCGGCACTTGCCACGGCAGGTAAAATGGTGGCTGCTGTTTCTTCAACGTGCCCAGCGCGAAGAAGAAGGTCATCAGACATCCCAAGCCAAATCCAATCGCACCCACGGAAAATGATTGCAGCATCAACATGCCGCAGAGCTTGGCATTGCTGGTGCCCATGGCCTTGAGGGCTCCGAGATGTTTGAGATTTTCGAGCACAAAAGTGTAGAAGGTTTGTCCGGCAATGGCCATGCCCACGATTACCCCAAGCACCACGGTGGTGCCGAAGGAAATGGGGATGCCGGTGTTCCGCACATACCACCAAATGGTGGAATTTTTAAATTCCGCTTCCGTGACGGCACGCAGTCCAGTGTCCTGGGTAATGCGTCTGGCCACCGTGGCGGCATCGTAGCCTGGCAGTGGCGCAGCGATCACAAAGCTCATCATCTTGCGTTGCGGTGGGGCATATCCCAGCGCGCGATCATAGGTCGTGAAGACATAGGGCGTGCCCATGAAGCTGCGGGCGGATTTACAAATGCCGACGACACGCGCCTCGCGATCATTGAGTTCGAAGACATCCCCCAGGTGCACGCGGGACTTGGTATCGCCCGGCTTGGGCGGCAGCCCTTCTGCGAGCCGATCACGTCCAAAGTCGTCAATGATAACCGTGTTGGGTAAGCGAAGATCTTCGAGGTTCCCTTCCAACATTTCCGTGGGGGCTCCGGCAAACGTGGTGGCATCAATGCCGACGAGCTGGATCTGTTTGAACGTGCCATCAATTTGCCGGGCCTGTAAATTTCCTTGATACAGGGCCGCACTCCAGGCGACACCGTCCACGGAGCGCACCCGGAAGACATCAGTGTCGCGCAGCGGCTTGTTGTCATTCACCTGCTCCAGCTTGGCGTCCGTGACCCAGATGGGAGCACGCATGTTTTCCAAGCTGGCAAACGTCCAACTCATGAGCCCGCAAAAGACTCCCGCCTGCTGAATCATCAACAGTGAGGCAAACGTTAGCCCGGAGATGAGCATGAGGTATTTCCCATGATCTCCAAAGAGCATTTTAAGGGCGAGGCGGAACATAAGTGGAACCTAAGGCTGGGAAATAAGATCAACTCAAGCGGGAATGTGAGGCGGCAAGGAGTGAACCACTGACGTAACGATCTGTTCCCACTTGCGGATTCTATTGAATATGGCAGATGAATCATTGTTCGCCAGTCGCGACTCTTTTGACCACCCCCGCTTCTGAAAGGTAATCGCCAACGCATGAGCACAACGCCAATTTCCTCCATTTTTTCATACGGCTCAACTTGGGTCCGGGCGGACCTGCACCTTCATACCAAGGCCGACAAGCAATTCGAGTATGCAGGCGAGGCGAATGCATTTTGTGGTGCTTATGTGGACGCGCTGGAACTGGCAGGCATTCGACTTGGTGTTATCGCCAATCACAATAAGTTCGATTTTGAGGAATTCAAAGCCCTCCGCGCCAAAGCAAGGAAACGGGAAATCTCGCTGCTGCCGGGCATCGAGTTGTCTGTGAACGATGGATACGCCGGGGTGCATGTGCTCATTATTTTCTCAGATCGTTGGATTGAGGAGGGGAAAGATCGATTGAACCCTTTTCTGGGAACCGTGTTTCCAGGCAAGACTCCTGCTGAATATGAGCACGAAGATGGGCGCAGTGACAAAACACTCCTGCAAGTTGTCGATGCACTGGATCAGCTTTCGCTGGACTATTTTCTTGTCTTTGCTCATGTCGAAGATTCCAAAGGGCTCTGGGCCGAAATGGGGATCGGGAAACTTGGTGACTGGAAACAATCGCGCTACGATGCGTTGCGGGCGCGCACGCTGGGATTCCAGAAGGTGAGATCTTACCATAAAACTGACAAAGCCGAAACGCCTTGTCGTGCGAAGGTAAGACAGGCTTTAGGTGGCTGGTATCCCGCAGAGGTGGAGGGAAGCGATCCAAAGTGCCTTGGGGACGTGGGCAAAGGCCGCCCATGTTACCTCAAATTAGGTGAGTTGGGCTTCGAGGCGTTGAAGTTCGCGCTATCGGATTATCCCGCTAGAGTTGCCTCTGAACTACCTACCCACAGAAACTCCCACATTTGCAGCATTCACTTCGAGGGCGGTGGGCTCAACGGCCAAACTCTGAAATTTTCTCCAGAGTTGAACGCACTCATTGGCATCCGCGGCAGCGGTAAATCTTCGGTGTTGGAGGCAATCAGGTATGTCTTTGACATTCCGCGTGGCAACAAAGCACTGGATACCAATTACAAGGATGATCTCGTCAAACATACCTTCGGCAGTGGCGGCAAGGCCACGATCGTCGCGCGTGATGCCTATGGGCAAGAGTTTTCCGTCTCCCGCATCTTTCGTGAGTCACCTAGCGTTCATCTCCACGGGAAACTCCAACCAGGAGTTTCCATCCGCGAGACAGTGCTGCGCCAACCCATTTACTTTGGTCAAAAGGATCTTTCCAGCACCGGAGATGGCTTTGAAACCGATTTAGTGGAAAAGTTGGTTGGTGATAAATTGCGTCCGCTTCGCAGCAGGATCGAAATCCAAAGGCAGACTGTGCGTGAAGCAGTGATGCGGTTTCAGAAGCTGAGTAATACGGCGGAGCAAAAACAGGACTATGCTGCCCAGCTTGCAGATGCCACCTTTCGGTTGGAGCAGTTTGCCAAGTTCGGCCTTGCCGAAAAACTCCAAAAGCGGGTCGGCTTCCAGCACGACAGCAACGCGCTAACGCGAGTCCGCCATCAGGTTGGCACTTTTATCGAAGGACTTGAATCGTTCATTGCTGAGCATGAGGATGATCTGAAGAATGCTCCGGTTTACAGAGCGTCCGAGGCCAACGCCGACTTTTTTGCAGAGTATTTTTCCGAATATACTTCCCTGCTAGCGGATCTTGAAAAACTAAAAGAGATCGCTACGAGTAGCCGCAGTTTGGCTAACAAGTTGGATCTGAAGCAAGCGGGTTTTGAACAACGACGTGCTGGATTGCAGGACGAGTTTGCCCTCATTGAGAGGCAGTTAGCTCAGGAGTTAAAACAGACTGGAGCCAGCTCCACCTCGATTCAATCCGACGACTTCCTCCAACAGCAACAACGCAAGACAAAGGCTGAGCAAATGCTAGAGCTGTTGACCAAGCAGGAAAAGCAGATGGATACCGTTTATCAGGCTCTACTGACCGCAGTAAGCGCACTCAACGATCTATGGTTGGAGGAGTTCAGGGTCATCAAGGCTGAGCTGGATCGGGTGAACGCCCACGAAGCAGCATTGGACATAGAGGCAGAATTCAAAGGCAGCAAAGAAACCGCGCTGGGATTCATGCAGCAAATGTTCCGTGGAAGTAATATCCGCGAGGCAACTCTGAGGAATGTTATGACTGATTATGCAGATTTTGGCGGATTGTTTCGAGAGCTTGAGATCGCCAAATCTAAGGCGGGAAGCACCCCAGATGTATTTGAGAAAACGCTCCTCCAAAATCTGGCGGACTTCCTTACCTTCCAAGTGCCCAATTCGTTCCTGATTCGGTATCGCGGAAAAGAACTAAAACACCATTCTCTTGGACAACGGGCATCCGCCTTGATGCTCCATGTCCTAAGTCAGCGGGAACACGACGTTGTTATTATTGATCAGCCAGAGGACGATCTGGACAATCAGACCATCTATGAGGACGTGATCCAGCTCATCCGCGAGATGAAACCCTGCACCCAGTTCATCTTTGCCACCCATAACGCAAATTTCCCAGTGCTGGGAGATGCGGAGCAAGTGCACGCCTGCAGCTATCAAGATGACACCATTCTGGTCCAGAGTGGCAGCATCGACCGCAAGGAAATCCAGACCGAGATCATCAATATCATGGAAGGTGGCGAAGCCGCCTTCAACAAACGTAAGGAAGTTTACAACCAATGGAAGTCTCAGAACTCATCGAAATAATCAGCCGTGGTGAAGACAGCCGCCATCAGTTTAAGGCTGATTTCAATAATCCGGATAAACTGGCTTCTGAGATCGTAGCTTTCAGCAACTCTGGAGGAGGAGCGCTATTCATTGGAGTCACGGACGACAATCAAGTTTCTGGTCTTACTGCGCCATCGCTTGCTCGTCTCAACAATTTGGTAGCCAATGTTTGCGCACAGAATGTTCGACCTCCGGTTAATCCGATAACAGAGAATGTGGGGCATCCCGATGGATTGGTCATGGTGGTGACAATCCCTGACGGCGTCAGCAAGCCTTACATGGATAAGAATGGCGTGATTTGGGTGAAGAGCGGAGCAAACAAACAACCTGCAACCTCGCGTGAAGAGATTCAGCGTATGTTTCAGTCCGCCAGCCTTGTTCATGCGGACGAAACTCCAGTAATTGGCGTGGGCGCTGGCGATGTGGCTATGGACTACTTCGAGAAATTCTTCGAGCATGAATATAGCGAGAAATTGGAGGATCAAACCGTGCCGCTACCGCAACTACTGGAGAACATGAATTTAGCAAAGGCCGGGACACTCAACCTGGCCGGAGCGCTGCTATTCGCAAACAAGCCTGAAGTGCGTCTGCCAGCCTTCATCGTCAAGGCGGTGGCATTCCCTGGCGACGATATCGCCAGTGAGAGTTATCTTGATAGCCGTGATATCAAGGGACGACTGGCTGACATATTCCAGCAATGCTTGGGCTTCGTCCTAGCGAATATCGGGAAGCCACAGGGTGCCCACGGGGTGAATTCCACTGGTGGTTTGGAAGTGCCTCGGATCGTCTGGGAGGAACTGATCGCCAACGCACTGATACATCGAAACTACTTCGTATCGGCACCCATTCGCCTCTTGGTATTTTCTGACCGGGTGGAAATCATCAGCCCTGGTCATCTGCCAAACAATCTTACAGTGGCTAATGTGAAAGCGGGGAACTCCAATATCCGCAATCCTATCCTCGCTTCCTTTGCTTCAAAACTCTTGCCGTATCGCGGACTGGGGAGTGGTGTCCTGCGCGCTCTGAAGGCTTATCCGGACATCGATTTGGTAGATGATCGTGAAGGAAATTTGTTTAGAGTGACCGTTCGGCGCAGGCGTCTCTAGCCGAATCCAAGTTCTCTTGCAGATGTTTGGGGTTGATCGTTCCCGCCATCACGGCAGTAACGCCGGGTGTTTGCAACACTGGGGTCAGGAGATCGGTGAGCGGAAGTTTGCTCTCGGCAGCGGGACCGGAGTAGAGCGCGCGCTTCACGAGCACGGCTTTGTTTAAACTGTGCGCTTTTTGAATGACCGGGAGGTGATCTTGATAGCCGATGCTGAATGGCACCATCACCGCATCGACCAGTTCCACCGCGCGCAAGCCCCCCGCCACCGTCATGGTGGAGACGCCGATGGCGCGGAGCAGGCCTTGATCCCGCAGGTTAGCCAATGTTTCCAGGACGGGGGTATCATTGAGCACGCTGAGATCATCCGCCGCGCAATGAATCATGACCAGATCCAACGCAAGTGCATTCAGGCGTCGCAGGCTGCGGTGAATACTCGCTTCGGTGTGCTTCTTGGTGAAATGATAGTGCGATGCGCCATCGATGAACTCCTCGCCAGTCTTCGTCATGACGATAAAATTTGCGTTCCCTCGGTCGTGCAAAATTTTGCCGACGCGTGCTTCGGCCACGCCGTAAGCAGGAGCGGTATCCAGTAAATTTAATCCAGCGGCTTCAGCGATATCCAACAACTCATGCAGGGTGGCATCGTCAGGCAGTTCGAAGGCGGGATACTTCACCTGCTGGTTGCGGCCCCACTTTACAGTGCCTAATCCCAAGGCGCTGATGCTAATTCCCGTGCGGGCGATTGGTCGATGCGGAAGTTGGATCATAGGTTCTGCCAGGATGCTTGATCCCACGGATATTGCCCAACCACCGCTGCGGGCAACGGCAAGTGCGGAGCCGCCATCGGAGTGATTCGTGCCGAGGCTTCTTGCCCGATCTTGGAGGCGAGGCCGGGAGCAAAGACTAGCTTCGTCGGCCATGCCAGCGCGCAATTTCCCAGCACATTCACCGTTGGTTCACTGGGCATAAAGCGCACGCTCTGGTGCGGTTCGGCACGATCTCCATCCCAGGCGGCGTAGGCATATTGCGCCCAGTGATGTTTTGGGAAGATGGCGCTGAGTTCGCTGGCTGCAAATTTCAGCGATTCCTCCAGGCCCATTTTCCAAGCCTTCTCCGCCACATTTCCGCCCAGATACCAGACAGGCGTCCCATCCGTTAGAGTGTGACTGGTGATGGTGACGCGCGGCTTGGGGTCTGCGATGATGCAGTGGCCGTAAATTTTGTGAGGCACGCCCCGGACGAGAATTTGGCGCAGCGGACGTCGCTGCGTGGCGGGTTGGGGGAATGGTAGTGCTTGGGCAAAGACTTCATTGCCAGTGCCTGCGGTGCTCACCACGAAACGTGGTTTCAGACGACACGAGGTGCCCGCTACAGACCGCAAGTCCAGCGAGGTCACACTTTCTCCAGCCAAGTTAGGGAAAATTTCATCCACTTGAAAGACGCTGCCCGCGAGAGGTTTTGCTAGCGCAGTCAGCGCGCTGCGCACATCAATGATGGTTTCCTGCAAGGCTCGCACAGAGCCACGATAGTTTAGTTCATGGAAGCCAATGGGCCATTGTTCCTTCGGCAGCGCATTGACATCGCCTTGCAACATTTTGGCCCCCATGGCTCCGCTGAGTTTGCTGAGGAGCGATCCATCGGACCACAGATACTGACACTCCGAGAGAATTTGCGTGCCAGTTAGATCCACCTCGCCCTGGCCGACAATACTTTCCAGCCAACGCGGTGGCATCTCCCGCAGCCGCAGCGCAATGTCATCCACCTTGCCATCGAGCACATACTTCATCCCGCCGTGGAGAATGCCTTGGGCGGCCAGCGTCTGCGCCCCGCCGAGCGTATGTTGCTCCAGGAGCACCGGAGAAAATCCCCGTGCCCGCAATTCATGCATCGCCCACAAGCCCGCAATGCCGCCGCCAACGATGGCTACGTCACATTCAAATTCAGTCATGCGCAAATCATGCGCAGGATTGCAGGCAGTGCAAAGAAAAGCTCCTGCACCGACCAAAGCTTACAGCCCTTGCGCAATCTTCTCGAGTTCGTAGCACTCGATCACATCGCCTTCGACGTAATCGTTGAAGTCACCCAAGCGGATACCACATTCGAGGCCGTTGCGGACTTCCGTGACATCTTCCGTGAAGCGACGCAGGGTGTGGAATCCACCATCATACACCGGCGTTTTCTCTTTGCCGCGGACGACACGGGCGCGAGCGGAGCGGGCGATGCGGCCACTGGTGACGACGCAGCCGCCGATCTTGCCCTTGTTGACTTTGAAGACTTGTTTGACCAGCGCAGTGCCCAATTGCTTCTCGCGACTGATCGGGTCCAGCATGCCGAGCATGGCTTCTTTGACTTGGTCGAAGAGTTCGTAAATGATGGAGAAGAGCTTGATTTGCACGCCTTCTGATTTCGCGACCTTGACCGCCTTGCCTTCCACCTTGGTGGAAAAACCAACGATGATGGCATCGGAAGCTCCCGCTAGCAGCACATCGTTTTCCGAAATAGGACCGACTGCTTGGTGGATGATTTCCAGATCAATCTTGTCCGATTTGATGTCCTTCAATTGCCCGGAAATGGCTTCCAGAGAACCTTGGACATCGGACTTGAGGATAATGCGGAGATTCTTCTTCTCACCGGCTTCCATTTGGCGAAAGAGCGTTTCCAGAGTGGTGCGGCGTGGTGCTCCCAGTTTTTCGAGGCGTTGCTCGCTGACGCGTTGTTCGCTGAGGCGTTTGGCTTCCTTGTCATCCATGACCACGAGTTCGTCACCCACGTTAGGGAGGGCGCTGAAGCCGATGACTTCGACGGGAATGGCAGGGCCGGCACTTTGCACGGCTTTACCCGCGTCGTTGAGCATGCTCTTAACTTTACCGTAGAAGGGACCGCAGATGAAGCTGGCACCCACCTTGAGGGTGCCGGAACGCGGAATAATCGTGGCGCTGGGGCCCTTGCCTGGCTCCACGCGGGATTCCACGATGATGGCGCGGCAGGGAGCGTCAGGGTTGGCTTTCAACTCCATGACTTCCGCTTCCAAGAGCGCAGTTTCAAGCAATGCATCCACCCCGGTGCCTTTAAGTGCGGAGACGGGAACCACTTCGGTATTGCCACCCCAAGCGGTCGGGGCCAATCCTTGTTCCTGGAGTTGGGCCATCACGCGGTCGGGGTTGGCCGCTGGTAAATCCATCTTATTCATGGCCACCACGATGGTGACACCGGCGGCCTTGGCATGGGAAATGGATTCCAACGTCTGAGGCATGAGGCCATCATCGGCGGCCACGACTAAAATAACAATATCCGTCAAGCCAGCGCCACGAGCCCGCATGGCGGTGAACGCGGCGTGCCCAGGGGTGTCAAGGAACGTCACCTGCTGGCCGTTATGCTCGATGTTATAAGCACCAATGTGCTGGGTGATGCCACCGGCTTCGCCTGCTGTGACGCGGGTTTTGCGAATGGCATCCAAAAGACTTGTCTTACCATGATCGACGTGGCCCATGACCGTAATGATCGGCGGGCGGGTCACCATTTCTTCCTTCTTCTCTTCAGCTGGCGGCGGTGGTTCTACGACAACTTTTTCTTCTTTATGAACGCCTGCGCCCTTTTCGCGCTTTTCCCGTTCGAAGGTAAATCCATGTTTCTCTGCAACTTTGGCGGCCACATCCGGCTCGATGGCCTGATTCTGGTTCACAAAAATGTCCATGGCCATGAGATCGGCCACGAGTTTAAATCCTTTGAGCCCCATGCGCTCCGCCAATTCGCGGACGATAATGGGTGGCTTAATGTGGATGATTTTCGAGTCCGCTTCATCGACTTCGTCCTTCACCACATCTGCTGGCGCGTTGGATTCGTCCGTTTCGGTAGCAGTGGTCGATTTGGTCAAGATGGCAGTCAGCGCAGCCTTCTCGGCCTCTTGGCGCTCATCTTTTTCTTGAATTAGCCGGGAGATGGCCGGCAACGCTTTGGAATCTTCCACTTCCTTGCGCCGCGCGTCACGCTGGCGCATGCGCTCGGCCTTCATCGCTTCAGGATCAAAGAGGGAGAGCGCATTTTGCTTCTGCTCGTCGAGCTTGGATGGCTTTGGCTCGACGGGCGCGGTTGATGCTGCAACCTCCTCTGTCACCTTAGGACGAGCCCCGATTTTACCCATCCCAGCAGGCTCGGTGGCTGCACTGCGTCGGCCCTTGGGTTTCTCCTCCAGCAGATCCAGCGTCTCGGTTTGACGGAGTTCCGTCATGGTGGATTTCTTCTTGCCGCCCTTCACTTTCACTGGAACTGGGTCCAGTTCCTCGACATCACTATCGTCGATGATTACTTTAGACAATGGGGCCGCCTGCTTGCTGTGAGCAGCAGAAGGATCGGATTTGGAGGAGGGGCTTTTGGGTTTTGCGGGCATGCAATATAGGTTCTGCGCTCATGGGAACGAGTGCATTAGAGTTTGGCGCCAGTGCTGGCACTAAATTTATCCAGCGCTTTCTGATGCAGCGCTGCGCCTTCCTCTGGACTGGTGTGCAGAAGGTCGGCCAAATCGTTACCGTCGGCCTGCATGGCCACGGCTTCCAAGGTCGGAAGACCGCCCTCCACCAGCGTTTGCGCCAGTTCGGGATCGATTTCCAATTGCTTGGACAAGACGGCCACGGCCCCCTTGACTTTCAATTCAAATTTCTCGTGATCGGAGGCATCCTTGTCCACCTGCACATCCCAGCCCATGAGGCGGTTGGTCAGGCGCACGTTCTGTCCGTTGCGGCCGATGGCCTTGGCCAGTTCTTCTTCGGGAACGCGGACGTGGATGCGCTCGTTGGCGGGATCAATGATGATTTTATCGTCCGCGATGGTGGCGGGTTTCAAGGCGTCCTTCAAGAACTCCTTAACGTCGTCGCTCCAGCGGATGATATCCACCTTTTCGTTGTTCAATTCACGAACGATGTTCTTCACCCGGGCACCCCGATGGCCCACGCAGGCTCCCACCGGATCCACTTTGGGATCTGGGCTGTAAACCGCAATCTTGGTGCGGTAGCCAGCTTCCCGGGCGATCGAGCGAATTTGCACCGTGTGATCGCTGAGTTCGGTGACTTCATGTTCGAACAAACGACGCACGAAATTCGGATGACTCCGGGAAAGGATAATTTCCGGACCACGGACCCCATTTTCAACGGCCACTACATAGGCGCGAAGTTTCTCTCCCACGTTGTAGTCTTCCGTGGTCACACGCTCCTTTTTGGGCATCACGGCTTCAAACTTACCAATATCGACAATGACATCGCTTTTGTCGAACCGACGCACTGTCCCCACGACAATGTCACCTGCGCGATCTTTGAATTCGTCATACATCATGGACTTCTCCTCCTGACGAATGCGCTGCATCATCGCCTGCTTGGCAGTCTGCGCGGCAATGCGGCCAAATCCCTTTGGGGTCACCTCTACATCCACTTCATCGCCCAGCACCGATCCGGGTTTGATCCGTTGTGATGTGGCCAGGCTAATCTCATCATAGGGCTGCGTCACGGTTTCCACCACCACCAGTTTGGCCATGAGCCGAATGTGCCCTTTGGCGGGATCGATATCTACACGCAGCTCCCGTGCCGGACCCACACTTTTGCGCGAGGCCGTCAGCAATGCACCAGAAATGGCCTCCACCAGCTTGTGCCGGTTGATGCCCTTCTCACGCTCGTAATAATCGAATAAAGCGATTAGCTCACTGGTCATAAAAAAAATTTCCCTATAGAATACAAAAGAGCGGGAATTGCTTCCCACTCTCTACAAGACCGCCGATTATAGTGGACAATGCCCCCCCGTCAAGGAGGGAATGGTCCTGCGCCACAGAATTGCCAGAATCGTTAAGGGGTATGTAAGGTTATGCTTGCCCGAACGCGTCGCTTATTTTGGAATCCGGGAGCCACCAAACGGAGGGGATCGAGTCCATATTTCAGCAGAGCGGACGGTCCCCACGTCCGCGTATGCAGAATTATCGCAACTGTTCCAGCAGGACCTGGTTTTATAAGAGTTACCCGAACTGGTAGCACCCTCGATCCCAATCATCACCCATCGTTTTTTACGTCTCAAACCAATATCCCATGAAAACACATCTTCTAATCCATGCAGGCTGGCTCCTGGTGGCTGCGGCCGCTTACGTGATGGGCGGCAAGCAAGCCCCCAATAATCCCTCCAGCCTTGGCAGTGAGAAATCTGGCGTGACTTCGAAAGCAGATGCACCTGCGGCATCGAACACAGCCAGCAAGCCGCATGCCGAAGGAGCCGCCGCTTGGTTAGACACTTACCGGGACAGCCAGGGCTTCATTTCCCCAGAGCGCATGTCCGAGGCGCTGCTGGCCGCCCTGAAGGATCCGGATCCAGTGAAATGCATGACCGCGTTCACCCAATTACTGGCCGCGCTTACCCCGGAGAATGCGCCCGCCGCTTTGAAGGCGATCCGGGAGAATACCGGGGGCTTCGAGTCCATGCGCTATCTATCCCTGCTGGGCTATGCCTGGGGAGAAAAGGACGGTCCGGCGGCCCTCAAGGCGCTTTCCGAAAGCGGTGGTCGCGATGGTGGTTGGACCAAGAGCACCGCCTTGGCTGGCTGGGCCACGAAAGATCCTGAGGCGGCCATTAAATACCTGGCCGAACTCAAGGCCGCCAAACCCGAAGGCAACGATCCACGCGGGGGAAATCGCGATGATGGGATGCTGGAACGCGGACTTGTCAGCGGACTGGCACGTAAGGACGTGGATGCGGCTATGCAATATGTCATGACCTTGAAGGAGGATCAGCGCGCGGAATATATGAGCGTCATTGCCGAGCAGAAACTCCACGAAGGCACCGCTGCTGCGAGCGCCTGGGCGATGGCTCTCACCGACGAAAAAATGCGCGCCTCTGCGCTCGACACCATTTCCCGACAATACCTCCGCCAGGACAAAACCGCCGCCGCCGAATGGGCGAAAAGCATTGCGGATCAACCCGGAGCCAGCCAAGCCGTGGGTCAGATTGCCGAATCCTTGGGCCGCAAGAGCCCCACCGACGCAGCGGTCTGGGCTGCCTCGCTTCCTGAAGGTGACAGCCAGCGCGAAGCCATGCGGCAAGTTTACAGTGACTGGACCCGGGCGGACCCCACCGCTGCCAGCACGCAGCTAACACAGATGCCCGCAGGCGCTGCCAAGAATGCTGCCATCGAGACTTTCGCGCGTTCGCTGGCGCGAGAAAATCCCCAGGACGCCCTAACTTGGACCAAGGAAATCACGGACGCCGCTGAGCGTCTCAAAGCCCAAGCGGAGGTGGCCAAACGTTGGAATTACGCTAACCCAACCGAAGCCGGTCCCTGGATCGCAGCCAATCTGCCTCAGGAAATGCAGGCGGAAGTGCTCGCCCCGCGGCAAGATCGAGGCGGACCGCCGACTGGCTTTCAAGGCGGACCGACCACTCGCGGCGGCCCTGTGGGCGGTGGCGGTGGAGTCGGCGGAGGTGGCTTCCGTGGGGGGCGAGGCCGGTGATCCTCAGATGCTAAGAAATTCCGTCGCGCTTTCTGATTGCTTCCGGGCGTAAATTACGTTTTGTCCCGATCTCTATGGAAACTTTGAATGCGATGATGGATTTTAGTTGGATCAGCAACCCTGCCGCTTGGATTGGGTTGCTCACGCTCGTGGCGTTGGAAGTCGTGCTGGGGATCGACAACATTGTCTTCATTTCCATCCTCAGCGGTAAATTACCCGCAGCGCAACAGGCCAAAGCTCGTCAACAGGGGCTGATCCTGGCGGTCATTCCGCGGATTGTGTTCCTCTTTTTCATCGGCTTCATTTTGCAAATGCAGGAACCGTTGTTTCACTTGAAGCTCTCTGATACCTTATGGATTCCCGACCCTAGCCATCCAGAGAAAGCCCTGGGCATCAATGGTCAAGAGATCGTGCTCATTGTTGGCGGTCTGTTCCTCCTCGTGCAGGCGGTGCGGGAAATTCACCACGCCATGGAGCCCGAAGACCTGAACATGCAGCCCGGAGCGGATCTGAAGGCCGGGGCGAAGATGGGAGCCGTTCTCGTGCAGATCATGCTGATGAATATTATCTTCTCACTGGACTCCATCGTGACCGCCATCGGCATGGTGAAGGAACTTCCCGTCATGATTTTGGCCGTTGCGATCTCCACCATCATCATGATCTTCGCCATCGAGCCCATTGGAAATTTCGTCCAACGCCATCCCACGGTCAAAATGCTGGCGCTGGCGTTCCTGCTCCTCATTGGCACGAACCTCTTGGGTGAAGCCTTCCATTTTCATATTCCCAAGGGCTACGTTTACTTCGCCATGGCCTTCTCGGTCTTTGTGGAAATGCTGAACATCAAGGCCAAACGCAGTCAGGCCAAACTGGCCGAAGCCGCCCCAGTGGTGCAGTAGTTTCGCCTGCTCAGCTCTGCCCTATGAAGCGCCCCCCTCGGCACCCGCAGCCCGATCCCCCGGCAATTCGCGTCGATAGTTTCCTCAATAACCCGTCAGACGCCTGATTTTGCCTGATCGTTACCTCTGTGGTTATATATCACTCGGTGATCGTGGATCCTGCGGATGAGAGCTATTGGAAGCCTTTGGGCCGCACTCCCGTGAAACTCAAGGTGACAAATCGCTGAGCTGAGGGCTTGTTAGAAGATATCCAGCGCCTTGCCGGTGGCTAACGGAAACGGCCTGCCGTCAGGGGCATGAATGGTGGTGCGGGGGTCGATGCCCAGCGCTTGGAAAATGGTGGCATGCAGATCTTCGGGACCGCAGGCTGACTCGGCGGGCGCGTAGCCCATCGCGTCGGACTTGCCATAGACCTGCCCGCCCTGCACGCCGCCACCAGCAAAGGCCACCGAGTAACAGTTCGGGAAATGGTCACGTCCGGCTCCACCATTGATTCTAGGCGTGCGACCAAATTCGGTGAGCCAGCAAATCAAAGTTTCGTCCAGCGTGCCGCGTTGTTTTAGATCTTCAATCAGCGCGAACGAGGCCTGATCCAACGGCGGTAGCATGCTGTTTTTGAGCCGATTGAAATTGTCGCCATGGGTGTCGAAATGATCTCCGACGGAGCCGTTCAAATCTCCCGCCGCACAATACACCGTCACCATGGGCACCCCCGCTTCGGTCAGGCGTCGCGCCATGAGCGTGCTCTGGCCGCAGAGGTGCTGCCCGTAGGTTGCACGGAGGGCGGCAGGTTCTTTCTCCAATAACCAGGGCAGTTCAGGGCCAGCGAATCTTCCAGTAGTCCGGTTGGCGGGCCTGATGAGCAACTGCCACCACCAACGCGATCCCGTCTCTAATCACGAAGGCAACGTAAAATGGAAAACCCGGGAGGTTGAGCCTCCGCCATCCATCCGATCTCAGCCTCCAGAGCAGAGGATGCTGAACAATAGCGGAACAGGCGTCTTCCAATTCATGTCGGAACCGCGCTCCAAGTCCCGGAACCTTTGCCTCGTAATCGCCTGTGATGCACTGAGCCTCCGCCTCGGCTTCAGGATGAAACTCAAGAACAAGGTTCATCGATCAGGGGCAATTTCCCGTAACTTGCGGAAGACATCCGCTGCCGGCACAGACTTGATTTTCCCAGCATCAAACGATGCAATTCTATTAGAGATCTCGGCTGACCAAGCCTCCTGCGCGGCGGGTGGGTTGTCTGTCTCGACGCTCTCCAAAAGGGCAAGTGCCAAGCGCATTCGTTGCTCGGCAGGGAGCCCGAAAGCTTGGCTGGAAACGAAATCTAAGGTAGCTGGCATGAGGTCAAGCTAAACGGAAGCCCCGGTTTGTCCAGCAGAGATGATTCTGCGGTCCAGCGTGGGGTCGATGAGTTTTTTGGACTCTGAAACTCGACAAAATTTATTTTTGTTATTGCACTGTGTGACATAGGATGAGATCGGGAAAATTCGCTGTGAAAGGACAGGGAGAACGGTCAATTCCCCGTAACGCAGTAAGCATCGATGAATCTGATTAATCCATTTCTGAAAATCATTTCCGGGGCCCAGACAGGAGTGGACCGGGGAGCCTTGGATGCAGCGCTGGAGTTAGGGTGGCCTTGTGGGGGCTGGTGCCCCGCTGGGCGGGTGGATGAGGATGGGGTCATCCCGGAGCGCTATCCGGTGCGAGCATTGAAGAAAGGCGGCTACAGTGCGCGGACGCAACAGAACTTGCTGGATGCGGATGGCACCGTCATCCTTTATTTGAGCTGTCTGGAAGGCGGGACCCAGGAGACCGCCTATCGCTGCATGAAAGTGAAGAAACCTTATCTACTGATTGACGCCCGGGAGGTTTCCATTAGCCGCGCGGTGGAACGGCTGCTAGAGTTCATCCATACCACACCCCTGCAAAGCCTCAACGTGGCTGGCCCACGCGCCAGCAAATGGTCCGGTGGCCAGGCCTATGCCCAATCTTTGATCACAGGTATGCTGGACGCTTTAAGGTCGAGCAGCCCTGTCAAACTTGGCATGATCTAGACTCTTCCGTAGCCGAATTTTCCGCCTCAAGGCAGTAGCTTTGCATCGCTGTGGATAGCTCGGAAACCGCCACCTGAGAGCCGTCGGCCATTTGGCAAAAGGTCGGTTCCGAATCGATTCGGATCGGTTTATACCCTGCCCTGCATTGCTTCAGACGGGTGCGCATGGCCCGAATACCGCCGAGCGTTCCGTAATTTTTCAAGGTCGCCTCGACAAATGAAGAGCACGATTCCTGGAAGAGGCATTCGCGGGGCGGCAGGATGGGGCGTAGGAAACGTCGGTAGGCCCGGATGAGTAGGATCAAAATGGTCCTCATCGCCAATCTGCATTATTCCTCGCTCGGAAACATTCATAGCACATTCCATCCCGATGGATGGCCGATTTCGCAAACCACCGCCTACATGTTCCGTAGCATTGCACCAACTCGGCGCGGCGGTTCGCGTCTTTGAACGTGGATTCTTCCCTGGCTTTGGCCTCGCGCTGGTAATCGCAGTCTTTTTTCAAGAAATAGGTGGTGCGGCAGACGACCTTTCCTTTGCCAAAGCAGCCGGAGGACTGGAACCAGAGGTTCTCCTTTGTGCACTGAGGGCAGGTGGTGTTTTTGATGTGAAAATTGGCCATGGGATAGCGGGGCAAATTACAACTTGTTGGCGACTTGGGTAAGGTCTTCGACGAAGCGGGGTGTTTCGGCTTGGGCGGCGGTGCCTTCTTTGGTGATGAGGCGGCGGATGGTGGAGGCGCTGACGGGGCGAGGGCTGTCAGTGAGGGCGATGAGGACGCTGCAGGCGGTTTCGAGGTAGGCGGGTGGGGTGCCAGGGCAGAGGCTGGCGAAACCGCTTTTGATTTGGCCCCGGAAGGTGGGACCTGCGAAGGCTTGTGCCCACAGGGGTGTTTCTTGCCCCGCCTTGGACTGGTAGCCTTTGAGCTTTGAGCATGGCGAGGCCGCTCTTGATGTCATTGAGGCCGGAAGAACGGTCGGAATCTGACTGTAATTGCACTCACGCCCAAAAACTCAGCGACCTGCTCCGATCAGGTCTATCCTAGAGTGTGTTTCATTGATCAACGAATTTGTTGACGCACGCGTCATGCTGCCATCTCCCGCTAAATGGTTCCAACTGTAAAAGGTCCAACCAACTATATATGGGCCGATTTTTGTTTCAGTCATAACTGTATAAGGTATTTCCAAGGCTTGTCCTACCCCCCCTAACCCCGTGCTTGCGGCAGATATAATTACATCAACCCCATTCTTCATATCTGGTTGGTTCGCGAACGCAGCAACGTTGACGGCAAGGTCGGCCACCTCAATAAATTTCCCGACTTTTTTCATCCCCAACTCGACATCCACACCCTCAACAGCAGGATAGTAACCTTGCTGCATTAACAGGAAGTCGTTTGCTCTAATGGATGCAATAGTCGAATCCACAGCCAGCCCCATGCCACCTGTGATCTTTTTTCCGTCCTCTGCGTAACTTAGCAGCTTTTCCCCAAAGGGATATTCGCCTGTTGCTGTGGCTGCTCCGTTCGCAAATTTTTCATATCGAGGGGAAGCATCAGCAAGCTCCTGCAAGGTTGAATTTGCATAAGGTCTATCTACTTCTTGGCGGTGGATGCTGGTTCCGCTATTAAGTTCCCAAGGTTTTTGCTTTGGAGTCAGGTTCCCAAGGTTTGGTCGCCCTGAATTCACTTCTGATGAACCAGTGTTTGAGTCATTTCCTGCCAAAATCGCGTGATTTGATTGCCCTGGTGACAAATTGGTGCCGCCCAAGGCGGGGCCGCCAATGGGCCTGATTGGGGTGATAGGTCTAAATTGAATTGGCCCGCCATCATTTATTCCGCGCCACATATCTGGAAGGTTTGGAGAGTATCTGATTCGATTATCTATCCGTGGATTGTTTATGGGAGGACGCCGAGACTCCGCGTAGAACCCACTCGGATCCGTCAAACTCAGAGGATTATTCAGCACGTAGCTATACCGATTCAGATTCTGCAAATTCCCGGCTTCCTGCACGATGGGGTCCACGGACATGAAACGGCCTAAAATCGGATCGTAGAGGCGGCCGTTCATGTGGACGAGGCCGAGGGCGTCGAGCATTTCGTGACCGGTGAAGCCGCGGTCGGTCTGGGAGGTGACGGTGGCGGTGGTGAAGGCGTGGGTGGTGGCGTTCCATGTTTGGCGGCGGCCCCAGGCGTCGAAGTAGAGGAGTTCATCAATGGAGCCGTCCTCTCGGGTGAGGGCGTGGATGCTGCCGAGGTGGTCTTTGTGGACGTAGCGCGTCTTGGTGGTGGCGGCTCCGGTGGAGGGCTGGCTGATGGTGTGGATGGCCACGACTCCGCTGCCGCCGGGGATGAAGTGGGTGTGGGTGGTGTTTCCGGCACTGTCGGTCTCTTTTTCATAGAGGCCGCCGATGTAGAGCTTGGTCCGCTCGGCGGTGCCCAGCCGCTCTACCTGACGGTAGCGGGCCCGGCCTGGGGAATAGGAGAAATGCAGAGTGGTGGTGCCCTTGGTCAGGGTGGCGGGCTGGTTCGACGAGGTGTAGGTGATGGTGGTGTCGCCATTGCGGATGCAGTTGCCCGCAGCGTCGTAGGTGAGGGTGCGGTTCTGGCCCGTGGTGCTGCCCGTGATGCTGGTGACGGCGTGGGGTCCGGCATTGATGCCGGAATAGGTGTAGCCACCGACGCCCGTTTTGGACGTGATGTTGCCCATTGAATTGTAACCGATGACCTCGGCAGCATGACCGTTGGAAGCGATGTTCGTCAGGCGGTTGGCAGTGTCGTAGGTGAAATTCTCCCAGATGCCGCGATTGCCTGAGGTGTCGTCGAGGTTGTCGTTCTTCCGCCGGGTGAGATTTCCGATGTCGTTGAACTCGTAGGAGAGCGTTTGGACGTGGGAATTGATGACGCTTCCGGGGCCGCCCGTGCGGTTGCCAGTGAGGATGCTCTGGAGGAAGCCAGTCTCGGGATCGTAGGCCCGCTGGGAGCTGATGAAATTGCCGAAATCCTCCTCGGTGAGCTGGCCCCGGTCGTTGTAGGCAATGGCGGTCCAGAAGACGGCTCCAGTGAAGGCATCCTTGACGCTGCGGAGGAAGCCATCTGCGGTGTAATCATTCCGAATGGCGAAGCCTGTGGGGTAGGTGACGACAAGCGGGCGTCCGTATTCGTCGTAGGTGGTGCCCGTGACGAAATGGGCGTTGCCGATATGGTAGGCGGTCTCGACCGGGCGTCCGAGGGAATCGTAGCGATAGGTTTCCTCATAGCCATCGGTCACGCGGTAGAGGCGGGCGAGTTTGCCGATGCCGTTGGCGGCAGTGTCGTAGGTCCAGACGGTGGTGCCCTCCGGCTCCGTGCGTTCGATGAGGCGTCCGAGTTTGTCGTATTTCAGCGTGGTTTTGCGCCCCAAGGCATCGGTCTGCTCCTTGAGTTCCCCGAAGGCATTGTATTTGTAGCTGGTGGTGCCGCTGTTGGGCTCGGTCATGGAGGTTTTGAAACCCCGGACGTTGTAGGCCATGCTAGTGAGGTGCCCTCGATTGTCATCCACCTTCAGTAGATTGCCGTAGGGATCGTGGGAATTGGTGACGGTCTGACTTCCGAAAGCGGTGCTGCTGGCAGTGCGGCCCCGGACATCGGCGGAGGTGGAAAATTGCTGGCTGACGGGATTCGTGACCGTGGCGGTAAGACCGCTGTAGGCGGTGCTGGTCTGGCGGTTGCCGGGGGCGATATCCTTTTTCTGACGGCTGATTTCGTCATACTGGAATTCGGTATAGATTCCGGGAGTATTGCCGAAGTAGGGCAGGTGGGCTTTGGTGACTTCGCCCCGCTCGTTGAAGACTTTCCGGGCATGGAGAATCTGGCCATTGTAGTGGGGAGTGGAGGAATGAATTTCCCGGTCCACCACGTCGAAATAAGCAGCCTTCCAACTGGCCCCCGCCGTCTGCGTGAGGACTCCGTGGGTAGTGGCTTTGGGCAAAGTAGCGCTGCTGGTGTAGCGTAGGTATTGGGTGAGGCTCTCGGTGCCATCCGGGCGGTGCTCCCGCAGAGGGCGGCCTAGGAAATCATACTCCACGATGCTGGTGAGACCGTTCGGTCCGGTGCGGGTGAGGACGTTTCCAGTGAGAGGATCGTGGGTTTGATGCTCTATATGGCCGAAGTCGTTTTCGGTTTCGGTGACGAATCGGCCATCCGCAGAGTAGCGAGTGAGGGTGGTGCGCTTCTCCCCGGTGCCGATGTCCTCCAGCACGCTTTTCTTGATATTTCCATAGCCGTCGTGCTCGTAGGTTTTCCAGAGCTTTTCGGCGGCATCCGTGGTATCGATGACCTCCTGAACGACTTGGCCGTTGGTGGGAGAGTAGTCGAAGCGGGAGCGACGGGTGGCGGAAGTGGTGCCGCCTGTTCCGTTGGGCTGAATTTGTGTAACAGTGGTCACTGAGAGCCGTCCCAGCCACCATTTGGTGAGGTCGGGCGGATAGTAAACGGAGTCTGTCACTTCGAGAAATCCACCATCCCACTCGGTGGTGGAGTTGGTCAGGTTGCCGTAGTTATCGTAAGTAACCCCACGGTGAATGGTGGTCTTGAAGGGCGGTTCCTGACTGGGCCTAGAGATGTCGTATTCCATCTCCGTGGTGCGATTGGCATACGGGAAGTAGCTGCTGTCAGTCTTGCCAGCGTTGGTGAAATTGAAGGTCTTGTAGGTCCACTGCGTGATTGTTTCCTGAATCTTCCGGCCATTGGCGAGCATGGTGACCTGTCGCGTAGGGTGCCCTGCAAGAACGGGGTCGGTGCCGATGGACTCCGTGCGGCTGCGAATGCCGGTTTCTTCGTTTTGAGCCTCGATGGCCTGGAAACCACGGAAGCCACGACCATCGAGGCACATCCATGCTTTTTCGTAGGTGTAGGAAATGGTGGTGGACAGCGGGAAATTTGAATCACCTCCTCCGGGAGAAAACTGTGCGAAAGTGCCATTCGAAGTTGATATAGAACTAACTACATGCATTGAGGCTTGAAGGTCGTAGCAGGGATAAAGTGAACCACTGCCCCGGGTGAAGACCGCTTTGTCCGTCAGTGGCTTGTAGGAAAATGTTGTGCTGCCCCCATGGCCATTTTTGACCGAAGCCACAAGGTCCGGCTGAGGACCATTACTCAGATAGAGGTTGTAGCGGTTGTTATCAAAAGGCTTGTCCCAAACCAGAACATCTGAACGCCCATCGCCATTGAAGTCGCCTAATTGTGATAGGCGTCGAGGGTCGGTATCTGAGGGGACGCCGGAGTCTTTAGCTGCGTTAAATCCCTGCTTTCCGTTCGAACTGTAGATGTAGTGGCGATCAATGCTTCCCTCCCACATGAACATATCCATCAGTCCATCTCCATTAAAATCACTGGAAGCCTGGCGAAGCACATTTGGTTGATCGTCGGTTCGCACGTTTGTTGCAGTAAGGATGAATTTCCCATTTCTGCCAGTGTTTGTGTATAAATTGAATCGATTATTTTCCAACGGCTTATGCCACACCATCAAATCCATGAGTCCATCACCGTTGAAGTCTCCGGGAATGTTCTGGACTGCCGGGTTGTCCCAGGAATCGATGTCAGTATTTACTGCGGGCTGGAAAGTGCCATCACCGTTTGAAACGAGCAAATTGTAGCGAGAGGTTGCTCCTGGGACATGCCATAGAAGGACATCCGACATGCCGTCTCCATTAAAATCGGCGGCAATTTGCTGTGGGAACAAAGTAGCGTTGTCCCAGCTAGGTAATCCTGGTGATTTACGGGTAAAGCTCCGGCCATTGGAAAAATAAGGATAGTAAGCCGGGTCAGGATCGATTGAAGCTACCCTCACCCAAGCTAGGAAATCTGTTCTGCCATCACCATTAAAATCTCCCGTAATAGTTGGATGGTTTGGTGTGTCAATCGGGGTAATGGTGGTGATTATTGCATCTGAAAGCCCGCCAATCCCTCCAAAATGGAAAGAGTATGAAGATGTGTCTGGCTCCATTGTCGCCACGTCCATGAAGCCATCAGCGTCGAAGTCCCCAATGAAATTTCTCGTTCTAGCGCCAGCATAGGCGGTATTTTTTCCGCGCACAGGCGTTTCAATCGGGCTGGAAAAACTCCCAACTCCATTGTTTACATACAAATCGAATTGCTCACGTGTCGTATTGAAGACGAGGACATCCGTGACGCCATCGCCTGAGAAATCGCCAACGATATCGTCCACGTTCGTAGCTCCCCAGTTTTTGATGGTCGTTCTTAAGGGATCGCCAAACTGCACCGTGCCTCCGTTGGTTTGCCAAGCAAAAGTAGTGGGCGGCAAACTTTGCATTGGTCCACCCGATGGACTGCGCAGCTTTTCCACAATTTCCGTTAACTGGGAAGCCTGCGTATCGGCACTGTATTGGTAGGCCAGCTCATATCTCCGTGCTGCCGACCCCGCGTGACGGCACTCAATGGCGCTTAGCCTCATGCGAACGGATATTTGCGCCCCGCCAACCCATGAGGAGGGGTCATCATCTCGATTTTCATACTCGAAGAAAACCTGTGAAGCAGCAGCGAGCGGCGGAGAAGTTGTGGTGTTTGTGGCGTAGGTGATGGACTCGATGCGCTTGTGACCGATTTCGAGCCCTGATGGAGTGGCGTAGTCGAAGAGGATTTGATTTCCGTTAGTGTCGGTGATGGAGGCAGACGACCATGAGAGAATAGCGGTGTCCCCGGAGAAGCGCTGCGCAAAGCTCCGTGAATCGTTGCTGTCACCAAGGCGGATAGTCAGGCCGGCTTTGGTCTGGACTTCCCAATATAAGAGGGCTCCGCTGGAGTTGGGGAGCAGCCGGATCCGAGAAAAGGACTCCATTTCCGTGCGGTATTCGGAATTGGCT
Source organism: Verrucomicrobiales bacterium (assembly GCA_031411295.1). Taxonomy (GTDB): domain Bacteria; phylum Verrucomicrobiota; class Verrucomicrobiia; order Verrucomicrobiales; family V1-33; genus JAGNEJ01. The sequence goes on along the minus strand of JANOAV010000041.1, from coordinate 33,301 downwards.
GCGCCCCAGGTGCCAGCGACCAGAATGAGCCGCTGGCCATCGAGCAGGTAGCGGTCTTTGGAGTCGAAATTGACCCCGCCTTTGAAGCCATCGTGAAATTGCGTGGCCCCAGTGCGGCTGATTTGAGAGAGCCCGGAGAGGGAGAAACCAACGCCGAGCATTCCATTACCTCCTTGACTGGAATAGCCGATGGCCAGCTTCGGCTCCATACCCGCCGTGCCGGGAGGGACCGTGATGGGGATGGAAATTTCGGCGGCACCAGACTCGTTGACGCTGGCATTGACGGGAGTGTAACCGGAAGGCGTGCCTGCGACAGCTGTTGGTGACCATTGGGCGCGGCTGATCGCATTCCAGATTGTGGAATAGAGGCCCCCGAAGTTGAGGGTATAGGAATATTGAAAATCCGCCTGGAGTGGAGTGGCCGCACGGAGGAAGACACGGCTATTGGCGGAGACTGCGGCAGACGATCCCAGGTCCACGCCATCGACGATGAGGTGGGCTCCGCCATTGACGCTGAGAGTAATGGTTCCGGCAAAACCAGTGGGAACGATAGAAGTGGATTCGACGGTGGAACCGGGAGTGCCTGTAACGGTTTCGGGCAGACGGAGGTCGTCGAAAAGCGCTGTGCTGGCGGTGGCACCGCTGCGCTTTACCGTGAGGCGGGCAAAGCAAGCGTTCGCTTCGTATGATGCGATGGGGTGGATGAACGTTTCCTCTGTGAACGGCGGAAGCACCGTGCTAATGGCTCCTGAAGCAGGGGGGATTTTGTAGAAGAATTGCTGATCTCCAGACCAGGTGAAGGTATCGGCAGGGATTTCTGGAGACCACCAGGAGAGATCGGACGAAATCTGGGGGACCACAATGAGAGCCGGATCATCGGTGCGACGAACGATGCTGAAGAGAAAAGCGGAGGGTTTGCCTCCGTCCATCTGAACGGTGGGTCGTGGTGATGGTGTAGAAATTTTGGGATCAGTCCCCAGAGCGTATTCCACCAAGTTGGGGACGGTGTCTTTGTCCGGATCAGCAGTTTCGCCCCAGACAGTGGCTTTCTTCGCTGAGTCAGAGACGATGGCAGTTCCCCATTTCGATTCCGCCCAGAGGCGGTAAGGATCGTTGGCTGAAAGTGTTTGAGCTGGAGCGAGGTCCGTCAGAAGCAAACTTAACGTTAGGGAAACAAAACATTTCATGGGTAATGAGTAATTAAAAGCAGAGAGGCGCTACCTTACTAATGCTGCGAATTTACGCCTGCGTAAACACAAACACGCCTTTTTTGTTGGCGACGATGATGTCCGGCTTTTTGTCTTTGTTCAGGTCGCCCGTGGTGACTTGGGTGCCGACTCCGCTGTCAGCGTCGATTTTATGCGCGATATATTCCGCGCCCCCTTTGCCGTCGCGCTTGAGTTGGAACCAATAGAGCACGGGGTCGGCGTTGGGTTCATCGTCCGTCATGGGGCCGTGGGCCCAGCGGCGTTTGCCGGTTACGAGGTCGAGCAGGCCATCGCCATCCACATCCACCAGACGCATGGAGTGAAGTTGGCTGAACTTCGCGCCTTGGGCATTTTCCTCGGGTTTGCTGCCCATGATTTTGTGTTCCTTGAAACTGCCATCCGCATTCTGCTCGAACCATCCGAGGCCGAAGCCATGGGCATCGTAGCTGGTGATGACATCGTTTCTGCCATCGCCATTCACATCATAGGCATACATGAACGAGCCACCACGCACGCCGGGCTGCGTAAACGCCGCGGGATGCAGCACCCAATTTTTATCGGTCTTCGTATCCGCAGGTTGTTCCCACCAGCCTTCCTTGTTGAGGATGTCCATGCGGCCATCGCCATTCACATCGCCCGCTCCGTAGCCGTGGGTGTAGCGCATGTATTTCTGATCGTTCTCGGGGGACTTCGGGGTAATGGGACGGAAGCGGGCCTTGGCCAGGGGATTGGCCCAGTCGATTTCGGCATAGCCAAGTTGTCCACCACCGATGCCGTTGGCTTCCTTGGGTTTGTTGGGGTTGCTGGAATGCACTAGCAACTCCGGTTTGCCATCGCCATTCATGTCTTTCAAATCGGGCGATTCGCCATCCGCCACATCGAAAATGTTGTGCTTCGCCCAATCGCCCGGTTTCCCTTGGGGATTGATGTAAAGCAACGCTGGCTCGCCTGGCAAACCATAGACGAGGATGTCTGCCCAAGTGTCGCCATTGAAGTCGTAGGCGTAAGCCAGGAAATAGTCCGAATAGCCCTTGGCCGGATTATACGGTGTCTTGGTGGGACCATCCGCGTTCACACTGGGCGGGGTGAAATTGACTTGTTTGGCAAAGTCCGGTCCATACCAGATGGAGCAACCCGCCGTGATGTCCATGTGGCCATCATGGTTGAAATCAGCCATGTCACAGCCTTCGGCCACGAACTCGGTGGTGAGGGTTTGTTTCTTGAAAGTAACTTCAGCACAGAGTGGCGTCAGCGTGGCGAGGGTAAGCAGGAGGATGGATGGTTTCATGGAACGTGTGAAAGGAGTCATGTGCTCGGGAGTCAGTCTCGTTTAACGTGCCTGAAGTCAATGCGCTCCGCCTGCCAAGACGCGTAGGGCGAGCCGTGGAGGCCGCTGTAAAACCCTTTAAGGTTCAATGGGCGGACTGAATCGAATCGACGGTGAGTGCGGAGGGAGCGATGGTGGGGTCCTGGCTGCCGTCCGGCATGAGGCGCATGGTGCCGTTGCAGGGCTGGTTGTTGAAGGCGGTGAAACTACCCGTGAGGATGATGCGCCCATCTTCGAGCATTTTCAAACTGAAGACTTCTCCGTTCGCTCCACTAGAGGGATTGAAGCTGCTGTCAATACTGCCATTCGTATTGATCCGAGCGATGCGGGGGCAGGAGCTGCCGTTGTAGCTGGTGAAGTTGCCGGCAATGATGATCTTGCCATCAGCTTGCACGGCCCCGGTGTTGATAATGCCGTTGGCTCCGTTGGAGGAATCGAACCCGGTGTCCAGGGTGCCCGCAGTGGTGAGTCGGGCGAGGTTGCGACGGGGGTTGCCGCCGACGCTGTTGAAGGCTCCGCCGATATACATGCCTTCATTGGCGACGCCTACCCAGCGCACGTTGGCCGCATCCGGTGTCGGCAGGGGGATGCTGCTGGTCCCATTGGCGCTGATGAGCGCGACTCCGTTGGCGGCCTTTCCGTTGTAGCTGGTGAAGCTGCCGCCGGCCACAATCTGGCCATCGCTGCGCAGAGCGAGCGAGCGCACTTCGCCATTGAAGCCTGAGCCGGGGGTGAAGGTGCGGTCCACTCCGCCATCAGCATTCACGCGGACGATGTTGCGGCGGGGCAGGCCATGGCTGGTAAGAAAGCGTCCGCCCAGGAGTGACTGTCCGTTGTCCATGGTCACCATGGCCCAGACGGAGGGCTGGCCACTGCGGTCGTAGATGCCTTGGTCCCAAGTGCGGTCTTCCTCCAGAGCATCCAGGGTAGTAAGGGGCATGAGGGCGGCCCGTCCGCCCTGGTAAATGATGGCCGCACCATCCGAGTCCACGTCATCCGAGCCTTGGTCCTGAGGGGAAATGCCCCAGTCGGGCGGGGGAATGACGATGGCATAGTAGTTGCCCGCGCCCATGTTAGCGAAGAGGTAAGCTCCATCCCGGGTGCCATCGAAGGCGGTGGTGGTGAAGCCGATTAAGGTATCGTTAGCCGGATTGTTCAACTGATCTCCGTTATCGCGATAAAATTCGACGCGGACGCCATTGACGCCATCTTCATCGGCGTCTTGCAGGCCGTTTTTGTTGGCATCATTCCAGACGTAATCGCCATAGAAGGGTGGTTCCGAAGGTTTGATGGAAATACCGGTCTTGATCGGCTCGGAAGCCAGCAACGAGGAACCATCGTCGTCCCGCGTGGCGATGTAGCCGAAGGAATTCCAAGCTACTTCGCCAGCGGAGGGCGCGTTGACCGGAGCGCGCATGGGCCACTGGATGACAAGGTTGTCTCCGGGGTAAATTTTGGTGGCTCCGAAGTCAATTTTGATGGATTTCACCTTGGTGATATCCGCTGGTGGGGTGACGGTCCAGTTGGCTGGCTCACAACCGACGGGGATGCCAGGGGTGAGTTCGTCCCGACAGGGATTACTGGATAAGCTATACGACACGGTGGCACCAGAAGCGGCCACCGGAGCTGCTAGATAGGGGGACCATTGGCTGTCCCGAGCACTTAAGTCGATGACGCCTTTGTCTCCCACGGTGGGGAGGATGTCGATGAGCACCAGGTTGCGCATGATGACACCGGAGGGGTTGGTGAGGGTTACTTTGTAGTCCGCTTTGCCACCGGGCGTGGTGAGGCCCTTGGCGGGAAAGGCGGTCCAGTTGGTGTCCAGTTCGCCCTTGACGAGCATCTCGGAGTTGAAGCCGGCGGAGCCTCCCGCAGTGAGGACTACGGTGTCCTCATCATTGAGGGCGCGATACTCCGTGGTGTTGCCATTGCCATCGAAGTCCCCCACGTCTGGTTCGATCCAAGTGTATCCTTTGCCGTTGGGTTGGTAATTGGCGTAGCCCCACGTTTTGTAACTGCCATTCGGGGTAAAGTTCTTGATCCGCGCGCTGAAGACAACGTTGATGTATTTACTGGTGCCATCTGCGGGGATGGTCAGGCCATTGCCACCCGCAGTGGTCCACCCCCAGCGGATGAGGGTGGCACCCGGGCTTCCAAAATTGTCGATCCGCTGGAACTTTGGTGCGGGATGAGTGCCCGGGAGATAGCCGTCCCCGCTGAACACGGGGTTGCCAAGGTATTCAATCTCCTTGGGCAGTAATACGCCAATGACAGGATTCACCATGGGGGCGGCACTGTCTGAATCGACCGTCAGTCTCGTTCTATATTCGAGCGTTTCGTTCATTTCATACGGGGAGAGGTCATTTTCAATGCGGTGGCTCATGGAGAAATGGGGGGCTGGAGCCACGATCTGCAGATCCAGATCATGGCGCGCCCGCATTTCCGCAGTATTGCCATTGCTGTCCCAGTCTTCCACGTCCTGTTCGAACCAACTACCGCCTTTGCCGTTAGGACTCCAATTGCCATAAGCCGTGCTGCGATACCATCCGTCCGTGGTCGCAGCGGCAATGGTGGCATCGAAATTGATGTAAACGTAGCGCCAATTACGTTGGTAAGGAATGGTAAATGGATTGCCGGTGCTGGCCGACCAGGACCAGCGGACTAACGTGCGGCCGGTGCCTTTCCAATTCAGAGTTTGGGTGAATTTGGGCGCAGGGCTGCTGGCATCGGTGAAGGCTTCCCCCCAGACGACCGGGTTGCCGGAATAGGAGAGTTCCTTGGGCAGGAGCACGCCCAGGCTGGGATTGGTCACAGCGGTGCTGCTCTGGGCATTGATGCCGAAGGCCACGGTGTATTGAATTTTGGACCCCGCCAGATAAGGAGCCGAGCCGGGATTGCTGACGTAGTGCCAGAAGCCAAAGTTAGGAGCGGGCGTGGTCATGGTTACGCTGGCACAGGAAGTCCGGCTAGTTTCAGCGGTGCCCGTGACGGTGGCGCAATTGGAAAAAGTCTTCCCGGCGGCAAAGGCAGGGTTGGCGGGATTTACCACGCGGGTGTAAAAAGCGATGGGCCGAGACATGGCATCGTGATGGAAGGTTCCGCCGCCCGGGAGTTTGCCATAGCTCCATTTCAGGGCAGTAACATATTCCCCTGCGATCATTCCCAGCGAGCCGGGGTAGAACCAATTCTGGCCATCCCCCGTCTTGTAGAGTGGGCCAGAGCCCCATTGACGGTAAGTGCTGTTTTTGTTTGTTTTGTAGTAAACAGTTACGTTCGCATTGGTGGAAGGAAACCCCTCGTTAGTTAGGGAGTCCAACATGAGGCCGGGCGGAAAAATATCCTCCACGGTGTAGTTGTTCACATCCTGGCCAGTGGCACCGGTGTTGCCGTGGTAAATATACCAGAGGGAGTATCCATAGTTGGCATCAAGGTTTGAATCGCTCACGGTCTTGGTGATCTTCATCCCTTTGACGAAAGTGTAAGTTGTGGTGGCTGGAGCATTGATCCCGGTAATTTGCACTTGCTGGGAGAGTTTCGGCAGGGAGTTCAGGGAGGCGAAGAGGGCCTGCACTTTCACTTTGGTATTCTCCGGAGTGGTCTGGAGGAAACGCACACTGATGAACACATCACCAGAAGAGCCTGCGGGAAGAGGATTGACGAACGTAAAGGTAGCCAACCGGAGTGACGTGTTATAATTCGTAGCCGTGGTATGGATGCTGCCGGTGAGGGATACGGCTTCCATTTCTGCTGGCAGGGTGATGGAAATGGTCGCATTGCTAGCATTGGTGGTGGTGCTGGAGCAATTGTAGCGCAGGCGGAGCTTGGCTTCCTGCCAATCCCGAATGCTTAGGGTGGTATTGTCCACGCTGAGATCCACTCTCAGGATGTCAGTGACCGCCAAGGCGGAGTTGGTAACGCCAGCCCACAGCAGGAGTAGGCTCAAGCAGCGGGCCAGGTGGAAAATTGATCGAAGGTGTAACATAAGAACGAGTCGGAAATTGATTAGGCTAGCGACGATTGACGGTGGCCTTAGCAGAGGCACCGGCGGGCTTGGATGCTGGATTGGCGGGAGCGACGCGGCCCTGGACTTGGACTACCAGCGGTTTGGAGCCATTGCTGTGAATGTTGATCTGCCGTTGGAAAAGGTCGTTGGTTTCCGGCGCCACCACTCTGACCGTGATCGCGCCTCTACCCTGGGGCGGAATGCTGTCCCGGGGCATCTGCACGAGTTCACAACCGCGGTCCAAACCCACCCAGGAAATCTTGAGGGCACTGGTGCTCGGATTGGTGAATTCCACCTGGCAACTGCGGGATTGGCCAGGCTCGAACAAACCCAAGTCCATGATGTTCTGCCGCGGTTGCAGCATGGGAGCGATGGTCGGCTCGGGTGGTGGTGCCGCTGCATCTTTCAGTTCATCCACCTGTGCGAGTGGGGTGGTGGCACCGGGCGTTGGATGGAGGGTCGTCTCGACAAAGGCGTTGAGGCGCTCCACTTTATCGTAATAGCCAACGAGGATTTGGTTGCGCAGCAGGAGCTGCGGGAGGCGGTTGGAGTTGGTGAACTCGTAGTTGGCTTGGTGAAGTTTGCGGGTGGTGATGATTTGCTGGGTGGCCCAAGCGGTGTGGGCGGACTCGGCGGCCTTCCAAGCGTCACGGCCCAGGAGGGTTTCGGCGGAGAGGCGCACGGCTTCGGCATTGGCTGGATGCGTGCCGCCGAGGAGCTGTTGGGCCAAGGTGGAGTGCTTGGCCGGGTCTGCCTTGAACAAACATAGCATGGTGTGTTGGATGAGCGCGGCGTTGTCATCACGGGCGGCTGGCAACAAAGCGATGGCGAAGTCCGGTCCGCGCGATTTGACCAGTTCTTCCAGCACGGGTGAATATTGCCGGCAGTAATCGCACGTGTAGTCGGTGAGCACTAGGGCAAATTCCTTGGCACCAACGTTGCCAATCAGGGGGAGTTCCGTTGGGGAAACGACAATTTTCCCCTGAACAAAGCCTAGCAAGGGCGGCCCTGCCAGCGGAGTGCCGGGAGCTTGATTCGTTGGCGACGGGCTGCTGCTGATGGTTAATGGATGCTCGGGAGTGCCAACCATTGGGCCAACCCCAAGCATAATCATTCCTGCGATCACGGCCCCAATCCGCGTCAAGCCCATGAGACGGTGACGTCGCAGCAAGGGGGCTTCCGCCCAGTCCCGCTGGGTTTCGTCCGGTTGGGGGTGAGATCTCCGCTGCCAGGTCAGAGCGAATACTCCCAACAGTGCCAGTAGATGCGTTAGACAACACCAGGCGCAGAATTGTTGCAGGGCGAAGAACTGCACGGAAATGAACCACACGGCGGCAACCGTGATCAAAATCACGCAAACTTCCCCCACGAGTCCAATCCAAGTTCGTTGCTCGCGGGCCTCGAAGGCCCCGGCCGCCAACACCGTAACCAAGTAAACCGCAATGGCAATGAAACTGGAGGGGATGCCGAAGAGAAAGGCCCAGCGTGAGCCCAGGACTTCATAACAGGAAGTATCTGCTTCACAGCCTAACATGGGCGCTTGCGACAGCGAGATGGCAGACAAGTAGAGGGCACACATGGCCGCCAGCACCAAGCAAACGCGACCCAGCAGGCCTGGCTGTTTGAAAATGGAGAGCAATCGATTCATGATGGCAAAACTGCGGAGGGTTATTTACCGCCAGCGAGGCCGGCATCGAAGCCCGGATCCACTGAGCCGTTGGGGTTGAGTCGCACCACGGCCGGGCGCGCCACGTGGTTGACCGTTTCGAAGTCCCCCCCCGCGAAGACATAGCCCGCAGAGACCTGTCTAATGACGCCGACCAAGCTGTTGGCATTGGTGCCTGCGCCCACATCGAAGGAAGTGTCCACCCTACCATTGCCAGTCAGACGCGCAATGTTTCTCATGGGCGCTCCAGAGCCGTTAACTCCATTCGCCAGCATGAAATTCCCCCCGACGTAGAACTCGGTGGCGATAGGTAATTGCACAGAAGTGGTGGCCGTGTCACTGGCGTCGAACCAGGCCAGATATTCCGTTGGGGGATAAACGCGCGCGGTGATGGTGACGGAAGATCCTGCGCCTCCATCAAGTTTGAACGTGCCCTCATAAAGCAGTCCGGTAGTCGGGGCGTCATTGCTGACCCCAGGGTCAGAACCATCGGTAGTATATTGAATATAGGCTCCCCGCGGCACGTCCCGTTGGCTGAAATCAAAGTTCAAAGTCACGTCGCGTTCGTTCACAGTTATAAGTGGGGGGCGAAGTTTGATCACCTGAATGTCGAGGGTCTTGGCCACCACTGCGGAGTTGTTAAAGACGGCGGCATTTTTGGTGTTCGCTCCCGCTTTCACCGTTAGGCTCGAGTTTTGACCGAAATCCGTTAGGGCAATGGGCACCTGTTGCTCGGTAAAGCCGTTGCTAAAGATCGGTCCGACCGTGGCTGTCGTGCTTGCTAGCGGATCGCTCCCGTCCTTGGTCCATTTCGTCTGGAAATACGTGCTGCTCTCATAAGGATCGGGAATAGCGGCCCCATTGGTCAGGCTGAGCCTCCCATAGGGCGGAGCCCCCGAGCCGGATGAATTGTCCGGCAGAATTAGCCCCCCCAAATCCACATAGGAATACGACCCTTGGTCAAAGCTGAGATCGAACTCAGGGGTGACAGGCTTGGTCGTGTAAGTTTGCCGCACGATCGGGCTGTCGCTGAACTGATCCGGGATCAGGGTGGCGGACATCGCTGGAATGGTGTCTTGGGGGTTGATCGTTAATTTATTAGTATAAACGGTCCAACCGCTGCCGTTGATCGAGCAAAGGATGTTGGAGGTGTTAGGGGGATTAGGATTCGATAACGTCAGTTCCAAGGGATAGTCCGTGAGGTTATACTCGCCACCATTGATTGAAAATATGGGCGCGCGCAGCGTCAGCGGCCCACCAGGATTTCCGGGCGTTCCGGGAGTGCCCTTCGTCGTCGTATTTTTGCGGGGCGCGCTGCGGGGAGCTGCCGTGGTCTCCAGCGTGTCCCAGATCCATGGCTTAACCGTCGCCAATTTAAATGCTGAGTTCCGCACATCGTTGCCGTAGTCCACCGTAGCGAGGGCTTCGTCCAGCGCAAATTCCCTAATGCCGACGGCTCCAGCGTTCGCCAGAAAAAAGGCTCTGGTGCCTGCATTCCAGTAGGCGCGTTGTTCGCTGCTGGCTGCCTGGGTGGCATTCTGCGCAATGGCCTTGAGTCGGGTGTCCACTAGACTACTGCGGAGTCCGGCCATTTTTTTTGCGTCATTATCAGCCATGTTGGCCTTCAGGCGATCCAATACCGCCTGCGGATCAGTTAGCCCACTGAGATCTCCCCCGCTTGCCTGATAGACACCGATGGCGCGGTTGATCGTGGTGACGTCACGCAACAGTTTTGTGTCAGTAGTAGCTTGGCTGACGTTGTTGATCACCAAAAAGGCCCCTGCTGAGGCCATCCCAATCAGGCCTACGACCACGAGAACTTCCACGAGGGTGTATCCAGCGGCACAACCTTTTATGAAGATGGAGGAGAGGCGGTTTTTCATTCTAATTATAATATTTGCGATAAAATATTGTAAATATGAAATTTGTCAAGAAGATCGCTATACCTCCGCGCTCATGATTCTTCTAAATCTAAATATTAAGGAGATCCGTAATAAATGACGGACTCCTTTGTCAACTGGGCTGTAGCGGGATTGAGGAACAAGGAACAAGCCGCCCTCCCCATTTTTCGGAGATCCCCTTGCACCCTGTTGCTCTAAGGCTCGATCGCCAGACGGAAACAAGCCGCTTCCCGGTCATTCCTGATCAACAGATACTCACCCGCCAAAGCGGGAGGATTCCAGGTCTTGTCGGTGAAGACCGGAATGGTCGCCAACTCCCGCAACGCCTCCGGATTGGGATCGATCAGCACCACCGAACCATCCTCGGCCATGAGGAGCAGGAGATTTCCCACCAACAAACATTGCCCATGTCCATAGCGGCCGTCCCGCCACTTAAGGCGTCCGTCATCGCGCGGGTCCTGGCACGCCATGATCCCATCGTCCAAGCCATAGATGAATCCTTGATGCTGCACCAGATTGGTAAATTTGGCCTTCATTTTCAGGGTCTTCCAGACCTCCTCCGCCTGCCACACGGTAGGTTCTGGGTGCGTGATCTTAATTTCCGCACTGCCCTTGCCGTAACCCGCAGAAATGAGGAATGAGTCGGCCCCGAGGGCCACGGGAATGGCCACGTTCGGATACTTGTTGGTGGCGCACCAAGGCACCTCCCAGAGCAGCTTTCCATTAGCCGGATCCAGGCCAGTTAATTTGTCCGGACCAAAGTAAATCACTTGTTCACGCCCTTCCAGTTTGGCCATGACTGGAGAACTGTAACTGGCCGACTGATTCCCTCCCACCCAGAGACGCGTGCCATCGGACTTGGCATAGGCAGCCAGTGTAGCCCCCTTGGACTGACCCGCCACCACGATGACGGATTCCCCGTGCAGCAAGGGAGAGGCGCTGATGCCCCACTCTGGGACGGAAGCGGCGTTGCTCGCCACGATGTTTTTGGTCCAAAGGCGTTTTCCGGTCGCCAAATCCAGCACGTGGAAATGCCCCTTCGCACCCATGGTGTAAACTTTGCCATCCGCAATCGTTGGGGTTGCCCGCGGACCGATGCCCCCCAGCGGATTCTCGTAGCGCGTCGGTTCTGCGTCCGACCAGAGGACCTTCCCCGTCAGTAAATTATACGCCACCACCAACTCTTGATCGCCCCGTTGCTCCTGGGTGATCGCCACGCCTCCACTGGTCACAAAGCCCCCCCAACCCTCCCCGATGGGCTGGCGCCAGAGAAGTTGCGGCGGAGATTGTTTCCAATCGCGTGCCAATTTCGGGCCTTTCAAGGTGGCGTCCCGCTGTGGTCCGAGAAACTGCGGGAAGTCCGCCGCTCCCGCTGGCGCGCCCGGCAGAGCGCCATCGGCAGCGGCCGTAGGCATCGCCAACGGCGTGTGTTGCGACCACCGCCAGGTAAATTTCGGCATCAAGTCCCCGCTGACGCCCTCATATTTAAAAAGCGCGAAACAGAGCACACAGGCAGCCGCTAAAATGAGGAACGCTCGTTTCCTAAGTGATCGAGAAAATTTCCCCGCAAAGAAAAACCAAAGCAACAAGAGGGTTCCAGCGCCTATCCCCAGCATCGCCTGCTTCATCCACTTCTGTTGCACGGAGTCCTGAGCGATGAATTCCAGGGCCCCCAGGCCACCAGCGAACAAGCCAAGCACCAGCAACCCCGGCCACCAGCGAATGCGATGGGGGGACGTGGAAGGAGGGAGGGAGGATGGGGAAAGCGGTTCAGCCATGATCGCCAGTGTAGCGAAGGAATCCGAAACGGCAAATGATGCCCTGCGGCAAATTTTAGCGATCACATTCGTCCGAGGCATTAACGTGTCCGCCCGCTGCGCTGGAATCCGAACCAAGACTTGGCCCAAGCAAGTGACAGGTGATGGTAGCTAGGCCAATCTACGAGCCTCCCGCCGGACGGCGCATTTCATCCAAAGGATCAGCACTATGGGGACGACAAACTGCAGCGGCAAGTAAATTACAAATGCATAGAAACGGTCCCTGCGAAAAGTCCGGTTCAAAAAATATTCGGCAAGCAGGATGAACGAAACCCACAGCAAGGCTCCGCACGCTAGTAAGCGCCAGGGGCGTTTAAGTAACCACCGCCCGATGGCCTGCACCGCAGGAAGATCCACCACTAACCAAGCTAACGCCCATACCGAAAGCATGAGGAATGCCCGCAGCAAGTCAGATGTCCAAATTCCATAAAATTTTATGGAGTTCTGAAGGAAAGTGGCCCCTGTCCCAACCACAGTGCTCGTCAGGGAAAATCCCATGATGCCCGCCAGCATCCACTGCCATTGCTTCTGGTTGGGCCATGCGGCTCGATTGTAAAGCTTCCCTTTAAGCTGGTCGGGCAGTTGCAGTGCCCGGATTTTCCATTGCACAATACCACTGAGCAAGACTAAAACCATGCAGGAGATCAAGGGGCGAAAGATTACTGAGATCAAACCTTCATAGGAAATATGGGAAACGTCTGACAGGATTGACGGCTGCCAGGCAACTTGCTGGGCCAGACTAACCACCGACTGAAGTATGGCAATGATGACTAGGAGCACCGTAAGTCTGTTTGACAGGCATTGCCACCAAGCCTTGAACAGCTTCGAGTTGTGAACCATGGCACCATATCCGAAACCAGCGAGGACCAATGCGATTGCGATTTTGCTGACCGTGCCTGCACGATCGAATAAGGGCAACCATTCGATAAAAAACTCGGTGCCCTTTAAATTCCACGAAAAAATCACGCAACACATCACTACGTCGTTGAGCAGTTGGAAGCAACTCCACACCGCCACGCCGACCAAAGCCCAGCGGGCGGCTTCCCATTTGGCCAACCGTCGCAGCCGCCACAGCGCGCCCAGAGCATCCCCATGATCTCCACCGACTTCCTCCTTGGCTCTGGCGAAGGCTTCTGCTTCCGAGTATCCCTGGCGCACGGAGTCCTGGACAATGGTCGTCAGTCGGTCGTTCAACTCGGACTGATCGGCGGCCGACAGGACGTCTCTGAGGCTCAATTCAACGCGCCACGCACCCATGGCAGCAGCAAGATCAAAGGCGGGTGGTTCATTCATCATTTTCAATGACCGAGAAACTAACGATGTGAGCTGCTTTAGACAAGCATTGTTTCCGATCAGACGAAAATCAACGGCAGTAACTTCCGTTGTAGCGGGAGCGCCCTCGCTCACGGCATTGTCAAAGGAGCGCCTTCGCTCCCAGCCCAGCGCGAGTGATTACCGGGGACGAGGGCGTCCCCGATACAATGATTGGGAGCGTGGGCGCTCCCACTACAATATGATTTTATTAAACACACCTTACGGATTTCTCAGTCGATGGAACAGTCCATGGTGCCGCTTGGGCAAATAGACCATGATTAGGGCGCCAACGGAACCGATGATCACCACGGGCAGCAGCAGGGGGAAAAAACTGTAGCAGAAAATGGTGTAGCCCATGATTCCCAAGTCGGCCCAATACTGAAAATGAATCCTGCTGCGTGAAATACTAGACGAGGATTTTTTCTGCAAAAATGGGAGCTTGATCCCACCGACTAAACAATGGCGACTCCCATAGTGGGGGCATCGGACGCAGACATTGCTAACGGTGTGCCAGGTAAACCAGCTCATGATGATTAAGCTCAGGAGGCCGAAGGTCCAGTGCACCCAAAAGCTAATCGGTATATTTCCAAACAGAAAGGGCGGTGCGCCATAGCCCATCCAATAAGTGAAGGCCTTCTTGGAGCGCAGGACGTTGCCCGCTTTTCCGATGAGATTGGGATGAGGGTTGGTTAATTGTTTCATTTGTTTCTGTAACTACAGAAATAACAATCATGCAAGTAGTTTTGGGATTATTGCATTTACTAGTCCGCTACGCCCCCTCAGGCCATCATTTGCGCGACATCTGAACCACTTGAGGCCAGCGTTCGGAGTTTCCGGATTGGTCGGTGGCGCGGGCAGTGATGGTTTCCGCTGCGGGCAAGGTAATTTCCCAATCGGCTAGGCCATGGTGCTGGGACGTGATGGTCACTGGGGTGGCGTTGATGGTTACTTGGGCGATGGTGCCATTGTCGTGGCTGATGCCGGAAATTTTCAACGTGTTCCCTTGGCGGCGGATGCTGGTAATGAGGGTGGCGGGAGGCAGGTCGTCCGTTGGTTCCAGCAAGACTGGCAACTCCTGCGCTTTGACGACGGCGGCACGCACGGAGGGACCGGTCCAGTGCGCGTAATTTCCAAAATCGTGTAGTTTTAGCTGCTCGGGAAATTTGTCGCTCATGACTAGCAGATCTCCTGTGACCTCACTTTCCAAGCCGAGGGCTTTGCTGTTTTGGTTGATGAAATGGTAACTCACAGGATACGCCAACTGATCGTTACGCGGGCCGCCACCTAGATCCACGACGTTGGTGTTGGACTTGCAGTTGCTGATCTTCAGATCTTTGAAATAGCCACTGACTCCAGCCACAGGGGCCGTGCAGGCCATTTGGATGAGAGGATCGCGCCCCACCTTGCAGTTGGTCAAGGTCAGGCGCTCGTAGGTGAAGTCACCATACTGAATGCTGTCGTCGTCGTGCCCGCGGTTGATGGGTTCACTGTTGATGTTATCGAAATCCAAATCGCGATAGACATGAGCATCGTAGTCCGGGTGGTAAATGCCATAGACGGCGTGCTTCACCCGCAGGCCCTCGCAGAGGAAATACTGGAGATCGGGTCGCAGCACATAATGCGTCTCCCACGCCCGCAGATTGCGCACGATGAACGGATGCTGCTTGTCGCCATGGATTTCGCCATGTTTATCGTAGCCAAAGTTAAAGCTGTAGAGCCCCTCCGTGTGGGATTCGTTGTCCTCAAATTTCAAGAACGGAACTGCCCGCACATCCAGATCCTCAGGCTCGCCCGTCAAGCCGCGCAGGCGCACGCGGGGATCGAAACCACTGCTCTGATGCAATTCAAAGCGATAGCCGTAGCGATGGTTCTCGCAGGCAACATTGCGGGTGAAACTATTGCGACCATTGGCCCACCAAAAGCCGGCCCCTTCGTTCTGATCAAATGGCAGCGCTTGCTTGGGCAGGGGGAGGGCCCCGATGGCTTGCACCGCTAAATTTCGGTCAAAGACATTCCATTGCTCCGTGGCATCCTCCAGAAAGAATCCGTGACCCCGCGAGCGATAGCCCACGCAATCCCGCACCAGCAAATGATCCGATCCATGCACCGTGATCCAACGGTTATCCGAGTCCCAGACGCTGGCTCCGGTCACGCCGCTGCCGCGCATGGTATCGCGCGCCAGATGAAAGTGAATGGGATATTTCCCTAACACGCCCTTCTTGCCCAAGTGACGGAACTCGGCATAGCTGATACCACCCGCTGAGTCCCGATGATACATCGTGTGGCCGCGCACGCCGTCCGGTTCTGCGCTCTCAACCACGACGTTATGGGAGAGCAGGCCGACCTCACTGCTCAGGATGCCTTCGCCCAAATGCGCGTAGGTTAGCGGCCGATCCAGCGTGAGGGTAGCCCCCGTGATCTGCGTGATGAGCCGATCCTCCGTGGCTCCCGCAAACGTGCCGTTAGGCGCCTGCTTCACTTCCTTTTGGTAATCACTCTCATTGGATCCCGTGACGATGACGTGATCGCCTGCCTTCCAGCCAGTGGGTGGTTCCGCCAAGGTCACTTCCCGGGCACCAACCGGCACCGTAGCTGCGAGCTTCAACCACGTGCGCGCCACCGGGGCGCCATGCATTTCCCAGCGCCCACCGCAAGCGACAATGGCCGGCAGCGTCTCGCGATTCATGTCAGGGAAATAGTGGAGGCGAATCACGCTTTGCACGTTCGCAGGCATCGGTTCTGACGGCGTGCCGATTTCCAATTTCGGCATCTCCGTAGAGGACGTGGCCGGAGCGTCATCATGGCAGTCGAAACCATCCTCGCTGCAAGTATCGCCCGGCGTGACCCGCAGCAGACCTACTTCCAGCAGCGTATTCTGCGTGCGAGAGAACGTCAGCGTGCCGGCCACATGAACGACGCGGAGGGCGGCAGATGTTTCCACATCAAACGTCACGACATGGCCGGTCTTGATCTGCACCTTTGCTCCGCCAGTCGGCAGGCGGCCGCCCCAGGTGGCTGGATCAGACCATTTGCCACTGCGCTGGGAAATGTTGTCGAAGGTGACAGGGGCGGCAGCCAAGGGCGTCGCCAGCAGCAGAAGAAAGAGAAATGAGTGCATACCGGATTACACTCCAGAGCGGAGGCTGTGCACAATCCCGCATTAGAGGAGTTTTGGCACGAAACGCGGATCGTCTCGAAGCCGTGTTGGCGTTAAAGCATTTATTTGGCAAGCCCCGAAAACTGAGCCAGCATGGGAGCCTCTCGCAAATTCACTTCTAACTATTTACTCCCAATGAAACTATTCCCCCTATTCTGTGCCGGCCTCGCTCTCAGCGCCTTGTCCAGCGTCAGCATGGCCCAAGACAAAGCCAAGGCTGAAATCCCCGCTGCCGGGGCCGACGGCTGGATCTCCCTTTTCAACGGCAAGGATCTCGCTGGCTGGGAAGGATTGCCAGGCTACTGGACGGTCGTGGATGGAGCCATTCAGTGTTCCGAGACCAAGGAAAACTCCAAACAGACCGATTTGATTTTGCTCTGCTCGAAAGATCAGCCGGAAAAATTCGCCAACTTTGAAATCCACTACAGTTTCAAATGGCTCACGCCCGGCGGAAACTCGGGACTGCAGATCCGGGGCAAGATCGACAATGCGCAGGCGATGCATGTGGGCGGCTATCAAGCGGACATCGATGCTGGCAACGGATACACTGGTATCATTTACGACGAAGGTGGCGTGGCCGGCGGCCGCGGTATCATGAGCAATCGGGGCGAAAAAACGGTGTGGGACGCGGACAACAAACGTTCCGCTACGCCACTGGGCCAAACCTCAGATGAAATCAAAGCCAAGATCAAACCCGTAGGTGAGTGGAACGATGTCGTGGTCGTAGTGGATGGCAATAAGATCACTTACAGCATCAACGGTCAGGTCACCACGGAGATGACGGACAACAGCCCCAAAGCTTGCAAGGACGGCGTTATCGGTTTCCAAATGCACGGCGGTCACACCATGACGCTGCAATTTAAAGACGTCAAAATCAAGATGCTGGACAAGAAGTGAGCGCTTGCGGCACAAGACCAGACTCATTGGTGACTGGAGCGAGGGCGCTCCAGTCACCATATAAATGCAGTGCCGGACCTTAGTCCGCGCCTAACTACATTTCAATTACCGCTTTCGGGATCATCAGCCAGCGCAAAACAGACCGTCTCATGGGCCTCACGATGATTGGTCCAGAAGTGTTGGCCATCGAAGGCCAGGGCGCGGGCTTGGAACGGGACTTTGGCGACATCCTCAGCAAGGTGCGTCGTGAGATGAATCCGGGTGAGGAAGAAATCGTTGGTGGACTCATCATCCGTGGTCATCAGGTAAACAAAATCGCCCACGATCACCTGGCCGCAAATTTGATGTGGCGAGGCGATGACCGCATCGGTTTCCCCGGCGGCATTCAGGCGCAGCACGCGTTGGTTATACCATTGGCTGACATACAGGCTGGAGCCATCGTATCCCAGTTGGGAACCGGTATCGTCCGGGCAGGGCAGAGCGAAGTCTGCATCGAAGCCTTGTTGCGGAATGCAGCGGCGGATGATGCGGTTGTCCTCGCTGGTCTCGCCACAGAGCACGCGCAACTCCGAGCCCACGGCGGTCATACCGAAGGGAACTCCAGGGGCGGCTACTTTCCAAGTGGGCGTCCAAGCCGCAGGATCCATGCCGCAAATTTCCTTGGTCGCCATGGAACTCAGCCACAGAGATGTTCCATCCCAGGCGAGGGCTTGCGGACGCGGGAAGGGAGCGGGCAGACGGCGGAGTTCTTGGATTTCTTTCATAAAAGGGGTGTCTCAAGAATTCGACGTGCTCACGAGGTCGAGCAACTGAATTTGTCCGCTTCATCTCGGTTGCTTTTCCCGACCTTGCAATTTTGTGAATTCCTCCGATGATCCCGATACCCCCGATCCTGCCCCATCCCAAAACCAAATCTTTACTTCCATGAAAATCACCCACCTAGCCATTGCCGGTATCATGCTGCTAGCAGTTGCCGCCTGCTTTCTGATGATGGACAGCGCCAATGACAAGAAGATAGCGGCCATTCAAGACCGGCAGGATAAGATGATGGACCTGTTGAAACAATACAGCAAACCTCCCGCAGCGGAAGTCCCGGCAGTTCCTGCCCCGCCGGTCCCTGCGGTCGCAAGTTCCCTGCCTCCCGCCGTTCCACCCGTGATGAAATCCGGCCAGCCTGGCTCCGCGCTTCCGCCTGGCGGGCAGCAGCCCGCCGTCCCCGCCATCTCTGATCTCCCCGATCCATCCAGATCGCTTTCTGCGGCTGCTCAGGAAAAGTTGCTTTTGGATGCAGAGATCGCAGCCCTCCGGGACAAGACTACCCCCCCGCAATTTAATCCCCTGCAAACCCGCATCAAAAATCTTCCCGCCATGGCCAAGATCAAAAACTACAACAGTGAGTTGGCGTTCGTCGAACTTGATGCCGGTCGGAATCGCAACTTGGAAAAAGGTATGATTTTTAGCATTCGTCGTGATGCCATGCTCGTCGGCAAGGTCAAAGTGAGCGATACCATTGAAGATGCCTCCTCGATTGCTGATGTGGACACGAAGTCCGTGCCCCCGGGCATTCAAATCCAGCCGGGTGACGAATTGGTTAAATACGAATAGCTCCCGGCCACGCTAAGCCACCCGGTTACTTTAACTTATCCCAAGCCCCCCACCATGAATAATCCCCTCGAAATCACCTGTTACCTCAAAACCTTCTGCGGCTGGAGCGAAGGCGTGCGCGCCGTGATGCGCAAATACGACCTCAGCTATGAGGAAAAAGACATCATCAAGAACCCCGCCTTCCGCTGGGAAATGGAACAAAAGACGGGTCAGCCACTCTCGCCCTGCGTGACCGTTAATGGCATCATTTTGGCTGATGTTAGCGGAGCCGAAGTGGAAGGATACCTCTTGGAAAAAGGCTTGATTGCCTCCCTCGAAGTTCCGGCCGACGCCCCCACCGACCGTGGTTGCAGTGATGAAGAACACGCTGCCATGCGTCAGGCCCAAACTGCTCCGGGAACCAAAATCCAGTTCATCAACTAATTTATCCCGCCCCGCTGCTCATGCGCCTTACGCACTGGTTCCTCTATGCCTCGCTCCTGCTCTGCGGCGGATGCGCCACCGCCCCGGCCGAAGCTCCCGTCATTGACGGCATCAGCGAGGCCACCGCGCGCAAGATCGGCCAGCGGGTCTGGCAGAATGAATGTGGCGGGACCGTCTCCGGGCTGACCAGTTGGAATACCGGAGAAAATTTTGCCTCTCTGGGCATCGGACATTTCATCTGGTATCCAGCCGGTCCCAAGGGCCCCTATGAGGAAAGTTTCCCGGCGGTCATCAAACATTTGGGAACCAAAGGCGTTAAGATCCCAGCTTGGTTAGCCTCGGCGGACGTTTGCCCATGGCAGGATCGGAAGAGCTTCCTGGCGCAAAAGGACTCGGTGCGAATGAAGGAACTCCGCAATCTGCTCGCCAACACGGTGCCCCTGCAAGCCGAAGTGCTGGCGAAGCGTTTTCTGGACGGCACCAAGAAAATCATTTCCGCCGCTCCCTCCTCCGAACGGAAGCAGATTCAGCAACGCATCCAACACCTGGCGGCCGTCCCTGCAGGACTCTATGGCATGATGGATTACGTCAACTTCAAAGGGGAGGGCACCAATCCCAGCGAGCGCTATCAGGGCAAAGGCTGGGGCCTGCTCCAAGTCCTCCAGGAAATGTCGGGCGCTCCAGAGGGCACCGCCGCCACCAAAGAATTCGCCCAAGCTGCCCAGCGCACCTTGGAGCGACGCATTCAATTGGCCCCCAAGAAGGAGGACCAATGGCGAGCCGGATGGATGGCCCGCTGCGCTGGTTACGGCAAGCCATTCTAAGGCAGCGACAACGCATAGTAGTCATCATCGCTCCGCGTGATGACCAGCACGATTTCCCTTGCCCCATCCACGCCCCGAATCACCCAAAGCACGCGCCACTGCTAATGTAATGGCCGAGCAAGTTCGCATGCCCGGCCGAGCTAGTCGGGCGCGCTCCGAACTCGCATACGCCTACCTCCGACTGCCGTCACGCAGAGCGATGACGGCTACTATAGAGAAAGTAGTCATCATCGCTCCGCGTGATGACCAGCACGATTTCCCTCGTGCCATCCACGCCCCGAATCACCCAACGCCCTCGCTTAGGCCATGAAGCCCAGCGGCGGACTGCTGCTGCTGGGGCTGTAGAATCGAGCGATGTTGGGCAGGACCAGCGGCAAACGGGATTTCGATACGCCTAACCACAATGCCATTTCCGCAAAAAATGCGTCCGCACTCGTCGTGGGGATTAAGCGTCCGCGGCGGCACTGCCGGCCAAACGCAGGTTCAGCAGGGTATTCATCACCGGAATCGCGCTCACCAACGCGCAGTTGGCAGAGCCAAGAAATTGCCGCCGAGAGAGTTTTGCGTTCATGCTGGATTCGGGTTAGCTGAGGTTAGCCGAGCGGGATCAGGAGTCTTGCCATCCAGCAAACTGGAAACGGTCAGATCTCCCATCACATTCATGGCGGTGCGACAGCGGTCGAGGAACCAATCCACGGTGAGCAGCAGCGGGATGTAATCGATCGGCAATTTAACCGCGCTAAATACCGCCATCATCGTGACCAGACCTGCTTCAGGAATTCCCGCCGCCCCCACGCTGGCAATGACCGCCATGAAGACAATCAACAACTGTTGTCCCAATCCCAAGGGATATCCCAACGCTTGCGCTACGAAGAGCGCCGCCATGGCTTCATAGAGTGCGGTGCCATCATTGTTTAAATTTCCCCCCACCATCGTTCCCAGCCGCGCATTCTCATCCCGCAGCCCGATCTTCTCCACCGCACAACGATAGGTGACCGGCAGCGTAGCGGTGGAACTGGCGGTGGAAAACGCCATCGTTAGTGCATCCAAGCCCCCCCTGAGAAAATGCCTCGGCCGCACCCAGGATCCGAGCCGTAATCTTGATAAATAAAACAGCCCCTGGAGCAGCAATGCCACTAACACCGCTAAAACGAACTGGGCGAACTTGACGAAAGCCCCGAAACCATCCTTCGCCACCACAGCTGCCACGACACAGAATACTGCTACTGGCACAAAGTAAAAGACCACGTGCAGCAGCTTGAGGATCACTTGGAATCCCGTATCCAGCAAGCTTTCCACCGTCATTAACCCCGCTTCATGCTCCCGGTCCCGCCGCACCGCTCGCAGCGCAAATCCCACGCCCAAGGCCATGATCACGATCTCCAAAATATCGTTTTCTACGAACGGCCCACCGATGCTCTTGGGGATCAGCTTCTTCACCAAATCATCGACCACACTGAATTCACGTTTCCCTTCCAGGCGCTTATGCTCCGCTTCCGTGGGTTGCTCCAGCCCGGCATGCTCGCCTGGCTTCATCACATTGACCACCACCAGGCCAATCACAATCGCCACCAGGGTATTCGTGGCCAAGAGCCACCCCAGCTTCAACCCACTGCGCCCGGAAATCTGCGCCCGAAGCAACGACAACACCACCGCCACAAAAATCAATGGAGTAGCCAGCAGTTGCAATGCCTGCAATACCAACCCGCTCACCACCTTGAATCCGCTAATATCCAGCTGATTGCGATTGGCCAGGAATCCAAATCCCAACCCCAGCAGCAAGCCGAAGATAATCCAGACGAAAAAGGGAAGCTTAGGAAGGGATAATTTCATAATTTAGAGGAGCGGGAATACCGTGGCGCAACTGGCTGGAGCTTGCAAGAAATGGACCTGCGGGGCAATGAATTTTTCCCAGAATTCGCCAGCGGATCAACTGCCTCCAAAGCAAGCCCGCCAGCATCAACCATCCGGGCCGCTGGTCTCCTCACGTCGCCCTCCACTGGCAAACTCCACTGGATGTGGCGGGCGCGGTAACGAGACCAGCATCAAGCCTGGCAGCATCAGTCGCTCGGGGCGCTGGTCTCCAAAAATCGACTGGGGTCGGCCGGGGAATTTTTCCAATCAGTGGCGGTAAAATTCGCCCGCAGCTCCGCCTTCATTTCCATGCGCCAGCGATCCACGAAAATTGGCGTCAGGTCCTTCCCGGCAGCCACGGAGGCGCAGACCAACCAAGCGAGGCATTGTTGCTGGGCGGTAGTTTTATCCGTCGGTTTGATTTCTGGACACTTGGCTAAAGCGGCAAAGAATTTCTTCACCCAAGCGTCGCCTCCGTAGTCTTGGCGCAGTTTCAGCATGGCGGCGGCATACATGACGGGCTGGTCGCTGACGGGGATGGCGTTGCCACTGGCGTCTTTGAGTCGGTTCTCTTTTTCAGAGTAGCCACCATGCATGGTGAAGGTGCGGAGGAACGGTTCTTGGGAGGCGGCATAAATTTGCTCCATGCGCTCAATGTGCTGCCGCGTCCCCAGATCCAGATCGTGACACTGCACGGCATCCATGCAAACGTAGCGCATGAACACGGCATAGCCCGTAATGAAGCAGGAATGCCGCTCTCCGAAGGTGTAGAAATTGCGCCCCAGTTCATAGAAGCCGTAGTGCGGGAAACTCAGCGGATCTCGTTTCCATTCCGCGACATTGGTGTCGTAAAACATCGCCAACTCAACGCCGGTGGTTCCAACATAACCGCAACCCGCCCCACACGTTAATCCTCCACCGGGCACGGCCGCCACCGTGGGCTTGCCGTTGAGTTGTTTGAACAAGGCGGGCTTGCGTCCCGTAAGTTCGGCGTAAGTGTCCCAGCCCCGGTCCAGGCAATTGACAAAGTGCGTCACCATGGCGGGATCCAACTTCTGGTCCAAGGTGAGAAAGGTAAGGTTCTTTCCAGCCCAGGGAATAAACTGCGGTTCCAGCTGCGCTTTCTCCCACGCTTTAAGATCGAAGACGATCTTGCCGCCATCCACGGGAGCGCCGGGTTTGAGGAGCACGTCGTCGGCCAGGGCGCAGGACATCGACGCGGTAAGAAGGAGGTGCGTCAGCAGTAGGAGGGTGGGTTTCATGAGTTATGGTGGTGGAAACAACCGTATTTTACGCGATCATTTTGGAGGGTGAGCGTTTTCCCAGGTGGCTGCGGCGGCCGCATCTGTGACGCGCCAGAAGTGGAGCAGGCAATCCCTGCACGCACTTTGGGATGAAACCGGAATCTGGTCCCAAACACCAGCCAATTCGGCGGGCAATTTTTCGGCAAAATGGTTGGCGACTCGGATGGCAATGAACTCGCAGTCCCCACCGAAGGAACTTGCGCTCCCCTGCTCGTTGATGGAAAATCCCCGCATGGCAACAACGGACAAAACGGGCAAACTGGGGCTGATGGGCTGGGCGCTATGGCGGCTGGTGACGGCTCCTGCCGTGTGGCTTGGCTCAGCCGCCGGAACGGCGGCGGGAGTCCAGATGGCGGAGCAGGGAACGATGGGCGGCGGGATTGGCTTTGGCATGCTGGTGGGGATTGGGACTTCGATTGTGGCGCGCGGGGTGCATCTGCTGGTCCATCGGAGCCATGCGGACCATATTTCCTCGGAGGAAAAAACGGCCACCAAAGAACGCATCGCGCTGGAACAGCAAACGCTGGAAAAACTGCGGGAAGTCGGGCTCTCAGATGATGCTAGCGTTTTGCACAAGATGATCGACGCCCGGGACGCCATCGTCCAGCACAGCCTGCGTTCGGACGTCAATTCCGAACGCAGTGGTCCGACCCTAACGCTGGTCTCGGAAATTATGCGGGCCGCCCTGGCGCGGGTGGAGGAACTTGTGGACGTAAAGCGACGTCTGGATGATCCCCTGCTGGAGTCCCCGAGCGATGCGACCAAGCGCCTGGAGGGCTGCCAGGCGGATCTCGCGCGAGGGTATCGGGCCGTGGCGGATGCGCGCTCCCGGATGCTGCTGCATAAAGAACTGACCGCTGACGAACTCCTAGCCGCAACTCCCTCCTCGGCCGCGAGCGGAATCGACGCCTTGGCTGGACAGTTGGAGGACGAAACCTCGATCTTGCGGGGCGTCGAACGCCGGATGAATCAACGGTCACTGGATGGTGACACGCATGAAGCTGATCTTGGCGATCCGAGCAGGCCTGCGCGGAACCAAACGTTGGAGTAGCCATCGTCACCACCGGACGGCAAGCTACATCAACCGCACCAACTCCAGCGGCAGGGGAGAAACGAAACTCATCGGCTCGCCCGTGATCGGATGCGGCAGGCTCAGTTTCGCAGAATGGAGTCCGAGCCGTTTGGCGGGATCCGTCTTGGCTTCATATTTCTCGTCGCCCACAATCGGATGCCCCTTGCCTGCCAGTTGCACCCGCAACTGATGCCGCCGCCCGGTCACTAACGATAATTCAATCAAGCTGCGACCATGCGAGCGCTTGAGCACGCGGAAATTGGTAATCGCCTCCCGGGTGCGCTCGCTGGGTTTCCCTTCATAGACTTTGAACGGACTGTTCTCATCAAGGTGAGAATGCAGAGTGCCACTGTCTTCAGGAAACGAACCTTCGACCACTGCCAAATATTGTTTCTCTGCCGTGTCCCAATTCTGCTGCAAGATTTCCTTCACTTCCATGGTCTTGGCGAAAATCATCAGCCCAGACGTCTCGCGGTCCAACCGATGCACGATCCAGATCCGTTCCCGGGACCGATCCTTCCCCTGTTTGACATACTCCGTCAGGAAGGCATACGCCGTCTCATCCTTCTCCGCCTCACTGGCGATGGAAAGCAGATCTTCCGGCTTCTCAATCACAATTAAATGCGCGTCCTCGAAAACGACGCGCATTCCCGCCGGAAGGATCCGTTGGATGCGCGCAGCCTTGTCCGCCCGAATTTCCACTTTGTCCCCAGGCTTCAGGGCTTGGTTGAACTTCGTGGTCGCCACCCCGTTCACCAGCACGGAGCCGAACTTCAGCCATTGGCGCACCTTCGTCCGCTTCACCTCCGGATTGGAAGCGAAGAGATAGGGCAGTAATTCGGTGGGTTCGGCTACGGTGCGGACGGCGGGCATGGGAGGGATGCATAAACGCTTTTCCGCAGCCTGCCAAGATTGTTTCTTGCGAGGCAGCGAATTCTGGCGCATCTCAGTTTGCGCTCCGTTCATCCCATCCAACCCCATTTCCACACATGGCCTTCCCCCGTTCTGCCCACGATCTCACTTCCGGACTGGTTTATTTTGCCCGCATGTGTCACAAAATTCGGATGCACGCCGCAGGGGAGTTGCCCGCAGATTATATTTCCAATCTAGGCCAGGGCTTCGACGGTCGCATCTGTCGATTCCTCAAGGTGGACTATACCGCCCTGCGCGAACAGGCCTTGGCGGAACCGGACGATGCCGCCGTGCTCGAGTGGTGCTATCAACAAGGTTTCCGGCCCACCGAGGACGATCTCATCATGTTCAACAAATACAGCGTGAAATTCGGTTGGCGGGACGAAGACAACGGAGCCACCGGTCGGCTGCAAGGGTTCAAGGAATCCAGCGGGCTGGGCGATCGCGCGGATCTGGTGACGTTCTTCGACTATTACGATGTCGATGAAGGCCGCCGTGCTTGAGGTTTGAGGTCACTTGCTACTGAGAACGGCCACGATCAGCTTTAAGATCAACACGATGGCCCCAATGGCCAATCCGATTGGGGGGCCGCTGCTCTCACGAGCGTGGCTACGACCGCTATACGATTGAAAGGGTTGTTGCGTTCCGCGCACACGGGGCCCTTCACCTGCGCGCGCTTGCCTGCTGTCCCATTGCGGTTCAGCCATGCGCGCCTCAATGCGCTGCCACTGCTCAGGCGGAAGAATTTGGTGCAGGATGCCGAATCCCGGTCAACCGGTCCCGACATGCTGACACAGAAAATAGATCTGGCGCTGGGTTTCCCGCTGGTCCCAGGCGTACGCCTTGGGGTCCGCATCCACCGTGAGCCGTTCCTCCCAGAACCGTGCATTTTCCTGACAATTACATGATGGCTGGCTGTTTATTCGGAAATTTTATTGTGAAGACAACTGCTCCAGCTTCAGATTATCAATGAAGAACGCTGTCTTCGTCGTGCTGAGGCCGCTAAACAGCAGGTAACTCGCGGAATCCCAAGTGGCCTTGCAGGGGATGGCTTTGAATTCTGTTTTGGTGCCATCTGGGCGGGTAATGGTGACATCGTATTTCTCAGCTCTGGTGGACGCTGTGATATCAACGCGAATCCATTCACCGGGTTTAACATCAGCGAGTTTTTGGCTAGCGGCGTTGTTCGCCACGAGGGTTCCCTTTTGCCAGCGCACGTAAGGGCCAGCGGCAAATTCACCGTTGCCAGCACGCATTTCGAAAAACCAATCAGCCCCCTCCTGGGCCATGATATCGAAAGTCGCGCGGAAGTTTCCAGCGCCCCACTTCGGATGAATGTGCAGCACGGGATCGTAGCTGTTCTTCAAATCCGGCGCGTCTTGCACTTTGAGACTGCGTTTGGAAACGCCGCCAATCGGTGAGCCCGTTTCATTGGTCACACCGATGCTTTCACCATGATCGGGCTCACCTGCAGGGCGTTCAAACTTTGCATTGCGAATCCCAATCGCTCCCACGGCAGTCTGCTCGAATGTTTGGACCACCTTGTAGGCAGGCGACGGCCAGGGTTTGGCATCGGCATCCCACGCTGGATATTCATGCCCCTTTGCAGCAAGACTCCGCCATGCTGCATCGTCCTTGCGAACGCCCACCACCGTGAGATCCCATGGTTTGAATCCAATCTTCTCCGCGGGGGAACCAGGCTTCAGGCGGAAGTCTCGTTGGGCCATATTTTCAAACAAGGGATCCGCAAACTGCGAGCCTGCGTCACGGCCCATGGCGCGCCACTCATCCCAAGTGAATTTCGATTTCGTCAGCAACTCAGGGATTTTTCCATCGGTCTGCCAGTAGAGATTCTTGCGGAAAACCAAGCTGTCTTTTGGCTCACCCGGGTTCGGCTGATCGAAGAATTTCCAATTCCATTCACCACCATCGAGCAGCGGGGAAGCCGGATCCCAGACCACGATGTTGTTGGTGTAGCGAAACCGCAGACGGGCTTCGTTGCGCGATGCTTGAATCTGCGCGGAGTTTCCCAACGCAAAAATGTTGTTCCTCACAGTGTTGAAGTAACCATAGTGCTGGTGGAATCCCGCGTTCCAGGTGTCGTGCACTAGGTTGTTTTCCATGAGCGTGTCCGTTGCACCTTCGTCATTGTAGAGGCCCCAACCGCCATAACGATGGCTCGCGATGTGATGGACATGGTTGCCGCGAATGATCGTCCCAGGCGAAGTCCCCAGGCCATAGAATCCCCCCATGTCGCTGAGATACGCCCATCCGAGGTGGTGGATGTGATTGTTCTCCACCAACGTTTCGCGCGATGCGGTGTCACCGTATCCCCAGTTCCATCCAGCACTAACGCCGGTGTAGTAAAAGTCCCCGATGTCGCAATGCGTGACGGCGCAATGCTGCGTGTGCGTTAAGACCACGCCGCAGGCGCTGGGATGCAAGCGGCCGCCATGCTGAATGATGCAGTCGTCCATGATGATGTGATGGTTCACGCGTTCATCGGAAGGACGTGCGGTTTCACCAACGTAAACTCCACCGCCTCCGAGATCATGCAGGTGGCAATGCTTTACCGATGAATCTGAGCAGCCATTTTTGAACCAAATGGCATGCAGACCCGTGTGGGCAATTTCGCAGTTGGTGAAATGAATGCCCCGGCTGTTTTCAATCTCAATGCAGCCATCGCTCGTGGTCGCAGCTTGTCCATCGTGCAAGCCTTCGGCGGGATAAAGATGATTGCTGAAGTGAAATGCAATTCCTTCAAAGCGAACATCGTTTGCGCCTTTCATGATGATGAATTTATCCACCACCGGAGCGATGACTTCAGCCTTTGTCATGTCTTCTCCGGGCAATGGAAGGTAGAGAATCTCGCCCCTCGCTTTGTCGAGAAACCACTCGCCGGGAGCATCCAGCGCAGCGCGATAGTTCTCCATCCAGTAACGTTGATCCGGCTCAAACTCGACGAACGGATACCGCGCACGCCCCTTGATTTGGACGGCGAGAGCTTCGTCGTTCAGCGCCTTGATGCGGCATTGCCCCACCGCCCAAGCGTGAGTCACAGTGAGAAGGACATCGTCGCGTTCCGCCTGGGGGATGGATTTGAGGACATTGTATTGCTCCGCTCCAATACTGAATGCATGGAAATTCATGTTCTCCTTCAAGTCAGGAAACACGCCAGGTCCGACAGCTTCCGTGATGTGGAAATACCCCTTGTTGGGCGAACGCGCCAAGGTGGCGCGACGGCCATTAATCCAGAGTTGCTCAAATTTCATCGCCTTGTCAGGCAGGGGAGCTTTCCACAATCCGCCTTCCGCTTTTTTCCAACCCGAAACGGGTCGCCCCGCCAAGATGATGGGTTTCGCTCCCGGAGCCGCAACCCATGTTGTTTGCGAATCCTCTCCAGTAAAATTTAGCGTCTCCGTAAGCGCAAACGTTCCATTCCCCACCACAACCCGCACCGGCTTCGCAGCCTTCTGAGCAGCCACCTGAGCAGCTTGGGGAGAATTAATCGGTCCGTCGGGTGAAAGCTGAATATCCGTGGCAAGAGCGAGACTTGCAGTGAGGAGGGAGAGGATGGATTTGAGCATGATACGGATAATTACGACGAACTTCCCGACAGGAAAAGTCCCTTTCACGCGGAAAGGCGTGCAACGGTTGCCTGAGATGAGCCTGGATAGGTGCGCGGCCTGTAGGTTTGCCTTGGATCTTTCTTGAAGGCGATTGGGGCAATGCCCATTGCTTTATCTCATTTTGTCCAGTTCGCCTGATTTGGCTGAAGCCGAAGCTGCTTTGCTGAAGCTACGCTACTCCCGTTTCGGCACGGACTCTACGTTTCTGTCTGTCTGATAGGAATTTGCTTTTTCAGGGGGGTCGTTGGCTGGCCCACTCCCTTTTGCAGATCCCGCAACACCCAAAGGACTCCGGCCTCCACGCCTTTGAGTTTCCTTGCTCCGCTTTTCCGGTTCTTCCCAAAGCGTTCCCGCACTGAAGCGAACACGCCGTTGACGAACCCGGCACTGCCGAAGATGCCGCCTCGCGTGAGGTAGTTCACTTTGATGCGCAGCATTTGCCCCCGCGTGAGTTGCCCGCCAGCGGCATGCACGGCTTAGACTTCTCATAAGGCAGGGGGGATTTGGCGATCCCGATCTCGCTAGAAGGCAGGGGACCGATCTCCGATTCGTAGTCGTCGCCCCAGATTCCCGTCTAAATTGCGTCCGCGGAAATCGCAGATTTTTTTCGACAAGTGCGCTGGGCGATTCTATAAATCTGACCTTCTACCAGATTTTCTCCCCAAACTCTCAACTAACTTAAATCAACATGAGTCGTAAAATTCGCTATGGCATGGTCGGCGGTGGCCGTGGAGCCTTTATTGGAGCAGTGCACCGGATTGCCGCTGCGATGGATCAACAGATCGAACTGGTCTGCGGTGCCTTTTCTTCCGATCCCGAGCGCTCCAAGGCCTCGGGGGCAGATTTGTATCTCCCGGCGGATCGCTGCTACGGCACCTTCGAGGAGATGATCACCAAGGAGAAGGCCCTGCCTGCGGATCAGCGGATGGACTTCATCAGCATCGTGACCCCGAATCACATGCATTTCCCTCCTGCCAAAATGGCATTGGAAAATGGCTTCCACGTCCTTAGCGACAAGCCCGCCTGCTTCGATCTGGCACAGTCCAAAGAACTGGCTGCCATCGTTAAGAAATCCGGCCTCGTTTATGGCCTGACTCACAATTACACCGGCTACCCCTTGGTGAAGCAAGCCCGGGAAATGGTGCTCACGGGTAAGCTCGGCAAGATTCGCAAAGTAGTCGTCGAATATCCTCAAGGCTGGCTGGCCACGCGCTTGGAGGAAAGCGGTCAGAAGCAAGCCGGCTGGCGGACTGATCCCAACCAATCTGGTGCCGGCGGCTGCGTGGGCGATATCGGAACTCATGCGGAAAATTTGGCCGAATACATCACGGGTCTGAAAATCACCGAATTGGCAGCCGATATCACCAGCTTCGTGGAAGGTCGCCAACTGGACGACGATGCCAATATGCTGCTGCGTTTCGACAACGGAGCCAAAGGCGTGCTGCACTGCTCACAGATCTCGGTAGGTGAGGAAAACAACCTCAACATCCGCGTCTATGGCGAAACCGGCGGCTTGGAATGGCATCAACGCGAGCCGAACACCATGTTGGTCAAGTCACTGGATCAACCCGTCCAAGTCTATCGCACCGCCAATGGCTACCTCTGTCCAGCCGCTCTGGCCGCAGGCCGCACTCCGCCAGCGCATCCGGAAGGCTACCTCGAAGCCTTCGCCAACATTTACAAGAACTTCGCCCAGCACCTGCGTTGCCTGATCACCAACACCACCCCGGATGCCCTCTGCCTGGACTATCCGAAAATCGAAGACGGCGTGCGCGGCATGGCCTTCATCGAGGCCGTAGTCGCCAGCAGCAAGGCCAATGCCGCTTGGACGAAGCTGGATTGCTAACCGCACCGCGGCGGAGCGTAGAAAATTGTAAACTTGACCTCTAAGGCTACGGAGCGTAATTATCCACCATGAGTGAAGCTGTGATGCACCTTTTAGAAGAAGCGGAACAACTCTCCGCACCTGAGCGGGCTGAGTTGGCGGACCGTATTGTGGAAAGCCTGGCTTACGAAATAAGTCCTGAACTACAGCAGGCACAGATTAATGAGGTTAGGCGCAGAATTTACGAGCTTGAGGCTGGGACGGTGGGCCTCGTTGCCGGCAGCGAGGCTTTAGCTCAAGTGCGTCAACTGCTGAATGTAGCCCGGGAGGCAAGTTAGTGGCTGCTAAACTCCGTTTCCATACAGAGGCTCTCTTTGAGTATGCTGAGGCGACGAGATTCTATTTGCGGGAGGCCTCGCCTCGGATTGCTTCTCGATTCGTAGATGCGTTGGAAGCTGCGATTTCCTCCATAACGGCCGCCCCGGCACAGTGGCGGATCGTAGATGATCCAGAAGTCCGTCGGTATGTTCTGAGCCGATTTCCGTTTGTGATTTATTATGGGTGGGAACCAACCAAAGAGCAGGTGGTAATTTATGCCGTGATGCACACTAGCAGAGATCCCGGTTATTGGCGAGAGCGGGCTTAAAAGCTAAGATCAGCCATGAAAGCTCGTCCGGGAAATCTGACTTTTTTGTCCTGCGCCCTGATAGGATCGCTTGTTTTGGGCGCCACAAATTCGTTGCAACGTGGTTCTTAAACCATTATTGATTCAGGGCACAGCAACATGAACTCGACCCTCCCACCTCCCACGAAGCGGTCCCGGCAACCAGCGGTTCTTCCCCTGGAAAACGGGGAGCATCTATCCGTGGTGGAATTCCTCGTCCGCTATGAGGCCGCCAAGGAACTGAAGAAGTGTCAACTCATCGAAGGAACCGTCTATATGCCCTCCCCCGTCCGCGCTGATGCCCATGCCGAACCTGATAGTTTGATCCAGTTTTGGCTGGCCTCCTATGCATATTCGAAGAGCGGCCTCAAGACCTACCCCAATGCCACTTTGCTGCTGGATCAAGAAAACGCCCCCCAGCCAGACGCCATCCTCTGCACCACCCCGAAGCCAAAGCATCGGGTCTGGCTCAATCAACGCGGTTACCTCTGTGGCTCCCCGGAGCTAGTTTGCGAGATCTCAGCCAGCACGCGGTCCATTGATATGCACGAAAAAAAACGCGCCTACCGCCGGGCCGGAGTGACAGAATATCTCGTCTGGCTCACTGAGGAAAATACCGTGGCATGGTTCCATTTGACCGCCGGGGAGTATCAATTGCTCCCAGCGAACAAGGGCCTGATCCATTCCAAAGTTTTCCCCGGCCTCGTGCTGGACACCAAGGCGCTGTTAAAGCGTGACGGGGCAAAGCTGGTGGCTGCTCTAGGCGGTTCAGGTGGTTCAAATCACCCTAAATAATGCTTGAAACTTCCCCGGAAAATCACCAACCTCTGCGTCTGCCCACTTTTCATTCCCAACTAAAAACTAACACCTCATGTCACAAATAAAATTCGCTTCGGAAGTCTATACCTGGTTCATGCAAGGGACCGGGAAAGGTTATGATAACAAATTGGGCCACATGATCGAAGTGGCGGGACAGAGCGGCTTCAAGGGCATTGAGCCCATGGTGCTGCAAATCGCGGACCAACTGGGTCTCTGCAAATACTGGATGGGCGACTTTGGCGATCCTTCCAAGCTGAAGGACACCCTGGCGGCCAACAACGTCGAACTCTGCGGCTTGGCCCTGATTTGTGGCTGGGATGGCGACAAGGAAACCGACGCTGAACGCGAGTGCGCGGACTGGACCATGAACCTCCTGAAGCATTTCCCCGGAGCCATGCTCGGCACCGTGACCCTGCCCAGCGGTCGGAAGAACGATCTGCAAAAACGTCGCTTGAACGTTGCTCGCAATATCAATGCCGTTTCCCAACGCGCGGTGGATCTGGGCATTAAATGTTCTTACCACCCCAACAGCCCACCAGCCTCCATCGTGCGCACCCAGGAAGATTATGATGTGGTGCTCAGCAGCCTGGATCCCAAGGTGACAGGCTGGACACCCGATGTGGGCCACATCATCCGTGGCGGCATGGATGTGATTGCCACGTTGAACAAATGGGCGCACCTCGTGAACCACATCCACTACAAAGATTTCAGCGGCAACGGCCCTGAGCCATGGGCGCAAATGGGCACGGGCAAACTGGACTTCCACAAGATCACCGAGTGGCTCGTCTCCCGGAACTACAGTGGCTGGATCGTCTGCGAGGACGAGTGCCATGATGCCGTAACCAACCCAGACGGCGTGACCCGCCAAAACGGTGAGTGGTGCAAGGAAAACCTCGCCCCGCTGGTTTAACCCTGTGATTTCAGTTGGAGTTCGGGCTTTAGCCCAATGCCTTTAAGGATTCAAAAATATCTGGAATTCTGTAATTTCCCATGGCGCCCTGCCAGCTTCTGATGGATTGGGCGGATGCCCCATAACTCCCTGCCGCTTCCCGCATTCTTTTCCAATTTCGCCGCAGCCTT
>JANOAV010000040.1:0-92704 GCA_031411295.1 Verrucomicrobiales bacterium | reverse complement strand
CGGGGTGTCGGTGGCGAAGGTGAGGCAGGTGCAGGCGGCGGGAGGCAGGCTGGGGTTGATCGATGTCATGAAGCACAAGGTGCGGTATTTCTCGCAAGGGGTGGCGTTTGGGCGGACGGAGTTTGTGGAACGGGTGTTTGCAGGGAATCGGGGGGCGTTCGGGAAGAGTCGGAAGGATGGGGCGCGCAAATTGCGTGGGGGGCTGGGGAGGATGTTCGGGGGATTGCGGACGCTGCGGGATCTGCGGGGGTGACTGGTTGGCGGTTTACAAAATGTCCGCGTTTTCGCTTGTAGCGGAGCGGGGAATTTCGTTCACTGTGAGATCGCTGCCAGCGGCTTTGTCGAGTCGCTAACTCCCCTTACCTATTAGTTCCCCGATGTTTATGCCCTCAATGTTTCCTCCCCGTATGCTCCTCGCCCGTTGCGCGATGCTGAGCGCCTGCGCCAGTTTGATTGGAAACGGGGCCGCGGAGGTTGCTGGGAAGCCCTTTGCGGCGCGTTCGGCAGCGGTGGGGAAAACTATGTTTCACACGGTGGAGGCCGCAGCGTCCGGGTTGTCGCAGGTGCCGAAGATCCAGGACACGAACCCGCTGAGTTATCTGTATCACTCCGGTTTTGTGACCGGGGGCTTGGCCGTGGGGGACATTGATGGCGATGGCGTGCTGGATCTTTTCTTTGGCGGAGCGGCGGAGCAGAATCGGCTGTATCGGGGGCTGGGGGGCTTTAAATTTGAAGACATCACTGAGCAAACAGTCGGCGGCATTGCGGGTGGCGAACGCTGGACGACTGGCGTGGCGATGGTGGATATTGATGGTGATGGTGACCTGGATCTTTATTTCTGTAACTACGAATCCCCAAATCAACTCTATTTAAATGACGGCAAGAATGCCGCCGGCAAACTAACCTTCCGTGAGGTGGCGGGTCCGGCGGGCGTGGCGGTGGTGGATTCCAGCCACAGCGCTTATTTCTGCGACTATGATCGCGATGGGGATTTGGATCTCTTCCTGCTCACCAACAAAGTGGAAGATCCGGCGGGTCGGCCCGGGGATAAGTTGCTGGTGGATAGCGAGGGCGGGAGTTATCGGATTAAGAAGGAATATGAACGCTATTACGAGTTCTACCAATTCGGTGAAGACAAAGGCGCGCAGGAAATGGGGCGGCCGGATTTGCTCTTTAGAAATGATGGGAACGGCAAAGACGGGGTGCCGAAATTTACCGATGTCACGGCCAAGGCTGGCATAGCGGGTCGGGGCGATGGGCTTTCGGCCACGTGGTGGGATTACAATCAGGATGGTTGGCCGGATTTATATGTGGGAAATGATTTCCTCTCGCAAGACAAGCTGTGGAAAAATAATGGCGATGGCACGTTCACGAACGTCCTGCCGCAGGCCGCCCCGCATACGCCGTGGTTCAGCATGGGAGCAGATGCGGGGGACTTGAATAACGATTTGCTGCCGGACTTCTTAATAGCAGATATGGCGGCCACGACCCACTATAAGTCCAAGACGACGATGGGAGCCATGGGTGGGCTGAATCTCAAGCGCGCAGTGGCTTCCACGCCTCCGCAATATATGCGGAACACGTGTCTCATCGGCACCGGCACGGGGCGTTTCTTGGAGGGGGCGTATTTACTGGGCATTGCGACCACGGATTGGACTTGGGCGGTGAAATTTGCGGACTTGGATTTGGATGGTTGGCAGGACATTTATGTGACCAACGGCATGGTGCGGGCGATGAATCATTCGGATCATGTGGTCAGCGAGGACGCCATGGTGGGCAAGCATCCATGGGAGTTCTACAAAGAGCGCGAACCCCGTCCTGAAAAGCATCGGGCTTACAAGAACGAACAACATTTCCACTTTGCGGATGTCTCGGATGACTGGGGTTTGGGCAATACGGCGGTCACGTATGCCTGTGCTTATGCGGACTTCGATGGCGATGGCGATCTGGATTTGCTGGAGGTAAATTTAGATGCGCCCCCGTCGTTGTATCGCAATGATAGTCAGACCGGCAAGGCGGTGGTCTTCCGCTTTGCGGGTCGGGCCGGCAATACCGCAGGCTACGGCACGCGGGTGGAAATCAAAACGGCGGCGGGCAGTCAGATGCGCCAACTCTTTCCGCAGAGCGGCTATCATTCTTTAAATGAAGCCATGCTGCATTTTGGGGTGGGGGAGGAAACGCAGATTACTTCCGCGTTAGTGACGTGGCCGGATGGGCAATCGGAAACGTTAACGAATCTTCAATCAGGGCAGACTTACACGCTGAAGCAACCCGCTGCTCGTCAGGAAAAAGCGGTGCCTCCGACCGGTAAACCAACCTTCTTCGTCGAAGCAAAAAATTTCCCGCCCATCCGTCATCAAGAGAAGCCTTACGATGACTACAAGGATCAACTCCTGCTGCCCCACGCGCTCTCCAAGCTGGGTCCAGCCATGTCGTGGGCGGATGTGAATGGTGATGGCATCGCTGATCTCTATGTCGGCGGCGGAGCGGACCAACCAGGCGAACTGCGACTAGCCGATGGCAAAGGTGGATTGAAAACGCAATGGGTCGAAGCATTCATCGAGGACGAGGCCCACGAGGATATGGGGGCAGTGTTCTTCGATGCCGATGGTGATGGCGATGTGGATTTATTTGTGGCTAGTGGATCGTATCAATTCAAGCGGGGCGACGCGCTGTTGCGGGATCGACTTTACCTGAATGATGGGAAGGGAAATTTCACCAAAGCGCCCAAGGACGCCATTCCAGACGCGTTCGAAGCCAGCGGCCCGGTGTGTGCTGCAGACTATGATCACGATGGCGATATCGATCTCTACGTGGGATCGCGGGTGTTGCCGGGATCCTATCCGGAGGCTCCAGTGAGTCGATTACTGCGCAATGATAGTAAGCGAGGAGCCGTGAAATTTACCGATGTCACCGAGGCCGTGGGAGGTCCGGAATTGCGAACCTCCGGCATGGTTAGTGGAGCGGTGTGGAGCGATGTCAATGGCGATGGCTGGCCAGATCTGTTGCTCGCTCACGAGTGGGGCCTAGTGCGATTGTTTATCAATACCAAGGGTAAACTAACAGAGCGCAAAGATGCCGCCGACGATCTGGCGAAGAACTCAGGATGGTGGCTCAGCGTGGACACGGCGGACCTGGATGGCGATGGCGATCTGGACATCGTGGCGGGAAATTTTGGTTATAATACCAAGTATAAAGAGGCCACCGAGAAGAAGCCGAAAATGCTCTACTACGCGGATTTCGATCACTCGGGCCGCAAGAACATCGTCGAGGTGAAATGGGAGGGTGATACCATGTATCCCGAGCGCGGCAGAGGCTGCTCCAGCACGGACATGCCTGGGCTGAAAAAACTGTTCCCCACGTTCGAGAAATTTGCCAAGGCCACGCTGGAGGATGTCTATGGCGATACCCTCAAGCAGGCGGAGAAATGGCAGGCAAACACGCTGGGCACCGGGGTCTTCTGGAACGAAGGAAACGATGCCAACGGCAATCCCAAGTTCCGCTACGAAGCGCTGGAGCGCATTGCGCAGGTCGCGCCCAGCTTTGGTATCGCGATTACTGACTTCAATGCAGATGGTCTGCCCGATTTATTTTTGGCCCAAAATTTCCACAGCGCACAGATTGAGACTGGCCACTACGATGGCGGGCTGAGCCAAATCCTGCTGAACCGTGGCAAGGGGCATCTGGAACACATGGCCGCAGGAGAAAGCGGTATTTCCATCCCCGGAGATGCCAAGGCCGCCACTGTCTGTGATCTGGATGGCGACGCGATGCCAGACGTGCTCGTTTCCCAGAATTCCGGAGCCATGGTCCCGCTGCTCAATCGCTTCGAAGGGAAGGTGCTTCAAGTAAAACTCCCTGCGGCCAAAGCCGCCGGAGCCACGGTGGTGATCGAACGTGCCGGCACCGGCAAGCAACTTGCAGAATACCACGCAGGCGGCGGCTATTTGTCGCAAAATCCATCCGTGCTAAGCTTCGGCTTGGGTGCCGGACCCGTTGGTGGAAAGATTATCGTCACTTGGGCCGATGGTAAGAAAGTCGAGAAACTCTTTACTGCCGCTGGTTCCGTGGTTGTGGAATAGTGACCCCATCTTCACATGAAAATTTCCTGCATTATTACATTCGTCTGCCTTAGCGCCTGCCCCAGTTGGTCCCAAGAAAAGCCTCCCGAATCCAAAGAGGCTCCCCCGGGGTCAAAGTTTTCTGAGATGGCGCAAATGGTGATCGAGGCCAACAAGAAGAACGAAATCGAGGAAGCCTATAAACTGGCTGTAAAAGGAGCGGAGCAGGGGGATGTGGATTGCCAGATGTTTCTCGGCCGGATGCAGGAGAACGGTTGGGGCACCAAGGCGGATCCGGCCAAGGCGCTGGCCAATTATGCTGCTGCTGCGGGCAAAGATCATTTGGAAGCCAAGGCCAATTGGGCGCGCTGTCTCGAATTTGGAATCGGCGGAAAAACCGAACTCGCCAGAGCGGATTTCCTCAACCAGCAAGGAGCCGAAGCCGGATTTCCGCTCTGCCAAAGCCGCATGGGGGTCTTGGAAATGGATGGCATTCGTCGTCCCGCGGATGAGAAGGCTGCCCTGGCATGGTTTGAAAAAGCCGCGGCCCAAGGTGATGGTGTAGCGCATTTTCGACTCAGTAAATATTACCAATACGGATTGGCCGGCACGGAGAAAAACGTCGGCAAGGCCTTGGAACACGCTCTGAAAGGAGCCAACGCCGGGAACTTGGATAGCGCTAACCTCATTGGGCTCTATTACCAATTTGGCTTCGGCCTGAATCAGGATAAAATTGCCGCCGCGGGATGGTTCAATTTTGCCGCCCAGTATGATCACCCGGCCGGCCTTTCCAACTACGGTCAGTGCTACGAGGTCGGCCAGGGAGTAAAGCCAAACATGAAGATTGCAGCGCAATACTACGCAGAGTCCGCCAAGCGCAACGATCCCAGCGGCTGTCTTTATTTGGCCCGCTGCTATCTGGACGGCCGGGGCGTGGAGAAGAATGTAGTTTTCGCCTACGTGAATTTCACCCGGGCGGTAAATCTGGGGCTAAAAGAAGCAGAAAAGTTGCGGGACGAAACCAAGGCAAAACTAAAGCCCGCGGAGCTAAAAGAGGCTGAAACGCTCCTCAAGCAAATAACCACCGCTCAGCCATGAACCGAGCGTGGCAGCAGTCCGCTGGACTGCCTTCACCTGACTCACTCCTTTTTTCCAGGGGCGTCTGGAATAGTTGCGGACGATGGATCTTGTCCCTCCCTTCCACCACGACGCCCAGTCCCGGACTCTTCTGGTGGATTTGGCGATGGCACGGGCATTGGGGGCGGGGACATGGGCTGGAGTGGTGAGGGAACGCTCCGAGCAGGCACAGGCAGCGTCGTGTTGGGTGATTTTGTTAGGTAGAGCCAAACCCAGACGAGCAGCGCCAGAAGAGTTCCAAGTAAGAGTAATTTGCGGAGGGTCATTGGGAACGGTATCTATCGCATACTTCCTGGCATTGGTGACGGGACATCTAACCCCTCCCTTCCGCCACGCCGGCCAGTGCCTTCATCGGTCGTGGTTGGGGGGGCGGGTTCACTCCGGCGGGAAGGTCCATCTTCGTGAATGCCAGGGACGGGATCAAAGGACTCGGGTGAATGGGAGGGTTCCACATGTTTGTGGTGGCGTGTTGGTCTAACATCGTAAGTGTAGCAGCTTGACAGTGTGACCATGCCAACACCCAAGCAAAGCATCCGTGACCAGTGTTTCAAAGCAGCAAAATTATTCATATTCTAAAATTTTATAAAAAGCACCACGAGTTACTCAGCGATCGGCCCAATATGATAGTCCATGCCTTCACGACCTCCTCTGCGGCCGGTCCCCGCATCTTCATCAACTGGACGGCTGGAGCGCTTTGGAGCAGATTGGCGCCTCATCTGGTAGGTGTTTCCCGGGGGCTGTGGATCACGAGTGACTTCGCATCCCATCAATGCCAAACCGCAACACAGGAGCAGTCCAAAACGAACTCCGACACCTGAGATCGTGGGGGGAAGTAAAGTAGGAATAAAGGCTAGTTTCATAAATTCAAGCAAGTGGCTGCTTACTCCTGAACCTTACCATATAAAAGCTTCCGCCACGTCGTCAACAAAATTTGCCCAACTTGGACCAACCGAGCTGCCACCGGTCGTAGCAGCCACAAACCCAGGGTCAGATAAAGCCAATCCGACCAAGCTAAGCGGGTGACTCTGAGTAGCACGCCCAGCAACACTGCAGCAATAATCCCGCTCACCCATCGCAGCACCGGCCGGGCGCGCGGGACAATTACGTGCGGGCGACGCAGTGCCAGCCAGCGCTCGATCAGCCAGGCCCCGAAGCAGATCAAACATAGGAAGCTGGCGCCAGCCAGCACTCGGCCCATGGGAGTCAACACTGCAGGAACCCCGGAAAGCAGCGTCCCCATCCCGCATCCATGCACGTAGCCGCCAGGCACCGGTTCGTTGCGACGGGTGGGCACGGTAAACGGATCCGCTCGTTGACTCAGATCAGCATCGCTTAAAAGCACTAACTTTCCCTTCACTCGTTCCGGTTGGGCGGCTATCTCTGCTGCGCTGCTGCCATTGGATCTCGACTCAAGCAAGTGCTCCAAGCCTGCGAAGTTGACCAGATAGTCATGCAACACCGCGCCACGCACAGCTTTCGCTCCGGTGTCATGCCGCCAGAGCCATGGAGCAGACGTTGTGTGCGGTGGCACCGCTCCTCCTGCCTTCGCCAGAGCCAGGCTCATGGACGGGAGCGCTGAGCCGTCCCTTGGGGCGAGGATTTCCAGCGGGAGGGTTTCCACCGGGCGATCCTCCTCACGATCAATCCCCAACCCCGCTGCCAAACTCGCAAACTCCACCCCGCCAAGCCAGCGCTCTTTACCATTCAGTTCCTGCCGCCAAACCCCCAGAAAAATCGGCACCCCGCTGGCATCACGCAACTGCATAACCTGGCGGAAAAATTCCGGGTCTGCGGGCGTGTAAGGTTTATCCGCCGCTTTCTCGTGGGGGCTGAAGTCGATATCTATTCCAATCGCCCGTGGCTTAGCCATCACTAAGCTGCGCAGAATTTCCAGCAGTTCGTCGCGTGGCGTGGCGTTCACGGTGCCTGCTCCGCCGGGCTGCGTGCGAGGCTTGAGGCGGCTGATATCCAGGATGAAAATCTCATGCACTCGCTCCACCGGAGCCACCCAACTGAGCACTGCGGCCCGGGC
Organism: Verrucomicrobiales bacterium; assembly: GCA_031411295.1. GTDB lineage: Bacteria > Verrucomicrobiota > Verrucomicrobiia > Verrucomicrobiales > V1-33 > JAGNEJ01. The sequence goes on along the minus strand of JANOAV010000040.1, from coordinate 85,474 downwards.
GTGGGAGGTAAGATCCTGCACCGCCAGCGTCTTTCCTAGCAGCCATCCTGCGGCCCCGAGCACGACCATGGCCCCCACCCGCGCCACGAGACCCGGGGCGCTGCGATTGGAATGCTCACTGGGCTGCACAGACAGCGCTGAAAGAGCATCCTGCATAGCGCGAGCGTTCAGGAAACGGGCCTCAGGATCTTCCTGCAACGCAGTGCGCACGATGCGGTTCAATCGCGCGTCAGCCACTGCGCCTCGGGCCTCACAAACCTGGGATGGAGGATCCCAAGCTCCCCGCGGCAGCCGACCGGTCATCAATTGATACAGCAACACCCCCATGGCATAGACATCCGCTCGCGCATCTACTGCCAGCCCTGAGCGCTGTTCCGGAGCCATATATTCTGGTGTGCCCAGCACCATTCCGGTTACGGTCAGATCACTTTGGTGAGAGCCGGTTGACCCTCGCACCAACCCAAAATCCGCCACCTTGGGCACGCCGGTGCGCGTTAGGAGAACATTGGCTGGTTTAATGTCCCGATGCACAATGCCTTCCGCATGCGCGCACTGCAACGCTCCGCAAATCTGCACCATCAAGGCCGTGGCGCTGGCTCCGTCCAAGGGGCCTTTATCCCGCAGGAGTGCGAGTAAATCCCCTCCCTCCAAATACTCCATGGTGTAGTAAAGATGGCCTTGCCCGGTGGTCCCGAATTCCAAGACGTGAACAATGTTAGGATGGTCCAGCATTGCCATCGCTTTCGCTTCCCGCGCGAAGCGCTCCGCGAACTCTGCATCATGACTCAGTTGCAAATTCAACAGCTTGATGGCCACGGGTCGATCCAAGTTTGTTTGGCGGCCCAGATACACGGCTCCCATGCCGCCCATTCCCAGCATCTTTTCAACGGTGTAACCGGTAATCGCGTTTCGCAATTCACTGGCGGAGGGAAACCCTGGATGCCCCCAGCGCAGGACGGTGCTGCTTGCTTTGGCAGCAGGATCCTGATGTTCCGTGGGCATTTCAGTAAAATCGTCCGGCATATAGTGAGGTGTGCGGTTTGAACTACCGTTGCGGGCTTGGTTTGGGTGGGGAAAGGCCTTCTCTGCCACCCCGTTTGCCATGACCACCGGAATCATCTGAATCTGGGGGATCGCTGCTTTTTTGCGGCGGGCCGGGTGGTAATTGGGGTGAAGGGGTTACACTTATGCCGGGTGTGCGTGGGCCGTCCACGAGGGGCGAGCTGTTTTGGGGTAAATTAGTGAATGTCGCGCCTGCGTCTCCAGCGACTTTCACCCCTGCGATAGCTGAGGGTTGCGACTGCAAGGACTTTGCGATTGCTTCCGCATCGGGTATCTGCCACTTTCCTGCTGCGTTAGCGGTAGCTGTGAAACTCACGCTTTTATCGCCCACCGTCAGCGTCACCCTACGCGCATACCACTGGTCCAAACTGGGGGCCTGAATTCCATCCACGCTGGCCGCCGGAATTGCCCCAAATAAGGTGGAAAATTGGGAGGCATCAAATTGGGTGCGCCAGCTGGCTGCCAGTGCTTTTTCTTCCAGCAGACGGGGGAGTTTCAGTTTTGCTTCCTCCGCCTTCAAGGCTTGCTGCGCCTGAACCAACCGCTCCTCTAGACTTCTCAGCTTTGTTTCGAGTCCTGCTTGGTGGATCGTCACCAGTTCGGCCTTAACCTGCTTCAATTCCGCTTCCTGTAAACCCACCGTCGCCTCGGCGGTAGTCTTTTGCGCCTGCAGCGCCTCCAACTGGGTGTCCCGGCACGAGGAGAGCAGGGACATGACGCTTAGTGGTGGAAGAAGATGGGCTAGTAACCTCATAAATGCATAAACGATACTTTGATCTGAAATTATCCGGCCAAACTACATTGTCGAGCTGAGAAACAACGAAATAGCGAAGATTATCATCTTAGGGCGCGGCCGGTTGATTGAGCAAATACAGGCTTGCACAAGAGGTGTGAATTGAATAATTTGCCCCAATTTTCGCCCTGCCCTTCGACTCATGAAAATCATCCCCACGTTGGCCCTCACACTTGCCGTCGCAACTGCGGCAGGGCTGTATATGCGAAATGTCAGCCGGCAAGACCCACCTGCCGCGGGCAATCCGCTAACGTCAGGATACTCCGTGGCTCCCGCGCCTGCCGTGGAGCGGATGGTGCCAACTGCCGTGCACAGTCCGTCCCAGCCAGTCCCGGCTTTCAAAGCGGCAAGTCTTGCCGCTGAGGCTCCTCCGGTGCCAGCAGTAGCGCCCCCTGAGGAGCCAGTCAAGAGACTGGCCGCGGTCACCGTATTCCAAGCACCGCTGCCGACCAATCCAATTCCCCCGACCCCGACCCCGAGGCTTGAGCCCCCCAGTTTCACTGATGAATCTAGCGGTTTTGCGGCCTTGGAATTGGCCCAGAACATGCAGGGCATGGAACGCATCAACATGGTGCGGGAGGGGATTACGCGGCTCGCTAATTTTGATCTGGATACTGCCGTCCAAGCCGCCAACTCACTGACAAATCAACACGACCATGGAGTGGCCGTTGGATCGGTAGTGAGGATCGCAAACGAGCGCAGCCCACGTCAGGCGGCAGATATCCTGTTCAATCAAGTCCCACCGGAAACCGCGTTAGGCCTCATCCAATATCCCCGCACCGCCCCCTTGATGCAAAATTTGCTGGAGGAGCAATTGCGTAATAATCCCATGAGCGTTGAGCGGTGGGTGCAATCGGTCGGTTCGGCGCGCGATGAAGTGGCGACTCGGCAGGCGCAGGGAATTGTTACCAGCGCTTGGGTGCGGTCGGATCCGTCCGCTGCCGCAGCTTGGGTTAACACGCTGCCTGCGGGGGCAGGCCGAGATCAAGCGCTGCAGGCTTTGGCGAATTTGAGCGTAGTGGATAATAGTGCTGCCATTGAGTGGTCGAGGTCGGGAGGAGCTATCCCCAACAAAACGTTGGAAGCGACGGAAGCCCCTAAGAAGCAGTAAACGACCCAAACAAAATCGATGAACCCAAAGGTCATTCTCAGTTTCATCTCCGGCCTCGCCTTGGGTGGGGGAGGGGTTTATTGCTGGCAGCGCGCACAACCGGCTCCCGCCGAGATAACTGCTAAAGTAACCCGACTGGAATCCGCCTTGGCGGAGAAGCAAACCGAGTTGGCGAAACTTCAGGCCAAGGCCAAAGGAAGTGATACTGAACAGTCCAGTGCCAGTGCGGCGGAAGCCACGGCTGCGGCAGAACAAGCCCAGGCCAAGGCCCTGCAGGGCATGAAGGACCAACGTCAAAAGATGAAACAACGCATGGAGCAGCGGCTCAATGCCAAAGTTGACGAACAATTAGCGGTGCTGAAAAAGCGCCTTAGCCTCACAGATGCCCAAGCCGAAAGCGTTCGTGCACTACTCTTAGAGAAGCTTACCAAAAGTGACTTGGGACTGCGTGCGATGGGAGCGATGACCGAAGAAGCAGGTGGCGGGGCAGAAAATGAAAAGGATATGCTGGCGCTGATGCTGGACCCACTGAAGCAAGAGCACGAAACCGACGCCAAAGTTTTAGACCTCCTTTCTCCTGAGCAAAAAGCTGCCTTCCAAAGTCATCAACAGGAACAGCGGGCCAACAAAGTGGAAATGGCTGCGAATAAGGAGTTGGCCAAACTTCAGGGCGCCATGTCTTTAAGTGGGGAGCAAAAAGATCAGATCTTCGCCACTTTAAGCCAATTCGCCAACCAAGAACATGACCAGCCAATTCCTGGAATGATCGCTATGATTCAGCAGCAGCCGCAGGAAATCGAGCGCATCAAAAAAGAAATGGGGGATGAGTCGGCCACCAAGATCCTTGGCATGACGGACGAAATCAAACAACGACAAATCCGCCGCCGGGAAGCGTTGAAGCCGATCCTGACAGAAGAGCAAATGAAGGTTTATGAGAACCTGCAACAAGCCAGCTCCTTCGACATGAGCGAGATGATGGGCGACATGGGCATGGAGATGATGATGATGGGCGCAGAACTCGAAGCAACCGCCACCGATGCTCCTGCCGCTCCCGGGAAATAACGCGAAGTGTGGCAGCAGTCCGCCGGACTGCTGAAATCCCCTAACCTGAGCTGCCACCGCTCATTGGTGCGAGCAAAACCCCGCAGACTCAATTTAATTCGTCTCCGCCGGCCCCATCGTTTTCTCCGCCGGAGCCACATCGCCCCCAGCACTGGCGGAGACCACTTTCGTGGCCCCTGGCAACGCAATTCCCTCAGCGGCTGCAAAATCGGCCAGAGCCAGATCTGCCAAGGCTTTCTGTTCGCTCGCCTGCGCATGAATTTCTGTCATGTCGATGCTGTCGCGTGCCACTCGGGCCCGGCCGGACGCTTTGTCCTTCTCTTCTTTGACCATTTCGGAGAGGCGGTTCAGCGTATCGCCACTGCCGCCGATTTCCGTAACCATGCCCGCCGCCATCTCGTTGAGTTCTGCTACCGCACTCTGCATCTTCATATCGCCAATGTCGCGCTTGAGCCCCTCGATTTTTTCCCGGGCGGCATTGACGCTGGTGTCTCGAGCCTGTAGCAGGTCCTTGTAAGTCTTCTCGGCAGTCTCCAAAGCGGCCCGATTTTCCTCCAGTTCCTTTTTCACCGTGGCATGCTTCAGCGCATATTGCCCAGCCAGTTCCTTATTGTCAGCCCGCAGGTTGGCCACCGTTTTGGCGCGCAACTCGGTTTCTTCCCGCTCGTATTGTTTCACGGTGCTCATTAATTTCTCGCAGACGGCGGCATGCCCAGCCAGACCTTTGTTGAATTTGGCAATCTGCTCCCGCAGGTTTTCCTTTTCCACTTCCAGCAGAGCTTCGGGGTTTTTCTTTTCCATCCCCGAGATGAAAAGGCCGAAGAAACCGCGGATGATATTTCTGAGTCGTTTGAACATGATGATTTGGCGTTGAGTTATTAGTTGCGAGCTGTCTGGCGGAATATATGGGGAAGGTAACCGCTCCCTACAAGTAGAAATTCTTCATGATCTTGGAATCCACCGCCAGCCCCGATTCACCCTCAGCCCAACCCGACCCTGCGGGCGCGGAACGGGCGCTTCATCTGCTGCGGGACTATTTCCAGTCGATGGCGGACCGCGGGGAAACGCGGCTCCCGCTCAGCGAGCCCGCTCGGCAGGCGCTCCGGAACATCGTCATGTCCCGCAAAGTCAGCACGCCCCGCCAGACCGCTGCCGCCCTGCCCAGTGCTCCCGCAGCGGCACGTCGCACGGTCTCTCCGCCCCCAGATTCCCTGCCGCCGCCAGCCCCAGCTCCAGCAGCTGCCGCTCCGCCCGCCCGCATCCGTCCACCCGCACTCCCCTTAGAAGAGCGCGTCCGAAAACTTGCGGTATTAAAGTCCGCTGCCGCCATGCACGAGCCCGCGTTCAAACTGGGCACGCTGCGCGACACTATGGTCTTTGCCGTGGGTGATCCCATGGCACGCATCATGTTTGTGGGCGAAGCTCCGGGATCGGAGGAGGAGGAAAAGGGTGAGCCGTTTGTTGGCCCTGCCGGAGCGACCTTGACGAAAATGATTACCGCCATGGGACTCCAGCGCAGTGAGGTTTACATTTCCAATATCTGCAAATTCCGTCCTAAAATGCCCGGGCAGACGACCAATAACCGCAAACCAGATCCGGACGAGATGGCGGCCTGCGTGACCTTTATCCAGCAGGAAATCGACATCGTGCAACCAGACGTCATTGTCGCCCTGGGAGCCACCTCGGCCGAGGGACTCTTGGGGCTCACGACTGTGGCCGTGGGACGGGTCCGCGCCAAGTTCCACGACTATCAGGGCACGCCAGTGATGATCACGTATCACCCCAGCTACCTGCTCCATAACCCCGCCATGTCCGAACGACGCAAGGTGTGGGAGGATTTGCTCAAGGTCATGGAGAAACTCAATTTACCCATCAGCGAGAAGCAACGTGGATTCTTTCTGCCGAAAGAGAGAGGCTCGTGAATAATCCCCATGCTGCGCCCACTTCAGAAAGGCATCGTCCTGCGGACGCTCTCGTCTCCGATATGCTGTCAACAGTGGACTGGGAGCGGGCACCGCTGACAGCGTCAGTGTGCCTGCCTGCACGGTGATAGTCTGAATATTTCTTGACTAAATCCCTAGTCTGCGCTTCGGTCCCTCATGGGACGCACCAGTGATGCCAAAGTTAGACTCCAGGAAGCCGTGATCGATCTGATCTGGCTGGGATCCTTTGCGAACACGACGGTGGAGGACATTTGTGAGAAGGCGGGAGTGAAGAAGGGGAGTTTTTACTACTTCTATGAGTCGAAAACAGCCTTGGTGCTGCAGGCCCTGGAAGAAATGCATGGGGCATGGATTGCCCGCCTCAATCAGGAGTTTTCACCGTTGCACAGCGGACTGGAGCGCTTGCGCATCAAGGCCCGTGTGGGTTATGAGGAGCAAGTGGAGCTGCATGCCCGTTTCGGGCAGGTGGCTGGGTGCCCGTTGTTTACGATTGGCTCCGAATGCGTTTTGGTGGAGCCGGAAGTGACTCGCAAAATCAAAAAATGGATTGGCGAATACACCAAGTTTGTCGAGTCCGCAGTGCGTGATGCCCACGCCGCAGGTGAGATCGAGGCGCCTGATGTGGTGCTTACAGCCTCCACCCTAATGGCTTACTGGCAGGGCGTGGTAGCCCGTGCCCGGATTCTGAACGATCTCACGATCCTGCGTGATGCTTGGGCTGGAGCGGCACAGATCCTGCGGATTGCCTCCCATCATCCCTTGGCTGCCTAGAAGCCAGCCTGGCCTCCTTTACTTACTTGATTTCCTACTCAATTCATTTTCTTTACCATTCAGTCAAATTTTCTCGCATGAAGCTACCGATCCTCCTCCTCCCTACCGTTGGCCTAGCCCTAACTGCTTGTAAGCCTCAAGGTGCCGCTGGTGGTCTGCCCATGATGCCGCCGCCACCCATCGTTACGGTGGCAAAGCCGGTGGCCCAGGAAATGTTTGATTGGGAGGAACTAACCGGCCGGCTGGACGCTAAAGAGAGCGTGGAAATTCGGCCACGCACGTCCGGCCACATTGCCGAAATAAAATTCACCCCCGGCCTGAAGGTGAAGCAGGGAGATGTGCTCTTCGTGATTGATCGTCGCCCGAGCAAAGCCGTGTTGGATCAAGCGACCGCCGCTGCGGAGCGCGCGGATTTAGCTGCCGCCAATGCTGCCCGCGAGGCCAAGCGCGCTGACGAGTTACTCGTTTCCAAAGCCATCTCCAGCGAAGAAGCAGAAACCCGCCGGAGCAAAGCCTCCGAAGCCGCCGCTGCTGCCCGAGCCGCCCATGCGATGCAGGAGTCGGCGGCCTTGGAATATGAATTCAGTGAAGTCACGTCCCCCATTGATGGTCTGGCTAGCCGCGAATTGGTGACGGTGGGAAATTATGTCAGCGGGGTGGCTGGCTTTACCACGCTGCTCACCACCGTTGTCAGTCAGGATCCCGTCTATGCTTACGCCGATCTCGATGAAGGCTCCTACCTGCGTTACATGAAACTGGCTGCCGCCAAGAAGTTGCCCGTGGACGAGAAAGGCCGCACCGTCATCGAAATGCAATTGATGGATGAAACCGGGTATCCTCGCAAAGGCTACGTCGAGTCACTGGATAATCGGGTGGCTGCCACCACGGGTAGCATCGTGCTCCGGGCGGTGTTTCCAAATCCTGATAACCGCCTAACGCCCGGCTTGTATGCCAGGCTGCGGTTGCCCTCCAGCGAGAAATACACTGCCTTTGTGCTAACGGAAGATGCTGTTCAGACCAATCAGAGTTTGAAATTCGTCTATGTCGTCGATGCCAAGAGCACTGCGCAAATCCGCCCGGTGGAAGTGGGCGGCACCGCCAATGGCAAGCGCGTCATCCGCAGTGGCATCACGGCAGAGGATGCCGTCATCGTGAATGGTGCCAAGAAAGTCATTCCTACATTTCCCGTGGCTCCAGCCCCGGCGAAAATTCCCAGCGCGGCCCAAGCCAAGTAACCGACTGCGTCCAATAACATGAATTTCAGTTTCTTCTTCATCCGCCGCCCGATTTTTGCCGGGGTGCTCTCGATCATCATTTTGCTGGTGGGGTTGATGTCGCTGCGTTTGCTGCCGGTCAGCGAATATCCGGAAGTGGCTCCGCCGAACATTGTCGTCACGGCCTTGTATCCTGGAGCCAATCCCAAGACACTGGCGGAAACCGTGGCCAGTCCCATAGAGCAAGCCTTAAACGGGGTGGAGCGCAGCCTCTACATTTCCTCCCAAGCGACGACCGACGGGATGGTGACCATCACGGTTACGTTCAAGTTAGGCACGGATCTGGATAAGGCCCAGGTGGCCGTGCAGAATCGCGTCAATCTGGCGCTGCCAAAGCTTCCCGAGGAAGCCCGGCGGATTGGGGTCACGACGCTGAAGTCCTCGCCTGACTTAACCATGGTGGTTCACTTGACCTCGCCTCAGGGCACTTACGATGACATTTTCGTGCGCAACTACGCCACCCTGCAAGTGAAAGACCTGCTGGCCCGAGTCCCTGGAGTCGGCCAAGTAGCGGTCTTTGGGAGTGGCGACTACTGTATGCGCCTGTGGTTGGATCCTGAGAAGATGGCGGCTCGTGGGTTGGCACCGAGTGATATCATTGGGGCGGTATCGCAACAAAACGCTCAGGTGGCAGCTGGGGCGGTGGGGCAGCAACCATTGCCGAATGCAGGCGGGTATGAATACTCGATCAATACGAACGGACGTCTGATTGAGGAAAAGGAATTCGAAAACATCGTCGTCAAAACGGGATCCTTTGGAGAGACGATTTTGCTCAAGGACGTGGCCCGGGTCACGTTGGGCGCGTCCACCTACTCGCTGCGGAGTTTGCTCAATAATAAATCGGCTGTAGCTCTGCCGATCTTCCAGCAACCGGGCTCCAACGCCATTCAGTTGGCCAAAGATATCCGGGCCAAGATGGACGAGTTGAAACAGAGCTTCCCGCCGGATCTTGAATACAGCGTCGTCTATGATACCACCGTTTTTGTGAATAAATCCATCGAAGCCGTGATTCACACGTTGCTTGAAGCTATCGTGCTAGTGGTGCTGGTGGTATTGATTTTCCTGCAAACGTGGCGCGCTTCGATCATTCCGCTCGCAGCGGTTCCGGTTTCGCTCATCGGCACCCTGGCCGTGCTGCATGGACTGGGGTTCTCCATCAATACGCTGTCCTTGTTCGGCCTCGTGCTGGCCATCGGCATCGTGGTGGATGATGCCATTGTGGTGGTGGAAAATGTCGAGCGCAACATTGCGAAAGGACTGAATCCCTATGAAGCCACTCGGCAAGCCATGAAGGAAGTGACGGGACCGATCATCGCCACCGCGTTGGTGCTCTGTGCGGTCTTCATCCCCACGGCTTTCATTACCGGCCTGACCGGGCAGTTTTATAAGCAGTTCGCGCTCACTATCGCCATCTCTACCGTCATCAGTGCGTTCAACTCGTTGACCCTCAGTCCCGCTCTGGCGGCTCTCTTGCTTCGTAAGCATGATGCTCCTAAGGATTGGTTTTCCAAGCTCATCGACGCCATGTTCGGTTGGTTCTTCCAGCCGTTTAATCGCTTCTTCGAGTTCATGGCCAACTTTTATTCCCGCACCGTGGCCGTGATCCTGCGTCGCTCCGCCATCGCGCTGGGGTTGTATTTTGTGCTGCTGGGTTACACCTATAAAGTGTTCGATGCCACTCCTACCGGCTTCGTGCCCTCACAGGATAAGCAATACCTCATCGGCTTCGCTCAGTTGCCGGACGCCTCATCCATCGACAAGACGGATGCGGTCATGCGTAAGATGGGAGATATCATGCTAAGCACACCGGGCGTCCAGAGTGCGGTGCAATTTCCCGGCTTGTCGATCGCTGGATTTTCCAATGCCACGAATTATGGTGTGGTCTTCGCGACGCTGGCTCCCTTCGAAGAACGGACGACGCCGGAGTTGTCAGGTGCAGCGCTGGCCCAGACGTTGAACATGAAATTTGCCTCTATCCAAGAGGCCCGCACGGCGGTGTTTCCGCCACCCCAAGTGAATGGTCTGGGGGCAACTGGGGGATTCAAAATGCAGATTGAGGATCGTTCGAACCTCGGTTACGCCGCGCTGGCAGCGGCTACGGAGGAAATACTTAACAAAGCGCGCACCACTCCGGGGCTGGATCCGTTCAGCACTTACAGCAGCTTCAACGTGAACGTGCCGCAAATCGAAGCGGATATCGATGTCGAGAAGTGCGCCAGCCTTGGAGTCAGTAAACAGGATGTCTCCCAAGTGATGCAAGTGTTTCTTGGTTCCTTGTATATCAACGATTTTAACCGCTTTGGCCGCACCTTCCAAGTGGTCGCGCAGGCGGATGCGCAGTTTCGCAGCAAACCGGATGACATCCTCCGACTGAAGGTCCGCAATCGCACCGGACAAATGGTGCCGCTCGGCTCCGTCATGAAAATTCGCGAAGCGGCTGGAGCCGACCGAGCCATGCACTATAACGGCTATTTGTCTGCCGATATCAACAGCGGTCCAGCCCCAGGGTTCACCACCAACCAAGCGGAAGCTACGCTTGAGGAAATTGTGAAAGCCACGCTTCCCAAGGGCATGGGCTACGAGTGGACGGAACTAACCTATCAGCGAATCCTGGCTGGAAACTCTGCGGTGTATATCTTTCCGCTCTGCATTCTGCTGGTCTTCCTGGTGCTGGCCGCCCAATACGAAAGCCTGCGTCTGCCACTAGCCATCGTGCTCATTGTGCCGCTCTGTGTGCTCTTCGCGCTGCTGGGAGTGATGATCGATCAGGGCGAAAACAACGTCTTCACGCAGATCGGCCTCATCGTGCTGATGGGACTCGCATGCAAGAACGCCATCCTCATCGTGGAGTTCGCCAAGATGAAACATGAAGAGGAAGGCTTATCGCACTATCAAGCTGCGCTCGAAGCTTGCCGGTTGCGCCTGCGGCCCATTTTAATGACCTCCATTGCCTTTATCGCGGGCGTGTGGCCCTTGGTCGCCAGCACTGGTGCGGGCTCGGAAATGAGGCACAGCATGGGTGTGGCTGTTTTCAGTGGGATGATCGGGGTGACGGTGCTAGGTCTGATCTTTACTCCGGTGTTTTATCTCTTGGTGATGGGAGGTAAAAAACCTTCCGCTGAGCCCCCCGCATCCTGACTTTTGTGATCGCCTACCGTTGGGGGACGGCGGCCGACTTGCCTGCCTTCAGCCCACGGGTAGTTCGGGGCTGCAGACCGCGCCCGTTACTGTGGAGCTTCGGATGAAAGGACCGCTGGTGATGGGCTAAAACTCCTCATCATGCTCGTTAGTGATTGAACATGAATTCCTTGGAATTCAGGAGTGCCCAAAAGGTGTCTTCCAAGATGGGTTGGGTCTCGGCAGGCTCTTTGGTGATGGCGTCGAGGATGGGGGCCAGTTCTCCATCGGATGGTTTGCGGCTGAAGCAGCGGAGATACAAGGAGGTCACGATTTCGGCCGGGGTCTTTTTCTCGTCGAGCATTTTCTTCACGACGGCACCCTGACCAATCCGGACGTGGGTAATGTCTCCATTGATGAGGTGCAGCGCCTGACTGAGGCTGGGGGCCATTTTGACTTCACAGGAGCAGACGGAGGCGCGCTCAGCGCGACCGAAGGTTTTGAGGAAATAATTACTGACGTTGCCATCCGCAATTTGCACAGCGCGCGCACCCAAGGGCAAGCCTTGGAATTTGTTGGGAGTTTCCGTGACTTGGCTGAGCGTGTCCATAAGCACTTCGGCCCGTTGCCGCCGCACATAGCTGTGGCTGAAGTTGCGTTCGTCTTCGGCGTTGGTGGCGTTAACGTGAGTGGACATGGCGTAGGTCCGGCTGGTGCAGATATCGCGCACGAGGCGTTTGAAGTCGTAGTTGTATTCGGTGAATTTCTTCCCCAGTTCCTCCAGTAATTCCGGATTGGTGGCCGGATTGGAGATGCGCACGTCGTCCACCGGATCAATGATGCCTACCCCAAAGAAGTGGGACCAAACGATGTTGGACAGATTCTTCGCGAAATACGGATTCTGCGGACTGGCGAGCCATTCTGCGAGGACTTTGCGGCGGTCTTTGCCTTCCAATTTAGGAATTTCACCTCCCAGAAATTTCGGTATTTCGGGGGCTTTGGTTACCGGGTGGTTGGTTTCGCCCCCACCGGAGTTGAAGACCACGGTCTCCCGCGGGTCCTCGGCCTGCTTGCGGCCGATCTGGGTGAAGAAACTGGCGAAGCCATAGTAGTCATTCATGGTCCAGCGATCAAACGGGTGATTGTGGCACTGAGCGCATTGGAGTCGCATGCCCATGAAAACTTGAGCAACGTTTTCGGCCACCTTCAGGGTCTCCCGTTCTATCTGATAGTAGTTGGTGGCGGGGTTGGTGAAGGTGCCGCCGTCGCTGCCGAGAATTTCCTGCACGATTTTGTTAATGGGCACGTTGTCGGCTATGCGGTCCTTCAGCCAATTGAAATAGAGCAGAGAGTTCTTGTAACTAACCTGATTGGTTCCATTGGTGCGGATTTGGAGCAGTTCGGCCCATTTCATCACCCACATTTCAGTGAACTCTTTGCGATTGATCAGCTCATCGACGAGTTTGTTGCGTTTATCGGCGGCTGCATCTGCGAGGAAGGCAGTGAGCGCGGCCTCTGGTGGCACGAGGCCCACGATATCAATGTAAGCGCGGCGGATGAAGGTCGCATCATCGCAAATGTCACTGGGTTGGATGCGCAGCTTATGAAGCTTGGCGAGGACCAGTTCGTCGATGTAGTTGTTGGCTTTTACTTCCGGCTTTTTATAGTCGAGCTTGCCCGGGATGACGATGACTTGGCTGCCCACAGAGAACGTCTCGTAACGGGCCATGATGAAGGTTTCCCCACGCTTGTGGGTAGTCACGAGGCCCTGCGGATCGATGGAGGCAGAGGTGTCGTTGTTGCCCTTGAATACGCCCAACTCGGTGATATCGCGATCATGCCCATCGGAGTAGGTAGCGCGCACCGTGAACTGAAGTTTGGCGTCCTCTCCCTCCAAGACGGCTTGGCGGGGAAAGATCTCCACTTTGACGGGCTTGGCGACCGTTGGCGGATCATAGGCGGCTCCGGTGGCGACCCACTCCACCAAGGTATTGCAATTGGCGCTCCCTTTTTCCATTTTTTTGCCGCCGGTGTGGGGCACTTCGTTGATTGACTTGGTGACCAGAAGGCTTTCTTCCGGCACCGCAAAATTAATGCGCCGACCGCTCATTTCCTCGGTTAGGCGGTAGTGATCTCCCTTCGGATCAAAGCCAAAGAGCGAGAGGCGGAAGCCATCCTGCCCGCGGGCCGAGCCATGGCAGGAACCAGTGTTGCAATTGGACCGCATGAAGACCGGCATCACGTCGAGGTTGAAACTTACCGGACGGTCGGTAGCCGCTCCCTTGACGGTCACCGGAACGTCCACTTTCTTCTGATTCCATTCGACCGTAACCGTGGTCTGTCCGTCCTTGAGCGGCGTTAGCTTGGCTCCGTCCAACTTGGCGATGCTGGGATCTGCAATGGTGATTTTGGCGCGGGCGGTGACCTCGTCCGTGACGTCGTCCTCAAAGGTGGCCACGGCTATGAGTTTGTGGAAATCACGTTTCGTTTCCAGCACGATCGCGTCTGGGTAAACCGCGAGCGAACGAGCGGCGGTGGTGATTTCTTTGGCAGGTTTGGCAGCCTTTTCTTTGGCCTTGAGGATCACTCCTGCCGGCCAGGCCGCACCGTCGGTGATCCACTTTTTGAGCACATCGGTCTGGGCAGTGGTCAGGAGTGCGCCTTTGCCCTCGGGCGGCATGACGTCCTCATGCTCCTTTGGCAGCATGGTTCGTTTCAGCAGGGGGCTTTCGTCAGGCTTGCCGGCTACGAGACTGGCCCCGCCCTCGCCTCCCTTGGTGGCGGCTTCGAGGGTGTGCAGCGCCAGTTTACCTTTGGACTTCTCTGGATTATGACATCCCACGCAGCTCGCTTCGAGAATGGGCTGGACGCTTTGGGTAAAATAGTCCTCGGCCGGGCTCGCGATTAAAGAAAGCGGAAAGGCCAGGAGGAGCAAAGTGGATACTGGTCGGATGCTCATGGGGAAGGAAAGGGGGCTTGGCATTATGGATCAACAAAAGCTAATTTATCAAAAAGGAAAGTTTTGCCATCAACTTGAACGCGGTAGGGTGAACGCGGTTTGGGCCGTGGCAGACAGAGACTGCGGGACGCGTGGGCAAAAAGTGAGGGCGAAACCTTGCGGTCTCGCCCCCTCCCCAAAATGAGCGGTTTCCTCAAACCTCTCACTTTTGCGCGTATCTGTTGCATCCCTCCCCTAGAAGGATGCAAAGCAACTTAACGCTATGGATCGATAAATCGCTATACTTCAATTGTGACGTTTTTGTGACAAAGTGGGCGAACTTATTAACTTAAAATGAGGAGACCAGGCTATTGAGTCGGGAGGACAGGCATTTAATCGTCGCCTCCGATTTGACCAGTTGAAGCCCGGCCCCAACTCCGAGAATACGAAGTGGAGTTACGTCGAAGCAGATGCTGGCACTTAATTAATCACCCTGCCAATCGGGATGAGGCCAAATGGGCTAACGCCAGCGGGCCCGTTGGTTCCTCCGCTTGCCATGGCAGCCAAGCGGTGCGCTTCGCCTGCTGGGTCACGACTTCCGTGAGGTAACGATGCTCGGAAAGTTCGCGTTGTTGTAACAGCGGATCGCAGGAACCGCTCTGGAGCAGGCTTTGATTGACCACCCAGGCGAATGGTTCAATCCGCGCTCGACGCAGGTCTGCTTGCAAGGCCGCCGCCTCGTGCACGGGCGTGGCTTCAGGTAGGGTGACTAGCAGAATGTGAGTGAAGGCGGGATCGCGCAATCGTTCGAGTAACCGCAGCACTTCCTCAGGTTGCGTGCTGCGGGCTTGGCGTTCCAATTCCCGTTGATAGGCTTCGCTGGCATCCAGCAACAATAACGTATGCCCCGTGGGAGCCGTATCCAACACCACGAAACGATCCGTGCCTTTGCCAACCTCACGGGCGAAGGCGCGAAAGACGGCAATCTCTTCGGTGCAAGGAGATCTGAGATCCTCCTCTAGCAGCGCGCGGCCCGCTTCGTCCATGGCGGAGGCTTGGGCTTGCATCACCTCGCGTTGATAAGCGGCGGTCTCGGCAGCAGGGTCGATCTTGCTCAGCGTAAGTCCCTCCACTTGGCCGTGCAGGGTTTGGGCCACGTGAGCAGCGGGATCAGTAGTGCTGAGATGCACCGCATGGCCGCGTTGGGCCAGCATGACTGCAATCGCAGCGGCCACGGTCGTTTTGCCGACGCCACCTTTACCCATCGTCATGATCACCCCATGGCCCTGCTGCTCCATGGCTGCAACGAGATCCGTCAGACGTTCCATGGCCGGCGGGGTCCAGGGCTTGGGCTCGGATGGAACTGCCTCGTTCTGAGGGACATCGCTTAGCAGCAAGCGTAAACCGTCCAGTCCAAGAATGTTGATGGGCCGCAATGGCACAATGAAACTGGGCATGCTGGCAATGAAATCGCTGGCGGTATCCAAGGCGTTGCGTCCACGTTGTTGCATGGCTTGCGCGGTTGGATCCTCCGGACAGTTGGTTGCAAAGGTGCCGTTGATGACCAGACACTGGTTCCCCACGCCGATGGCACGGAGTTCTTTGGACGTGCGTTCGGCCTCGCGCAGGGCCGCGCCTTGAGGGCGGCTTACCAGCACGAGGGTGGTGGCCATAGCATCCGCCAGGGTATTGACTGTGGCTTCATAAATGCTGCGTTGCTTCTCCATGCCAGCCAGAGGGCCCAGGCAGGAAGTGCCACTGGTATTGCTATCCAAGAACTGATCCCACGCCTTGGCTAGGCTCATGAGGCGCAGGGTATGACCAGTGGGGGCCGTATCAAAGATCACGTGGTCGTAATGCTTGGCTGCATCGGGATTTCCAATCAGGCCGGAAAACTCATCGAAAGCCGCAATTTCCACCGTGCAGGAGCCGGATAATTGTTCTTCCATGCTCCGCAGCGCAGCTTCCGGTAACAATCCCCGCATCGGCCCGATCAATCGTTCGCGATACGCGGCGGCGGCTTCCACGGGATTGATGTTCATGGCGTCGAGGCCGGGAGCACCGGGAATGGACGATGGCTCATTTGTCAGGGTGGTGGCCAAAACCTCATCCAAATTAGAAGCCGGATCCGTGCTGACGAGCAGAACTCGCTTTCCCGCTTCCACCAGCTTCAGGGCTGTGGCGCAGGAAAGAGAAGTCTTACCAACACCGCCTTTGCCGGTAAAAAAAAGAAAACGTGTGCTCGTCTCGGCAGATGGTTGGTAGAGCGGCAATTTCATGAGGCAACCTCCTCGTCCTTACCCAAGGCCGCACGCACGAAACCAGGACGTTCCTCCTTCGAGGGATAACGACCTTTAAAATGAACCTCGCCATCCAAAAACACCACCGGCAAGGCCTCGGTTCCCTCCTTTTCCAGCAATTGCTTCACAGCCGGGTTTTGCGCAAACGCCATGGCCTGTTGGCCCAGATTATAACGCTCCACCTTGACCCCTTCGGCCCGCAGTAGATTCAACATGCCTGCAAAGTTGGCGAGGTCAGGATCAATGCTAGTTCCGCAGATTCCGGTGGAGCAGCACATGGCGGGGTCATAGACTTGGATGGTTTTCATGAGGGGTAATAAATGAGAATTGGGTCAACTGGGGAATGAGGTGACATGGAGTCTAAACCCCTGCCGCAAGTTCGGAATGGAAATCATTGAGACAACAAAGGATGCTAAGCACGCAGGGGGTGCGGAGCGCATAAAAGACCTGCGTTCCACGTCGGTCATCGACCAAGATGCCGGCATGGCGCAGCACGGTTAGGTGCTTGGAAACCGTTGAAGTATCCAAGCCGACCAATGCGGTTAAATCAGCGACACAGCGCTCGCCCTCGCCCAGCGCGTTCACAATCATCAGGCGACTGGGATTCGCCAGCGCCTTGAAGATATCCGCGCCCTTCCTGAAATCGGAAGGTTTGAGCGGTGGAAGCTTCTTGGTGGAACATTTCATTAAGGGTAATATTGGCCATTTGGCCAAATAGACAAGTGATAGTTGAACAAATTTCTGTAAGCTCACGCAGCCAAGGGGTCGGATGATAAGACGACCTGACGAACTTGTATCCGGTTAAGGAATTGTCGGAATGGTGACCCGATAGAAGCCTCTTTGTTGTGCCAGGCGGGTGCCGTCCGTCTCGGTGAAATTGGCGGAAGTGCCGTCGCTGGTCACCGAGCCGATTTGGGTCCAACTGCCGGTGGTCATGTTGGGAGAATATTGCAGGGTGTAGGTCGTGCCGGGAGTGGCTTTGAACGCCAGGCTGATTTCGTTGTTGCTGCCGGTGCGGGTGAAGCTGGCGATGGCGAGATCTTCGACCGCATTGTTGACGACGACGAACTGCCCCATCAGCCCCTCGTCCTCATGATTCGAGAAATGGCAGTGATACATGAAGGGATTCGTGTTGCTGGCGAAGCCGTCGAACTTGGCGATGAAGGTCACTGTCTGAAGCCGCCCGATAAATAGGGTATCCTTCCAGCCTGCCTCGAAAGCCTTGAGTCCGGAGTTGGAGCCACCGGTCCGGCCGGTCATGTAGAATTGGATGTCGTGGATGTGGAACGAGTGGCTGAAGCCCGAGTTGTTCGTAATCGTCCATCGCTCGACTGCGTTGAGATTCAGCGTCTGGTTGATGACCGAGGGTGAGAACGGGAGGTTGTCGAAGGACCAGTCCGTGGCGCCACCGATGCCGCCGGTGATTTGAAGTGCGCGATCTTTGGTGACATCAGCCCCGGCCCAGAAAGTATTGGTCTTGAGGGTCGCTGGCCGGGTGGTCACGGGGTTAGCGGTCGTCGGGCCGACATTGATCCGCAGGATGTTGAAGGTCGTGTTGTTCAGCAGGCTGCCGAACTGGCCGACCGTGGTTGGCTCGCTCCCAGGGAAATCGACGGTCTGCCCGGAATTGAATGACTGCAGGTCCAAGGTCGATCCTTCGGTCGATCCGGTGAGATCCACAAGAATCTCCGTGCGTTCACCGACTGCGAGCACCAGTCGGGTTAGTGGAATCGGCACGTCCACGAGTCCGCCGTCGGTTGCGATTTGATAGAACGTGCGGCCGTCGCTGAAACCGAGGTTGTAGCTTCGCTCGATCTCGGCGTTCAGAATCCGCAGCCGGACATACTGCCGCGGCAGGGTGACCTGCGGATTCATCGTTCCATTGACGACCATATAGTCGCCGTAGGCCGAGTTGGTGGTGGCGAACTGATTGGTATTTGCGCCCCCGGTTAAAAATCGGCGACTGGTGAGGGCGAGCGGGATGTCGTCCACTCCATAGGTGCGCGGAAGGTTGAGCGCGGCCTCCTCCGGATCGCGGATAATGATCAGGCCGCCGCCGCCTCGGGTGAGTTGCTGCTGCGTGAACTCGTGTAGATGCGGGTGATACCAGTAGAGCCCCGCATTGTTATCGACCTTGAAACTCGGTTTCCAAGTCGTGCCAGCGGGGATCGTCTGGTGCGGGCCGCCATCCATGATCGCCGGAATGTGAAAGCCGTGCCAGTGCGTGGTCGTTGTGTCGGTAAGGCTGTTAGTGACATTCATCTGCACCCAATCGCCTTTATTCATGATGAGCGTAGGACCCCAGAACAGCATGTTGTTGTAGGCATAGGTGTTAGTGACCGCGCCGGCGAGCAACTGTTTGGTCGCGGTGTGCAGGTTCAGATCGAACGTGGTGCCGGTGATCACCTCGGGGATGATCAGCGGGTTGTAGGTTTGCGCGGCGGTGAGCGTGACGAGAACGGGCGTGGTGGTCTTCACATTGCCCGCGCCGTCGTAGGCGACGGCGGTGATGCCGTTCGTGCCGAAGCCAAGCGGGACGGTGATGCTCCAGTTCGCAAAGTTGTTCGAGGTGCTCGCGGTGACGCCGTTCACCGTCACTTTGCCGATGCCCGAGACCGGATCGGAGCCAGTGCCAATGACAGTGATCGTATTTGTCGCCGTCGATGTGCCCGATGCTGGCGAAGTGATGGCGACGAGCGGCGCGACGGTGTCCTGCGTCGAGGAAACGACATTGCTGTAGGTCGACGAGCCAATGTTGTTCGTGGCGAGGAAGCGATAGTAATACGTCACGCCGTTCACGAGATTCGAGAAGCTCGCGGTCGGACTCGTGACGGTCTGCGAGGCGTGCACGCTGTTGAAACTGGAAGTCGCGGAGACCTCGAATGTATAACTCGTCGCTCCGGCCACGGCGGGCCAGGAGACGGTCTTCGACGCGCCTTGGCTGAACGCCGGGAGCGCGCCGAGCGCTGGCGCGGCGGGTGGAGTGCTGGAGTTAACCGTGAGACTGACGGCCCGGCTGGTGTTGCCCGCAGCGTTTGTGTTGTTCGTGAAAGTAACCGTGTCGTTGTAGCTTCCGATCCCGAGCGTGTTCGCCGTGGCATTGATGCTTACGGTGACAGAGGCGTTCGCACCCGCGGCTAGCGTGCCGCTTGACGGGCTGAGCGTGAGCCACGCGGCCAATTTGCCGGCAGTCCAGCTCATGGTGCCCATGCCAGTGTTAGTGAGCGTGTAGGCTGCGCTCGAAGGGGAGAATGCGCCGCCTTGATTGCCGCTGGAAGTCAGCCCCGTTGCCGGTGTCACCGTGAGCACCGGCAACGCCGTGCCGACGGTGTAGGAGTTGCCCGAACTCGTCGTGACGCCCGCCGCGCTGTCCGTTGCGGTGATCGTATAGGTTACGGGCGTGCCGGAGATTTGCGCGGGGATCGTCGCGGAAAATACACCGCCTCCGGTCGCGCCCGTCATCGCCAGGATCACAGGGCCGGATCCGGTGGTGGTGACGACTTTGATGAAATCCAAACTGATCTTGGATGCCGGATTCACAGTGGCGTTGCCTGCAAACTGAAAGCGCAGCTTGAGTGTGCTGACGCGTTCGCTGGCTGCTAGATCGTAACGATAGAGTTGATAGACGTGACTCGCCCCCGCTGTTTCACTCAGCCGAGTGGTCCAGTTGGTGCCGTCTGGCGACGTCTGGAAGGTCCAACCGATACCGCTGGCAAGATTGGCGGTCGCAATGTAAAATTCGACGTAACCCGTGGCTCCCGCCGCGTTGATGGCATTGGTGGTCGTGATGAATTTGTCCGTGAAGTTTGTCGAGCCGCGGTTGAACTCCATCCCGTGAAGATTGCCCGTCCCGGTATTCGCGGCGGTAGTCTGAGTGTAGGGATTCGGCGGGCCGCCGGGAAAGGTAACGGTCCAGGGGTTGTCAGTGCCGAGATTGCCTGCCGTTGTCCATGCACCCGCCGATGTGCCCATCGTCTCAGAGAAAACCGTGCTCGTGGTGACCGTGCCGGTGCTGTAGGTGAGTTGAACGTTTGTCAGGGCGCGGCCGCTCGACGGCTGAACATCGGCCGAGACGGTCACGGTGTCGGTGTGAGTCGGCGTTGCGGGATTGGTCGTAATTGACGTGATCGTCGGCGGAGTGGGGACGGCGACCGTGAGGACGAAGCTCGAATCCGTGGTAAAGATGCCGTCGGTCGCGCTCACGGTGATGGTGGACGTGCCGGTCTGCCCTGTGGCGGGAGTGACGGTGACCGTGCGGTTGGCGTCGCTGCCACCAATGACGACATTCGCGGTGGGCACGAGTGTGGTATTCGACGACGCGCCGGTCACTGAGACGATCGATGTGGACAATTCTCCATCGCCCACGGTGAAGGGAATGGCGGCCGTCGCGGTGTTTGGCGCGATGTTTTGGCCAGCGATGTTACTGACCGTTGGTGCTGTGTTGTAGCTTCCGAGTTGGGCTACGAGGCTGTTGTAGGCCGTCTGTTGCGGAACGGTCATCGAGCCGACGCCACCCTCAATGAGGTTCGTGCCCTCATAAGGATCCGCGGTGAGATTGTAGAACAGGTCCGAGCCCGCTTTGAGCCGGATGAGCTTATACTGTGCGTCGCGGATGATCCGACCGCTGTTAGTCAGCGTGGGAGATGCGAGATCCCAGTAGTCGTCGAAGGTGCGCACGCGGGTGACGGACTGGTTCTGCAGCACCGTCAGCAAACTCTGCGAGTCCAGCACGCTAGTTGGCGGAACCGTGCTTGCGATGTTGATGCCGGCGAGATCAAGAATCGTCGAGTAAAGATCCACGACATTCGTGAGAACCGCTGAGCTGCGGCCGGGAGAAACCACACCGGGGCCCCGAATGATCATCGGCACGCGGATGCCGCCCTCGTAGAGCGTGGCCTTGCCTCTGGTCGCTGGGTAAGGTGTTTGCAGCGTGGCGTTCGGCGTGCCGTTGTCACCGATGAAAATGACGGTGGTCGTGTTCAGATTCACCCCGGCAAGCAAGCGGCCGATCTCGGTGTCCATCGCCTCGATGGCGGCGTTGTAGTAGCTCTGCTGATTCGCTGTGATGTCCGCGGCCGTGCCGCTGAGCGAAGCATAGGTCGGGCACAGCGAATTAGGCGGTTTGTGATACGGGGTGTGCGGCGCGTTGAACGCGAGCCAGGTGAACCATGGCTTACCGGCTGTGGTCTGGGTGCTGATGAACGCAAGGGCATCATTGACGTTTTCCGTAGTCGCATAAGTCGTGACGGTGCTGCTGCTCGCGCTCGCGCCGCTGCCCGTGACTTTCGTCCAATTGACATAGTCGGTGATTTCCCCGATCAAGGCTCCCGAAAACGAAGGCCAACCGCCGATGAGACAAGGGGCGGTGCTCGTGCCGCCAAGATGCCATTTGCCGAGGTGTTTGAGCTGATAGTTCAAGCCGCTGTTGGCGGCGAACGCGTCCGGCAGCGTGAATTCCGCAGCCTTCAGCGAGTTGTTCGAGGTGGTGCCGCCCGTGACATTGGCCGTGCCCGTGCGAAATCCGAACCGGCCTGTCAGGACCGAAGACCGGGCCGGCGAGCAGACCGAATAGCTATAGGCGTTCGTGAATTTGACTCCATTCGCAGCCAATGATGCGATGTTAGGTGTTGGCGCGAGCGACGCGCCCGGGCTGGTGTTGAATACCGCACTGGCATCAAGCCCGAAGTCGTCGGCAATAATCAACAGGATGTTGTCGCTCGCACGGGCGGCCATGGTGAATGCGAGGCACAGGTAAAATGCTATGAGGTGAAGTTTCATGGATTCGATCATTGCGTGGATATCTTCAGGCGTGCGAATCTCCGCGTCGTGGTTGCGATTGCGGGGAGCAGGCGGGCGGTGACGGTTTCAGTCACACCGTCGGCATTGGGCACGGTGTTCATGATTTGGTAACTGGTGCTTGCATCGGACCATGCCGAGATGTTGTCGGAGACTTGCACTGCGTAAAGCAAATCAACGGCACCGATCCGCCGAGTAAACTTGATTTCAAGATAGCCTGAGTTCAACTTGCTTTGAACGACTTCGCCTTCGCTGGCCTTGGGATTGGTATTGAACGCGTATCCGAGGAGATTGACGCGACCGTCGAAATCGATGTCACCCATCGGGCCATCGCTGGCGGCCGTGGAATTCACGTCGATGCCGTGGGCGGATTTCCAAGTATCGGGGAGGCCGTCGTTTTGGGTGCTGACGGGCTTGATGACGGTTAGGGTGCCTGCGCTGCTGGTGGCGCTGCCGTTGGTGCTGCTGACGATCACGTCGTAGTTTGCGGTGTGGGTGCTATTTACGTTAGTTAGAGTTAGCGTGGCCATGAAGACGCCGTTCACGTTGACGCCCGTGTCGGTGATTTGGTAGTAGCTGGTTGCACCGCTGATGGGTGTGGTGTTCTTTCGCCACTGCACGCTGGGGACTTTTCCATAGCTGGTGAAGGGTGCGTAGAGCGTGATGCTGCTGCCCTGTTGCACACTCTGCGTCTTCGGTGCCTCACCGATGTGGGGCGGATAGTTCTCCGGCGTGATGCTGGTGATCGGAGTTGTGAGGGTGGTGATGATCGTGGCATACGCGGCGTTGGTAGCGAGATCCGTGGTTTCATACGGATCATCGGTCATATTGAAAAGTTCGTTGCTCAAAGGCGGACCTTTGGTGCGGATGAGTTTGAACATCTTGCTGCCGCCGAGGACGGGATCGGTGAAGATATTGAGCGCGGCGGGTTTGGTCACCGAGGTGACGAGGGTCGACGGGCGCTGCACACCATTGGGGTTGCCACTGTTGATGGAAAGCAGTGCGGGCCAGAGGTTGAGTCCGTCGAAGGCTTTGATGTTCTGCGGCGTGACACCGGTGGCGGCGCAGAGAGTGGGGAAGATGTCGCCCACCCAGACATACTGATTGCTGATGACGTTTGTTGCCAGCACACCGGGCCAACGGATCGCGGCCGGGGTGTGAATGTTGCCACCGTCGTAGCTGTCCTGATTCTTGGTTCCACGCAGTGGATCGTTGATGGAACCGGTGGGTTCATTGCCGCCATTGTCACTCATGTAGAGGACGATGGTGTTGTTAGCGATCCCTGCGGTATCAAGGGCGGCGAGCACGCGCCCCATGGCGGCGTCCATACAGTCCACGGCGGCACAGAGGGTGCGACGTGCCGAATTGGTGACACCGAGATTTTGATACTTGGTGATGTATGCGGCTGGTGCGGAGACGCCTGCATGGACGGCATTGAAGGCGAGGTAGAGCAGAATGGGTTTCGACGGATCACGGTTCTGAATGAGCGAGACCGCCTTGTCGGCTAGCAGGTCGGTGGAGTGACCGCCGTTGCCTTGCAAATCGGTTGTTTCGTTCTGCGTGACGCCGTTGAGCCACCAATCGACGGCGTTGTTCAGACCGGGATCATTCGTCCGGTGCGTGAAATAATTGATGGCACCGCCATACTGGCCGTAGTGGATGTCCCAACCGCGATTGTGCGGCAGGTAGGCATCGCTCTCCTGGACCACAGTGAAGGTGGAGCCGTTGAGTGTGGTGGTATTGGTATTGTTTCCCCAACCGCCGAGATGCCATTTGCCGCACATGTAGGTCTGGTAACCAGCGGCTTTGAAGGTCTGCGGCATGAGGTGCTCGCTGAGGTCCAAGCCGCGATTGTTGCCGGTAGCCGTGCGGATCGTGTTGCGACCTGTTAGAAGGCATGAACGCGTGATGCTGCACACGGGGGTGGCGTAGAATTTTTCCAGACGAATGCCTGTCGCAAGGAAGCCATCCATGTTAGGTGGTTGAATCGGCACCTGGCCTGCAGCGGTATGATAACCGACATCGCCCCAGCCCTGGTCGTCGGTGAGAATGATGACGATGTTTGGAGCCGTGGCGAAGCTGCTGTTCGCAAAGAGGAGCGAGAGGAAAAATGCGATGGAGTATTTCATATCAGCGTGTCGTGATCCCTTTACCGCATCACGCGATAAAACCGCTTCGGCGTCGTTAGAATTGCGCCGGTGTCGGTCCACGTCCCGACTTGGCCAACCGGGATGTTGGTCCAGTTGATCAGGTTATCCGACGTTTGGACGGAATAGCTGATGCCTGCTTGCGTGGGCCATTGGATGATCACGTTGTTGCCGCTTCGCGTGGCGGTCGCGGTGAAGTTTGCGGGTGGAGTGATTGCGCTGACGATGTAGCTCGCGGCGGCGGCGGATGTGGTGGTGCTGCCGTTGCTGTCCGTCACGCTGAGGCTGTAGGTGATGGTTTTGCCGGCAGTCTGCACCGGGATTTGCGCACCAAACACACCGTCGCCTGCGATGCCGTCGCCGTGCAATCCATCATCAAACATCGTCACCGTCGTGGGCGGCGCGCCGGTCGTGGTGACCACGGTGATATCGTCAAACTGCGCCTTCGGTCCCGTCGGGCCGCCCGTGCCGTTGCCGATGAATTGAAAACGCATCCGCAGCTTGCCCACCCGTTCGCTGGCTTGAAGCGTGTAGGAGTTGATTTGATGAACATGGTTGACGCCTGTTGCTTCGCTGAGGCGCGTGGTCCATGCGGTGCCGTCGGTTGAGAGTTGGAAATTCCAGCCGAGTCCGGCGACGAGATTCGAGGTTGCTGCCCAAAACTGAATGGTGCCTGCGGTGCCGCTCGCGTTGATCGCGTTGGTCGTTGCCGCCATCGTTGCGGTGGGGTTGGTCGCTCCTTTGCCAAACTCAAGTCCGCAAATGTTGCCAGTGCCGCGATTGGCCGCGATCGTTTGCTTCGTATCACCACCGCTGCTGGTGATGCTCCACGGAAAATTCGCTCCCGTGCCGTCCCAGCCGGCGGTGCCGGCCGTTGCGACGTTTGCCATCGTCTCGGCAAAGACCGTGGACGTGGTCTGCGTGCCGTCGCTGTAGGTCAATTGCGCGGTGTTGATCGTCGCGCCGGAGGCGGCGGCAAGTTGTGCGGTGACCCACACATTGTCGGCATACGTTTGTGTGTTAGGCGATGTGCGTGGATTCGTGATGGTCGGTGGGGCGACAGCACCAGTGCCACTGAGATTGATGTCAAAGGCAGCACCCACTGAGGCATCACTGCTGGCGATGTGAATGGCTGCGGTCTTGGCTCCGGCGGTGGTCGGCGCGAACTGCACGACCAGCGTTGTGCTGCCACTGGCGGCGATGCTGCTGGCAGGCGAGGTGGTGACCGTGAATTGGCTGCCGTTTGTGCCATCGATAGTGACGCCGGTGATGCTGAGCGCGTTGGTGGCGCTGCTATTTCGAATCACAAAAGTCTGCGAAAGCGTGCTGCCGACGTTCACACTGCCGTAGGCCACGGTGCTGGAGCCATCGGTCAATGGCGCGGCGCTGGGTTGCTCGACGGCAATTTGCTGTGTCGTTGCGGGTCCAGTGTAGCGGACGATGACTTCGTTATCGAGCACCAGATTCGAGGACCAGATGAACTGTGCGCCACTGTTGCTGAATTGGGCGGGAAAATTGGTGTAAGCAGGCTTATCATTCACGCCCACAATAGCTTCGGTATAGGTCGTAGCCGCTGGCCAGCCTGCATCCGAGAAGGCTTTGGCATACCAGTTGGCGGGCACCGCGTAATGCAGCGCGTAGCTGTTCTGATTGAGCGTCGGTGTCAGCAATCCGGCCGCAGAGGAATCGTGAGTTCCATTTGGTTGCTCCACCACGAACGCCGGATCATTGAGCGGGGCGATATAAAATGACTGCGCCTTCCAGGCCGGACCTGTCACCGTGCCATCGCTAAAGCTGGCCATGAAGCCGCCATCGCCCGCGTGGTAAGCGCTGCCACCATTGAGTTCAGAGCCGATCCCCAGATTCTCCTCCCAGTCCACCAATTTCACGGCATAAGTAATCGGGCGCTTGGCGCGAAATTTCACCACGCAGGAATTGAATGGCGTGTAGGGCACGGGATCGACCGCCACCAGGGTTCCGTTGACATAGAGTTCGAAATAATTGTCCGCAAAAAGATAACCTGTGATGACCTCGCCATCCGCATCTACCGTAATGATAGGAACGTTGGCTAAATTTACTGCCGCAATGTTCGCAGGCGTCACGTTGGTGGTTTCGTTATAGAGATCGCTGGCTTTCGTGGCGGTGGTGAATTGCGTGGCCGCTGGCACCGTCCGGGTGGTGGCATCCGTGGCCGTGCTCGTGCCCACACCGGAAACTCGCTGGCCAGCAGGATAAAGATTTGTCGTGTTCGTGGTGGCCAGGCCCTGGCTGATGGAACGGCTTACTGAAAGTTCGGCCGTCCGCACTGCGAAAACTGGATACGTCGCAGCATAAGGTTCGTAGCTCACAATGCCCTGCTGATTTCTCGAAGGCGTGGCCGTGGTCGTGACCCCGAAATCCACGAGCCACGCATTCGTTGGCGTGCCGGCCTTCACGCTGGTGGATGACCAGTAAGCCGTGGCGGTAGCGGCAGGAAACAACATGCGATTGAGGCAGGGCACCGTTGTAACCGCAGAAGCCGTGGCGCGGGTGATGTCTTGCAGTGATTGCAGTTCCTTTACGTTAGGTAAACGCCAGTCGTTGAAACCGCCCAGCGTGAGCCCTTCAGCATAAGTTAGCGAATTCGACCACGACATGGCGGTGGAGGGGGCCTGCGTCCACATCAGGCCGGTATCCAAGTCCGTGATCGTGCCATCCCCGTTGTTAAGATAGTTATGGCCCAGCGTGGGATTCGCGCCCCGGACATAGCGCGCATGGAATCGTAGCGTTCCTCCAGCACTGATCGTGGAGGTCTTGGGATGCGGGCCCAGACCACCCCCAGCGTTGGTCGCCCAAGCCTTCGTGTTGTCGCCATAAAAGAGATCACTGGTCCACCAATAGCCTGGGGTGCCACTGGCATGATTGACGAAATAGGTGCTGTTGAGTGCCGGGTTGCTATTGTGATTCAAAATACTGAACGCTTCCTGAGCGGTGGGGAGTCGCCAATCACTGAAGCCGCCTAACGTGATGCTGGCAGCCCCGGCCACGGCGTTCTCCCAGGTCATTTCACCGCTATCCGTTTTCTGCCACATCAGTCCAGTCACGGCATCCGTCACAGTGCTGTTTCCATTGTCGGTGAAGGTCGGAGCGTTGATGGTATAGTCGCTGTCTTCCCCGGCGGTGGCGGTCGCGTTTAAGGTTTGCCCTGTGTCCGGGAGTTTGGCCATGGACGGTCCACTCATGGGGTAATAACTGAAGCGCGAGGCGTTGGTGTAAGTCGCTGAAGTGCCAGTGGGGTTGGTGGGACTTTGAGTATTGACGGTCACGGTGTGCGCGATGCGATTGATGGAATACGCGACGTTGTAACTAGCCCCCCCAACCGTATAGGTCAGGACATACGAGTCTTTACTTGGACGCGCAAAGCCCGTGATGGCAGCACCAGCCAAAGGCGATCCCGCTGGAGCAATCGAACTGGCGGTCGGCTGAGGATCAATTTGTCCCCCGTAATTGACCACGGTGCCATGCATGGCATTCATAAGATACGGACTCTGTGGACCAGTAGCAGCGGTGCCCCGGGCATGGTAATGGTAACCCCAGGTGCCATGCGTGTGTCCGCCATCGCCATCCAGCGCCTGCTGTGCTGTCCCATCCGGTTCGAGGTAGCCGTAAATGGGATATCCATCCAAAGCCCACGCGCAGGGTTTGTCAGGGCTCAGCACGGAATACAAATGCACCGGTGCAATGTGATAGTGGTAATCATCCGCCCGACCGCAATGCCCACCATAGCTATCAAGCTCGCCAATGGCCTGCGAGAACTGCCCCGTGTTGTTGCGCGGATTGAAAATGGGAATCCCATTCGCCCCAATGGCCACTGCGCCTCGCAAAAAGTTGCCCGTTAGGGAGATAGGCGCTGCCGCAGGAACCGGCACCAGAGGAATCCGCCAGACGTTCGGCTTCCCATAGCCCAGCGAAGCCGTGTCCGTCTCTGGATTGGTGACATTGCCAAAGTAGCCCACTGGAATGGGTAATTGCTGCTGCCATGCGGTAATCCCCACCATTGGAGTTGGCATCAATCCTGGAGGCGGCATGCTATCGCCCTCGGCGTAAAAATAAGTCGAGTCCCAGTAATAACGAACATAAGGCTTAAACGGAGCAAACGATGCGGCCAACAAGGTGCCATTTCCCGCGGGCGGCGCATACACCACGGGCTCCCAGCCCTTCGTAGCAGCCGACGATTCAGGTTCCGCCGATGCGGATAGACGATTGGCCGCCGCTTCCAGCTCAGCCGCTGCGGCCTCACCCGTAAGGCGATAACCGCTGGCGGTTATGACATCGCGGTGATGAGCATCGTGGGCACCTGCCACGCCCAGCATGAGCACCGCCGAAGCGCAGAGCGGGATTAGGGCATGAGAAGATGGTGGCTTCATGGGACGGATCTGCTTGAAGGAATGGAAAAGGGTGGGGGAGACCTAGGAGGTGCAACTCTAAGTCGGCTAATTCCTTAAGCCCGAAATGGGAAAGTATGACGAGGGATTTTTAGCTCGACTTTCCATTGGGCAGCACTTCGCTTCAGAGAAATTCAAATCCGGGCCAGGCGACGGCAGCAAGGAATAGTAAATATGGGCAGCGCTATCATGGACTGCGGCCTCCGCAGCACGACGTCCGGTGAGTTCTCATGGCTTGCACCAGAGGGTCTAACCAAAGGGTCGGCGGGGGAATCAATCTGTGTTAGGATTGACTGACCAGCGCCAAGTGGGTATCGAAGCCCGGGTAACTGGTAGCCACGCAGTCAACATCTTCCACGATGGTTTCGCCATCGGCAAAGAGCCCGGCAATGGCGAATGCCATGGCGATCCGATGATCCCCGTAACTGGTTACGCGAGCACCGTGCAAGGGGCTGCCACCTTCGATTTCCATCCCGTCGGGAAGTTCCTTCACTTGTCCGCCCATGGCCAGCAGGTTGGTGGCCACGCAGGTTATGCGGTCGGATTCCTTGTTCCGCAGTTCTCCCGCATCACGGATGATCGTGCGCCCTTGAGCCAAGGCGGCAGCGACTGCCAGCACCGGTAGCTCGTCGATCACGTTTGGGATCTCCGCACCTTCAATCACGGTTGCCTGGAGCGTGCCGCCTCTGATGGTAACGGTCCCCATGGGTTCCGCTTGATCCTTGCTATGGGGAACAATGGTGATGTCCGCGCCCATGCGCTGCAAGACCGCCAACACTCCGGTGCGCGTGGAATTCAATCCCACGTCCGCGATCGTCAGGGTCGCCCCCGGCTGAGCCGCTGCGGCCACCGCCCAGAAGGCTGCGCTGGAAATATCACCCGGCACTTGAAAATCTCGGGCTTGCGGGATCTGACCGCCCTGCACGCTTATATTCTGTTCTTGGCGCACCGTGGTGACTCCGAAATACTTGAGCATTGTTTCCGTATGGTCGCGCGTGATGGTGGGTTCCACCACCGTCGTTTCGCCATCGGCAAAGAGGCCTGCTAGCAACACCGCACTCTTCACTTGAGCGCTGGCCACGGGCAGGGTGTAATTAATGGGCTTGAGCTTCCCACCGGTAACAAGCAGGGGCGCACACCCGTTGTTGCTCTCGGAACGAATATCCGCGCCCATCTGACTCAGCGGGTCCATGATGCGTTTCATCGGGCGGCGTGACAGGGATGCATCCCCGATCATGCGACTGGCAAATGGTTGCGCTGCCACGATGCCCGCCAGCAATCGCATGGTGGTGCCGGAATTGCCGCAATCAAGATCCTGCGTGGGAGCCTGCAATTGCATGCCGCAGCCATGAATTTCCAAACTGGTGGGGCCGGGCAGGTGCTGTCCCTGGTCATCCGTGGCTTGCCAGGGATGACCCGCCGCATCGAAAGCCAGGATGGTTACTCCCATACGGCGCATGCATTCCATGGTGGAAAGGCAATCTTCACTGGCCAGGAAACCCGTGACGCGACTAACCCCATTTGCCAAGGCAGAGAACATGACCGCCCGGTGCGAAATGGACTTGTCGCCCGGAACGCGAATTTCTGCGGTGATGGATTTGGCTCGACGAACTCGGTATTCAGACATGGTGAAAATGGATGTTTGGGGAAGAGAGGGAAACTCGCAGCAGACTAACTGGCTGGCGCAGCGGGAGTTCGGCTTTTACCCCGGTGGTTGCAACTACGAAATTGCCCCCTCGTCAAGCATAACGCTGATCCCGGAGTTGCTTGGCGGTTGCTAGGGCCTGGACCAGTGGCGCTTCCTCCTGAGTTTCCAGCCAACTAAGCAACGCGGCCAATTTCTGTTGCAAATCCCGTCCTGCCGCGAGCACGGCCGGACGATTCTCCAGTAAGATTTCACGCCACATCTCAGGATCCCCCGAAGCCACCCGGGTGGTATCCCGCAGGCCGCCTGCGGCAAATTGCGCAATGTCAGGATCCTCCCCCAGAGCGGCCAGGGTTACTGCCACTGCCGCCAAATGGGGCATGTGGCTAATCCGCGCCACCACCTGGTCGTGGCGGGCCGCGTCCATGGTGGACACCCGGCACCCCAAGTCCGTCCAAAACTGCGTTAAACTGACCAGGGCTGGAGGTGGCGTATCGCTCTCCGGCGTGAGGATGCAAGCCGCCTGCTCAAACAACCGCGCACGACTGGCCAGCAGCCCTTTGGCTTCAGATCCGGCCATGGGATGGCTCCCAATAAACGTGCGTCCCGCCGCGCGACATAATTTGCCAGCGGTGGCCAGGACCATCCCCTTGACACTGCCAACATCGGTAATGAGCACGTCATCCGCCAGCGGGCAGCTTAGCAAATTCTCCACCAACTGTGGGTAAGTGCCCACTGGGGATGCCAGCACGATCAACGATGCCCCCTGGACCGCTCTAGCCAGATCCGTGGTGGCTATGTGGGCCAGGCAAAGTCGATCAATCTCCTGGCACACCTCCAAACGGCGGGCATAAGCTCGCACTGAAGGCACACCCAACCGCATCGCATCGTGTAAAATGCTGCCGCCGAGAAGCCCGGGACCGAGCACTGCGATGGATTCTACTAGCATGAGATCAAACGCCGACGTCAAGTCTGCGTCAGGCTACGGCACGCGGAAGATTTTTTTCGTGTAAGGACACTCCACTTTGGTGCCGCTGGGGATGTCACTCACATCGACCATCCCCTGGGCGGGAGCGTAGGGGCTGTAAACAAACCCGCGTTTCCCGATCACCGGCGTGCCGAATGGCAGATTGGCGGTGGGAGCGGGCTTGGGTTTGGGTTCATCTACAGGAGGATTGGTCGCAGGATCGGTCACCGGTTTATCGGGCTTGGGTTCATCCGATTTGGGCTTTTCGCCAGTGTCTGCCCCATTACCATGCAGCTTGGAAGGATCTTCTCCACGGTCATCCCTGGGCTTATCGCTTTGGGCTGCTGGATCCGCCGTCGGACTATTGGTGCCTTGATAGCCGTATTTGGGCTTCCGATCATTGATAAAGACGTTGCCGTCCGGCTGGTAAGGCGGTCCGCTTACGCAAGACACGGCGGACAAGGCCAAGCCACAGAGGCTGGCTGAACGGAAGAGGCGGTTAATGGAAAATTTCATGGCTGAGATGTTGAGGTGTCCTTCTGCGACTCTGGAGGGAAAGTCCAGAGAAATACGTGGTTAAAATTCCGTTTCTTTCGGAGTGGTCAACCATTTTTCAGGCGATTTATGCGGGAATCCGGGCTCTTAAGAGCCAAAGTCTTCCCCTAATTGCTACTCCGATGCAAAATCGAAGATCACTGCTTTGTGACAGCAGGGCTTGAAGACTTTGTCGATGAATTCCAAATGCAACGGATGCACCTGATAAGCTTGCTCCGTCGCCTTGTCGGCCACGATCAGATTCAGCCCCACCTGATACTCCTGGCTGACTACTGGCCGCTCGCTGGGGACCATTTTGCCCACATGGAAATGGATGATGCCGGGGATCTTGCTGAGGTATTCATGACATCCCGCGATGAGATCATCGGCGGCGTTAGGCAGTTCGGGGCGGGTATAGAAGGTAACGATATGGGATAACATGCCGTGATAGTTGGTGGTGGCGGCGGCGGACGCAAATGATTTTTGGCGGTAGGTTTCTCCGTTGCATACCAACGCGAAATTTTTTACTAAGGAGGGATGGACAGCAAAATATTCAGCAACAAAACGAGCATGGGACTGGCCGCAGCGGAGGCCGGAGCCAAGCTAATTCGTCAGGCCCTCGCAGCACGCGGGGAAGCCACGATCATCGTCGCCACGGGTGCTAGTCAGTTCGAAATGCTGGCCGCTCTGGTGGCGCAACCGGACCTCGCGTGGAATCGGGTGACGGCCTTTCATCTGGACGAGTATGTGGGCCTTCCGTTGGACCATCCGGCATCGTTCCGGAAATATTTATGGGAGCGTTTCGTGTCGCAACTGCCCTTGCCGTTGGCGGGCTTCCATTATTTAAATGGGGAGTCGGATGCCGCCGCAGAATGTGGCCGGGTCGGTGCGCTGATTGCAGGCCAGTCCATCGACGTGGCGTTTGTGGGGATTGGTGAAAACGGCCATTTGGCGTTCAATGATCCGCCCGCCGATTTCTCCACGGAACAGCCGTATTTGATGGTTGCACTGGACGAAGCGTGTCGGCGGCAGCAGTGGGGGGAAGGCTGGTTCCCCACCTTGGAAGCCGTGCCCACGCAAGCCATTTCCATGTCGATTCGCCAAATCCTGAAAAGCCGCGCCATTATCGTCACGGTGCCGGATGAGCGCAAGGCCGTGGCGGTGCAGGCCTGCTTGCTGGGACCGGTCTCGAACTTGGCGCCAGCGTCAATTCTCCAGACGCATGGCAACGTTACCGTCTTCCTCGATACCCCTGCGGCCAGCCTCCTCGCATGAGTGCCACTCCCATTGATGTAAGATCCCTCGCCACCTTTCCCTCTGGAAACTACACCAGTCCGGGCTGGGTTGATTTACAAGTGAATGGCTTTGCCGGGCAGGATTTCAACGCAAGAGATCCGCAACCGGAGAGCGTTAGTTTCGTGGCTCGATCCTTGGCCGCTGAAGGCGTGAGGCGCTTCTGTCCCACCATCATCACCCAGTCCCCGTCCCAAATGCTGCGCGCGCTGCAAAGCCTGGTGGAAGGATGTCTTCAAGATGCGGAGGCCCGAGCCATGGTGCTCGGATTTCATCTGGAAGGCCCCTGGATCTCACCGCTGGAGGGTGCCCGTGGAGCGCATCCAGTGGAGTGGATCAGGGAGCCGCAATGGGATGAATTCCAACGCCTTCAGGAGGCTGCGAATGGCCTCATTCGCATCGTCACCCTGGCCCCGGAAGTGCCCGGTGCACTGAAGATGATCGAACAACTAACCACTGCAGGAATCCTCGTTTCCCTGGGCCATCACCTAGCCACTTCCACCCAGATTAAGGCAGCCATCTCTGCAGGTGCTCGACTTTGCACCCACTTGGGAAATGGGGTTCCCGCCCTCCTGCCACGACATCCGAATGTCATCTGGGATCAACTGGCGGAGGATCCACTGTATGCCAGCGCAATCTATGATGGGCACCATTTGCCGGAATCGGTCATGCAGGTGCTGCCGCGCGCCAAAGGCTTGGATCGGCTCATTCTAGTGAGCGATGCCGCCGCCCCGGCGCGTTGCCAGCCGGGCATTTACGATGCGTCCATCGGGGGCAAAGTGGAGTTGAGTCCGGCGGGCCGATTGTCATTGCTGGGCACCCCTTATTTGGCGGGAGCCGCGCTTGGGTTGAAAGAAGGCCTGGAAAACGCGGTGCGCTGCGGCCGGGTTTCGCTGGCAAACGCTTGCGCCATGGTCTCGACCAACGTTTGGCAATTGCTGGGCCGTCCGGCACCTGACCTAACGACCGAGTTCCACTGGGATGCCGCAGCCCAGCGAATTTCCTTCCCCACCCATCACAGCTAAGGCTTGCACAGAGTCGCTTTGTGGCCATGAATATGCCCCTATGAAGACGATTCTCTGCTACGGTGATTCGAATACGTGGGGCTACAACGCAGCCGCCTCCAGCAGCTCACCCGTGCCCATACGCCATGCCCCGTCGGTGCGCTGGACCGGAAAATTAGCCGCCCTGCTAGGGCCTCAGTATCGAGTGATGGAAGAGGGGCAGAATGGGCGCACCACCGTGCACGAAGACCCCATAGCGGAAGCTTCCCGCAACGGACGGACCCACTTGCCTGTAGTCCTGGAAACCCATGCCCCCATTGATCTGGTGATTCTCATGCTGGGAACCAACGATCTGAAAACGATGCTGGCCCTGCCGCCGCAGGACATTGCAGGGGGAGTCGCGACCCTCACTCGACTCATTTTGCGCAGCCCGTCCGGCCCGGACGGTAAGGCCCCGCAGGTGCTCCTGGTCTGTCCAGCGGCAGTTGGCGAGATGCTTGATCTGCCCGATTTGGCGGTTCGCTTTGACCAGGGGCGGGAGAAATCCCTACAGCTACCCCGTCACTATGAAGCCGTCGCGCAATTGCTTCAGATCAATTATTTAAATGCTCAGGATTTCGTCGAGCCTACCCAGATCGACGCACTCCATTTGGACGCGGAGAACCATGAGAAATTAGCCGCCGCGCTCGCCTTGGCCGTGCGGCGGATCTTTGGGGAATATTAGCCCTCCGCCGCGCGCAGCACTTACCGCTTCGTGGCCGGAGCAGGCGTCTGCTCCGCCGCACTGCTCGGTAATGCTGATGGCTGCGGGATGGCCGGGGATTTCGCATCTGCCGAGAGCGGTCGGAATTATTCACATTTCTTGCATCTGAAAACTTGAATCTCTGCGGATTTCATATAGGCAATGGGCTCTCACTTTTCATTTTCCCCCATCCTCAACCCTGAATTTTACCATGCTCCAGCTCAAATCCGCAGACTCTTGCCAATACGATCTCATTTCCCTGGGGGAAATCATGCTGCGTCTGGACCCGGGTGAGGGGCGCATCCGCTGTGCTCGTGAATTCAAGGTCTGGGAAGGCGGAGGCGAGTATAATGTGGCGCGCGGGTTGCGGAAATGTTTCGGTCTGCGCACGAGTGTGGTGACGGCGTTTGCGGATAATGATGTGGGGCATTTGGTGGAGGATTTCATCATGCAGGGTGGGGTGGATACGCGCCACATTCAATGGGTGCCGTATGATGGCATCGGGCGTTCGGTGCGGAATGGGCTGAATTTTACGGAGCGAGGGTATGGCATCCGCGGGGCGAAGGGGATTCCGGACCGGGGAAATACGGCGGCCAGTCACATGAAGCCGGGCGATGTGGATTGGGAGGAAATTTTCGGCAAACAAGGGGTGCGTTGGTTCCATACGGGCGGCATTTTCGCTGCGCTGAGCGACACCACGCCTGAGGTGGTGATCGAGGCGGTGGAATGTGCGCGCAAACATGGGACGATTGTGAGTTATGATTTGAACTATCGGCCCAGCCTGTGGAAGGGGATCGGCGGCAAGGCTCGGGCACAGGAGGTGAACCGTCGCATCGCCAAGAGTGTGGACGTAATGATTGGGAATGAGGAGGATTTCACGGCCTCGTTAGGATTTGAAGTGGAGGGGGTGGATGAGCACATCTCGACGATTGAGATTGGGAGCTTCAAGAACATGATCGAGCGGGCGGTGAAAGATTTCCCTAACTTCAAAGTGGCGGCCACCACGCTGCGCACGGTGCAGTCTGCCACGATCAATGATTGGGGGGCGATCCTGTGGCACGCGGGCGAATTCCATCGGGCCGCGCAACGCAATGGGCTGGAAATCCTGGATCGGGTGGGCGGTGGCGATAGCTTCGCCAGCGGTCTGATCTATGGTTTCCTGAAGCACAACGATGCGGCTAAGGCAGTGGAGTATGGTGCGGCGCATGGCGCGCTGGCGATGACCACGCCGGGGGATACCTCCTTCGCCACGCTGAGTGAAGTGGAGAAGGAAATGGGTGGTGGTAGCAAGCGGGTGGAACGTTAGTCCCAACTCGCTGAGCCGTAACGCTCTGCGTAAATTTATCATTGTGGAAACGACGAATCTGGAACCTCACCACTGGCATCAGTGGGCTTTGCCTTCACACGGGCTGAAGATCGAAGCGATCGATGCCCACGTGTGCGGGCAACCGCTGCGCTTGGTTCTGGGCGGCTATCCGCTGCCCCGGGGGGTGACGATGATCGATAAGTGCCGCTACAGCATCAAGCATCTGGATCATCTGCGCGGTTCCATTTTACTGGAGCCCCGGGGACATCCTGACATGTATGCATGTCTGCTGACGCCACCGCAGCGGGTGGATTCTAATTTCGGCACGTTGTTCCTGCATCGCAGTGGTATCTGCCCGATGAGCGCCCATGGCATTGTGGCCGCGGCTACGATCTGTGTGGAGGCAGGCATTGTGGAGGTGAAGGCCCCGGAGACGCTGTTGCGCTTTGACACCCCTGCGGGGCGGATTCGGGCCTATGCTCGGGTGGAAGAGAATCGGGTGCGGCGGGTGTTTTTTGAAAATGTGCCCTCCTATGTGGTGGGACAAAACTTGCGCGCGCTGGTGCCTAACATCGGGCATATCACCTATGACTTGGCTTACGGTGGGGAGTTCTATGCGTTTGTGGATGCGGCTTCGGTCGGCTTGGAAATCACGCCGGAGCGGATCACCGACATCACGCAGATGGGCGTGGCCATTGCTGCCGTGGTGGAGGACGCGGCCAAAATCGTGCACCACTCGGAACCCTTGTTGAGCTTGCTTTCCGGCGTCGTGTTTACCCAGGAATTGGCCAAACGGCGGGACTCGGTGGCCCAGGCCCGCCAGGTCTGTGTCTTCACGGATGGGGCGGTGGACCGCAGTCCTTCTGGCACGGCATTGAGTGGTCGGCTGGCGCTGATGCATGCGCGCGGGGAGATTGATCTGGGGGAGGCCTATATCGTGGAGGGCCTGATGGGAGGAACGTTTACCGGCCGCCCGGCCCGGGCAGGTCTGGCAGTGGGGCCCTACAGCGCTATTGTGGCGGAGATTGAGGGCAGTGCGTCGATCACAGGACATCATTCTTTCTTCATTGATCCGGCTGATTCGCTGCGGGAAGGGTTCTTGTTGTAAGTAACTTTTCCCGTGACAGGGCGGGGATTCGCAGTGACGCTGGAACCATAATGAGGTGCTGGGCATGAGTGGATATCTGCAAGGGGGGCCGTCGTCGATTCCGGTGGCGGCGGCGGAGCGTATGCGGGAAATTTCCATGCTGCGCTTGCGACCATTTTTGGACTTGGGTTCCCAGGGCTTCATCGAAGAAATTCTTCATGAGGTGCACTGCGTGATCACGCCGGTGCGCGCGCGTCGGACCAAGCATGGGGACCATCGGCAGCGTGCGGGGGAGCAATTCTCTGAGGTCACGGTGAATGTCTCGGGGAATCGGTATCAATTTCTCATCACGCTGCTGCATGAGCTGGCCCATGCGGTAACCATCCAGCAGCACGGGAAACGAGCCGCCGCGCACGGTCGCGAGTGGCGCCACATTTTCGCCAACTTACTGCACCGGGCGCTGCAAGCTGGACTCTTTCCAGCGGATCTCGCCCCCCACATCGAACGGCAGGCCCGCCATGGTCCGCATGCCTCCAGTTCTCGGGATGCGGCCCTGCAATTGGCGTTGCGGCAGCATGATACCCTGGACCATCGACCCATGGTGGCGGAATTGGCGGAGGGAACGTTGTTCTCGCTGGACGGGAAATTGATCCTGCGGCGGGGGCAGCGGCTGCGCACCCGCTATCATTGCGCCACGCCCAAGGGGCAGGAGTATCGTGTGAGTGCGACCGCCCGCGTCCACACGATTTACCGGGAGCCGGAGTGACCCACAGTGGGCGGTTATCGCAAGACCACTGCACTAAGGTCGTGCTTCTGCTCAGGCCAGGCGGGTTCCATTTTGATCAGGGCGGCCTTGACCGTCTCCGCCACAACCAAATTGCGATACCATTTACGATCGGCCGGGACAATATACCAGGGAGCGAAGTCCGTGGCGGTGCGCGCGATTACTTCATCGTAGGCGGAAATAAACTTCGGCCAACGCTCCCGATCTTTGATGTCCTCTGGGTCGAATTTCCAGTGCTTGCGGGGATTTTCCAGGCGCTCCTGGAGGCGTCTTCTTTGCTCGTCGTAAGAGATGTGGAGGAAGAGCTTAATGATGGTGGTGCCTTCATCCACTAGCATCCGTTCGAAGTTGATGATGTGGTCGTAACGCTTTTCCCAAACGGTCTTCGGGAGCAAATTCTTCACCTTAACGGCCAGAATATCTTCGTAGTGACTGCGGTTGAAGACCACGATTTCGCCCACAGCGGGGGCTTGAGCGTGGATCCGCCAGAGGAAATCATGGGCCAACTCGATCTGGGTGGGAGACTTGAAAGGAACGACCCTCATGCCGTGAGGATCAATGCCGGAGAATACCTGCCGCACCGTGCCATCCTTCCCGCCAGTATCCATGGCCTGAAGGATCACCAGGAGTCGTTGCTTTTGCTCCGCATAGAGCATGCGCTGCAAGGATTGAATGTCCTCGCGGAGTTGCAGCAGGCGAGCGGGGGCCGCTTCTTTAGTGCCCAGATCCACGTCGCCATTGGTCGAGTAGGTCCCAAGGCTGAATGCTGCGTTGGGTTTGACGCGGTATGGTTTCATTAATCGGATGTTAGTGGGTTACTAACACGGGGGTGCCGACCGACACATTCGCAAAGAACGTTGCGGCCATGTGATCCGGCATCCGAATGCAGCCGTGACTGGCGGGGTAGCCGGGGAGGAAGCCCGTATGCATCCCCACGCCATCGTAGGTCAACCGCATGAAGTGGGTCATGGGAGAACCGGCAAAACGGGTCCCCGCAGGTGGGCGGTCTTTCTTAACGTCCACATTGGATTGCACCACATTGCCAGCTCCATCCACGAAGTCCCCGTAGCGGCTGGACTTGTGGTTCAGATCCTTCTCCAGCACCGAGAGGCGTCCGGTGGGAGTGCCGTGATTCTCATCACCACTGCTAACGCGGGAACGGCCAACGAGAACGTCTCCGCGATAAAAATCCGCCACTTGTTCACCCAGCTTGAGATGAATCCGGGCCGGACCGTTGCCCGCCCCGCCGTCCCAGAAGGAAACGGTATCCGGGGGCAGCCCGTTGACGGTTCCCGGATTGGTAGCCACTTGGCCGTTAAGATAGTTGGTGGCACCGGTATAGTTGGCGGTAACACAGGAACTCAGCGCGGCCGCAGCCACGAGCGGGATCGAGCGGAAACAGAGGGTGAGGAAGGGGGGCATGGAAATTGAACGAAGGTTGGAGTTGAAGATTGGTTGCATAAGCATGATTGCCAATTGTGCCAGTGGAAATTATCTCGTTTCCACAATCCAATGCCCGCAGTATCGCATACCCTCATGTCCCATCAAGCCCCAAACTCACGTTCCTCAATTAAATCCGCGTTGCTCACCCACAACGTCGAGCCAAGCCGTGGCATGGGGCAGAATTTCCTGACCGATGTGGAGGTGGCTCGCTGGATCACCGAGCAGTTGGACATTACCCCGGAGGATACTGTCCTGGAAATCGGTCCGGGGTTGGGCGCGCTGACGCAACATTTGCTGGGGAAGGGGAAGCGTCTGATTCTGCTGGAAAAGGACGCCCGCTTGGCCGCCAGGTTGCGCGAAGAGTTGCGGGATTATCCGGTGGAAATCATTGAGGGGGATGCACTGCGATTCGACCTCCGCACCTTGTTCAAAGCCCAGCCACTTAAGGTCATTGGTGCGTTGCCCTATTCCTGCGGGACGGAAATTGTCAGGAATTTCATGGAGAATCCCAGCCCGGTCACGCGTGCGGTTTTTGTGATGCAGAAGGAGGTTATCGACCGCATCTGTGCTCCGCCCAGCACTTCGGATCGGGGACTCTTGAGCCTGCGGGTGCAAGCCCGGTGGGTCACCCAAAATTTGCGCGTGCTGCCGCCGGATATCTTCGTGCCGCAGCCGAAGGTCCACTCGGCGGTCATGAGTCTGGTGCCACGGCCCCGTCACGAGTTGCCGACCTTTGATGAAAAAGTCTTCGATCGCATCCTGCGCATGGGATTCAATCAACGGCGGAAAATGCTCCGCAAAACACTGCCAACCAATGACCTGCCCTGGACGGAACTGGCCCGGGAGATCGGGGCCATCGAGACCGCGCGGGCCGAAGAATTAACGCTCTTGCAGTGGGTTCAGCTCGGGCGGCTCTACGATACCCATGAACTCAAGGACGTGCCGCAGAAGGCAGGAGAAATTTTCGACGTCGTGGATAACGAAGATCAAGTCATCGGCCAGAAGACGCGTGGCGAAGTTCACGCCGAAGGGTTGGCTCATCGCGCGATTCATATTTTCGTCTTCAATAAATTCGGAGAGTTGCTCCTCCAGAAACGGAGTCATTTGAAGGATGCCATGCCGGAGAAATGGGACTCGAGTGCGGCCGGGCATGTCGATTCTGGGGAGGTCTATTTGCCTGCGGCAGTGCGGGAGTTGGAGGAAGAACTGGGGATCGTCAAGCCAGCCCAACAACTGACCAAGATCGCAAAAATCCGCCCCTGCCAAGCCACGGGCTTCGAATGGGTGGAGCTATTCCGCACCGACTACACCGGAGCGGTGACTTACCCCAGCAGTGAAATCGAAGGTGTGGCGTGGTTTCCCGTGGCAGAAATCACCGACTGGATCCAAGCGCGGCCGCAGGATTTCGCAGACGGTTTCGTCGCCTGCTGGGAGGCATTTCAAGCGGCATCGTAGTCGGCAACTTTCAATCCAGTTAACTCCTTTGGGGCGGAGGACAAAAAATTACCAACCCAATCGGATCCCTCCCTCGCCACCGCCATTCACTGGATCATACCGATGGCCATCGTAGTTCAGTCCAGCTTAGGTTACCCACTGGGCATTCAAGGCAGTCACGCGGCTGCGGCTGTAGCAGGGCTGGTGGAGGCATCACGCACGCATCGGCCCGCCGATCAGCCACTGAGGCCGAAAGGTCTGAGTGAATCACCGGGTCTGTCCAACCACTAATAGCTTTGAAGGTTAGCCGTTGCGGTCATTCAGTTGTGATGGTGACTGTATGCTTCTCGGCCTTGGTTCCGCGATAGAGCGTGACTTCGTATGCCTCGCCGGGAAGCGCGAAAATATGGAAGCGGGTGGTCGTGGTCTGGAACTTCGGCTGGTCAAGTTTGTTCGGGGTGATGACGTCGCCCTGCTCCGTATAAATAGGGCCGGCTAACGCGCCGTAACCACCGGGAATCATCTCAGCCTCGGTATAATCGGCGACGCCATAGACAGCGATGAGCTTCCCGTGTGGCTTGGCGGACAGGCGAATCGTCCAGCCCGTGTTGACGGTCTCGAACGTCACCGGTGTGGTCGGGGTAATTGGGAGCTCAGAATCTTTCGCGGTGGTTGCAGGTGGGGTAAACTCGATAGGAAAGCGGAACTCACGGATGCATTCGAGCACTGCCTGTGGTTTGTCGGCAGGAAGGGTTACGCCAATGGGGGCGTTTTTCCCGGCGGGAGTGGGAGATGGGCGCTGCAAACCTGTAACCGCAACTTTGTAGGTTTTGGCTTTGGGTGCATCGCTTGGAGCGGTCAACTCGGCAATGCGGTTGGGTGTAAGCCGACTTGGTTTGGTAGTGGCTGCGATGGCGATGGATGCCACGACGAAGCAGATGATGGCGGTTCGGATGGTAGTCTTCATAGTGTTGATTGTGTAGATTGTGGGGAGACGAGAGCGACGGCGAACGTTAGAGCGCTGCGGCTAGCGGTAGCCGTGCTGACGCTGAAGATTTCAGAAAATACTCCTGGGCTACCGCTAGTCGGCAGCCGCGTTCTTGTTCGGCTAGGAGTCGTTCGGACATTTGCATCAAGCGGAGATTCAGGGTTTTTTACTTCCGGGATTTAGTGGGAATTGCACACCCCGATTTTTGAAATCAGATGCCGTTCTGGCCACGAAAAATAAAAACCCCAAGAGTAAAGCTGCTACCACAACTACAATTGCCATCGTTCCAACCAAATCGAGGAACGGATTAATTGTTGCCGCATCGAGCTTGGTGGTCGTGAAGAGTGCAAATACTGAAATAATCCAAACCGCAGGCCAAATCAAGAACACCGCTAGCCTGAGTCGTTGCATATGATGCTCCATGGCAGCAAGCCTGGTTTCTTGTGATTCTGTATTCGTAGTCATAATGTGGGTTGGTAAGCCGAACTAGGTGATCACCGACAGAAGTGTCGAATTTTGCCGAGCTTCTTTATAGGCGACAGATTTGTCGGTGTTTGCGCGGGGTAGTGATTTCATAGTGGAATTTTGCTGGGATTTAGCCGCAGATGCGCGTGATCGTCAACGTATTTGCAGGTTTACGCTCAAATGAGCGTGAATTCCTGCGGATTATGACAACGGAAAAAACGGCGGGCGCGAGGGGCGGCAGGGAGGGCGTGAAACGGGCGTTGGGACTAAGATTAGGGAACGCGTTTGCACGCTGGGTCACACCAGCCGGATTTGCCTCGGGCGTTGCAGGCGCGGAGTTGGACCCAGACTTTTTGGCCGGAGGGGAGGTTGGCGAGGTCGAAGCTGGATTTTTTGCTGGTGTCGGCAAATTGCCAGGTGGTGGCGGGGAGGAGGGGATCGGAGGTGGTGTAGCGGATCTCGTAGTATTCCACGATGCCGCTCTGGCCGTTGCAGTGGCCGGAGAGTTCTCCGTCTTCGTCTCCCATGGTGAGTTCCAGGCCAGTGGGGGTATCGGGGATGGGTTTGGGGCCGGGTTTTTCTTTGAGGCGCATTTGGGCGGAGATGACCTGGGCCTCGGTGGTGGCTAGTTTTGCTATGTTGGACGCCAGCTTGTTGAGGGCTGCGTTGACGGCTCCCTGTCCGGCGTCTCGGGCGGCGGTGGCGTTGCTGAAAGCGGCTTTGGCGGTGGCTTGGTCGGTCTGGAGGGTTTCCAGCGTGGTGATAAGGCCGTCCAGTGCGGTGAGATCCGCGCTGAGGCTTGAGAAGACTGGTGTGTCGGCAATTCCTTTGCGGATGGCTTTGGCACGGAGGACGAGGTCGGGCACGGACAGGCTCTTGATATCTAAAACAACGTCGAACATAGCTTTGGTTTGTTGAGTGTTAAGTATTTCTGCCACGCTGCGTGGGTCATCGTAGTGAAACAATGGATTATCGAATGTTAGACCAGGCTCGTCCCATCGCGGCATCTTTATGTTTGTTTGAATTTAAAAAACCAACGCGGGTATTCTATCAAAATTGAATGTGCTGGCAAGTTATTTCCCGATTGTTGCTTATTTTTCGATTAAATCGGGCAAATTCTTATAACCCCTCCCGAAAGGTTATGGATTTTTAAGAGGTAATTAAGGGAATTTAACGAATTCCCACGGGGATTCTTCGTTTTCCCATGGGAATTCGAGAGGTTCCCACAGGAATTCGTGGAGTTTCCATGGGAAATCACCGGGTTTCCGTGGGGAAACGGAAAGTTTCCTCGGGAATTCGAGGGATTTCCATAGGAATCCGGCGTGTTTCTGTGGGAAATCGGGCAATTTCCATGGAAAGGTGGGGCGTTCCCTTGGGAGATCGAGGAGTTGCCGTGGGAAAACCGGCTATTTCCGCCCCAGCCAAGAGTGAGCACATTTCCCTCACCTGGTAACACCTCACGGTGCTACCCCTGATTGTTGGTCCGTTCCTGTTCGTATGCAGTGCTCACCAGTTGCCCGCAAGGCGTCGGCCCAAAGCTATTTTGAGACACGGTAGAAAACCTTTGGTTGATTAGGCTCCAGGTTTGCTGAATGCGATGGAATCACGGTCGTGATCTCAGCCTGCTTGGTCCAATTTGTTAAATCGAATGATCGCAACACCGAATAAGTCACGCCATTCTGCATCCCCAAGCAAGAAACGGTCACCCCTGCCTGATTCCTGGTTATGAGTGCCAAGAAAAGATCGTTGTCATTTTCAGTAACGTTGAGAGTGACACTCGGCAAGCCAGCAGCAGCCGCGGTGAATAAGGTGCTGCCATTGACTAAATCTGCATCTTCCAAGCAAGTCAGGGTGACTGACTGAGGAGCGTTCCAATT
Source organism: Verrucomicrobiales bacterium (assembly GCA_031411295.1). Lineage (GTDB taxonomy): Bacteria > Verrucomicrobiota > Verrucomicrobiia > Verrucomicrobiales > V1-33 > JAGNEJ01. Next base: position 41,167 of record JANOAV010000040.1, on the reverse strand, counting down.
GGCAGTGGAAAATGTTTTGGAGGAGCCCCCCGTGATGCTCAGATCCGTGTCTCCGCTGGTTCGTGTAAAATTAACAGTGGTCGCTGCGAGTGGCTGGGCACTTAATTGCACAGTGAACGTGCCAGTGCCCCCTTCATTGATTGAAGTCACATTAGGTGTGAGTATAATACCAAGCGTGTCGTTTTCCACTTCCCCAGCCGTTACAATCTTGCTGGTCAGACCAGTGGAGGAAAGGGTTATACTGGCAACCCCCACGGCGGCGTCGGGATCCTCCGCCGCATTCAACGTCACCGTCTGGGCCAGGTTCCAGTCTGTAGAGGTGAATGTCAGCGTTGCCGGGCTCACCGTAATGCTGGCGTCACCTGAGGTCCGGGCTACTCCCACCACGATGTTGGCTCCTGGTTGTGCCTGCAACAGCACTGTAAAGGTGTTCGATCCACCTTCCGATACGTTGACGGAAGTAAGTGAAGGGAGAATGGCCTGGGGAGTGGTATCCTGTTCAGTAACCGTGAGATTGGCCGTTGCATAACCCGGAGACGAAACACTGATGGTGGCCGAACCGATGGCTGCATCAGCGTCTGCGGCTGCAGTCAAGGTGACAGTTTGTGGGCTATCCCAGTTGGCACTTGAGAAATCCAACGAAGATCCCCCGCTGACAGATATGTCCGTGTCACCAGCAGTCCGTGCCACGCTCACCGCCACCTGCGCGACGGGAGGCGCATTGAGACGCACCGTGAATGTCCCCGTAGCTCCTTCCGTAACTGAAAAGCCAGTGTTTGAAACAATGAAGCCAATGGGATCATTTTCGACTTCCACGGCCGTGACATTTTGCAGGATACCAGGGGAACTACAGCTAATGGTGGCGCTGCCATTGACTGCATCCACATCCTCCGCAGCGTTAATCGTCACAGTCTGGGGCGTGGCATAGTTCGATGGGGTAAAAACCAGAATGGAGGGGCTGACGGTCAGATTTGTATCGCCCGCTGAACGACTGATGGTGGCATACAGGATGGTGCTGGGAGGGTTGGCCAGCCTTACGGTGAACGTGTTGTTTGACCCTTCGTTTACTGTAACCGTGTCTGTGGAGAACACGTAGCTTTGAATTTCATCATCCAAGATCACGGCTGTATCTAGCATTTCCGTTCCGATGACGTAGGCGGGATCCAGTTGTATGGTTACCACAATTCTTTCAGGCGGTTCATAGGAGCCGTCCTGAAGAGGCAGGATGTCGATGTCGGCGTATGCTTGGCCGGATGGGATAAGCAAGGTGGTCCCAATGGCAGAAAAATCAGATCCTTCAGCCGCCTCACTATTAACCGCAAAGCTGACCAATAGGGAACTGGTCGTGGGGCCAGTGCGGCTGACACGGAATTTGGCGGGATCCCCCGACTCACTTGCCGAGGGGTCCAAGGCCGTTACGGTAACGATTGGCAAACCTTGACTGGGGGCTGTGAGGAGCAGTTCCGACTGGCTGAGTGCCTTGTCGGAAATTCGCAATTCATCCATCAACCCTTCCCAGTAGAATTGATTACTAAATCCTTCATAACCGATATAGGCCCAAGTGGACGAATACGAGACAATGGTCGAATCAAATGACATGTTCGTCGCCATGCGGAGTGGACCATTCGCGGTAAGATCCTTTAAGTAAAAGGTGACACAACGCAAATGGCCAGCAGTGCTGTTGCCTATCAGGCTGGAACTGGCAGCCACATAATAGTCCGTATTTTGATTCATCACGAACGAGGGTGGGGCCAGAAATTTTCGGGAGACAGTCTGACCGCTGTTCAGCCGCATTTGGGCGGTAAACGCTGGAACAGAACCCGAACTCGAACCAGAAAGTCCAAGGGAATAGAAGGTCTCCCGGGCATAGATGACGCGTTCCAAAAATGATTGTTGCGCTCCCGTTAGGGTTACGAAGGCCTCAATCGTGGTTGATTCCAAGGAAAGGGCTGATCGTGATCCGGCATTAAAAATGTCACCCGGAGATTCCGTTGGAGTGAATACGGTCGCCTGCAAATTCGCTTGCCCAGTCAAAGGAATGATTTTTGGGAAAAACGAACCATTGCCTGACAGGGGCAAGGAAAGCGCATCGTTGTTGTTGTTCCCTCCCACATTGGTTAGATTAAATGGGCCGGACGGATTACCACCGGAGTCACTCGTGAGCGCACCAGGTTCAAATCTCCAATAGGCAATGTTTCCACCTCGAGCTACATCCGCCATTTTGCCGCACACTATGCCAGCCAATAGTAGTAAGGGAAGTCGATTCATTGAAGTGAAGTGTCTCATAGGAATTTGCTTTCTTTGGGGAACGTTGGACGGGGGATCGGAATGGTGATAGAGATGTGCGGAGGATGAATTATGAAGGTAAAGGAGGAATCAGATGTGTTTCGCTGCCTCGCGGGGTGAATTGTGGTGTTCTGCATCGGAAGACGGTGCGGTTCACGGTGGATTTTTAGTTTTATGAGCATAGTTCTGCCTGTTCGCGTTGCCAAGCTTTTTCTGGTTGGGCCCTTTCCGGAGTTGTGGAATGGAACGGGATTTCTACAATCCTAGACACCTCCGATCAAGCCATGGAGAATCCTTCGTGGGGGTCTTAACTTTCTTTGTCGTGCCCCCGTGCCAGCTCGAAGCAAAAAAGTGCTGGCAATTTCCGGCAGTTCCTATCTACTCGGTGAATTATCGTTGCCCCCATGGATCTCGCCATCGACCTGCAGAACATCTCCAAGACTTATCGTAACGGCGTGAAGGCGCTGGCGGGGCTCAACATGCAGGTGGGGCGCGGGGAGATTTTCGGGCTCTTGGGGCCGAATGGGGCGGGGAAGAGCACGCTGGTGAAGACGCTCTTGCGTCTGGTGCGCCCGACGCGGTGTGAGGGGCTGATGCTGGGGCGGCCGATTGGTCATATTCCGACGTTGCAGAAGATTGGCTATCTGCCAGAACATGTCCTGTATGCCAAGCACCTGACACCGGTGGATTTGCTGAATTTTTCTGGTCGGCTGACGGGAGTTCCGGCATCGGTGCGACGGGTGCGGATTCCCGAATTACTGGCCACGGTGGGGATGGAACGCTGGTATAAGGAGCCGCTGGCAAATTTCAGCAAGGGCATGAAACAACGGATCGGGCTGGCGCAGGCGCTGATGAATGACCCGGAGTTGATTTTTCTGGATGAACCCACGGATGGAGTGGATCCGCTGGGGCGGCGGGATATTCGTAATCTTATCTTCGCGCTGCGGGAGCGTGGGAAGACGATTTTTGTAAACAGTCATTTGCTGGCAGAGTTGGAAATGATCTGTGACCGGGTGGCGATCCTGCATGAAGGGCGGGTGGTGCGTCAAGGGCCGCTGAAAGAACTGACGCGGCATGCTTCCCGTTATGAAATGGTGGTGGAGACCGATGTATTTGGTCGGGAATTATTGGTGAGTCTGGTGCGATCTCTGGGGGGCACGCTGGCGCTGACCCCGGATGGCCAGCAGACGCTGGTGGCGATTCCCACGAGTCGTTCGCAAGTGGTCCAACCCGTGATTGATGAGATCAGGCGCTCTGGGATCACGATTGTTAGCATTACGCCAGTGCACCAAACGCTGGAGGAACTGTTCATGGATACTGTGCTGACGAATGGCAAGCCATTGGTGCCGTCGGTGCAACCTGAAGCCGTGCCGCTCCGCTAATTTCTTGATCATGCAACTCTGGGCCATTATATCCGACACCTACCGCAGCCTGCAATCCCGGGGGCTGTTCTGGGTCATTCTCTGTATCTCACTGGCCTTGGGCGTGCTGTTTGCCTCGCTGGGTTGCCATGCGGAAGGATGGTCGGTGCTGTTTGGGGCGGTGAAATTTGAAAGCAGCTTCCTCCGGGCTGGCACGGATTGGGAAAAGTCGCTGCTGTTGAACACGTTGCATGCCTTGCTGGATAATTGGTGCATGTCGTGGGCCTCGCTGTTGGCCTTGTTTGCCGCGGCCACGATTTTCCCTGACGCCATGAAGCCAGGCGCGATCGACCTCCTGCTGTCCAAGCCGCTGGGTCGGGGAAAATTGTTTCTGGGGAAATATTTGGCCGCGCTGGGTTTCGTGGCGGTGCAGACGACGGTGCTGGTGACGATCTGTTTCCTGAGTCTCTGGTGGCGCTTGCACACCGTTTACTGGGGTATCTTCTGGAGCGTGGGGTTGGTGGCGCTGATTTTCAGTTTTGTTTTTTGCTTCACCACGCTGGTGGGGATTCTGACGCGCAGCAGTATGGCGGCTTTGTTGTGGAGCGTGCTTTTCTGGTTTTTGCTCTGGGCGGTGCAGAAAACGGAATTCGAGACAGGAAGACAAATTTTTGCGGCATCGACGGCATTACCCAATGAAGAAATAAAGACACTTTCTGGCAGGATTCAGCAGGTCCATCATCTGGCCGCCCAAGTGATGACGGTGCTGCCGAGGACGAGACAAACCGGGGAACTCTTTTCCCATGTGATCAAAGCCGATGCGCCTTACAGTTTCACCCAGATCATCGGGCAGTCCTTGATTCAGAATAAGTCTATGAAGGAAATGGAGTTGCTCCCAGATCCGCCGGTGCCATCGGTCCGCGCGACGATTACTTCTGGAGTGATCTTTGAGCTGGTGGTGTTGCTGCTGGCCTTCTGGCGCTTCCACACCCGGGATTTCTAGGCAGTGCCTTATTCCGCAGACTTCTCGGCTTTCTTTTCCTCGATAATGTCTCCTGCGGTCACCTTGAATTTGCCGTCGGCCTCTGGCGTGACGAGGTATTTCCGCCGCATCATATCGTCCTTGAAGGCCCATGCTGCGATGGCTTCATAGCCGCCGCCCGTAGATTTCATTTCCGACACCTGCAACAACAGCACTAATGGGCCGGCGGTCGTCGTGGTGGATTTTTGTTGCACGCGTGCCTTGCCGCTGAGCACCGTCACAGCAATTTGATTATGGGCCAGGAGGCGGTCCTTCAGGTCGGCAAAGCGATCTTTGAACGCCGGGGAAAGGGCGGTCTGCCCGGGGCCAATGGTCAGGCAGACGGGCCGCTCGGGGGTGGTGTAGGGACAATCTGCCATGAGTTGACGGAACACGGCGGCCCCAGCATCCGTTTCCACCGTGCGGGGATCGAAGGCGTTCTGGGGGCTGCAGGAAAGACCCAGGAAACAAAGCAGCAGGATGAAATAGCGAGACATGATTTAAGGGAGAGCACCCAGACTAAAAGTCGAGGTAAATTTCGGTGCGTCGATTCCGGGAACGTCCTTCCGGATTATCGCTACCATCTTCCTTCTGATTCGGGTCCAGCGGCGTGTCCGAGCCATAGCCTTTGGAAACAATCTGCGCTGGATCCACGCCGAGTTCCGCCAATTTGGTCCGCACGGTTTCGGCACGTTTCTGGGAAAGTCGATTGTTATAGTCTTCGGCTCCCAGCGCATCGGTGTAACCGCTGAGGCGCATTTTACGAGCGGGATCACTCTTCAATAAATCCGCTACAATCTCCATTTGCCGCATGCCGCGGGCGTTGAGTTCAGATTTGTCATATTCAAAATAGACCACGAGGGACTCTCCGCCGCTGGGACTCTTGACGATAGGCGAGTAGTAAATTTTCCCGCCATCGGTCGCCTGCACGTAGTTCTGTAACATGCGACTGAAATCCAAAGAATCTACTTTCCATTCATTCGTGCCCTCGTGCTTGGCCATTTCCACGCCGAACTCGCTCTCGACATTCTGGGTCGGGCTTTTGACGCGCACCAAGGCCCAGGCCCGTTGCTCCGTGGCGGCGGTCACATTTAAAGAACTGCCGGGAACCATCTGATAGTTGCCTTCTTCAAAGACAATACACAAGCCTGCCAATTTCTCGTGGGTCACTTTGGTGCCATCGGTGATCAAGCGGGCACCCCGGAAATTTTTGCCCAGCACCTCGTTGACGAAATCGTGCGAAATGGTGAGGGGATCGGGCGGGCTGGCCAGGGAGCGGTCCGTGGCAGCGCCCTCGGCTGCGAGTAACTCAGGCGAGAAGTGCAAACCGGTAATCTCGAAACCTCGATCCCGACTCAATTTAAGATCGACCGCCAGCTCCGGGGCTTTTTCGGAGGCTTTGGTGGACGGACTCTGGGGGCCAGGTGCATGCTGTTGGTCGGCCACCGGCGGTTTGGGGGCGTCCACCTTTGGCAAATCAGGGAGGGCGGACGCAGGATCGCCAATTGCTAAAGAGATGCCGCTGGGCGAGGTCAGTGGGCCCGGTTCTGGCGGTGCCGTTGGTGGGGGAGCGTCGGGAGGAGGGTTGGCGGCACCTTCTACAGGAGCTGCTGGGCTCTTGGGGGATTTTGTTAATGGTAAAATCCAGCGCTCCTGCCCACTAATCTTCCCGATTTCCCGCCACGGTTGATTCCCTGCGACTGGGATGTAGCCCCCAGTGGTAAACATTTTCTCAAAGAAATCCCGTTTCGCTTGGGGCACGGTGGCGGCCATCAGTTCCGTGGTTTCTTCTACCTTACCGCTCCTCAATCGCTCGGCTAAGGCCGTGAGGAATTGGCTGGATTTCATATAGAGCGACCTCGTGGAAGTGGGAGTAACCACCGTAGGCGGAGTCGGCACGGGGGCCACTACTGGAGGTGGTGGGGGTGGGGGACTCACCATGGGAGCGGGTTGCGGCAGCGTGGTCACCGTGGTTTGCTTGCCGTTGCATTGAGGCAGCGTAAACACGAAGAAAAAGATCACGCTCAGCGTAACGATGCCAAGGAAGACCAGGACGGGGGCGGCACTCTGACCGCGTTGGGATTGTCGATTCACGGCTTAAGTTTGAGGGGGGTGGTAAAACTAGGAAACACGACTTTCAACATACCGCAAGTCCCGGACCAAAGCTAGCGCACATTTTGCCTGCACCCCGATTGCGCTGGCCGAAGGACTTGGCCGACCGGACGAACGCCCTCGCCTGGGCATGTTTTTTGCCACAATAATTTCGCTTGTCTGCCCTGAGAACGATGGAAAGATGTGCCCTGCTCACTTCCGCGTGTGACCCGGCCCTGTGTTGGGATCCCACTTTAGCCACTCTGGCGGCGGACTTACGTCTCTCAGCAGTCTTCTCATTCCTTGCATGGCATCCGTCAATCGTCCTAATAACAATCGTGGTAAAAGCAATCACGGCCCTAACCGTGGCAACGCTAATCGTGGAGCGGCTCGTCCGGCCTTCAAGCGCGCGCCCGTCAAGGAACCAGAGGATGCGGAGGGAGCCATCGAAGTGGACGGCACCATCACATCAGTCTTGGCTGGCACGATGTTCCGCGTCAAGTTAGGCAATGGTTCCAATCACGAGGTATTGGCCCACATTTCCGGCAAGATGCGCAAACGCTTCATCCGTCTGGTGGTGGGTGATCGCGTCAAAATGGAAATGTCTCCCTATGACCTGAGCAAGGCCCGGATCACTTACCGGATGTAGTTTGGGCCTGGCCCCCAGGCCGCAGTTCAGTCGATTTCGGCCGGTAACTCTTCCGGCAGGTCTTTGGCCGTGAAGGATCCCCGCTCGCGCCACAGCAGAGCTGAGGCCATCACGACCAACGCAGCACAACCGCTGGCAATCCACCCGATGCCGATATAGTTGGTTAATTGATAAGCGAAAATGGGCGCAATGACGCCCCGCACCCCCGTGAGAAAACTGTGCACTGCCATGTATTCCGCCGTCTTGTCTGGGGTGGCAATCTTGGTTACCCATAGATTCCAGACCACATCCGCCCCGGCATTTGAGATCCCAAAGAGGATGGCTCCAATCACCAAGCCCCACACGCCCGTGCCGGTGAAAAAGGAAAGGAATCCCAACATGAAGCCGGTATTTAGAATAATCCGCAATTTAAAGAAGTTCATCTTATCGAACAGCGGGCCCCAAATAGGGTTGAACACCAGGCGCGCGATGTTGGGAATCACGGAAGTGTAGAGCGCGACCTGGGAAGCGGTAAGATCAATCCCATAACGAGGGTTCGCGAGATACTCCGTGCGGAGCGGAAACATCGCCAAATTGGCAAATCCCAAAAGCATCCAACTGACCAGCGTCCAGCGGAAAACGCGATCTTCCTTCACATGACGCATGGCCGTCAGCGGATTCCTTCCGCCACGCGCCTCCAGTCTCACCTGGGGCATTTTCGAGACGACGATGCCAGAGAATGCGAAGCACAAGGCATAGCACACCAAAATGATGGGATACCACGACAGATGATGGTCCAGTAAGATCCCGGCTGCGAACGCGAATCCGATGTTACTGAGAATGCGGAGAAAATAATTGGCTGCGAACAATTTCCCACGGGTCTCCCTGCGATAGTTTCCCTCGTAGAGCGAAATGTAGAGCGGAGCAACACTGGCTGCGGCGGCGTATGACAGGATCCCGCCAATGACAAACAAACTCAACTGATCGGGCAATCCTAGCAAACAGGCGACGGCCGCAAAGAAGGAGAAAATCGCAATCCCCTGACTGGTGTTCCAACCACGCTTGGCCGCCCACCACAACACCACAGGCGAAAGTAGCATGCCAATACTGGTGTTGGTCAGCAGCACCCCTTTCACGGTCTGACTGCAGTGAAAATACTTGATCGCGATAACCCCAAAGAACGTCGCATTGGCCGTTTCCGTAATGCCCGCAGCAATCGAACGCAATCTTTCCAAACGGAAGGTTTTGCGTTCTATGGCAGAAATCTGAGCGGTGGCTTCGAGCGGGGATAACATCGGGGCGAGAACCTATACTCATGCCGCGAGCCCAAACGATGGCAAACCCGTATCTGGGATAAATGCCAATTTCCCCGCAATCCCGGTGAGCTGCGCATTTGGCCCCGGCGGTAGCGTTTGCAGATTATGCAAATTCGTGCAAATTGTCCTTGCCAAACAATGGTCAACCCTGTTGAACTTCGGTTTCGATCCATGGCAACATTCACCTACTGGAAACTGACTCCTTGCACCAAACTACCCAAAATCTCGGCCAGCAAATTGCCGGCCATGCACCCGCCTCTGCGCCACTTGAGCCCCAAGTGACGGACGAACACGTCATCATTGATGGCGAACCCTACCTTTGCATTCGCGATGTGAACCGCATGGCTCCGTTCCTGATGACGGTGGTGTCTGATTCCGACCTGTGGCTCTTCATTGGCAGTAACACAGGCTTTACCGCCGGGCACCGCAATCCTGATCGGGCCATGTTTCCATATCAGACGGTCGATAAGATTCTGGATCAACCCAAAGCCAGTGGCGCGCTGACCTTGATGGAGGTGGAAGGCGGGCTGTGGGAGCCGTGGAGTGCGCTCACGCCGATGTCAGACATCACGCGCCATCTTTATAAGCACGCGACCGGAACCAGCGTGCGCTTTGAAGAAACGCATCACGGCCTCGGGCTGAAATTTATCTGGAGCATGGCAGCTAGTGAGAAATTCGGCCTCGTGCGCTCATGCGTGCTGGAGAATCTCCGCACGCATCCTCGAAGGATTCGGTTGCTGGACGGTTGGCACCGAATGTTGCCGCCAGGAGTTAGTCAGGAAACGTATGCGCGCTTTAGTTACTTGGCCGCGGCTTACATGCGACATGAGGCGGTGGCGGATTGCGGACTGGGAATTTATACGCTGAACTCGGGTATCTCAGATCGAGCGGAACCCAGCGAGTCCCTGCGCGTAGGCGTGGCTTGGTCGTTGGGACATCAAGCCCCGGTGCTGGTGTTGTCGGATCGACAAGTGGAAGCCTTTCGCGCAGGCAAGGAAATTTCCCCAGAGCGGGAGGTGCGTGGCGAGTTTGGAGCGCACCTCCTCGCTTCCCAAATTGAGTTAGCGGCAGGAGCGTCCCACCAGTGGACTTTGGTGACGGATAGCGATTTGGATCACGCGACTGTCGTCACACTCCGGCAACAATTGAACGATCCCGCAACGCTGACCGAAGCCGTGAAGCAGGATCTAGCCGCCACGGTTCGTGCGCTAGAATCTCGCATCGCTGGGGCCGATGCCTTTCAGCAAACTGCAGATCGCACTGCCAGCGTGCATCATTTTGCCAACGTGTTGTTCAACTGCATGCGCGGCGGCACGCTCTATGATGGCTACCATTTTGCCGCGAGTGATTTCGCCCAATACCTAAATTCACGGAACACGACCGTGCAGCAACGCCACCAAGGTTGGCTGGAGGAATTGCCCGAGCGATCGACTCTTGCGGTTCTGGCGGCCAGTGCAGCCAGCATAAATGATGCGCAGTTGACTCGCTTGGTGCGGGAATATCTGCCGCTTACCTTCAGTCGTCGTCATGGGGATCCCAGTCGCCCATGGAATCGATTCGACATCCACACCAAGGATCCGAATGGCAAGCCGCTGCTAGGCTATTCAGGAAATTGGCGGGACATTTTCCAGAATTGGGAAAGCCTGGCTTACAGCTACCCGGCTTGTTTCCCATCGATGATCGCAGTCTTCCTGAATGCTTCGACTGCCGATGGCTATAACCCGTATCGCATTACGCGGGACGGCATTGATTGGGAGGTGTTGGACCCCCGAGACGCCTGGTCCCACATCGGCTATTGGGGCGATCATCAGATCATTTATCTCCTGCGACTACTGGAAGGAAATGAGCGCTTTTGGCCAGGGCAGCTGGCTTCAAGCCTCAATGATCGGCTCTACGTTTACGCTCAAGTGCCTTATGAGATCGTCGGCTTCGATGCCTTGGTGCACGATCCTCGGCACTCCATAAAATTTGACGAACCGTTGCACGAACAATTACTCGCGCGGGCCAAAACGCTTGGCGGGGATGGCAAACTCCGCAGCCAGGAGGATGGCGCAGTGTTGCTGGTCTCGCTTGCTGAGAAATTGCTAGTGCCGGCACTTGTCAAACTCAGCAATCTCGTTCCCGGCGGCGGCATCTGGCTCAACACCCAGCGCCCCGAATGGAATGACGCCAACAACGCGCTGGCGGGTTGGGGGCTCTCGGTAGTCACGGTGTGTTACCTGCGGCGTTATCTGAATTTCCTGACGCAGTTGCTAGCAGAGGCCAAGGCTGACTCCTTTGCCATGTCAGCGCCAGTGATGGCACTGTTGCGAGCGCTTGGCGAATCATTGCCCCAAGCCAGCGCAGTCCAGGACGATGCTCAACGCTGGCAAGTAACCGAGGCTTTCGGCCGAGCGGGAGAAGTTCATCGGAATGTGATTTACCGGCGTCAGCCCATCGGATCAGGAGAAATTTCGCGCGCGGAAATTCAAGGTTTCCTGCAACTCGCCTTGGGAGCAGTGGACGCGACCATTGATGCCAATCGCAGAGCGGACGGCACCTTCCATAGTTACAACGTGCTCGAATTCGGCCAGGGCTCCGCCAAAGTCCACCGACTCGATCTTATGCTGGAGGGGCAAGTTGCAGCCCTCAGTAGCGGCCGCCTCACTGCGCAAGAAGCGCTCCAAGTCTTGCGGGCCATGCGTCAGAGCGATCTCTATCGGGCGGATCAGGACAGTTACCTGTTGTATCCCAATCGAACCATCACCCCCTTTCTTAAGCGGAATATCCTCCCCGCCGATGCACCAACCAGAGCTCCCATCTTGGCGCAATTGATGCAAGCTGGAGACCGCTCACTCGTGGTGCAGGACGAAATGGGGGAGTTGCATTTCAACGCGGACCTCACCAACCAACGTGATCTGGAGCGGCAACTGCAGCACCTTGCGACCTCGACTCAATGGAGCGATGGGCTGCTGAAGGATCACTCGGCACTGCTCGAACTATGGGAGGAGATTTTCCATCATCGGGCGTTTACGGGACGCAGCGGAGCCATGTTTGCATTCGAAGGTTTGGGCAGCATTTATTGGCATATGGTTGCGAAGTTGCTCCTCGCCACTCAGGAAATCTATTGCCAAACAGGGGGAGAATACGCAACTGAACTGGCGGATGCCTACGAACAAATCCGCCGTGGCCTCGGATTCACCAAGACTGCGCGGACCTACGGCGCGTTCCCCACCGATCCCTATTCTCATTCTCCCGGCCACCGTGGAGCCCAACAACCAGGCATGACCGGGCAGGTGAAAGAAGAGATCCTAACGCGTCTGGGCGAACTCGGGGTGATCGTTCAAAATGGACAAGTCCATTTCCAGCCGACTCTCCTCAAACGTTCAGAATTCTTCACGGAATCGCATGCATTCCGTTCCATCAAGCTCAACGGGGAAGAAGCCAACTGGACGCTCTCAGCCGATACGCTAGCCTTTACCCTCTGCCAAGTGCCGGTGTGCTACGTCCTCGCGAACGAAGCCTCCATTCAGATCGAATGGCTTAATAGCGAAACCGAAACCATTTGCGGTTCTGTCCTGAGCCCTCTCGCAAGCAACGAACTGTTCCTCCGCAGCAATGCCATCAGACGTCTGGTAGTCTCTATTTCTCAAGCTCAACTTCCTCCTATTTAACTCTATGAAAATCTCTGTTAAAGAAAAAATCGGCTACGGTCTGGGCGATACCGCCAGTAATTTCGTGTGGGCCTTGATGATGAATTTCATCATGTTCTACTACACGGACATCTTCGGCATCACAGCCGCTGCTGCTGGCACGATGCTGCTCTTTGCACGTTGCACCGATGGGATCGTGGACTTCTTCATTGGCGCAGCGGCGGATCGCACCAAGTCGAAGTGGGGCCGTTTCCGACCCTATCTGCTGTGGCTTTGTGTGCCGCTGGGAGTCGTGTTTATCCTAGCGTTCACCACCCCTAACTTCAGCGATTGGGGCAAGCTGGTCTGGGCCTGGACGACCTACAATGTGCTCATGCTCCTCTATTCTGCGATCAACATTCCCTACGGTGCGCTGTCCGGCGTGATGACTGACGATCCGCTGGAACGCACCAGTATCAACAGTTACCGCATGGCCCTGGCGCAGATCGGCGGCATCATTGCCAACTCCAGTTTCCTCATCCTCATCAAACTCTTCGGAAAGGGGAATCAACAATTGGGAGCGCAACTCACCGTGGTGTTGTTCAGCGTCGTGGCCGTGATTCTGTTCCTCATCTCCTTTCTCACCACGCGGGAACGCATTCAGCCGCCCCCAGCCCAGAAGACCAGATTGCGCGACGACATCATGACGCTTCTGGCGAACCGGCATTGGGTCATGATGTTCATCGCAGGCATCGTCAACATTACCTTTGCCGTCGTCCGTGGCTCCGCTGGAATGTATTACCTCAAGAACTATTTGAAATGGGACGATGGCCTCATTTCGAAGTATTTCCTCATCGGCGGACTCGCCATGATCTTTGGCGCCACCTTGACGAAATTTGCGGTGCAAGCCATCGGCAAGAAGGCATCCTTTATTACCAGTATGGTGCTAGTCGCGCTTACAGCCATCCCCTTCTATTGGATCAAACCGGAGCAAATGGGACTCGTGTTCACCTTCCAAATACTCGGCATGATCGTCTCCGGCATCAACGCCACGCTCTATTGGGCCTTGGTTGCAGATACCGCCGACTACTCGGAATGGAAATTCAAAGTCCGCACCACCGGCATCATCTTCTCCGCCACCACCGCGTCCCAAAAAGCCGGTATGGGACTTGGAGCTGCTTTCGCAGGCTGGTTGTTGACTTACTACGGTTACGTCGCCAACGCCGAGCAAACACCCCAAGCCATCCACGGCATTCTGCTTCTCAGCAGCCTGATTCCTGCTGGTGGTCTGCTTTTTCTAGCCAGTCTCTTTGTCTTCTACGGACTCAACGAAGCCACCTGCAAGACCATGCGTGAAGAACTTGCGGTCCGCCGAGGTGAGCAACCCTAGCTCGCATTTCGCCCCGGATTCTGCTGAACCACCGTAGTCCAGGGCTTCAGCCCGTAGAACCCTCCCCGCGATTCAGACGTCTGAATCCCATCTCTGGGCAGTGCAAATTGGCGCGCGGTCTGCGCGATCAAAGAATTTGCGTTCACGTCTGCGTTGCTTCATCCTCTCCAATATGAAAACTTTTCCCCTCGCCCTGCTCTGGCACCTGGTCTGTTTGCTAACCGCATTTACTGGCTGTGCCAACGCCGAGCGCATCTTGTTCATCGGCAACAGCTACACGGGGGTGAATAATCTTCCCAAGATCTACCAGCAAATCGTCACCAGCACGGGTGCTCCAGCCCCTGATGTAAGCGCAGCCACACCAGGTGGCAAGACCTTGGAACAGCATCTGAGCGAAGCGAAAACGCTGAAACTGATTGACGAAGGCAACTGGGATGTCGTCGTGCTGCAAGGCCAAAGTCAAGAGGCTGCGATGGCGCAAGTATCCGAAACCATCCGCACCAGTTTTCTCCAAGGTGCCAAGGGCCTCTGTGAACGCATCAAGATCAAGAGCCCCAAGGCAAAGATTGTTTTCTATCAAACGTGGGCGCGACATGCTGACTACTGGAACAATCCGAAGGCTGATCCGAGCGTCGGTAAAAACGCCCAAGAAATGCAGTCGCGAAACCACGCCTCTTACCAAAAGGCTGCCGCCCAGACCGAAGGATCCATCGTAGCACCGGTAGGCGACGCATGGGAGTTGCAATACGCCAATCCTAAGCCTCTCCGCCTGCATCGTCAGGACAACTCACACCCTGAGTTCAGTGGGTCCTACCTCGCAGGGCTCGTGATTTATGCTGCCATTCAGCCAGCGGCAAAATTAGCGGTGCCGTATCATGGCCGACTCTCTGCGGCTGATGCCTCCGCCCTGCAAAAACTTGCCAGCCAAGCTTGCGCTCCGCCGCATTAGCCATTTGACTCACAAAATCCTGGCGATGATGCGCTAGCTAATGTCTATCGAGGCACCCCATTCCCCCATTTTCTCTGCTGTTCCGATGAAATCTCCCGTCAATCGCTGGTGCCTCACTTGCTTTGCCTTGGCCTCCTGGCAAAGCGCCTTTGCGCTGCCTGCCCTAGAGTCGTTTGCTTATCCGGGTGGGTCACTGGTCACTGGACAAACTGGAGGGAGTGGCTGGAGTGGAGCTTGGTCGCAGAATGGGGAAACGGGTGCGGTGCGCAGTCCGGGGCTTGGATTCACGGATGCGGCGGGGAAAATTCTCACCGTTAGCGGCTTGGCGATGACCACGGCGGGCACGGCTACGACCCGGAATTTCCGCACGCTTTCCGGTGCTCCGCTTACCGATACTTGGATTTCCTTTCTGTGGAACTTGCCAGTTACCAATGCGCTATTCGAGGGCGTGTCATTTTATCAGGACACCACCACGGCTCGGTTTACCGTTAGTAATTCCAGTGGCACGAGCACTGCGGGGATCTATTTGGGCACGGGTGGTTCCAGCACGTTGAATTCTGGGCGGGGAACCTTTGGGGTAACTCACTTGGTAGTGCTCCATTTGCGCGATAATGCGGGCACCGCCGGAGCAGATCTCGTGGAAATGTATGTGGACCCCACGCTGGCGACTGCGCCCACCACGCCTTTGGCCACGGTGCAGGCAGCGGATCTCAGCTTCAATACGATTCGGGTGGCCGGATCAAATGGAGCCGCGGTATTGATCGATGAAATTCGCTTGGGAGCCACCTTTGCTGATGTGACGCCGTTCACGGCTCCGGTTAATCCGGATCCAGATGCAGACGGAATCACCACGGCTGATGAATTGCTATTGGGGACCGATGCTAACGTTTCAAATTTAGCCTTATTCAACGCGATCCGGTCCCATCCAGACTACTTTGGATTGTATAATGACACCACCATTTTGCAGGCGACCAATGGTGGCAGTATTCGCGCGGCGGCGGCTCTTTCCACGCAGTCGGTGTTCTTTGAAATGCAGCAAAGCCCGGATCTTCTAACGTGGCTAACGACGGAGACCATGACCCGCCAAGTGGTGGTTCCGGCTGGCAAAAGCTACCTGCGCCTCTCCATTCCCCAACCGTAATTTATGTCGAACTCTTTTTTGCGAACTCTGACGTTGGCGATGCTCTTTAGCACCAGTCTCCCGCTCCATGCCGTGCCGATTGAGCGAGATGTGATCGTCTATGGCGGGACGTCTGGCGGGGTGGCGGCAGCAGTGCAGGTGAAGCGCTCTGGTAAGAGTGTCACCCTCATTTCCCCCACCGCCCATCTGGGTGGTCTAACCAGCAGTGGACTGGGTTGGACGGACTTGGGGGACAGTTCCATTCTGGGCGGGATCTCTCGCGAGTTCTATCAGAAAATTTACACTTACTATCAAGCGCCCGCCGCTTGGAATTGGCAGACGCAGGCCAGTTATGGCAATGCGGGACAAGGCGGTCCGGCCTTCAATGCGACAACGGGCATCGCCTCGGTGTTCGAGCCGAAGGTAGCGGAAGCCACGTTCAATGCTTTGATCTCCGAGGCTGGAGTGGAGGTCGTGACTGGTCGTCTGGATCTAACCACGGGTATCACGAAAACGGCAGGAAAGATCACGACGCTGCGACTGGAAAACGGCCAGGAATATGGCGGCAAGATCTTTATCGACGCCAGTTATGAAGGCGATTTGCTGCCAGGAGCTGGTGTCGGTTTTGCCGTAGGCCGTGAAGCTAACAGCACTTACACCGAAACGTATAGTGGCATTCAAGCGGCTCGCGCGATCAAGAATCAACTCCCTGCAAGCATCGATCCTTATGTTACACCAGGCAATGCCGCGAGCGGACTGCTGCCGGGTGTGCAGACGGATGCGGGCGGAGTGGATGGCACGGGTGACGCAAAACTTCAGGCGTATTGCTATCGCATGGCGCTCACGGATGTGGCGGCAAATCGCGTGATGGTGGCACAACCGGCAGGCTATCAAGCCGCCGACTACGAATTGCTTTTCCGAGCCATCGAAGCAGGGCAAACGACGGGTTTCTTCAAATTGGACCTGATGCCGAATCGCAAGACGGATTCCAATAACAGTGGCGGCATTTCCACGGACTACATTGGAAAAAATTATGGAGCGGGATGGAACTGGACGACGCTAACCCACGCACAGCGGGATGCGTTAGCGCTGGAACATCAGAACTGGCAACGCGGTCTGCTCTGGACGCTGCAGAATCATTCCCGAGTTCCTGTCGCCATTCGTAACGCTTATGCCAACTGGGGCCTGCCAGCAGACGAGTTTGCTGACAATAATAACTGGCCCTATCAAATCTACGTTCGTGAGTCTCGACGCATGATTTCCGACTATGTCATGACGCAGGCGAATGCTTCCGGTGCCTTGACCGCGGCTGATTCCATCGGCCTGGCGGCCTACGCGATGGACTCCCACAATGTGCAGCGTCACGTGGCCGGGGGCTTCGTTAAAAATGAAGGCGACGTGCAGATGCCAGTCTCACAACCGTTCCCCATTTCCTATCGCTCCATCGTGCCGAAGCTGGCGGAATGCTCGAATCTGCTCGTGCCCTGGAGTCTCTCGGCTTCGCACATGGCGTTCGGGTCCATTCGCATGGAACCGGTGTTTATGGGGCTCTCGCAATCAGCAGCCTTGGCGGCGGTGGAGGCCATTAATCGCAACAGTGCCGTGCAGGATGTGCCCTACAGCGTGCTGCGTCCGAAGCTGCTCGTTGCGGGCCAATCGCTTGGTGCGGCCAGCACTGCGCAACCAGAGGTCATCATTGATAGCACGGATCCCAGTCTTGTAACCCTAACGGGCGCGTGGATTTCTTCTGCGGCCACCGGCGGGTATGTGGGCACGGATTACTTGCACGACAATAACGAACTACAGGGCAGCAAGAACGTGTTCTATAAATTTCCCGCTACGACCTCCGGCCCGCAGCACGTGTGGTTGCGCTGGACCGCCACCACCAACCGCGCCTCCAATGTCCGCGTGGAAATCAGCCACCAGAGCGGCACCACGGTGCGGACGGTGGATCAGCGCAGCAATGGTGGCGCGTGGTTTTATCTCGGGCTGTTTTCCGGCACCGGAGCCGCCACGGAAGGCGTGCGCGTTTCCAATCAAGCTGCCAATGGCTATGTGATCGCAGATGCGGTTGGTCTCGCTGCGGTCACGCCGACCGATGATCGCGATGACGATGGAATCACGGATGTTCGCGAAAACGAACTCGGGATGAATCCTTTCGTTTCCGATGCCGCATTCATTGCCGCCGTGCGCTCGCATCCCAGCATCTTGGGGCTGCGCAGTAGCGCGGATATTTATGATCTCCAACTGACCAATCCTCGCAGTGCGAACAGTTTCTTTGCGGTCGATTTAAAAGACCCTGTGGGATTGCTGGCTCCCTATCAAACGCCCATGTCCTTCACGCCACAGCGCTTATTCTATAGGGCGGCGGTGCAGACTCCGCAAGCCACCTTCGTGCAGCAACTGGCGGCGGGACAGGCGCAAAAGGTGGTAGTGTATGGCACCAGCCTGACCGCCAACGGAGCGTGGGTTGGCGTCATGAATACTTGGCTCGGCGGCAAATACCCTGGTTTACTAACAGTGGTGAACAGCGGACTGAGCGGGAAAAGTTCCGTGGAGGGAGTGACCCAATTGGCGACGAAGGTGCTCGCTTACAACCCCAATACCGTCATCATCGAATTTGCCGTGAACGATGCCTTCCGCTATACCGATGGCACGCCGCAGCTCACGCCAGCGCAGGCCAAGACGAATCTCAACAGCATGATCGACAGCATCCGAGCGCAGAATCCCGCTACAGAAATCATCCTGCAAACGATGAACCCAGCATGGGATTCGCCCACGGGCTCCAATGCTTCCGCCACGCTGCGGCCCAACCTCGCTGACTTCTATAACGTTTACCGAGAGGTAGCCGCCGAACGCCGACTTCTCCTGCTGGATCACTTTCCTCAATGGGAAACGCTGCGCCAAACAAACCTAGCCGCCTTCCAACTCGCGGTGCCAGACGGCGTGCACCCAACGGCCACCGCCCTCAACAGTTACATGGTGCCGTTGTTGAAATGGAAATTGTCTGGCGGGGCGGAGTAGGACAGGGGACAGGGGACAGGGGACAGGGGACAGAGGACAGAGGACGGAGGACGGAGGACGGAGGACGGAGGTCTGAGGTCTGAGGTCGGGTTGCATTGATGCCATTGATCTACCGTGCAGTAACATGAACCGTCATCGGAGGCGAGATGCCGCCTGCGTTTACCGCCGTCACTTGGTAGGAATAGTCGCTGGTGTATTCCAAGCCCTTCACCTTGGCGTTCTTCTCTGTGTTGCCTTGGTCCGTGTAAGTGGTTTCGACCAGGGCAGTGAGAAAATTTGCGGGCCACTTGAACTCAGTGGCACCTGCGGTCGAGCGATAGATGACATAGCCGGTTGCGCCCGGAACAGGCGTCCAATTGAGTGTGATGGCATCGCCATTGCGGGTCTTTTTCCAAGCTCCTGTGAGCGAGGCGGGCGCGGTTGCAGGGGCGGCGGGCAATGGCACGGCGGTGACTGCGGTGGATGGCTCGCTCGTGCCGGCAGCGTTCACGGCGGTGATGTGATAACTGTAGATCCGGCCATTGGTCGGTGAGCGGTCGGCAAAGCTCGTGGTCGTCGCTTCCTCAATGAAGATGGTCCGCAAAGGATAGGTGCCGCCGACACCGTCTGTGTGCAGCGTGGTGCGCCAGACTTGGTAGAAGTTTGCTCCGGGCGACCCGCTCCAAGTCAGCGCGACTTCGTGATGGCCTGACTTTGAAACAGTTAGCGCCAGCGGTGTGGCAGGCGCATCGGCGGAGATCTGCGAGGTGGGCATTGCGCTTGTGCTGGGCGTTGAGTCTACGCTGTGCCCACTAGGATTCACCGACTGGATGGCGTAGAAATAGGGCGTATCGTTGGTCGCAGTTGTGTCGGTGAAGTTCGTCCAGCTATGGCCGCTGCCGCACACGGGGGCGAGAACGCCACTGGCAACGGAAGCAAAACCGAAATCGGGTTTCGTGGAGCGCAGAATGTTGTAGCTCGTCGCACCCGGGACTAGTGGCCATCGGACCAGGACCCGTTTGTTTCCGGCAAACGCTACACACTCCGCAGGGGCAGGGGGCACGTAGCCGGGAAGCTCCAGTCGCAGATAGTCCACCATGAGGAAAGCGGTCATCTTCCTTGTATCCATCATGATGGAAAGCGTGTTCTGGCCGACTTGCAGCAGCGATGTGCGGAAGGTGATGCGCTCGTCGCAGAATGGGCCGTGATCGCTGAAATGGATGCTGCTCGTGTCGGAATACGGAGGCGCAAATCCGGCTGGCAACAGCGCGTTAGGAGTGCCGGTCGCTCCAGTGTCGTCCCCAAGGTTCCTGCCATTCACGCGGATGACCACCTTGTCGCCATCGTTGCCAGCAAGCGCGAGATACAGAGAGGCCATGGCCCCACTCGCGGGCACCTTTGCGAGATCGAAAATAATGGTGCCCGTGCACGGCTGATAGTTCCCGGCGGCATCGGCTGTGGCGGGAAGCACGTAGTTCCAATCCTTCGTCCACTGGCTCTTACCCACGGTGTAGCTCATGCCATCGGGGAAATCCAAGGGGAACTCCATCTGCCCGCCCCACACCGGCGTGGGAAAGCCAAGCTTCGGCGGCGTGCCGGGCGACCAATAGTCCTCACCGTGCCGGAACTCGTCTGATTTGCGATTCGGCGTTCCCAATTCAAACACCGTCTCGCCCAGTCGAACAGGCATCCACTCGATGGTGCCGAGTTGTTTCGTCTCGCCCGCCTTCACAGCGACGGTGAATTCTTGCACCGGAAGATTGCCTTCAAAGGGCGGCTGTCCGCCTTCGAGCTTTTGCGAAAGAAACGTTCCCGAGGTGCCAGGCCCGAACGCCCATAGCAGATATTTCTCGTCCGCGATGACATGTGGAATGGTGAAGCTCCCGTCCGGCTCCGTCTTTACCCACCATTGATAAGTCTTCGACCACTTTTGAAAATCGTAAAAGCCCTTGTAGGTCTGCGGCTGTTTTTGCAGTCCAACCCACAGCCCCGCCGCCGATGCATTTGGATTGCCCCTGTCCTTGATAACGAATTTGCCCTTCACCACGCCGCGCCCGGAGGCGGGGACGAAGTGCTCATTTCTGAACCATGCATATGGCCACGCCTTCGCCTCGGCATCCGCCTGCGCTTGGGCATCCTTGAATAGCAAGTGCGCTGCTTGCTTGGCATCCGTGATCGTGGCGGGAACGTGATTTAGGTAAATGAACCACGGCCCGCAGGTCTTCGTCCATTCCTCGCCATGGTCCATGTAACCATCCGATCCCATGCCGACTTCGCCAGTCAGGATCGAGTTGTTCAACTCGCTGTAGGGATAGACCGACACATCGCGCTTCAGCGGGCCGCCATTGCTGAACTCCATCGTCGTCATCATCCACCGGCCGACATTCAATCCACCCTGTCCGACACTACTCCAGCCCCACGCGCGCAAGTCCGAGTGATCCTGGGCATAGATGAACTTGTCCTCGTATTCTCCTGCCCGAGTGCCATCCAGACAGACGGTGATTTCATGCGGTGAGTCGGGAACTTTTACTCCCTTCTTCGTTGGAACTCCGATGAACCAATTGCGTTTCTCATCCGCGCTCACCCAATTGAAAATCGGTGGCACGCGCGTGACCACACCCCACGCGCCCACCTCGAATCGCTCGTCCTGTTTCCGATGCGTCATGGTGGCGGTGGAATAGAAGCCCGGTGAGCCACGGAGCATCGAAAAATGGATTTCCATCAAGCCATTCTTTTCCGTGGTGCTGAGTAACTTCACATCGGCAAGGTTGCCGCCATTGCTCGTCGGATCAGTAGCCAACGAGTATTCGAAGACGCCATTTCCCAAGCTGAATCCGCCGTAATAATACTGGCCCTTGCCACTGAGAGTTTCACAGGTCTTGGTCGTGCCTTCGCTGTTATAGGTGTAAGCCACCGAGTTGAGCCGCCCGGTCTGCTTCACGATGACAATGGAGGCAATGCCGTTGGCCATCGTCACGGTGTCATCTCCATTGTCCGTGACGGTCACGTTGGGCTCAGTTCCGGTGCCATCTGCAGTGGTATTGGCGCAAGTGATGGTGGGACTGAACAAGATGCCCACACTGAGCAAGATGAGCTGAAGACGGGCGGTTAGGGGCATCGGCAAGAATGAATTTTTGGGTGTTTGATGGTCTTGCCCTGTGGCTGCGCCATCCGATGCAGTATCCGCCTTCGCCCCCTTCTCCAACGCAAATTTTTTACGCAAGAGTAAATGTAAAAGGAGCGCAGGGCGAAACGGGCTAGTCAGCAGAACCAGTCTTACCTAGAACAATTTCGGGCGAAAAAATAACTTGTTTCCCTCCGCTGAATTTGATTAAAGGGAGGCAATCCGAAGGTCAATCCACAGCAAAGTGCGGCCTAGTTCGGACATCCCCCTTTTTTTACCCCCTAAACTAACTTCTCCCTAAGAATTATGAAATCCTCCATTACTTCGCCCTCACAGCGTTTGGTCGCCAGCATTACCACTATGGTCACGGCCCTTTTGCTGCCAACGGCGGCTCGGGCGGCTAGCGGAAATTGGACGGCTACGGCTGGGGGATCTTGGGGGACGGCCGCGAGCTGGTCGCCTGCCGCAGTGCCGGGTTCTGCGGCAGGGGATGTTATTAATATCAACTCCAACATTACGGCCGCTGCCACGATCACGCTGGATGCAAATCGCACGGTGGGGACATTGTTGATTGGGGATTCGGATTCGACTCATGGCTTCACGCTTTCCACAGGAGCCACGACGACGAACGTGCTGATTCTGGATCAGACGGCCACAGGCACGGCTTTGGTGCGGTTTGGCGTGGCCGGATCCACTGCAGCGGTGGCCAATGCGATTAGTGCTGGGATTACGCTGAATGACAATGCACGTTTCTACTCTACGCTGACAGGCGTCCAGACCCTGAGCGGCGTTATTACTGGAGCCAAATCCGTTACGTTTGATAATGATGACGGGGTGACGGCCGCGAACCCTGTGAGCCTGCAAGGGCAGTTTGCCGTAAGTGGCACCAATACCTACTCAGGCGGCACGACGATAGATGATGTCCGCGTGACCATTTCCGGGAACAATGCAGCACTGGGAACAGGTGCGGTTACGATTCTGGATGGTGGACAAGTGTTCAACTCCACCGGTCTCACGGCCATTGCCAATACGTTTAACATCGCTGGCAATGGCTGGCTGGAAACGGCTGGTCAGCTGGGGGCACTGCGTTTGGACAGCGGAGCCATCGTTACGGGTGCCGTCAATTTAACTGGCAATGCCGCAATCGGTTCCAATAGTGGTGTCGGCACGGTGAACGGAGTTGTGGCTGGTGGCTTCCAACTCAGCAAAGTGGGCGCGGGAACTTTGGTGTTGGGTGGAGCAAATACTTACTCGGGTGGCACTTTGGTTTCCGCAGGGATTCTTCAGGCGAATAGCAACTCCGCACTGGGCGCTGGTGGCCTGACGATAGCAGGGGCGACATCTCGTCTAATAGTCAATGGTGGCGTGACCTTGCCGCTGGCAAATGCAATCACCGTGAACACAGGAATCACTGGGGTGGCCAACACTGGCCTCGTAATGCA
Source organism: Verrucomicrobiales bacterium (assembly GCA_031411295.1). Taxonomy (GTDB): domain Bacteria; phylum Verrucomicrobiota; class Verrucomicrobiia; order Verrucomicrobiales; family V1-33; genus JAGNEJ01. The sequence continues at coordinate 17,825 of JANOAV010000040.1, read as the reverse complement.
GACGGGCACGGGCCAGGCCCGAGTAAATGGCGCGATAACGCTAAACAGCGCGCCCTCAGCTGGTGGAACATTTATGGGAGGCACGGCAGTTGGCAATGAGTTGATTTTAGGTGGAGCGATTTCCAGCACGGCCAACCTTGGGGCATCACAGCGGGACGGTCGGGTAGTGTATGCTGGTGGCGGCTCGGCTACCGGGCAATTGCTAGTGACTGGGACCGCTTTGGCAGGTGCCACCAACGGCATCCCGCAGGCTTGGACAGTGACGTTAGGTGGTTCTGCTGCTGGTGCGCTTGATTTGAATGGCTTTGACCAAACATTGACGGCGGTTAAATTCGGCAATCTGACGCCTGCCACGGGAATCTTTGCTGGGACCGTAAACCTCGGGGGGAAAACCCTGACGCTGGGCGGGGACGTTACCACCCAACTGGCTGGTGGCACGGTGGCGGCGGCACCGCACTTCATTAATGCCACGGCCGGTGGCACGTTGGCTTTCGGTGGCACTGCGCGGAACCTCAGTGTCGCGGACAATACGCTCACGCCGGATGATCTCACGATTGGCGCAGTCACGCTGACTGGCTCCGGTCTTACGAAGACCGGGACGGGGACGCTGGCGTTGAATGGCACCACTCTCTCCACGCCGCTCACGCTGAGCGCGGGGACCCTGGCCATCGGGACGAATGGCACGGTAGGCACGGCTTCCGCGGCGGCCATGAATTTTGCAGGTAGCAGCACCCTGCGCATGAAGGTGGGCACCAGTGGAGATTTGCTGACGGTCACCAATGCGAATGGATTGACCACCGCCGGCACGACTACAGTCAGCTTAAATCAATTCGGAGGGATTTTGGCTGCCGGGACGTATCCTTTAATCAATTACAACGGCACCAGTCCGGGATTGGCCGGCTTCAGCCTCAATCCGGTGGGACACACGACCTCCAGTTTGATCGACACGGGCTCTGCGATCGCGTTGAGTGTTACGGGCAATGATCGTGTGATCTGGGACGGCACGACCAGCACCGCATGGGCCACGGGTGTGACCGGGAACTGGAAACTTCAGTCCTCCCCATCCACGGCCACAGACTACATCGAGTCTGATGAAGTGATCTTCCAGGATGCTCCCACGAACAGCACTGTGGCCATCGCTGCCAACGTGAATCCAGCCAACGTAACGTTCACTAACACCACGGCCACCAGTTACGCCCTAACCGGAGCGGCCGGGATTGCAGGGCCCACTGGTCTGCTTAAGTCGGGGAATGGAACTGTGATGCTGAGCAACCCCAACACTTACCTGGGAGCCACCACGGTGCAGGCTGGGACGCTGGTGCTGGATCATGCGACCACCACGCCATTGTTCGCCACCACACCGATTGCTATCAGCAGCGGGGCTACCGTGAAATTTTCCCATACGGGCGGTGTCTTCAGCCTGGTAAATCCGATTTCTGGAACAGGCAACATCGTGCTAGATCCCAGCACGACGACTACTGGAAATCGAGACATCGCAACAGTGACCTGGAACGCCACTGGCTTCACAGGCCTACTGAATCTGAAGCCTACGTTAGGCACCATGCGGATGCAGGTGGATAATCCCGCTGACCTAGGCAGCGCCAACGTGCAGGTGGATGCAGGCGGTCAGGTGATCTTTACTGCGGCCAACCAAACTTATGGCAATAACTTTTCCATTGCTGGCACGGGCTACAGCGAGGCGGCAGGGACGCTGGGAGCGATGCGCGCCAACAACACGACGACATTTACGGGCGTGATCACGCTGGCAGCCAATGCGAAGATTGGTGCGCTGGGCGGCACCGCCATTTCCACGAATTCCATTACTGGCTCGGGCGCTCAGATATTGACGGTCGGCGGCAGCATCAATAATGCCAGTGGGGAAACGCTGGCGATCACTGGCACCGTTAGTAATCTCGCCAGCATTACCGTTAATGATGGAACTGCTACTAGCGGTGCGACATCGATCGCCTTGAATGTGGGCAACAACACCAGCAGTGGCACCATCGGAGCCATTCCAGTGAATCTGAATCCTGACGGCTTCAAAAATGCCGTGGTGCGCTTCGACCGCACGGATGGTTATACGCTGGGCGCTCCGATAACCACGATTGGTGCCACGGCAGCAAATTATGTCCGCTCGTTTGTAGATGCAGACAGCCAAGGCGCGGGCTTTAGTGATGGCGGATTCTCTATCAATCTTGGTGGCTCCACCACGACCACGGGTGGACAATTTCGAGTAGGGACCAATCGAGCGAATTCCATCGGCAATATTTCCGGCACCCTCACGGCAGGAACTGTTCAGGCAGGTGCAGGATCGCAGCCAGGCTCGGTGTTGAATTTCAATTCGGGCGCCAACGCGACTTTTGGGACGCTAAATTTGGCTTTCAACAATGCGGCCTCCAACGGTGCGATTGTGAACTTCAATAACGGCTCGACGGTGAATGCAGACTATTTCTCGCTGGGAAATGTAGCGAGTGGCGGCGGCACCGTGAATCAAGCGGCGGGATCCATTGTCAACATTGTTTCCCAGCTTCGCGTGGGTCACTTCGGCACCGAGACCACCACCTATAGCATGAATGGAGGCACTCTGACAATGACGGGGGCCTCGCCCACGCTGACGCCCTCTACCTCGGGCGCAGGCGGTGCCAATGCAACGGGGGATAATAACATCAACGCTGGCGCTGCTGCGACTGCGATAGTCGGCGGCGGCATTTACATCGGAAATGATGGCCAGGGCATCCTGAATCACACCGGCGGCACCATCACAACGAACTGGATCGTGCTGGACAATCGGGGAGATACTGTGGCGGGCGCGAACATGGTGGATGGGATTGATCGCTATAACCTGAGTGGAGCGGGCAGTATCCTCAATCTGCGGAGCACCTGGGGCCTAATCCAACGGAACGCCAGCGCTGCGGTGAGCTTCGGCGGTGGCACCGTCCGGGTGGACAACTCCGGCACGGGTGGCCCGGCCGGCAACACGGGCGCTAACTTGAACATCCCCTTGGATGCAAACATCGCCACCGTGGCCAGCACGACCACGAATCTTGATACCAATGGAGCGACCAACGCCTTCACTCTCAATCGCGATATCACAGGCACGGGCACGCTGAATTTGATTGGCGGAGGAAATATCAACCTAACCACGACCGGCACTCAGATAGTAAATGCCAACATTTCCGGAACGACTCCCCTGGTGAAGCAGGGGGCAGGCACCACCACGCTACTAGGCAGTGCCTCCAGCTATACGGGAAATGTGACCATCTCCGCTGGCCGACTCAACGTCCCGAATAATTTGGGCGCAGGAAATCTGGCGGTTGCCGACGGAGCCGCCGTGGGTGGCGAACCCGTGCTAGTGAATACGCTTACTTTCGGCACCACCACGGGCGGCACCATCTTCTTCGACCCGAATACGGCCGGAGCCATGACGACCGGTTCGCTGATGGTGAACGGACCGAATCTAATTGACCTCACGGCTGTCCCGTCCGCCGCTGGTCCTTACACCGTTATAAACTACACGAGCAAATCCGGTGCGGGTTCATTTGCTGCGGCCAACTCGACTAACTATCGCGTCACCCCCACGGTCGCAGACACTGGGGCCGCGATCACCTTGGATATCACAGGGCGGAAGGATCTGACTTGGACCGGAGCCGCCAGCACCGCATGGAACATCAACAGCGCGATTAACTGGAACGATACCACTTCTGCACCGGAAAAGTTCTACACCTTGGATAATGTCACTTTCCCTGAAGGCGCAGCCAACGCCAGCATCGCGCTGACGGGCTTGCTGGCACCGGCCTCGATCACGGTGAATGCAGCGACGACGGCCTACACCTTTACCTCCACGGCGGGAAATCAGATCACAGGCGGGACCGGCATCACTAAGACGGGCGGAGGCAGCCTGACCCTTGCGGGACCGAACCTTTACAATGGACTCACTAGCATCGGCGGGGGAACGGTCGTAATCAATGGCTCCACCAGCCTTGGCAGCGGCGTCAGTGGCAACAGCATCGCCATTTCCGGAGGCGGTCGGCTCAGTTATACTACGGCAGCCGCGATGGACTTGGGTGTGAACCGGAGCATCGCAGTGGGCACTGGCGGCGGATCCCTTTCCTATAACAATGCCGCCGCAGCTACGACTACCATGCCAGGAAACCTTACCGGAAGCGGGACAGATTCGCTCTCCTTCCACAGCCAAGCTGCAGGCGGCGGAACATTCCTTCTGACGGGCGATAACTCTGGCTATACTGGGAAAATTTCCGTTGACTCCACGGGCACTGGCCTAACCATCCTGCGCTTGGGATCCCAAGCCGCAGTGCCCGCCGGTGGCAGCATTACCGTCAACTACCCAGTGGGTGCCACCACCAGCGGCAACGCCAACACCCTGGACCTAAACACTGGCCGCATCCTGCCTGCCGGACTGACACTGAACATGGGCAGTAATCAACTTTCCTCCACGGTGAGCATCCGCAGCCAAGTTATTGCCAATGCCGGAAGCACAAACGTAATTAATGGTCCAATCAGCCTGGCCGGAACATCCACGATTCAATTCACCGTCAACACCCCCGGGAGCTTCACTTATAACAATACCATCACGGAGACCACGCCAGGATCATTTGTCGAAGCTACGGCTCTCCCCTTATTTTATTCCAACGTTCTCTTCTTCCGTGGCACCGGTCTGCACACGCTGAATAGCACGGTGAACCTGCCATCCGCTGGTAGTTCGGTTGCAATCACGGACGGGGCAACGGCAGTATTTAACACAACTGGCAATGTCTGGAAATCCACCAATGCGCTCTTTGGCACCATGAGGCTGGGCATCGACGATGCCCTCAACACCAGTGCCCGACTCGTTGTCGGCCAGACGGGGGATCAGGCCACCACGGTTGATCTGAACGGCTTCAACCAAACCGTAGGTGGTCTCGAATGGCAGGCACCAACCGGGAACTTGCTAACCAAGGGTATTTCCAACAGCAATGCCACCACCACTTCCACCTTCACGGTCAATCAAGCCACCGCCCCCACGATCAACGCCAATTTCAACGGCACGATTAGTGGGAAAATTAACTTCGTGAAGGACGGAGCCGCCACCGTGAGCCTGATTGCACCAGCCAGCAACTTTACCGGAAACGTTACCGTCAACGCAGGCACCCTTAGCGCCACCGGCGTGGGAGCAGCCAACGGAGCTAACGGCACGCTGGGGGCAGCGAACGTCGCTGGCAAGACCATCACCGTGAACAACACAGGCACGCTGAACCTGCTAACAAATAACATTTTCGGCAGCGGAGTGGGTAACGCAAACTTACCTGCCGTTGTGGTAAACGCTGGAGGCATCGTTTCCAGCACGCGCTACAATGCTGTAGGAGACGTAACCCTCAACGGAGGCGTCCTCACCCAAGCATCCACGGACGGTCCCACCACTTATGAAGGTTACCAATTCCGAGGCGGCATAACCGCTGGCGGAACCACTGTTTCCACCATCAGCACCACCAACGGCAAAGGAAATCATCTGGGCTCTAACACCACCATCAGTGTGGCCGATGCCACAGGCGATGCCCTGCCGGACCTCATCATTTCCGCTCCGCTGAGAAATCAGTCGGCGGATTTCGCCAGCGCAGCCGGTGGATTTACCAAGACCGGCAACGGCACCCTGCAACTAACCGCCGCCAGCACCTACACTGGCACCACCAGCGTAACCGGCGGCACCCTGCTGCTGGGAGTGGACAACGCCCTACCTGCGACATCCGCACTGAACCTCAGCAGCGGCACCACCCTGGCCACAGGCGGATTCAGCGACAGCACGGGGCTCCTCACACTCAACAGTGGAGTCACCTTCGACATGGGAGTCAACGGCTCCGGCTCGGTCCTGACATTTAGCGACGTCAGCACTTGGAGCGGCATCCTGAATGTCTGGAACTACACCGGTGCTCCTTGGACACCGGGCACGGACAAACTGATCTTCAGCACCAACATCGCCAACATCAACCTAGCCAACGTCAATTTCTATTCTGATAAAGGCCTGACGCCATACGACCCAGTAGGAGGTGCCACCATCGTCAACGGAACCGAACTCGTCCCCGTCCCAGAACCCACTGCCATCGCAGGCACCCTGGGCCTGCTTGGATTACTCGGCTTCCGCGAGCGTCGTCGCTTGCTGCATTTCCGGAAGTAGGGCGCGAGCACAGTCGCGCGGTGCTGTTCTGAGCGAACGCTTAATTTATTGAGAAAAGACATGACGGACCGGGGAATTTTCCCTATCCTGTCAACTCTTTTCAATTGGGTCTGTTAGATGGGACATGCCTTGTTGCCTCCCTGTCTTCCCGTCGCTGATCCGCTTATGAAAACCTCCCTGAAAGAAATCGCCCTCGCAGTTGCGGGAACGCTCAGCGCTGACGCGCAGGACTCCGCCGTCACTGGCCTGGCCTCGCTGGCGGAGGCCCGCAGTGGGGATGTCAGCTTCTTCTATGATCCCCGTTACTCGCGTCAGTTGTCGCTCTCCCAGGCCACGGCGGTGTTGGTCCCGATAGGATTCACGGGGCTTCCGGCGGGAGTCGCAGGCATCCACGTAGCGGCTCCATCGCAGGCATTCGAGTTGTTGGTGGCCAAATTTTATCCTTCCGTCTATCCCTTCACGCCCGGGATTCATCCGTCGGCCGTCGTGGCTCAGGGCGTGATCTTCGATCCCAGCAAAGTGCAAATTGATGCCAATGCGGTAATCGATAGTGAAGTGGAATTGGCGGACGGTGTGCATGTGGGAGCAGGATGCTTCGTGGGGCGGGGATCGAAGATTGGCGCGGATTCCGTGCTCCATGCCAATGTTACCGTGCAGCATGGTAGCTTGATCGGGGAGCGGGTGGTGCTCCATTCCGGGGTCGTGATCGGCGGGGATGGCTTTGGCTATGAGTTCGAGGACGGTCGGCACCGGAAGATTGCGCAGGTGGGCATCGTGCAACTGGAAGACGATATTGAAATCGGGGCTGGCACCATGGTGGATCGCGCCAGATTTGGCCGCACGTGGATTGGCACCGGCACCAAGATCGATAACCTGGTGCAGATCGGCCACAACGTCACCATTGGCCGTCATTGCATCATCGTGGCAGGAGTGGCCATTGCCGGCAGCGCCACGATCGGTGATTACGTCGTCATTGCCGCGCAGAGCGGCATTGCCGGGCATGTGACGGTCGGTTCCGGCTGCACGCTCGGTGGCCGCAGCGGCGTGACCAAAGATTTACCACCAGGCCGCGTGACCTATCTGGGATTCCCGGCGCAACCCGCAGCCGATGAGAAACGTCGCCTAGCCAGTATCAATCGCGTGCCCGGCTTGCAAGACCGCATCAAGGCGCTGGAGGCTCGCTTGGCGGAATTGGAGAAGTGAGAAGGATAAATTGACAGATGCGCCAGATTAACGACGCTGCGGATATGAATGCAAATCCATCTTCCCATGCCGCACCACAGGAACGCCTTGCGGCCGTGCTCGTCTTTTTGTCCATTGCTCTGGGGGCCATGGGGGCACACCTGTTGAAAGCCCAACTCGAGGCCACTCCAACCGGTCTGGAAGTCTGGAAGACCGCAGCCCAATACCACGGGCTGCATGCCGTGGCACTTTATTTCCTGGCCGGAAGGAATCGGGTCGCCTGGTGGTGCCTGCTCGGCGGGGTGGTGATCTTTTCCGGAACGCTCTACGTGCTGGCATTGACTGGAGTGAAGTGGCTGGGAGCCATCACGCCCATCGGCGGGGTGCTCATGATGGTGGGTTGGCTGTGGCTGGCCATCAAAGGGCGCAAAGCTCCGTAATCACAACCCCAACTGCCAAAGCTGCAAACTCAGTTTCCGCCCAAACTTCACGCCCACTTCTGGCAGATGCCCGACCCGCTGGAAACCGAACGTTTCATGCAGCCGCACACTGGCAGCTTGGTCGCTGGAAATGAGCCCCACCAGTTGCTGATGCCCCAGTTGTCTGGCGGTGGCGATCAGATGCTCTAACATGCGTTGCCCCAGCCCCTGTCCCAGGCTCTCCGGATGGACATAAATGGAGTCTTCCACCGTGAACCGATACGCTGAGCGGGGGTGAAACGGGCTGAGAGACGCCCAGGCGGCAAGTCGGTCGTCCGCTTCAAGCACGAAGATCGGGTGGGCGCTGCCATGCCGCTGGAACCAAGCCTGGCGCTCTGGCAGGGTGTCGTCCTCCTCCTGATAAGTGCAGGTGCTGGTCCTCACGTAGTGATTATAGATCTCCATGATCTGTGGACAGTCATCAAGGGTGGCTGCCCGCAGAATGTAGTTATGGACTTTAGACCGTAACCTATCCGACGACGAAGGCTGTCCGGGCTGAAGCCCTGGACTACATTCTCCGGATGGCGGGGTTGGTTCCATAAAGCTTCACGCCTCTGCCAGCAAACTCTGCGCGTGCGACCGGGCGCTGGCTGATTTTCCTCCGAGCATCCGCGCGATTTCATCCACCCGGGCTTCGCCTTCCACGACCGTGAGCCGACTGAAGGTGCGGTCTTTTTCCACTTCCTTGCTCACCACGTAATGGCAATCCCCCAAGGCCGCCACTTGCGGCAAATGGGTGATGCTGATGATCTGGTGCGTTTTCCCTAACGACTGCATTTTGCGACCCACCGCCGCCGCAATTTCCCCGCCCACGTTCGCATCGATTTCATCGAAGACCAGCAAGGGAATGGCATCCTCCTGGGCCAGCGCACTTTTGATGGCGAGCATGACCCGACTCATTTCACCGCTGCTGGCTACGTTCCGCAGTGGCTTGGCGGGCTCGCCCGGATTGGGGGCAATCATGAAGTCCCCCTCCTCATACCCATGCGGTCCCGGGGTGGCGAGGGCGGTTAGTTCCACGTTAAATTTGCTCTGTTTGAAACCCAGGTCCACGAGGTTCTTCGATACTTCCTTAGCCAGACGCGGGGCGGCTTTGCGGCGGGCTTGGCTGACTTTCAGCGCGGCGGCATCCAGTTGCTCCTTGCTCTTGGCTAGTTCGGACTGGAGTCGATCCAGTTCCTCGCTGCGACTCTCAATTTTCGTCAGCTTGGCGGCAATCGAATCGTGATGATCCAGCACGCGTTGGATGCTCCCGCCGTATTTGCGCTTCAGCGTTTCAAAGAGATTAATGCGGTCATCCAGATCGGCAATTTCCTGGGGATTGAATTCCAAATCTTCCTGGTAGTTGCGCAGCGCCCGTTCCATTTCCTCCAACTCCACCACCGCGGTTTCGAAGCCTGCCGTGAGTTCCGCGGTGTTCCGGTCCGTCTTTTCCAGATCGCGAATGTGGCGGCGGATATCGCTGAGGCGATTCATCAGGGCGTCATCGGCATCGCTTAGCTCACCAAGGATTTGCGCCGTGAGTTCGGCCAGCTTGGTGGAGTTGCTGGCCATCTTGTAGCGGGCCAGCACCGCCTCTTCCTCTTCCGGTTTCAGATTGGCGCTGGCGATTTCCTGGACTTGGAAGCGGAGTAATTCCAACTCCTGCTCCGAGGCTTTCTCTGCATTGGTAAGGTCGTCCAGTTCGGCTCCGAGCTGCTTCCAAGCGGCGTAAAGTTTGCGATATCCCACCAAGTCCGCGTCCGCATCGGCGGCAGCATCCAGCATGTGCAACTGGCGTTCCCGTGAGAGCAGCGATTGATGATCATGCGGCCCATGCAGGTCCACGAGAAATTGCCCCAAGCTCTTGAGGACATTCAGGGTGGCAGGCGAGCAGTTGACGAATTGTTTGTTCTGCCCCCCTGCGGTAATGATCCGCTTGATGATGAGTTCCTCGCCCTCGCATGGCTCCAAGCCAGCTTCTTCCAGCGCGGCATTCACCTCCTGCGGCTTCTCCAAGCGAAATACCGCCTCCACACTACAGGAATCGGTTCCGGTGCGAATTAAATCACGGTCTGCGCGCTCCCCCAAAACGAGCTTCAAGGCCCCCACAATGATGGACTTACCAGCGCCCGTTTCCCCCGTAACACAGACCAAGCCAGAGCCTAAATTCCAGGTCAGGGAATCAACGAGCGCGAGATTTTTGATGGTAATGGAGGAAAGCATAGGTCGGAGGAACAAGGGGATGAAGACACAGATGCCGGAGCCGCGCAAGTCAGAACGCGGAGATTAGTGTGAGAGGCGCAAAACCAGATTTATGAGCATGGCATATTGTCCTTTAGTCCCTTTCATGGCGGATGCGAATCGGAATCTGCGTGGTCCCGCTGCTCCCGCTTGACACGACGGAGCCATAGAAGCGTTCCCACAAGGAGGGCGATGGCTAACCCCAGCCAGCGCAGGCTTGCAGTTGACCACCCCTTAGCGGGAGGCGCTTCGGCTGCACTTGGTGCTGATGCTGGAGGCAATGCTTTGGGAGTCCCAATGATGGATGCTGGCAATGGATGATCCTGGAGATATTTCCGTAACCAGGGGATCTGAATCGGACTTTCGGAGATCTGTTCAAGGAAGAGAGGTCCCAACTCTCCATAGTGGTGTGGGTCGAGGAAAATGGCGTGATTCCTTACCAGGGCGGAAGTTGCTAGGAAGTCATCAAGTGCCTCCTGCGTAAAAAGACCGGACTTCACGCTTTCAGAAAGCTTGCGATTCAATGGCACGTCATCCCGACTAAACCATATAAAAAAAAACGACGCAAATTGCACCTTTACAAACGGGTCTGTGGACTCGTTGAACACTTGGGCCATCAACACGGCTCTATCTGAATACTCTGCTCCGAATCCACGGCTGTTATCCCCTTCGGCATTTCGGAAAAATGGATATTTGCTCCAAAGTTCATCCCTGTTCGATTCTGCGCTGCTGCGGTTAGGGTCGAGATGGAGCCAAGCCGGGTTGTAAAACAGAGCGCAACTCATCCAAAGCGTTGAATTCACATGTTCCTTGCTCGAGGAAAAGTATTCCAAAGCTTCCAACACGGCTGCGTCGGCGGCGTATTTCTTCTGACTTAGGCGCTCCGTCAGGAGGTTTTTGGACTGCCCCAATCTCGTCCCGTCATTTATGGGCTCGACTCGCGCACCCAGCGCGTTGAACATTAGGACCAGAAAGGCTATAAGTAATGATTTCATTTCGGGTATTTTTAAGGAGCCGAATTGCTTGCCCCTGCGTTCGAGGTCGATGTATCGATATCCCAAATACCAATGGCATCATCCTTGTCCCCATCCCCATTTTCATCGAATCCATAGGGTGGTTGCCCGATTTGAGTCGAATTTGGAAGTATTGCTTCTGTTATTGGTGTAGCATCCACGATGGGCCCTTTGAGCAGGCTGCGGGAAGTCGATTCCACATCGGAAACAACCATTGCGCGCTTTTTCAGGCCGAATTTTACTTCCCACAAGTATGGGTCTGAAATCACAAACCACTTTCCTTCGCCTGCCTTCCCAAGCTGAAGCCGCGCGAAGTCCTGAAACTGCAAATGTCGCACATGAGTATCCCCAATACCTCCCTGGTGCGGGCCCAAGTAGATTGACGGAGAATCTTGGTATCGCATGTCTATATTACCGTATGGAGATGTATTCACGAAAACTTTAAAATCATCATCCCCAGTAATTAATTCTGACGGCCAAGGGTGGTCGATTTGGCCCGCTTTATCCGGCAGACTGGATGTTATTACGACCTTGTGTCTTTGCGTTAAATCCCAACGCTTTTCCACCCCATTTTTTAGTAATTTGGAGGGATCGAGATAGTGTGCCCCGGGTAAATCAGGAGTAACATTCGGTCCCAAGAGATCAGGAATATCTGTGGCCTCATCAAGAATGGCTTGTGGGCTCGGAGTCAGATAGGCGTTGAATACACACGTAAGCCGCTTACCTTTTATTGCTATCGGTAAGTTCGTCGTTCCAATGCTGTAATTCGCTGGCTCGTCGATGATTTTATTAAGCAGGATTCCTGTAGTTGGCTTAAAATCCGCCCAAACAACCCAGACGTTCATCTTAGCGATTTCCTCCGCTGCCGAGCCGTATTTGGTGACGGCTTGTAGCTTTAACTCGATATGGTCCGCAGTGGCTCTTGTGACCTTATGTTTTTCACGAGCATCCCCATCTTCCTCGCCCCCATCCCAAGTTACCCCACATTTGTCCATCACGACCTTGTTGAGCCCTTTGGCCTTAAATTTAACATGGGAATCTGCGATGTTGTTCCATTCGATGCCTGTGAACGGGGCGACTGCAGCGATAGATTTTTTCGGAGTTACATAGTGGCTATCTCCCCGCTTGGCTGGCGTCGTCGTTGTATCGGCCTTGTTACTCGGAACAATGTCACCCGTGCGTCCGGCCTGATTATCATCAGGCACGATTTCTGATGGTATGATATAAACTGGCCAAGCGGGTTTTTTCGCCTCTCCAGTAACCTCTTTCACGGTCCATCCGTTTTTCCCAGTGAGGTAATGATCTCCTAGCACGCCTTCCCTACCTGACCGGCTATCGACACCTTTATTGTTGTCCAAGACCGCGAACTTTTGCTCGTCGTCATTTTTCTCGACAATCCATTTGTAATCAGCATCGGGTATTTCTCTGTCAGATCCGCGATGGTAAATTTCCGCCTGGTAACAAAAGCCTCCGGGGATTTTTTCAGGTTCTGTAGTTTCTTTGTAAACGCCTCTTGCCCCAGATTGATAGCGGAGCACAACATGCCCCCGCGTTCCGTCGTCCTTCAGTCTAACAATGGCCATGTCCCATTCCTCCGATTTGCTACCATCCCCATCCCCAATACCCAATTTGAGCTTCCAAATATCCTCTTCCGGTCTTGGATCTTTGTCATTGGGATCATTAGGATCTGAACCCTGGCCGATTTCTATGTCATCGTTGATGGTATCCCCATCCGTGTCCTTTTTACTTGGGTCTGTATTATGGAGGTATTCGTCCATATCACTCACATTGTCACCATCTGCGTCTTTGTAAGTCCCGTCGGGTTTTTTGATGTATGCTGTGGTAGCGTTGAATGGATGAGTTCCATCAGAAATATTCGTGGTGGCAAAGAACGTGACCTCGAATAAATCATCAAAAAAGTCATCATCGGAGTCACGTTCAAAACGATTTGTGCCAAGGCTATTTTCCACTGGGTCCGTCAACCCATCCCGATCTGTGTCAATCTGTGCATTATCTGGCACCAAGGGATTTCCACCATATTGGAAGACTTGCAGGAGCGTCCACTGGCTATTCCAGAGTTTGAGGCTTGGGGTAATGGACGCCATGGTGCTGAGGCTATCCTTGCCACTGTAGCGGATGATGTAATTTTCAAACCAGTCTGGCAGGCCGTCTGCATCGGTGTCCAACCATTCGTCACAGCCGGATTCCATGGCGGCAGGACTACCGATACCCCGAGATTCGGCATCGATGTCATTATAAAAATACGCTCCGCCGGATGTGGGCTCGGCAAGTAACGTCCAGTAGTCGGGGCTAGCTGTTGCTAGGATACTTGGCGACGAAGGCGGAAGTGGCCCAGCGAGGTGATAATTATCAAAGGCTAGAACGGGCTTGAGGCTTACGTTTCCAGCCCGCACGGAGGACAGGTTATTCCCCAGAGCCGTGAGAGTGGCGGGAGCAGTGCTTTTGGTTTGAAGGCTTGCCGCGCCGGAGTCATGCACATTAAACCAACTGAGATTGTTGTTAAAATTGGTATCCGATTCGTAATAGAGACTTGCTCCAAGCGGAGAGCGGTTATAAACCAAGGTGCTGTAGGCGATAGTAGTCACAGGAGCAGGACTTGGCGCGGTCGCAGCTTTCACCGAGACAGCCCCACCAGCGGTGCCTGCAAGATTTTCAGACAAGGCACAGTTTACGATGTTGGGCTCGCCTGCGTTGATACGGAGCGCCCCGCCTTCTTTGGCCGCTTCGTTGGCAACAAACGTGGAGCCAAAGATTTTCGGATTGCCTGAAACGAAATAAATGGCCCCTCCACTGGCTCCGCCTGTGCCATTGGCACCCACACTATTATTGCGGAACAAGCACGCATGGAAGCCTGTCATGGAATTTGTAATCAGGACCGCACCGCCGTGGCTCGCGGCATTAGTGGTGGGAGTCCGGGCGACGTTTTCCTTGAAATTACAAGTATCAACCGTGTTGTAAACGGAGGAGGCCCCTTCGATGACCGTGCTGTTGACCAAGGATAGGGCACCCCCCTCACTGGCATTGTTGCGGTAAAAAACTGATTGTCTAACTTGCAAATCGGCAGTCCCCGCTTCCAAGTAGCACGCACCACCTTGAAGGGTTGCGGCATTGTAGGAAAAGGTGTTGGCGTTCAGGAAGAACTTCCCCATACCTGCCAAGGCTCCCCCATTTTGAGTGGCCTCGCACCCAGTGAATTGGCACAAGGTAAAACTGCATCCTGCCGTAGCATAGACCGCGCCACCTTGCGTGGCCTTACACGCAACGAAACGACAGGACACGATGGAATGGCCATAAGCGCCTCCACTCGCACTAAACAAGACCGCCCCGCCGGAACCAGTGATGAATCCATTACGAATCGTCAGATTTTGTAGGGTAGTGGGGTTTGCTGTCGTTAGCAGGCGTCCCTGGCCTTCAAGATCAATCGTAACGGCGTCAGCCCCGTTGAGTGATTTGATCAGCACCGGGCTGGTGGAAACGCCCGCTGCCAAGCTAATATTTCGATTGAGGCTGCTTACATAGATGCCATTCGCCAGGCAAACCTTGGTGCGGGAGGCTGACAGCAAAGAAATAGCCTTGCTAATGCTCTTCACGGATGCGCCAAAATTGCCAGTATTGGTATCCAAACCAGTAACCGGGTTCACGAAGATAGCGCTCTGGGTGTCAGCATAGGCTGCTACGGAAGGATCGGAGTTCCGTAAAAATTCGTCCAGGTTGGTGTAACCGTCCTGATCCAAATCCATGTCCGCATCGGCACGGCTGGCTGGATTTAACCCATACTTGAGTTCCCAGGCCGAAGGCATGCCGTCCAAATCAGGATCGTTGAATTCATAGCAACCGCGCTCTGGATGATTGTCCCGCAGGGAGCCGTCAATATCCGTTATCGGAGCGCTCCCCGTCTGATTCCCGTAGTAATTGGCATAGGCACCGTTCACTATGGGGGTATTCAGCAGGAAGTTCACCGAGGTGGTATTCTGAGTGCCGGGCAAAACCAAGCTATCAATCGAACAATAATTGGCGGTCCAAGCGGTTCCATTCAGTTGATTCTTGTAGTATCCCGAAAGATTATTCATGAGAATGCAGGAATCCAGCGTGATGGTGCCCGAGGGGTTCCCGTTGTAAATGCCTCCTGGTCCTGCCGTAGTAGCGCGGTTGGCCAGCAGGGTGCACCAGCGAAAAGCCACGGTAGTGCCTTCAGCACAAACAACCGCGCCCTTGCCACCGTAGTAGTTGCTGCAATTCCACACTAGACTGTTCTCCATCACCCCGCCCGATTGACGAAAATAAACCGCGCAGCCGTCTCCGTAAAGGGTATGACAATTCAAAAAGCGACAGCGCAGCAGTGACACTGAAGCGACATACTCCGTGTAAATTGCGCCACCCTTGTCATAGGAGACGCAATTTTCAAAGACACAATCTTCAGCTAGCAAAGAAGCCCCGTTGACGAACACTGCCCCACCATCGTCAGAAGCAGAACAGTTCTGAAAACGACACCGCCGCAAAACCACGGGAACTTGGTCTGAGTAAACCGCACTACCGTCATTGCTACTGAAGAAGCCGCTAAAATTCAAATCCTCAACCGTGAGGGGGCCCGAGGAAGGAGGGAACGTGGTGTATAAGGCATACCCGCCAGAGCTGGTCGGGTTCACCAAGTTAGCTCCTTGGCGCCCCACGATGGTAACGGGCTTGGACACAGCCAGATTACGATTACCAGTGCCCGTAATGTTGCCTCCGCTGCCTAATAGAACCACCCGCCCACCCGCAGGAACTGCGTCCAATGCCGCCTGCACGGTGGTGAATGGCGCGGCAAAGGTTCCCATCTGGGCACCAGTCACGCCTGCCTTCACATAGACGACCGAGCCACCATTGGCGTTAGGGTCGGTCGGATTGGTCCCAGCGTTGAATTCTTCAAAATTGGTGTAACCGTCCAAATCCAAATCGAGCAACTTATCGGCGGCAGAAAGCGGATTTAAACCATTCGTCTGTTCCCACTCATCAGGCAGGCCATCTCCGTCTGAGTCAGTGCCGTTGGCTTTGGTGCCCAACCAATATTCCGTGATATTTGTCAGTAAATCATTATCTTTGTCATCGTTCCGATCATTGACGGAGGCATCCAGCAGGTTTTCATACTCATACAGATCGGGCATCCCATCACGGTCTGAATCCACGTAGAGCGGATTCGTGTCACCCGAAACGAAATCGTCCACATAGGCAATCTGCCCCACGTTGCAGCGCATGAGGAAGGAGCCGCTCAAATTCGGCGCAAGGGGCTGATTAATCGAGGTAAGACGGGTATCGATCCAGAGGTCGCAAATTTGGTTGCTGGTATCCGTGCGGACGGTAAGCCGAAGCCATTTCTTAAGATTTAATCCGCTATCATCCAACTCCAAGGCGGGACCGACCGGATTCCAAGCCCCAACACCACTAATCTCCCCATAGAGATACAATTGTGCCGTAGGGGAACTGCCAGATCTTGCAACCATGGCGGGCAAGCAGTCCAAGACGAGTTGCGCCTCCCCCACAGGCCAAGTTGGGGTGGTGCCAGGAGTTATGGTTTTGGCTACCGGAAGTCGCAAGTTAAGGTCGAGGAATCGCAAGCCCCCGGGGTTGCTGAGGGGATGAGACAGGGGGGCCGGAGCGGTGGCAGTAAACTTCAAAGACTGGTCTCCAGACACGCTTTGGGCGGTAGAAATCTCAGCTCCGCCTCCAGTGAACGACCACCCGGAAAATCCATTCGCCATGGTTCCAACCTGCCAATCATACAGGGCGGTAGGCCGGGTTTCGAAATCAAGGCTGGTATTTTGAGCCAAGATGGGGTTGGCAGATGCCATGCCCAGAAGCAACAAGCAGGAAAAAAGTGGGTTCATAAATGAGTGGTGTTCGGTCGGATTAAATTTAACGGGCGGAAGGCTCGGCCAGAGGTTCCGGCAACGGAGGCGGGGCTAAATCAGGTGGCAATTCAGTCAATTCACCGCTACCCAACTTACGGCGGACCTCGTCGTAACTGCGGACTTTGGCAGCGGCACGATTTGAGATGGCCTCCACTCGTCCCAGATATGGTGCGCTGTGCTCCGCATCAGCAAGCTGCTCTTGCTGGGCGATCTCGTCGGCGTGGGCGAGGCTGAACGCTGCGGCAGCCTCAGCTATTTCCGCTTGGCTAGCCTCCGAACCGAGCTGACTTAGGCGTTGCTCCCAGGCTGAGGATAACCGATCCCTGATGGACTCGCTGGTGGCTACGGCGGCTTTGGGGTCAGATGGACGAGGCGCGCGAAAACACCAAACCGCGAGACCAACCAAAAGGCAGGCAAGGGATACCAAAAGCACTTTTCGGTGGAGGCGGGGACGCATACTTATCCAGTTAGCGCGAATTCACTAACCTGTCAAGACCTTGAAATGCCCTCCTGAAAATGCTGCGCGGGAGGCTCCGACAGCACACGTTGCCTTTGGCGGAGATCAGATTCCCCGTGCAGGCTTGGGTGATCATTTAATTTGGTTTCATGGCATGATAGCAAATTTTACAAATTTTAGTCCTCCACGGAAAAAGCATTGACGCCCGCAGCCAAACTGACTAGAACGCACAAAATTCCTGACCCGTTCATCTTCGGTCCGCGTGTTGCATTCCCCTGCTTCATGCCATGAACCTCCAGCCATTCAGATTGTCGCTTTTAGAGGACACCGCAGCCATTCTCTCCGGCAGCGGCGGCGGGGAAATGTTGTTTCGTGACTGTTCCGGTTCGGGGG
>JANOAV010000039.1:0-6718 GCA_031411295.1 Verrucomicrobiales bacterium | reverse complement strand
TCAATTTTCACCGCCCCATCGGGTGCGGTGTAGAGGAGAAATTGATTTGGGTCGGTCATGGGTTCAGTCTCATTTCGATGTGGTTTGAACTGACATGGATTTCTTGTCGGTTGCGGAAGCCTCTTCGGGAAATGCCATCGTCAGCCGCCGGATGGCCTTACGCAAGCGGGCCACCAGGGACACCTCAGAAAACGAATCCCGCTCCGCCGCCGGTTCGCCGGGCGCGAGATTAGGCTTGGCCTTCCGTAGCATCGCGAAGGAGGCCCCGTGCCCAAGCGCATAGCCCAGCTCCCCGAACCATTCGAGCGCGGCATCTTCGACGATGGATTCGTTGAGGCTCACTTAGGAAGTTGATTTCGCGAGTTGTGGAATTGCCGTCTGAACGCTGCTGACTATGCGTTGGAGTGAACCGTTTGTCTCCCACGAGACGAGGTCCATTCGTAGCAGGACGTCCTTGCTACATTTTGGCGTCTGTTTAGCGGTAGCGAGAAAATGCCCGAGAGCATCCAACAGTGTATGTCCACGCAGGTATTTCGTGGGCTCTGCCAAGACACGTTTGGCCTGCTCACATAACGGCGTTGGGTCAATTAGCACCGCTTGGGATTTGGGCGTGAGTGTTCCCGCTGAGAAACAGACAAGCTGGCCAGGGTGCTGGGAGTAATCGACCGTCTCACCATTCAGATAGCGATGAGCTGTAGCGGCGAACCATTGACTCAAGGAGGCAATAACTTTCGACCATTTCGGCCTGTGCTTGCCAGCGATCATACGGAACGCTCTGCCGCCGGATAGTATGTCGTTCTCGATCGCGTATCCTTCGGTGAAGATGATTCCAGAAAGGTCAGGTGGAATGTTCCCAAAAATAAACATGTCCGAGTCAGCCAAGAATGCGACAGGTGTGGTGCGGAACTCTGCGCGGCGCTTGAATACTTCAAACAGGGCAACCCGTCCACCAACTGGTAAAACATCAATTGAGTTCTCGAAGCACATCTCTTCCAACGCGTAGAAAAGCTCCATGTCAGAACGCCCCTCGACGAGAAGGGTCGGGAGCGAAGGGTTCCGAAGAGTTGCCACCAACTCATCGACATTAAGCTGTGCATCACTCGCCTTTGTCATTGGATAAGCAGATTTCGGCTTTAGGAAACTTGGAGTAGATGAACGGTGAATGGGTAGTGAGAATAAATTGATTTCGCGAATTCTGACTCTTGAGAGTCGGTATCAGGCGCCGCTGCCAATCAGGGTGAAGGCTTATCTCCGGCTCATCAATTATCACAACCGAATCAGTGAGGAATGCGTTATAGCACAGAAAACTCAGGAACTGTTTTTCACCTGCGGAGAGCAGGTCTGATCTCACCGCATTCAATGGGTCGCCAAAGGTAATCGACTTTGTCAACTGGATGCCTTTGTGGGAAAAAATGTTCTTGATAATCTCACCTAGCTGCTCGAAACGCTCTAAGGTTTTGGTTCGGTCAGCTTCTGCCTTCTCAAGAATTCGGGTCAGCGAATCCAAGGTTTTCTTGTATGCGCCTGCGGTCGCCTTCTTGACACTTTGGTCCTTGGTGAACGTGCCAATCTTTGCTTTAAGTTCTGTGTAGAGGTGCCGGTGTATCTCGTCGGTCTTTCGTGAAGCATCAGCAAATTTTTCTGTCAACAGCGCATGAACATCTTGTGTCGAAAGAGTCGCAACGAAGTTATGTTTGTAAACAGAGATTGCGCCTACGTAAGACTCCAGAGCATGGGATAACTCGTTGACGCCGCGCATCCGCCCACGCTGTTGAAGTAGATCATTTGATGTGGCAAACCCTCCTTCAATGCGCCGGAATGTTGGGAAAAATAAGGAACTCCCTGTTGCACGGGCAACGTGGCTATTGATTACATCGATTTCGCCATCTCGCACCGCCCATTCTTGCCGTGGAATCTCGACCGACATTGTTGGAGATTTCCCCAGAAAATCGGCTTCGACTCGGACTTTCGAAGTCGGATCCATATTCTCCGATCCGATAGAAATAATACATGTGTCAGTTGTAACTTTTGCAGAGAGAAAATTTATTTCTCGTAGTGTTCGTTCAATATTGCCGCTGATCAGATACCACGCGAGTTTTATGATGGCGGTCTTCCCGACACCATTGCGTCCGGTCAGAAGGGAAATATCATCGTGAAAAACGATATTGTGATCCCACTTATCGTGGAGTGCTTTAACTTCGATGGATTTGATCATGTTTGGAGCCTTTCTTTTTCAATGAGGGTAGTTGTCGTTTTGGATATTTCCAAGTCCCCGCTCAGCAGCTTCGGCAGCAGCGTGTCGCGCAGGGTGGCGAGGGTGCGGGATTCGGTCGAGTTGGCTTTGATTTTCGCCATCAGCGGCGCGGTGAGTTCGTCGAAGCGGCGGGCGATGTCGGGTGGAGGGACGGCAAGCCAGAAAGTGTTGAAGCACTCGGACGGGACGCGCTGGCGTCCGCTGGTGCCGGTCATGTTTTGGATGGCGTGGGTGCGCAGGGCGTCGGAGCGGGCGAGGAGGTAGCCGAACTGCGGCGGGAGCGGTGGCTTCGGCGAGAGGACGATGTATTCGGTGGAGCCCCAGCCGACTTGGCCGTCTTCGAGGAAATCGACATACCCTGTCTTGCCGTTCTCCAAACAGGGTGTAATGCGGGCGAGGAGCGTGTCCCCGTTTTGAAACTTGGTGCCGGAGCTGAACTCGCGTTCGATGACTTCCTCGGCGGAATGGCCCTGCGTTGGCAGGTTCTTCATGTCGAGGTAGGGCGCGATGGTTCCGCTCTTCAGCGTGCGGCGCGGATTCACTTCGATGGCGTCGGGCAAGCGTTGCGCCGTCCAGCCTTTGGGAATGTGTCCGAGCGGTGAGTCTTCCAAGTGCTTGGGGAAGAGGGCGGCGGTGGCGGGGTCGAGGGAGGTGGGGGGGCGGCCGTCGAGTTTGGCGCGGACGGGGTCGAAATCCACGAACCAGCTCTGAAACAGCGCCCGCGCCATCGCCTCCAGCGTTGCGTTCATCCGCCGGTTCAACTCGATCTTGTCGTCCAGCGCCCCAAGCACCGCTGCGATGGCTTTTTGCTCGGCGAGGGGTGGGAGTGATAGCTGAAACTTGGAACAATCACCCACGCGGATGTGGCTTACTGTCGAGCCGCTGCCTTCGTGAGCACCGAACTGATTCTGAAGGTCCTCCGACAAGAAAGAATACAGAAGGAACCTTGGCTCCAGCAGCGCTTGGTTCGCTCGATACTGCATGAGGCGCTGTCCAAGGAAAACCGTGTCTTCAAAATCCACATAGCCAACTTCCCCCAGCGGGGCTTCCCG
Source organism: Verrucomicrobiales bacterium (assembly GCA_031411295.1). GTDB lineage: Bacteria > Verrucomicrobiota > Verrucomicrobiia > Verrucomicrobiales > V1-33 > JAGNEJ01. The sequence goes on along the minus strand of JANOAV010000039.1, from coordinate 3,412 downwards.
CGTGAGAATCACATCCCCATGCCGAACATCCGCCCTACGGGTCCATTTCACAAACGTTTCTTTGGCGACCCGACGATACTCCTCCCGGTTGATTCGCCCGCCCTTGATGTTTGTCGTGCGGAGCATCTTGTAGGGCGTCAGCTCCTCAACGACTGGAGCCGTTTTGTTAACGCAGTCCACGATCAACTCGCAGACCTCCGCGACGGCGACTCGTTTCCATTCACCCGCCATAACCCAGCCCCCTCAGGTTTGCGTTGATGGCCTTTTCCAGCTTGGCGGATTCGGCGAACTGGGCGTGCAATTCGGTGACGAGGCGCGGCATCTTTTCCTTCTGTAAACTGGTGCTCATGATGGGTCTTGTCTATTGGTCTCAGTTGATGATGCCGGGAGCCATGGGGCAGTGCCCATCGAATGCACCATAGGGAAACGGTCAATGGACTTGGCATAAACTTCCACGGCTGGCTCCATCCATGAGAGGAGCTGGAGGATGGCGCTGTGTTGAGTAGATAAATCTGCCCAATGGATAATGCGCTCGTGGTGGAACACTCGGTTGCGCAGGTCCCGGATTCGTTTCCATCGTTGATCCATTTTATGAATGACACGCTCATTCTTAGGGGCGGCAGGGAAGCAACGTTTGAGAATCCAGGCAGCAAGACCCGTGTGGGTATGATGACGGTTGAAAAAACCTGTCCAAAATCCAAAACTTAATTCCGCAACTACCCTACCTGGGGTCAATGGTTTCCGAGATTGAGTCAGTGAAAGTTGCGCTTCCTGCACTTGTTGACTTTGCCAGTGGGAAAGGGGGAGTGTGTCATACCATGCAGGGGTGTTGGCCCGCTGACTCAAGGCGGAGTGGATTTGGTTCCTCAGCGTAATCTCGGAAAATTGCAGGCTGGTGTAAAGGGATTCACTCAGTGCCGTATTCCAAGCATACCTGGCCAGGACAATTTGCGCGTCATTGCCATAAACGGCTAGACGCTCATCTGAGAGACATTGTCTTAATTTTGTGAAGGTGGCAGGATCCATTTCCGTTCAAAAGTTCAAATTTGGTTTGACGGACCGTAACTGAAGAATATGTTTCCTGCGTTCACCCCGGAGAACCTTCCTCAGTCGCTTGCGGCTGATAGGCTCCGGGGTTTCTTTTTGTCGTGCGTTAGAGGGCATAGCCGAGTCCTTTCAGATTAGCTTTGATGGCCTTTTCTAGCTTGGCAGATTCGGCAAATTGCGCGTTCAGCTCAGCGACGAGGCGCGGCATTTTTTCCTCGAAGGGTTCTCCGTCGTCTTCCACTTCCTCTGCACCTACGTAGCGGCCGGGGGTGAGGACGTGGCCGTGGGCTGCGATCTCAGCGGTGGTGGCGGATTTGCAGAAGCCAGCCACATCGGCATAGGCCGAGGGGTTCTTGGTTCCTGGTTCTTTGTTCTTGGTTGAGGAGGCGCTGCGCCAGGCGTGGTAGGTGCTGGTGATTTTCTCCAAGTCGGCATCGGTCAGCTCGCGGTGGACACGGTCGATGAGGGTGCCCATTTTCCGGGCGTCGATGAAGAGGGTTTCCTTCCGGCGGTCACGGAAGTGGCGCTTGGGGTCGGCACTTTTGCTTTTCGTCAGGAACCAGAGGCAGACGGGGATCTGGGTGCTGTAGAAGAGCTGGCCGGGCAGGGCCACCATGCAATCCACCAGGTCCGCCTCAATCAAGGCTTTGCGGATCTCTCCTTCGCCCGACTGATTGGAACTCATGCTGCCATTCGCCAACACAAACCCCGCCATGCCCGTAGGCGCGAGGTGGTGGATGAAGTGCTGCACCCAGGCGAAGTTGGCATTTCCCTTCGGAGGCACTCCGAATTGCCAGCGCACGTCATCGTCCTTCCGAAACCAATCCGAGTCGTTAAAGGGCGGGTTCGCCAAAACATAATCCGCCCGGAGATCGGGATGCTGGACATTGCGGAAGGTATCCGCCTGTTCCTTGCCAAAGTCGGCCTCAATACCACGGATGGCCAGATTCATGACTGCAAGCCGACGCGTGGTGGCGTTGCTTTCCTGACCGTAAATGCTGATGTCACCCAATTTACCGCCATGGGATTCCACAAACTTTTCCGACTGCACGAACATGCCGCCGGAACCGCAAGCCGGATCGTAGATGCGGCCTTTGTAAGGAGCCAGCATTTCCACAAGGCAACGCACCACGCAGGACGGGGTGTAGAATTGCCCACCGTTCTTGCCCTCCGCAGAGGCAAAACGGGTGAGGAAATATTCATAAACCCGCCCCAGCAAATCCACGGAACGGTGCGTCTTCTCGCCCTCGCTAGCGGCGGTGAGTTCGATGGTAGCAATGACGTCGATCAGTTCGCCAAGGCGCTGTTTATCGAGACCAGGGCGGGCGTAATCCTTGGGGAGGACGCCTTTGAGGCGCGGGTTGTCCCGCTCGATGGCGATCATGGCATCGTCCACGGTCTTGCCGATGGTGGGCTGCTTGGCGCTGGCCTGGAGGTGGGACCAACGGGCCTCCGTGGGCACCCAGAAGACATTCTCGGCTTTGTATTCATCCGGGTCTTCGGCATCGGCCCCGGCGTAGTCGCCTTTGCCCGCAAGGAGCTTGGCGCGGTGTTCCTCGAAGGTATCCGAGATGTATTTCAGAAAGATCAGCCCAAGCACCACATGCTTATATTCCGCCGCGTCCATGTTATTGCGCAGCTTGTCGGCAGTAAGCCAAAGCTTGGCTTCAAAGCCGATGGTGGCGGTGGAGTCTTTAGCAGTGGATTTGGTCTTGGCGGGCACTTGAGAGGAAGAATCGGAGAGGAAACGTGGGGCGCTCAAATGCAAAATGGGCACCGTTAGGCGGGTAGTTTAGAGAGGGCGGGGAAATTGGCAAGGTTTGGGTGAAGTTTTTAGTGCGGGAGGACAGAGGCAGGAGGCAGGAGGCAGGAGGCAGGAGGCAGCAGTTGGGACAACTGCTGCCACATTCGCGGCGGGAGTGTGGTCGCAGTCCGCTGGACTGCGGGGTTTCCGACTGTCGAACCTTGGGGGAGAACCGGGGAAATCGATGGTTCTACCGCAGGATCAACGGGTTATGGTTCCAGGGATACCATGGTCCGTTCTCGGACTGTGGCATTCCCGATTCGGACTATGACATTCCCGGTTCGGACTATGACATTCCCGATTCGGACCACGGTATTCCCGACTCGGATTGTGGTGTTCCCGGTGAAACGAGCCAAGAGCTACATTCTGGATTGCCGCACGCATGGAGCCACCCCCGGCCCCTGGGCGCAAGCCAAGATCCTAACCACGACGAAGTTTGCGTTAACCGGACTGACTCCCGGCCAGGAATACAGCTTCCGGGTGCGGGCGGTGGGTTCCGCCGGGGAAGGCCCCTGGAGTGATGAAGCCGTGAAGATGGCTCCAGCGTAGCAGGAGCGCCCC
>JANOAV010000038.1:0-114917 GCA_031411295.1 Verrucomicrobiales bacterium | reverse complement strand
CGCCCCGGCGGGCCGCTTCCAGGGGACTGGCACTTGGGGCTCGTCGAGCATGGTGGTTTTGCACGGCAACACCACGGCCACTAGCAACACCGGCGGCGTGCTCGACGCCGCGCCCACCGTCGCGCTCGGCTCGCAAGCCGTCGGCAGTCCGCTCGTGAAAAGCTTCAACATCGAGAACACCGGCAACGGTGACCTCACGGGCAGCACGATCACCTTCACCGGCACCAACGCCGCCGACTTCACCGTCAACACCGCGCCCTCCGCCACTATCATCCCCGCTGGCAACTCGGCGTTCTCCATTAACTTCAACCCCGGCGCATCCGGCGCACGCACCGCGCGGATGCACATCGCCAGCAATGATCCAAATCGCGCGCCTTACTCCGTCATCCTCACCGGATCAGGTGCCGCCGTCGCCCCCACCTTCGCGATTGATAGTGTCAGCGGAGGTGAGACTGGTTCCCGCACGTTCACCGTCACGCGCAGCACTGCTTCCGGGGCTGATACGGTAAATTACGCCACCGCCAATGGCACGGCTGGAGCGGCGGACTTTACGGCAGCATCCGGCACCGTTTCCTTTGCAGATGGTGAAACGACCAAGCCCATCGCCATCACCATCACGCCGGACAACATCGTGGAGTTGGACGAAACCTTTACCGTCACCCTCAGCAGCCCCAGCCGAGGCACCATCACTGGCGGTGCGGGCACGGGCACCATCACCAATGATGACTCCGCAGTGTTCTCCATAACTGGTGGCAGCGTCCTGGAAGGTGATTCCGGCACCGCTACGATCACGTTCAATGTGGCGCTGACGAATCCAGTGGATACCGCAGTGGGCTTCGTGCGCAATACCCAGGACGGCACCGCCACGACAGCCAACTCCGACTATGTGGCCGTTGTCAACGGTGCCGGCTCAATGGCTGCCACAACTACCACCGGAAACTTTACCGTCACGGTAAACGGAGACAATAATCCCGAAGCTAACGAAACTTTCCAAGTGGCGCTTTCCAGCCTAACAGCGTCTGGACGCAATGTGACCTTTACGGCCGCCGCCGCTACGATCTCCGCCACCGGCACCATCACCGATGATGATCCAGTCATCGTTGCTGGCGCGGGCAGCCTCAGCATGGGCGTGGGAGCTTCGGGTAAATTCACCACCGCCAGTTTGCTGGCGCTGGCTACGGGAGGCGAAGGCCGAGCCCTCTCCCTTGTTAGTGTGCAAGCGACCACCACCGCCGGTGGCGGCACCGCAGGTATTTCAGGCGGTTGGATGACGTATAAACCAGCAGCCAACTTCAGCGGAGCCGACAGTTTCACCTACACAATTACAGATGGCTTCCAGAGCGTAACCGGCACCGTCAACGTGGTGGTATCCAATGGCATCGGGCAGACCGTAAACATCATTGGCATCACCCCGCAGGGAGCAGGTAACCAGGTCGTGGCGTTGGGCATTCCTGGCCGCACCTATCGCTGGCAGACGTCCTCGAATCTCACGACATGGACCAACCTCGGCAGTGCGCTGGTGTGTCCCGCATCGGGAGTCATTACGCAAACTGATCCTGGTCCCCTCCCGCCAACCAGATTTTATCGCATGGTTCAGCCATAAACCGAACATTCAAAATTCCACTTAATGCAAACCATGAGAACACTCCTTTTCCCAGCCCTGCTGCTCACCGCCACCACGGCCCCGTCCGCCATGGCGGCCGTCTTTTCCGCCACCGATAACGTCGTGAGCGCCATTCCGGATGGCAGCAGCTCCGGCTTGGCTCGTAGCTTGAACATCACCGCACCAGCCGAGCAATACGTCGTCAGCTTGGACGTAAGTTTAAATCTCGGCGCCACCAGCGGCGGCACCGCCTACCTCGGGGATCTCTACATTTACTTGACGAACGGCTCAAGTATCTCGGTGCTAACCAATCGCGCTGGCGCCCGCGCGGGCACCACTTTTGGGTATGACGATAATCAGTCGATGAATGTCACGTTCTCCTCTGGGGCAGTGGCGGATTTTCACAGCTACCGTCTCACCACCACAGGTTCAAATACCACCGCTCTATCTAGCCCCCTCACTGGCGTCTGGGGCGCAGATGGCCGGGTCACGGATCCCGCGTCCGTGCTGGATACTGACCCCCGCGGGGCCCAACTCAGCATCTTCAACGGAGCCACCGCCAATGGCACGTGGAGCCTCTTTGCAGCGGATGTCTCCACCGGTGCCACCCACCAGATCAACTCCTGGGGGTTGAGCCTCACGACTGTGCCGGAGCCGGGCTCGGTAGGCATCCTCGTCGCCACCGCGCTGCTGGGATTGGGCCTCCGCCGTCGGTAAGCCTCGTTGCGAGCGCGGATTTTGGTTCTCTTGGAACTCGCTGGAGACAAGACCATATTATGTCGAGGGGCACTATTCGGCTTTGGATTCCAGCGAACGCCGAGCAATTGCCTGCTTTCTGAAGGCGTTCGCGGAAGTCGTAATCCCCTATCACCGTCCAGTGGCGCAGAAGCATTTGGGTGGCTACTGGGCGCAATATTTACCCGCCCTCACGGCCGCACTGCCCGCAGGCGCATGAACCTGCGGGGGGCATCGTTCACGGTCTTGGAATCATGGGCTTTGAGAACGGTTGGGGTGTTTTGATCGGTCACGGTTTCGGCGGCACTCCAACTGGTTTCCTGACCGAGATCACTGCTTACTTCGATTAGCAATTGGACGTCGGTGGCAGTGGGATTTTTGTTGATGGTCATGCTGAGGCAACCCATGGGATCAAGGCTGCTGGCGGTGCCGGTGCCCGGAGCGTAGGGCTGCGTGGGATTGAGACCCAACGAATATTTCAGGAGATTGGAAATACCATCGCCCGCGGGGGCGGCATCGTCGGCGGCATTGCCAGTGTTCGCTGCAGTGGGGCCGAACTGTTGTTGCCGCCAGTGATCGATGGTGTCCGTAACCAACCCACTGAGGTTGATGCGATGCTGGTTGGTTCCGCCTGTGGCCAGCGCGCTATTGAAGCGATCATTGCCGGAGAACGTCAAGGTTGTGGCAAACAAGCCGGGAGTGTTTGCTGCGAGGGTGACATCGAACGTGGCAGACTGGCCATTGTCGAGCGTCACGCTGGGGAATCCAGTCAACGTGTAACCGGTGCCCGCCGCTGCACTTCCCAGTGTTAAGGTCCCGGTCGTGAAGGCACTGGTCTGAGTGTTCGTGATGGTGATGGTTTTCGTGATCGGGTGATCAAATGGTGTGCTCGCGAAATCCAAAACATCGGCTTCAGCCATGGCATCTACTCCAAGTGCTAGTCCTATTTCCGGCTCGATTAGCTCGAACGCGCCCGCATCCGCCTGCGCATGGCGTGGCGCGCCCCGTTGATCTGTGGTCACGGTGCTGGCTTGGGCGCTGCGCTGCGCTGGGGATCCCCGCGTGATGGCGTGGGTTTTCACGACTCCGCCGTTTAGCGCCAACGTGGGGGCGATGCTGCTGGCTAGGGTGGCCGTGTTGGGTTTATCCTGCACGGCAGTGGACATGATCTGCGTGCTGGTGGCGGCCTCGTCGGTAACATTTCCGCCCAGCGAAGTATATGCCGTGGTGAGCGGGCCCGTGTCGCTGCCGGAGAAATTTTTCAGTGTGGTTCCAGGCGCTTGGTTGTTTACTAGCAGGCAGTTTTTCAGTGCGGCGGACGTCTTGTAGCTTCCGTTGTAGTTCCCTTTGATGGCTCCGGCGGCTCCTGCGCTGTCCACGTTAGCGACAAATGTGCAATGCTCCACGGTCACGACAGGCGGAGTGCCAGTGCCCACGCCGTAATTGTAAATTGCTCCGCCACCAGGCTGTCCGGTCGCGATTCCGCTTTGGGTGTTGGCGGAAAAGGTGCAGTTAGTGATCGACGAAGCCCGGGATGGTCCGATGCTCAGCGCCCCACCGCCACCTGTCGTTCCAAACGCCATGCCATTGCAGGTATTGCCGGCAAAGGTGCATCCGCTCATCGTTAATCCGCCGTTGAACACATCCAGCGCTCCGCCCCAGCCGGATTGATTGTTGGTGAAGGCACAATCAGCGATGCTCGTGACGTTGCTAGTGCCTCCAGCCGTAAAATTATCCACACAGACGGCTCCTCCTGTATCCACATCCCCTGCCAGCGCCTTGCAATTATTAAACGTTAGTCCGCTTATGCTTACCTGGGCATTCGCAATGCGGAGTGCGCGGGTGGTGGCATTCGTCGTGATGGTGAGGCTGCCAGCGCCCGGTCCCACAAGGCTGAGATTCTTACCAACAATGGCGATTTCTCCGGTAGTTAGGGCAATGGTCCCGGTGGCGAAAATGGCAATGGTATCGCCACTGACGGCAGCGGCTATTTGCGCCCGCAGCGACTCCACTCCGGTATCGGCCGTGGTGGTGACGGGGAGCGTGGCAGCTTGGGCGAAGGTGCCAATCAGCAGGGAAAGGATGAATGTGGTTTTCATGCTAGAATGAGGTTCGGGGAAAGTGAAATTTCGACCAACTGCGCGTAATCGGCTGGGGTATCGATGTCCATCGCGCCTTCTTGAAATGGCACGCCTAGAGCTTCGGAGCGGTGTTTCGTGATGACCTTGCGCGCACCTTCTGCGCCAGCTAGGCTGAGGAGTGCGGGAAACAGACTGGCCGCAAACAACGCAGGCACTCCGAGGGTTCCGTTGTATTCCGCGGCCACGATGGGGCTGCCAGTGGCTTCTTGCTTGGTGACGATTTGTTGCAGGATTTCGCTGGTTAGGAGCGGTTGATCACACAGGAGAAAGATAACGGCTTTCGTGTTTGGGTGTGATTTTAGCAAGGTTTGTAAACCAAGTGACACTGAGGTTCCCATGCCTTCACGCCAGTTGTGGTTTTCAATAATATGTGGCGGGGGCTTGTAGCCCCCAAGCCGGGACGCTTTAGCATGTTTTTGGGCGTTAGATGCGGAGGAAAGGTTCTCGGCTTGTGGGCTGCAAGCCCCCGCCACAACTTGAGCATTCGCGCCTAGCACCACAATCACATTCTCCGCCACCGCTTGTGCTGCGTTGATAGTCCGCTGCAGCAAGGTTTCCCCGGCATACAACAGCAACTGCTTGGGCGTGCCCATGCGGGAGGATTCACCTGCTGCGAGGATGACGATGCCGGGTTTCATATCGTGGTTAGGGTGGAGTCCACCGGTTCGTGAATTGGCTCCATGCGCTCCCGTAACGGCCCGCCTTCGCGACGTCCGATCACGGCCTGCATCTCTGCGATGATGGACACCGCAATTTCTTCTGGCGGCTCCGCGCCCAAATCCAAGCCCGCCGGGCCGTGCAGGCGGGACAGCGCTTCTTCACTAAATTTGATTCCCTCCTGCGCCAGTTCCTCAAGCACGCGCTCCGTGCGGCGTTTCGGGCCCAGGATGCCGATGTATTTCGGGGACCGCGGCATAATGACTCGCAGCAGTTCGCGATCATGCGTCACGCTGTGGGTCATGATCATGACTAACGCTTCGCGTGGCAGCACGAAATGCTCGCTCGTGAGCAGTGATTCTGGCCGCAGACAATGCACCGCATCCGCCATGGAAAAACGCTCTGTGGTCGCATAGGCGGGTCGGGCATCGATTACCGTGACATGCCAGCCGAGCGATTTCGCCAACTGTGCGACCGGGATCGCGTCGTCGAATGCACCGAAAATCGTGAGCGGAATCGGTGGCGCAATCGTTTCGATGAGCGCCTTGCCGCAGCGACCGTCTGGCAGCTCAATTTCCCGAATCACATTCCGCCGCGCGCCCAGTTCTTGGAATGTGGCCAGCGCGTGATTTGTAAAGGCGGTATCATTTTGTGAGGCAATGACACTGCCATCCGGCCAGCGTGTTAGTCTGGTTCCGAGTGGGAAATCATCTGATGCAAATATCGTCAGCGCGCGACCCATTTGCCGCCGCGCCACGCAGGCTGCGAGAAATGCCAGAAGTCCTGTGGTTTCACCTGCGTTGAGTGGTTCGATGAGCACTTGCACGATGCCATTGCAGCCGAGTCCGAGTCCGAAAATGATGTCTTCTGGAGCCGTGGAATCATAGGTGACGAGAATTGGTTCGCTTGTGGTCATTACGACTCTCGCACGTTCCTTGACATCGCTTTCCAAACATCCACCGCTGATCATCCCGGCGGTTTTGCCATTTGGTAAAACGAGCATCCGTGCCCCAGGCCGTCGATACGCTGAGCCGCGGACGTTCACCACCGTGGCCATGGCCAGCACGCAGCCTGCGGGCGCAGTCTGGGCGAGTTCGACGATGGCTTGGATGGTCTTCATGATCGTTAGTTAGCCACCCATGGTGGCACCGGGGAAGAAGGGTAAATTCCGCAAGCGCTGACCGGTTAGTTTCGCATAAGCATTGGCAATGGCCGGCGCGATGGGAGGAACTCCAGGCTCGCCCGTGCCGCTCATGGCGGCTCCGCTGTTGATGATCTGCACCGTGATGACCGGGGCTTCGCTGAGGCGGGTCATGCGATACTTGTTGAAGTTAGTCACGCTGGATTTTCCAGCGGTCCATTTCAATTCGCCCCACTTGCAGGCGCTGAGCCCGTGGAAGATCCCGCCCTGCATTTGCGCTTCCACGGAGTTGGGATTTACGGCCATGCCACAATCCACGGCACAGGCCACCTTGTGCAAAATAAAGTTTCCCGCCACAGGCGCAGAGATCTCCGCCACCTCCGCCACGATGGTTCCGAACGCCTGACCCACAGCGATGCCCCGGGCCCTTCCGGCGGGCACGGCGGTCGTTTCCCAACCAGCCAAGGCGGCCGCAGCATTCACCACTGCCAGCGTGCGCGCAGCCAGAGGGTCCGTGCTGGCACTCAGCAGTTGCCGCCGCAGCGTCAGTGGATCCACGCCTGTTGCCAGCGCGATTTCATCGATGGCGCTCTCCACCGCAAAGCAGTTGATGGAATACCCCACGGACCGCCAGTAGCCCACGGGAATGGGCGATGGATGTTGCACGTAATCCACTAGCCGGTTCGGTAAATTATACGGCAGAGCGGTCGCGCCTTCCGTGGCGTTGTTATCCGAAGCAGTTAAGGGAGTGGTTTTGCGCTGTGCGGAAATGGATGGCGAAACGTGTCGATTCGACCATGCCGAAATTTTCCCTGCTGCATCCAAGCCCACCTTGATTCGCGTGACCGCCATGGGGCGATATTGATCCCGCGTCATGTCTTCGGCACGCGGCCAAGTTAGCTTCACTGGCCGTCCGATGGCCATGGCGGTGCGGATGGCTTGGGTAATGTAATCCTGCTCGAACTTGCGCCCCAAGCCGCCGCCCATAAACATTGGGTAAATGGTGATGGCCGTCTTCGGAAGACCAGTGACGGTGGCGGCAGTTGCCAGAACCATGCTAGGAGCTTGCGTCGGAGCCCAAATTTCACAAGCCGTGGGCGTGCCCGTGGCTGGCGTCATGCGCACCGTGCAGTTCAAAACTTCCATGCAGGCATGCGGCAGGTAAGGCAGCGTGTAAGTCATTTCCAGGACGCGAGTGGCACTGGCAAAGCCAGCATCCACATCGCCCTTCTGCTCGGCAATGAACGGTGTGCCGCGTCCCAGTAGTTGCATGGCCTGATTTTGAAACACCGCGGAGTCCAGTAGCGAAGCGTTAGCAGGCGTATTCCAAATGCTGCTGCCAATTTGTTTGGCGGCTTCCATGAGAGCCCACGTATTGGCTCCGGGCAGCCAGGAAACAAGCGCGTAGGCGTTGTCCAGCGGCACCACCGCGCTGGCCCCTCGCGGAACGGAGGGCGTGGACTTCAACGTGCCGCCCATGGTCGGAGCGTGTTTGATAATGGCAAAGGCCATGCCTGGCACGACGGCATCCAAGCCATACTTGGCGCTGCCGTTCACCTTGGCAGGTAAATCGGGTCGGGCTGCCGCCGTGCCGATGATGCGATAATTTGCCGCAGGCGTGAGCGGAGGAGTCGCTGGCACCGGCAAGGTAGCCGCCAGCGGGGCCAGCGCACCGTAAGTTAGGAATTCATTGGTGACGGTGTTCTTGATGGTTCCATCCACCGCCTGACAGACCGTGCGATCCACGCCCCAAGTCTGAGCCGCCGCACTGATCAGCATTTCCCGAGCCGCCGCGCCCGCCTTGAGGAACGTGGGCAAGCGTGAACGAATGCCGCCGCTGCCAGCGGAGAGCCACGAGGAAATTGCGGTGAGCGGCTCCACCTTCACCTTCTCCCATTTCACCATGAGTTCCTCCGCTGCTGCCATCGACAGACCAGTGTAAATCCCTTGACCCATTTCACCACCACCGACTAACACCGTGATCGTTTCGTCTGCGCCAATGCGAATGTAAGCCGTGACGCCTGCGGGCGTGGCCGCCTGTGCCATTGCGCGATTCGTCCCGCCTTCCAGCGTGAACGCCAGCAGGAAACCGCCCGTGGCTTTGAGAAATTGCCGCCGCTCGATGGTGCTGGCTTTGCTGATGATGGTGTCGTTCATGATGTGGGGATTCAGGAAATGGTTAGCCACCAGCCGCCGCGCGTTTGATCGCAGCTTTCACGCGTTGATAAGTTCCGCAGACGCAAATGTTCTTCATCGCGCCATTGATATCGCCATCCGAGGGGTGCGGTTTCTCCCGCAGCAAAGCCGCCGCCTGCATGATCATGCCGGACTGACAATACCCGCACTGCGGTGCCTGTTCGGCAATCCACGCCTTCTGCAATGGATGCGATCCGTCAGGCGAGAGCCCTTCGATGGTCGTGATCGCTTTCCCAGCTGCAGCCCCAACGGTGTAATCGCAGGATTTCTCCGCGACCCCATTGACCATCACCGTGCACGCCCAGCACACGGCAATGCCGCAACCATACTTCGTGCCCGTGAGAAATAAGATGTCGCGCAGGACCCACAAAAGTGGCGTGTCCGATGGCACATCGACCTGGTAACTCTGCCCGTTGACGTTGAGTGTGATCATAATTGCGGGAATCTACACCCGCCGACCGTGAATCGTCGATGAAACTTCCGTAACAGAGTGTAAAGAATTGACGGACATTCCGCCCGGCCAATGAAGACGGATCTCCGATTAGGCTGGCAACGGAATCGGTGCCAAACTGGCGCCAAGTGTGCTGCTTTCAATCATCCTGGTGATTTGCAGCGCCACGGCCAGATCGTCTGCCCGAGACCTTTGGGGTGGCACCGAGTCCGGCGCATTCTACGAAGGCGCTAATTCCAAATTCAGAGGGTCATCCTTTGCCACGATCACATCCTCTTGGATGATCGCCAAGCTATCCTTGCGGAGAATCTTGCCCTGTTGCTCCTGACAGTCCAGTGAGACGTAGCAGCCGCTCTGGAAAACCCCAATTTTGCGCATTTTCTCCGCAATGCTGGGCCTGACCGTGATGTTGGTCACTCCCAGTGAGCGAAACACCAGCACTTGCTATGGCTTTTTCTGGAGCTGGGCCGCCAAGAAGCTATCCACCCAGTCTTGAACCTCTGGTGGAAATCCATTGCCGTGCCCACCGCCTTTCACGGTTTTCAGTTCATTGTTAATTCCCGCTTTCTTAAGCGCGGTGGCCAAGAGTTCGCTTTGGCCATGCGGCACGAGCGGATCCCGATCTCCATGCACCATCAACACGGGTGGATCGTTTTTCGTGATGTAAGTTAGCGGACTGGCTTTGGCCACCTTGTCCTTATTGTCTTGGATCGCACCACCCACCAGCAGGGACTCTGGCGAGTTAGCGGCATCGTGATCCATCTTCCCGAACTCTGGCGAATCCTGCGCTTCCATTTGGCAGAAATCGATGGGGCCAAAGAAATCGACCACGGCCTGCACCTCGCTGCCAACCTCCAAGTTCTCACCTTTGTCGTAGTCCTTTACATCCCCTGTCGTGCCGAGCAGAGCCACCAAATGCCCGCCTGCAGAACTGCCCCAAGCCGCAAATCGCTGCGGGTCGAGTCCATGCTCCTTGGCATGACTGCGCAACCAGCGGACCGCCGATTTACAATCCTCCAACTGAGCCGGGTAAATGGCAGTGTCCGTGAGCCGATAACCAATACTCGCGACGGCATATCCTTTTTCCAACAAGCGCAGAGCGGGGCAATTGTCCTTACTCCCCGCCCGCCATGCTCCGCCATGCACCCAGATGACGAGCGGCAGCGGTTTGGCGCCATCGGCGGACTTTGGTAGAAACAGATCCAACTTCTGACGGTCGTGTCCCTTGGTGACATAAGGAATATCCCGCTTGGCCACCGTGCCTTCTGGCAAGCGCTGCTGTGGGCGCTGCGCAAACAAGGTAGCAGGACTGACAAGAGCGGCAGTGAACAGGAGTATGGAGAGATGAGGAAATTGCATACCAACCATTGGCACACGCAGCGCAATTTCCAACTACACCTTTGAGGGGAGCGGCAGTGCTCGGTTAGTAGTTATCGAGATTCTCGCGCCGCAAGCGATCCTTCAGTTCAGAGCTGATGGGAGCCGCATCGATCGCCTTTAAACCTGCCGCGGGTTCGCTTAGCAACAGCAGACGCAGGGTTTGCTCGTAGGAACGGTCGCGCTGGGCTTGTTCCTGAATCTGCTGCGCTAGGCTCAACGAGACATCAAAATTGGACGCTCCTAGGTTACTGATGAAGTTGGCCAACGCGCCATCCTTCGTTCCGCCCTCAGGCAACTCTTTGATCCAAGCCTTGGCAGATTCAATTTCCATTCGTGGCCACTTTTTGGCCAACCCTGCGGCGTAATTATCCTTGCCCCCTCCGGCGGGAAGCTGAGCCAGCCAAGCGGCGGCCTCTGGCGGATTAATCTCGGCCCATTCCTCCGCCAGTTTGGAAGCCGAGCTGGTGGCCGCCTCAGCGTCTTCTTGGCGGCCGTTTTGGAGGAACTGCAAAAGGTAGTCGGTGGCGGATCGGGGATCTTCGGAGATTCGAGCCTCAATTAATTGCTGCCGGGCTAACCTGCGCGCAGCGCCCACCATTTGGTCCGTTGCCTGCTCCAAGCCTGTTGGATCCGAGGCCGCCCACTCAGAAAGAATCTTGGGTATGGTCTCTTGGACTTTAAACGACTGCTGCCTCGCTTGTGCTTTGTGGAGTGCGTCCAGAGGATCGGTCCGTGCTAGCTGGAGGAGGATGGACTCCAGCATTTCGTCACGAATATGGGGCGGAAAAGTTACCGCCCAGGCATAAGCGCCAACGGGATTTTGGGCAGCATAGCGGTCGGCCAGCTCGGACCAGGGAAGCCCGCACTTGATAAGTTCAACCTTAGATGGGGTTTGTAGAAGTTTGATTAAAAACGCCGGGGCCGTTTTGGTAAGCTGGTATCTGAGGCCTGGGTTAAACAGTAGAAGTTGCGTTGCCGTAATCCCCAACTCTTGGTATCGCTCCGCCAGTTTCTCCTGCTCCTGGCTGGAATTAGCGGAAAGCCACGCGCTTAAATGGGTGGTTTTATCCACGGGGTTGGTTAATTGTTTCGATCGAGCGATGAATGTCGTAATCTCTTCATCCCTCAAACTGTAACTTAGACTTTGCGCGGCTGAGGATTTCTCTGACGCAACGGTCAGGCTAAGCATCCAGGTCCATGCGGCCTCCGGGTCTGTTTCGGCCCATGTCGTAGCAATCCGAGAAATGACGTTAGCCCGCGCCCGGCCATTTAGCTTGGCCAGCAAGGAGAGGGCGGCTGGGGGATCCTTCGCGGTCAGCTTTGCCAAAAGGTTGCTAGGATCTATTTTAGCCTGCTCGGCCGACGGAAGTGAGATGAACCAACCTGCTGCGGCTGCAGGATCTAGCCTCGCCCAAGTTTCAAGCGCAGCAGAACTGGCCGTCTGGCGAAGCTTCGCATGCTTCAGTGCTGCCGCAGCGGCCAGTGCTGCGGAATGGTCTGTTTCGGCCCACCGGTGGAAAATTGTGGACGTCACTACAGACTGTTGATCGGCTGGCAGTTGGGAAATTTCGGCCGCCGCCGCAGTGGGGTCACGCCGCGCCCAGTCACCCAGAATCCTGGAGTTGTCGCTACTGGAATAAGCGCCAGGGATTGACTTCAGCACCGCAAAGGCCGCCGCTGGATTCGAGTCTGAAAAAATGTTAGCAATGGAAATCAATGCGGAATTTCGCTCGGAGTGACTTGGCAAGCCCCGGGCGTAGCGTAAGGCACCTTCCGGATCCGCCTGCGCCATTCCGTAAACCAATGCCATCACAACGATGGGGTGGGTGGCCCTAGGTAGGCGCTGCACCCATTCCCGAGCGGCGTTAGGATCGTGCGTGGCCCAGCGGCCGATCACGGCTTGCAGCAAAACGAACGGATGCAGCTTGGGGTCCACGATCTCGCGCAATTCCTGGGCAATTCGAGGCAACTGCTCAGGGGGGAACTTATCGAGGGTTCGCTGCAAACGATATCCACTATCCCCCCAGCTGGAGAGAGTATCAACGTGCTTAAGTAGTTCCAGTGCAGAGCTAGTGGCGGGCAGCGTTTCAGCCGCTGGTTGAGGGCATCCGCGCCCAGTGCTGATACTCAGGCCAATACCAAGTCCAACCACGAACGCCATGCTGAATTGAGTGAGTTTCCACATGACGGAAAATTAGTAGATTTATCAGAGCTTGTCGCCCAAAAACGGTGACAGGGGAAGGAAAACCGCCATTGACAACTTCGTGGGGAGCGATGCGCCTCCGCGATCTCGCTTCCATGAGGGACTGGCTAAATTTCACTGACTCCGCTATGGATGGAACCATCAAATCCTCAATTCCATGAACCGCCGTCAATTTCTCCACACCGCAGTTGTCTCCTCATTCGTCAACGCCTTGCCAGCGCAGGAAAGGAAGCCCCAACGCATTCTGCTCAGGTCTTCCTGGCAGACCGTCAACATTGGCGACATTGCGCATACTCCTGGCATGCTAGCGCTCTTGGAGCGATATCGCCCGGAAGCAGAAATCACCCTTTGGCCCAGCAGTGTGGCTGGGGGTGTGGAGGAGATTTTGCGCAAGCGATTCCCGAAACTTAAGCTCGCCAAGACCAAGGCTGAACAAACGACCGCCCTGGCCGAATGCGATTTCTTTCTGCATGGCTCCGGACCGGGCATCGTGGGGGTGAAGGAACTAAAGCTCGCGCAACAGGCCGGCAAACCCTATGGCATTGCTGGAATTACGTTGAATGACGCGGAGATCAAAGACCATCGCGACTTGCTGGCTGGCGCGAAATTTATCTTCCTCAGGGACACCGATTCCATGCGTGCCTTGCAAGCCAGCGGCTTAACTGGACCCAAGATCGACTTTGGCCCCGATGCCACGTTTGCGATTGATCTGCGCGATGACACTGCAGCCACGGCCCTCTTAAAGGAGCACAAAATGGAACCGGGAAAATTCCTCTGCGCCATTCCCCGCCTGCGTTGGACGCCTTACTGGGAGATCCATCCCGAGACCGTCAAGCCCAACGCCGACCGGATCAACGTGAACCAGGAGTTTGCCGAGAAGGACCACGCCAAGCTGCGCGAGGCCATCACCGCCTGGGTGCGGGAAACCAAAATGCGCGTCCTCCTAACGCCAGAGATGACCTATGCGGTTCCGCTGCTGAAGACCCTGTTATTTGATCAACTGCCGGAGGATGTGAAACCGCACGTCAGCTTCATGAACCGTTACTGGCTGACGGCCGAAGCTTGCAGCGTCTATGCGCAAGCGGCCGCTATCGCCAGCTTCGAACAGCATTCACCCATCATGGGCATTGCCTCCGGAGTGCCCTCCGTGCTCCTCCGCCAACCCACCGACACCCGCAAAGGCCGCATGTGGACGGACCTCAAGATGAACGATTGGGTCTTCGAAATCGATGAAACCACCGGCACCCAAATCGCCCAAAGGCTTGTGCAAATGGGCCAGGATCTCCCCGCCGCACGCACCGCAGCGACCGCTGCACGGGTGTATGCCCAGGAACGCATGGCACACATGATTGCGGCATTGCCCTGATCCCACGGAACGGCTAGCTCCATTTCCATTGCTGCAGGTTTCCTACGCCAAAATTCTATAACCTTCGCCATCCCAACTATCACATGCAAACTCGACGCCATTTCCTCAAGCAAGCCGCGCTCACCAGCGCGACCGCCGCATGCAGCACCCTCAACAGCACGGCCCAACCAACTGAAGGGCCGCAGAAATTTTGCTTCTTCTCAAAACATTTTCCCGGCATGGAGTTTAACAAGCTAGCCGATATCACTGCCAGTATTGGCGCCACTGGCATCGAAGCCCCAGTGCGACCGGGCGGCCAGGTGGAGCCGGAGCGGGTGGAGGAAGATCTGCCGAAGCTCGTGGATGCCCTGAAAAAATCCGGCTGCAACCTTGCCATTCTAACCTCTGGAATCACGGAAGTCAGCGCTGCGCAGCACACCGAAAAAGTCCTCCGCACGGCCAAGGCCCTCGGCGTGCAGCGGTATCGCATGGGGTTCTGCAAGTATGATCTCAAGCAACCGATCCTTCCGCAACTCGACGCGTGGAGCGCCAAATTCAAAGCCCTCATCGTCCTGAGCAAAGAGATCGGCATTCAACCACTCTTCCAGAATCACTCCGGCAAAGAATATGTCGGGGCTCCTGTGTGGGATGTGTTCTCCATCATGAAGGACTATCCCGCCAAAGACTGGTCTTTCGCGTTCGATATCATGCATGCCACGATCGAAGGCAGTCTCTCCTGGCCGCTGGAAGTGAATCTGGTGCGCGATCACATTGGTGTGGCTTACTTCAAGGACTTCAAATGGGGCACCAAACGATTCGAGACCTGCCCATTTGGCGAAGGTGTCGTGAGTAAGGATTATGTGGGCATGCTCAAGAAGTCCGGCTATCAGGGACCAGTCTCACTGCACGTGGAGTATCTCGAAGAGCACGCTAAGGAACCCTCCTATCTGGAAACAGCCATCGCTGCCACCAAGCGCGATTTCGCCAAACTCAAGGAATGGTGGCAATAGCAGTCCGCGGTCGCAGGCCCGGCCAGCCGGCCCTTACTTCTCGGCCTTCCCGGCTGCTTCTAAGATCGCGTCCACCAGATGTGGGATGTCGTGCTGTTTCTTGGGCTCGATGTCCACTGTCAACTGATGCTCGCGAATCGTCTTGCTCGTGATCGGGCCGATGCTGGCGATCTGGATGTTCGGCGGCAAGGGCAGATTCAGTTTGAGGAAATTTTCCACCGCACTGCTGCTGGCGAACGTGAGAATATCCGCGCCTTCCTCGCGGAAACGTTTCTGCGCTCCCGTCAGATCATTCGTTTCCGGTAGTGTGCGGTAGGCGATCGCCTCATCCACAATGACCCCCAACTTGCCGAGTTCCTCGGAGATCACCGGCCGGGCATCCTCGCCCCGGACCCAGAGGAAACTCGTGTTATCCACCGTGCCGTATTGCTCCACGAACTCGCTCACGAACGATTCCGCCACGGCGGCTTCTGGAACGAAATCCACCTCCAGGTGGAACTCGCGAATCTTCTTCTGGGTGCCTGGCCCGATGGCGGCAATGCGACACCCGCCGATGCTGCGGACGTCGCGATAGATCTTAAAGAACAGCTCGAAGAACGCCGCCACGCCATTGGGGCTCGTGAAGAGGAGCCAGTCGTATTTGTGGCAATCCTCCACGCATTCGCCAAACTGCATCATGTTCATCGGTGGATCGATGCGGATAGTTGGCAATTCGAAGACATCCGCGCCCAGCGCCTTGAGCCGACGGCTGAGATCGCCTGCCTGCGTGCGCGTGCGGGTGACGACGATGCGTTTGCCGAAGAGCGGTTTGTTGTCGAACCAGCGGAGCTTGTCGCGCAAGGTCACGGTGCCACCCATGATGCAGACTGCAGGGGCGGAGAAATTTGCCGCCGCCACTACTTCGGCAATGTTCGCCATGGTGCCGGTCACGGTTTGCTGCCGCCCCGTGGTCGCCCAGCGCACCAGCGCCACCGGTGTTTCGGGGGCCGCTCCGTTGCTCATGAGCTGATCCATCAGGGTGCCAATCCGTTGCACGCCCATGAGCATGACCTTGACCCCGTCCGCCTGGGCGATCTTCTTGAAGTCCAGCGAACTCGTTTCCTTGGTGGGATCTTCATGCCCGGTGAAAATGGTCAACTGCGTGTTGTGCTTGCGATGCGTGACCGGGATGCCCGCATACGCCGGGCCCGCAATACTGGAACTGATGCCGGGCACCAATTCGAAGCGGCAACCGGCCTCCACCAGTTCCTCCGCCTCTTCGCCCCCACGACCGAAGACCAGCGGATCGCCCCCCTTCAAGCGGGTCACAATGTTGCCCTCCTGCACTTTTTTGATCAACAGTTGGTTAATCTGATCCTGCGGCAGGGCATGATCCGCCGCCTTCTTGCCCACATAAATGATCTCCGCCTGCGGCCGCGCCCACGCCAGCACCTCTGGGTTTACCAGATAATCATAGGCGATCACATCCGCCAGCTCGATGCACTCTTTCGCCCGCAAGGTCACCATCCCGAGATCCCCCGGGCCAGCACCTACCAAATAACAAATACCAGATTTTAATTTCGCCATGGGGTTACAGTGACGGGGGATTGGGGCGACGCAAAAGGAAGTTTTGCGCGGTGTGAGTTACAATTGCGGTTCAGTAGCCGTGGAATCTCGCGTGGGGGTGACTGACGGAGTTGACACGATTGACGGCATTGACGGAGTTGACTGTGATGACCGTTTTGGCACCCCTGTCAAAACAGTTCGACAGGCGCGGGTGCCTTTGCACTCTGGATAGCTGGAGCAACCCCAGAAGTCCCCTTTGGCGGACTTCCGTTGCCGCATGGCTTTGCCGCATTGCGGGCAGTCTGGGCTCGGGACGGCTGCTTTTTGATTTTCCCGGGCTTCCAAGCGTTTCGCCATGAGGCGCTCGTTGAAGCCTCCCGTTTCCTCAAACGCCTTGCCTTGCGCCTCAATCTGGCTCTTGAGCATATTCAACGCCCGGCCAATGATGATGAGCATGGCATTGGCTACTTCCACCGCGTCATTGGAGTCCAGCCAGCGGGAGTATTTCTTCCGCTGCTCGATGGCGTGTTTGGCGGACTCGTGGACCATATCGTTGGCAAAGGGTGCGGCATCCAACGAAATGGCATTCACTAGCTTGGCCTCAGCCGAGTGCACTGACCACGGGAGTTGATTCCGATCCAAGATAAAGATTTCGTAGTCGCCCCGCAGTTCACTGAGGCTGGCTCGGGCCACATCTGTGAGCTTCATTTCGGTGTCTTTGGAAGTGGATGAGCGTTCCGATCCTTCAATGATGTTCTGACGCCCACTGCGAGCGGCCTGGGTCATCTGGTCGTATTGGCGGCCCTTGGGGTCGTAGAATTTGGTGCCCGTCTCACGGTGGTCGAAAGTTAGAAAGCGTCGGCAGAACCGCAGGGTCTCCATCTGCACGATCGTGGCCAGCGTGAAAGAATGCAGCCGACGAAATCCGCCGTGTTTGTCGAACAACTCAGGCATGTGGGGTGGAAGTGGAGTGGGATGGGTGGGACTTTGTTGACAGGTTGACGAAGTTGGTCAGGCTAGCACATTAGTCAGCCGCGTCAAAAATATCAACGATGTCAACCCCGTCCGCCGCGGCAGGCGGTCTCCCGCTGGGCTTCCAGGCGGGCCCAAGCGTCCGCCTCAATGATATCGTTCAAGCTGGGATGGAGCACCACGGTGTGCGCTTGCATGACCGCGGCTACGATTTCCCAGATCGCAGGAAAGGAAATTTGTTCTGCGAGAAATGCTGCCACGGCTACTTCGTTAGCGGCATTGAGGACTGCAGGCAGGGTGCCACCGACGGTGCCAGCTTGGCGTGCCAAGTCTAACGCAGGAAAGTCGTCGGTGCGAGGGGCCTCGAATTCCAATTTCCCTAACTCAGCAAAATTCAGCGGGCGCAGCGAGTTCTTCACGCGCACGGGCCAGGTGACGGCGTATTGGATGGGGAAGCACATGTCACTGTGGCTCAGTTGGGCCAAGACCGAACCATCGATGAATTCGACCATGCTGTGAACAATGCTTTGCGGATGCACGATCACGTCCACCCGGGCCATTTCGACATCGAAGAGCCAGCGGGCTTCGATCATTTCCAGGCCTTTATTGAACAGGGTGGCGGAATCGATCGTGATCTTTTGGCCCATTTCCCAGGTGGGGTGTTTCAGCGCTTGCGCTTTGGTGGCCGCAGCAATCTGCGCTGCACTCCAGTTGCGGAAAGGGCCTCCGCTCGCAGTTAGGATAAGCCGGGACACTTCGCTGGGCTCCCGTTCTTCCAGACATTGATAAATGGCGTTGTGCTCGCTATCGATAGGCAGAACCAAGCAACCGGTGCGGCGGGCGGTCTCCATCACGATCTCTCCCGCCATGACTAAAATTTCCTTGCTGGCCACGGCAATGTCTTTGCCCGCTTCCAGGGCCGCAAGGGCGGGTTTCAGCCCCGCCGTGCCCACGATGGCGATGAGCACCAGATCAGCCTCTTCCAAGGTCGCCATTTCGATCAATCCCGCTTCCCCTGAGCCAACCTGGCAACTGGCACCCACGGCGTGCTGTAGTTCCTCCGCGCTGGACGACTCCCACATGGCGGCATGACGCACGCCAAACTCAGCGATGGCCATGGCCATGGGCGCGATGCTGCGTTGGGCCGCCAACCCGACAATTTCCATCCGATCCGGAATATCCCGCGCGACTTTGAGGGCGCTGGTGCCGATGGAACCCGTGGCTCCGAGAACGACCACGCGACGTTTTCTAACCGACATAAATGAGATACAGATAAAGTGCTGGGGCCGTCCACAGAAGACTATCGATGAGATCGAAGGCTCCACCAATGCCCGGCAGCGTTTGTCCTGAGTCTTTGATTCCGAGGCAACGTTTGACGAGTGATTCTGCCAAATCACCCGCCACCGTGAGGACGGCAATGACCACACAAACGAGCACGACCTCCGTCATGCTAAGGATGACTAACTGGTTCCCCGAGAGGGCTTTCGTAACCACACCGGCCAGAATGGCTCCCAGAAATGCGCCCACCAAACCCTCCCAAGTCTTGCCAGGACTGATATGGGGGATCATTTTATGTTTCCCGCAGAGCGAGCCGATGGCATACGCTCCGGCATCCGTAAATTTCGTGGAAGCCACGAGAAAGAGGGCATAAAGCATCCCCACCTGAGGCAAGGCTGCATCCCAATGGTGGAAAATAATGCGGGTAACGAAGCTGAAAAGATAGATGATGTAGAACCATCCGAAGGCCGGATACATGATCTGCCAGAGCGTCTTCGGCCCTTCCAGGGGGCGGAAGAAAGCGGGCACAAAAACGCCGATCAAAACGAGCATTCCGAACAACACATCCCAAGCCACCAGTGGCACCGGACAGACTCCGCTGGAGGTAGCGAACACCCCGGCATAATACAGCACAGCCATGAGCATCACCCAACGACGATTCCCTGCGGGCAGGGCTGGATCCATCTGCAAATACTCCGCCATGGCGGCCAATCCCAAGCCGCCAACCAAGATGTGGAACGGCCAACCCATTTTGAAATACACGGCCGCCGCCAGCAAGCCCCACAGGATCACCGTGCTAAGCATGCGCTTCCCAAAAACCTGAAGTTTCGAGGGACCGCTGTTGGGCGGAGAGGTGGATGAGGCGGACGAGTGGGAAGCAGACATTGACAGAAAGTGAGAATGAACCGCTTCCTAGGTTGAAATTGGCCCCCGGGCAAGGAGTTTCCGCTGCGGGTTCGACTAGCCAACCGAAAGCAAACTACCGTATCCGGTCGGGGCCGGTCTTTCCTGACCGCTTCAGCCAGCACACTTATGCCTTCGCGCAGCAACTACGCGTTTGTCTCACAGTTGCGCACGGAACCGCTCGTGAAGAGACCATCGAAAACCTGGAGTCGGCCGGAAGCATTATCCCCAGTTGCGATCTAAACTTTCGCCAAATTTAGCGTTTCCGTAGTCAACACCCGAATTAAAGCTAATTTCTTGTCGCTACCATTCGTTTTTCAAACAGAAGCAAAATTCTCCATCGCTTCCTTGCAAGCCACTTACCAACGCTTAGATTTAACCATGAACCGCCATCTCTTACCATCCGCAGCCGCACTCATCCTCTGCAGCATCTCTTCAGTAAGCCTTCTCCGCGCCCAAGACGCAGAGAAAGAGGCCAAGCCCGCGCCCAAGGCCGAGACTCAGGAGAGTTCCGAATCCGAACCATCTGCTGAAGAAAAAGCCGCCGAGCAAAAGGAAACTGAGGTGCTGCAGGCCAAGTTGGCAGTCTTCAAGTCGCTGGAGGGCGAATGGATTGGCGAGGAAGCCGTGGACTACAATCCAGAGTTCCGCAAGGAAGGCGCCCCCGCATCCGTGAAATGGAAGGACGAATGGAAGGGCTTCTTCACCAACGAAGGTCGCTATTTTGAAATGACTGGCAAAACCGCTGGCAAAGTCAACTCCACCTACCACTGGTATGTCACCTACGATACGGAGAACGAAGAGTATCGCGCTTGGAGCTTCGGTTCCAATGGCTGGGGCGAATATAAAGGACAACTGACGGATGACGGCAAGGCCGTGCTCTGGGAAAAGAGCCGGGAAGGGGAATCGGTGGACATCTCTGATACCTTCGAACTGCGCGGCAAAGGCGACAAATGCACCGCTTCCGGGGAAACCAAGATCATTTCCAAAGACGGCAGCGTCAGTCGAAATTATGCCAAGCAACATTCCCTCTACACCCGCAAAAAAATCTCGATCTAAGACCACCGCCGCCTCCAAGCAGGCCGCAGCCGGCAAAGAATTCAGCAGCATCGAAGAGATTCTGGATGACATTCGTGCGGGCAAAATGGTTATCCTCACGGATGATGAGGATCGCGAAAACGAGGGTGATCTAATCTGCGCAGCGGAGAAGATCACACCCGACATGGTGAACTTCATGGTGCGTGCCGCTGGCGGCATGCTCTGTGTTTCCATTGAGCCCGCCGATGCCAAACGCATGGGACTCGATAGCATGGTGGTCAAAAATGAAGAACACTTCAAAACCCACTTCACCGTGACCGTGGACGCCAAAGCAGGCCTCACGACGGGCATAAGCACGGTGGAACGCGCCACCACCATCCGCACGCTCGCGCAAGCGGACAGTCTGCCCGGTGACTTCATTCGTCCGGGCCACGTGAACCCGCTCATTGCCAAAACTGGCGGGGTGCTCCGACGGGCCGGCCACACGGAAGCATCCTGTGACTTGGCGCGTCTGGCCGGACTGCGTCCGGCCGGGGTGTTGATTGAAATTCTCGATCCCGAGGGCATCCCCGCGCGTCTGCCACGTTTGCAGATCTTTGCCAGGGAGCATGGCATCAAAGTGTCCAGTATTGCCAAACTCATCGAATACCGTCGCCTGCGGGAAAAGCTGGTAGCGCGCGAGCAGATGATTCACATGCCCACGGACTATGGAGATTTCCAACTCTATCTCTATCGCAGCCTGATCGACGACCAACACCATCTGGCACTGGTGAAGGGGGAGATCGACTCCTCCAAACCCGTCCTGGTGAGGGTGCACAGCGAGTGCCTCACGGGCGACGTCTTCGGCAGTCGGCGTTGCGATTGCGGGCCCCAACTCCAGACCGCCATGCAGCAAGTGGAAGCCGAGGGCAGCGGCGTGATCCTTTACATGCGGCAAGAGGGACGCGGCATCGGCCTGCCTGCCAAGATCCACGCCTATAAGCTCCAGGAAGAAGGCTACGACACCGTGGAAGCTAACATCAAACTCGGCTTTCCCATGGACCTGCGCGACTATGGCGTGGGAGCGCAAATTCTGCATGACCTCGGCGTGCGCAAAATCCGCCTCATGACGAACAACCCACGAAAGATTGTGGGCTTGGGCGGTCACAATCTAGAGGTGGTGGAGCAAGTGCCCATTCAACAGGTGCCTAACGAACACAACCAGCACTATCTCAGCACCAAGAAGTCTAAAATGGGCCACCTGCTGAAGTAATCCCTAACGCGCAGCCTGCGAAAACCAGCCCGTAATGCTGCGTCGAACCTTCTTCGTTGGCATGACTTCATGCCAATGGTTTTCGGCTAGGAAACATACCAAAGTGCCAAGCCGAGGCTCGATCAACACGAAGGCCCCGTCCCGGTCCCCTGCGGTCGTCCATAGTTTCAATTCCCCGCCGTCCCCGGGTTGCCAATCTTCATTTAAATAGAGGATCGCAGTCACCAAACGGTCGCTTGTGCCGGTGGGGCGATCCAAGTGCGCTTTGTAAAACGCACCCACTGGATAGATCGCGAAGTGGCCATCGAACCCAAAGAGTCCGAGGAAGAAATGTCGATTCAGGGCCAAACGCAGCAGTTCCAGGCTGGCGAGGAATTTCCCCTGCTGCTCCGAGTCATCCCCAGCTTCCAGCCACAGCACGTGGTCCTGGCGAATCTCATCTCTCACTTCCAATCCAACGCCCTTCCCCACTCCGGCCCGCCGAAAATCTCCACGGTCACAGGCCGCCTCACATTCCTGACGCAGTCCTAGCGAGTCCACAGCACTCGCCCACCCAGCCATCTGCGCCCAGCCACGTTGTTCCATCGCCTCCATTAGTTCCTGCATGCCACCATAAGCCCCGCTTTGTCCCATCTGGCCAGCCAAATCGACAATTTATCTTTCCCTGCGAATCCAGATCGAAATCAACTAACAACATAACTCTGAGCCGGTGCGGAGAAAGCCTCCTTGCGACCGTGCAGCCAAACAAATAGCACTGGCGTCACCACCAAGATATGGATCAGACTGCTAACCATCCCCCCGAGAATCGGCGTGGCCAGTGGGCGCATGACCTCTGCGCCCGGTCCGTGGCTCCACATAATCGGGAGTAAGCTGGCGACGATCGTGGCCACGGTCATGACCTTGGGGCGCAAGCGCAGACGGGCACCAGCAATCACGGCGGCCTTGAGATCGGCCTGAGTAAAGGCACACCCGAGTTGCTTCCGTTTGTGCTCCACCGCCTCTTCCAGATAAACGACCATCACCACCGCAGTTTGAATGGCCGTGCCAAACAACGCGATATACCCGACCCACACTGCCACGCTGAAATTCCAACCCAGCGCGTATTGCAGCATCACTCCACCGCTCAACGCGAAGGGCACTGCCAGCAGCACGTGCGCGGCTTCTGCGGCTTTGCGATACAACATCAGCAGCAGGAGGAAGATAATGCCCAGCACCGTGGGCACAATCCAGCGCAGCGTGGAGGCGGCGTGAATCTGATTTTCGTAAGTGCCACTGTATTCCAATGTCATCCCCTTGGCGGCCAAGCTGGGCAGCACTTTAGTGGCTAATTTGGACTTCACTTCTTCCACGAAGCCACCCAAGTCCCGCCCGCTCACATTGGCCTGCACGTAAGCCCGCAACCGGCCATACTCGCTGGAAATTTCATTCGGGCCCTCCACCCGCACAATCTCTGCCACGACACCCAAAGGAACGACTTTGCCGGTGGCGGAAGTTACTAGCACGGCTTGCAGACGCGTCAGATCTTCCCGCTCGCTCCGCTGCAAACGGACTTGCACTGGGATCCGATTCCGCCCGTCTATCACTGAGGTAACTTCCTTTCCACCGATGCCCACCTCCACTGCATCCAATACCTGCTGAGCGCTTAGTCCATAGCGATTGGCGGCTTCCCGGTTGACTCGGATTTCCAAATACGGCTTGCCTTGAATTCTACTGGAGGCCACGCCCATGGCTCCTGGAACCAGTTGCACCACCTGTTGCACGGAGGCCGCGGCGCGCTGCAATTCCTCCAAATTGTTCCCGAAAATTTTCACTCCTAACTGAGCGCGAATACCCGTGGAAATCATCAGCACGCGGCCTTCGATGGGCTGGAGGAATCCAGGGACGGAACCCGGGATTTGTCGCATCGCAGCCGTCATTTCTGCCACTAATTTCTCGCGTGTCATGCCCTCCCGCCATGCGCTTTCGGGCTTGAGCATGATTGTGGTTTCAATCATCTCAATGGGCGCTGGATCGGTGGCGGTATCGACCCGACCCAGTTTCCCCACCGCGGATTGCACTTCTGGAAACGTCGCCAGCACCTGGTCCTGCCAAGCCATGGCGCGTTTCACCTCACTGAGGGCGGTGGCCGGAACGTAACTCGGCATGTAGAGCAGGCTGCCTTCATTTAAAGGCGGCATGAATTCGCGACCCATCTGCGGAATCAGACTCAGTGCGCCCAGCAAAACAATCCCTGCGCAACCTAACACGAATTTCCGATGACTTAGCGCAAACTCCAGCACGGGATCGTAGAGTCGCAGCATCCCCCGCATCACCACGTTCCGCTCTTCCGCGTGAAAAGGTCCCCGCACCAACCAAGTGCACAACACGGGCACGATGGTCACTGCCAACAAGGTGGAACCGATCATCGCGAAGGTCTTGGTAAATGCCAGCGGATGAAACAATTTCCCTTCCACCCCCGTGAGGGCAAACACGGGCACGAAGGCGAGAATGATGATCGCCATGGCAAAGAAAATCGGGCGGCCCACTTGTTGCGCAGATACCAAAACCGTCTGCCAAGTCTCCGCCGTCGTCAGCGCGGAACCTTTGCGCACCGTGGCCTGCTCACAATGACGAATGACATTTTCCGTGATCACAATGGCGGCATCCACCAGCACCCCGATGGCGATGGCAATTCCTGACAAGCTCATCAAATTGGAAGATATCCCCACTTGTCGCATGAGGATGAAGGAAATCAGGATGCTCACCGGCAAGGGCAGAATCACGATGAGAATGCTCCGGAAGTGAAACAGAAAAAGGATATGCGCCAGTGTGACCAGCAGAATCTCTCCCCGCAGGGTGCTGCGCAGCGTCGCGATGGTGCGGTCGATCAATTCACTGCGATCATAGAAGGCGGTGATCCGAACGCCTTCGGGCAGACTAGCCTGCAATTGCTCCACCTTGGTTTTGACTCGCTGAATGACCGCGCTGGCATTCTCTCCCAAGCGCATCACCACGGTGCCGCCCACCACTTCATGCCCCATCACATCCAGCGTGCCCCGACGGAAGTCACCTCCGAGTTCCACGCGCGCGACATCTTGAAGTCGGGTTATTTTGTCGTCTTGCTCCGCCACCGTCAGGTTCTCTATCTCCTCCGGACCATGCAGCAAGCCCACGCCTCGGACGATAAACTCCATGCCATTTTCTTCGATGGTCTTACCACCTACATTGAGATTGCTCTGGCTCACCGCATCCATCACTTGGGTCAAGGAAACGCCAGCATTGCGCATCTTGGCTGAATCTACTTCGATCTGATATTGCTTCACGAATCCACCCACACTGCCAACTTCCGCCACGCCGGCCACACTGCTGAGCTGCGGTCGCACAAACGAGTCCTGCAGCGCCCGCAAGGACCCCAGATCATACCCATCGCGACCAGACATCGCTGGATCGACCGCCAGATAATATTGATAGACCCAGCCCAGCCCGGTCGCATCCGGCCCCAGCGTAGGCGCCACTCCTGCGGGCAGTTTTCCACGCAGCGCATTCAATCGTTCCAGCACCCGTTGCCGAGCGCTTTCACTGGAAACGCTGTCTTCGAAAATAAGGTTAACTAACGCGAAGCCAAACATGGAGGTGGCACGCACCGACTTAATCCCACCAAGCCCTTGCAAATGCAGCGACAGCGGCTGCGTCACCTGTGCCTCAACCTCCTGCGGTCCCCGCCCCATCCAGTCTGCAGAAACGATCACTTGGTTCTCGCTGAGATCCGGCAACGCATCCACCGGCGTGCTCCACATGGCCCGAATCCCGGCCCCGATGAGCAGCAACGTAAGCCCAACCACAAGGAAGCGATTGCGCAGCGACCATTCTATGAGGTGGTTTATCATAGGGAATGCAAAGCGCGGGTGGAAGTAGTCTCTGCGAGGGCGGATGAGCAGCCCAGCGGGCTGCTCCACATTCGTGCGAGTGTGGAAGCAGTCCGCTGGACTGCTTTCCTGGCAGGAAGTGCGTTTGAAGTTTCAGTGGTCATCATCGCAGTGGTTATTTTTTGAGCAGCCCAGCGGGCTGCTCCACATTCATTTTTTAGGCGCCACCCAATGGGTGTAACTCCCCTCTTTCAATCTGGCATTCAGCGGATTCTCTCGGATGTAATGTTGATAGTGCGCCAGTTGCTTTGGGCTGCGCACGATGTGATCATACGATTCATGCTGCCAGAAGTGCCCAGGTGCCTCGGGGCAAACTTTAAGGATCGCCTTGGCGGTAAAGGATTTCCAAGTATGAAGGATGGACTTTAATGCAAAGCCCTCCATCGGCGTAACCAGCACATGCGCATGATTGGGCATGATCACATAATCCCCCAGATCGTAACGCGCCCCAGCAAACCGATGGAAGCTCTCCACCACAACATCGCGCAATTCATCCGCCCGCAACACACACGAGCCATGTCCGGCATCCAACCATTGTTGCACCGGACCTTCGAAGCGTTTGGAATACTCGGTCCACGTTGCGTCATTCCAAGGTTTCGGATGCTGCTTCAGCCAGAGAAAGCGTTCTCTTTCCAATTCATGGAGTTTCTCCGCCGGAATGGAATCCCCCATCCGGTAAGTCACGAAGTAAATGCATCCTGCTTGATTCCAATGCGGCAGGTCTCGCTGCGATTTCTCGATGGGGGCTTCTGGTTCGAAGAATTTACCGAGTGTGGAAGCAGTCCGCTGGACTGCTTTTCCCTCTGGCGAGGAGTTCGTGGGTGCTGGATCACTCATGGCCGTGGGCGTTGATTTTGAGCAGCCCAGCGGGCTGCTCCACATTCGCGCGAGTGTGGCAGCAGCCCGCTGGGCTGCTGTAATCTAAGATTCGTGGATCTAGTATTTCGTTTTCGTTCATCGCCTCATATTCATTTTTTGAGCAGCCCAGCGAGCTGCTCCACATTCGCTCACTCACTCAATTTTATCCAACTGGGCTTGGCTATCGATCAGCATGTTGCCGCTGGTCACTACGCGATCCCCGGCCTGCAATCCTTCCAGGACTTCCCACTCGGCGTCACCCGCCCGGCCCAGCTTAACATTGCGGGCCGCGTAGGTTCCCGGTTCCTTTTCCACATACACCCTTGGCGTCGCACCGGGCCAGAGCACCGCACTGCGGGCTACCGTCAGCACCTCGGGAGATTCCCATTCCACCACGCCTTCGGCAAAACTGTTGTTCTTGATTTTCCGATCTGGATTCTCCACCACCACTCGCACCTTCGCGGAGCGCGTCATCTCATCCAGATTCGGACTGATAAACGCCACTCTGGCTTTGATTTCATGACCAGGCCACGAGGCCGTTTGCAGCGTCACTATCTGACCCAATTGCAACCATGGCAAATCCGGTTCGTAAGCCATGAAGTGAAACCACATTTTCGTGAAGTCCGCGATCTCAAACATTCGATCCCCTTCTTTCACATACTGACCTTCGGCAACATTGGCCTTCACAATCGTGCCCGTCAGCGGAGCCAGGATCCCGAAATAGAGATCGTCCGGTTGCCGACGAGGTATCGCTTCGATCTGCTCCCAGACCAGTCCATATTGTTCCAGACGTCGTTTCGCCAACGTCGTAGCACTGCCATCTCCTTGACTCACCGCCACATTGTAATCGTTGGCAGCGCTCAAGAGGGTGCGACTGAACATGGTGGCCAGCGGCTGGCGGCGGGTGATTTGCTGACCTTCATGATTCATCGATAAACCATCGATGCGTCCTTCGACCGGAGCACTGATGACCCCATGGCGCGATTCATCCTCC
Source organism: Verrucomicrobiales bacterium (assembly GCA_031411295.1). Lineage (GTDB taxonomy): Bacteria > Verrucomicrobiota > Verrucomicrobiia > Verrucomicrobiales > V1-33 > JAGNEJ01. The sequence continues at coordinate 87,310 of JANOAV010000038.1, read as the reverse complement.
CCGATCATGCCCGCCACCCGCAGCGTCCGCACCAAGCTGCGCACGCGAGTTGGCAACACTTGAATCCCTACCGCCTTAATGCTTCCTTGCGGGAGCATCACCACGTCACTTATGGCGTGATCGAATCCGTTCTCCCCCTCATACACCGGCACCAGATCCATGCCACACACCGTGCATTGTCCGGGATGATCCGACTTCACCCAAGGATGCATCGGACTCTGATAGCAAATAATTTTCCTGCTGCCCGCAGCGACATTGCCACTGCCCCCGGTAAAGCGCGCAATCGACCACCCGCCCACAGCAGCGAGTGCGATCATGATGATGATGGAAGCTTTCATAGACACAAGCTGTCGAGTGAACCTTACGCCAGCGTGAAGGCAAAGGGAACTTTCAGACCATTACTGCCCGGTGTAAGCCGAATCGAAGGTGGCGTTGCCTGTGCGCGTGACGCGATAGAATCGTCGTGGGTTATTGCCAGGCAAGGCAGAGGCACTGTCAACAAAGGGCGTGCTCGTCGCATTGCCAGCGGCGGCTTGCGCAGCGTTCAGCACGGACCAGCTCTGCAGATTGCCGGAGGCCTCCACTTTGTAGGTGCCGCCTTCGAGGCTATTCCAAGTGATCGTAACATTGCCAGAAGCGGGTGCGATGGAGGGACCACCCTTCCAAGTTTCCGCCATCGCTGGCCCACCCGTGAAGAGCGTGGTCACGGTCTCGGTGATGTTTCCATTGACGACCCGACCACCGCTCCGCGTGCCTCGCCAGTAACGGCCAATGGAATAGGGAAAAGCCGGCACGCCGTTGGCATCAATCGGGATAAAATAAGCGTAGATCCCACCCGGAAATTCCGGCGTCACACATTGACGTCCGTTGGGTTTATCCAAATCGAAATCCACCCCCTGCACATAACGTGCTCCGGTGGCGGGAGTCTTCACGATGTCGCCCAGATAATCGAAATCCTCCGCATACCATCCGATCGGAAAACTCGTGGAGACATTCGGGCCCCAACGGGTGCTGGGCAGGGCATAATCCGCCGAGCCTAACGTGGTCGTGAACGTGTGAAACAACGCAGCCCATGGCGCCAGCGAGCGTCGGCCTGCCGTGGTTAGATTGGTCGTGCCCTTGGTGCCATCCCGTGGCACATGACCGGACACCATGCGTCGCACGGGGCTGTTAGGATCATTTGCGCTCGAGTAGCCGTAGGGCCCATAGATCGGGTAGCCATCGTAAGCCCAGCCCACGATGGGCGAGTGATGCAGGTTCGAGGTGTTTTCCGTGTAGGTATCAATCGATGGCGTTGATGCTCCGCCCGGGGTGAGGGTTAAATTATCTCCCAATTGATAACGCAGCGCCCGCGGACTGGCATGGTAATGGTAACCTCCGTCAGGCGCAGGATGTCCGAACCCGGAATCGAGAATCGGGCCCTCCGCACCCGTGGCACAACGGATCCAGACATCGGATTGATTCCCCGGAGCCCCGCCGCCCGTCACGCCCGCATCCTTAGCCAGAGCGGTATCGTAGCCGGAGCCGTCACCCAGATTGGCAATGGTAACTCCATTGACTAACACCCCCACCGGTCCCTGCGCCACTTGTTGGGAAACGACAATCGGATTGGCCACCGCCGAGGGATTCCGCGGAATTTTCGAGGTGATTTTGCCATTATCCGGCCACAACCCATTCACCGTAACTTTGGTGTATTCCTTATACCACGGCCCCATGCGGTGACTGGCAAGATTGGCGGACTTAACATAAACGAAATTTGCCGAATAGAGAATCTGCTGCACATCCGCGTAGGCCGGGACCGCTTGGGTCGGGCTCATCGCGTTCTTGGGAATACCAGGAGATGGCCACGTAGCTACCGGACTGGTAGTCGTTGTTTCCGTGACCCGGGCATACTTCGTGGAGTTTGTGGTGAGCCAGGAGGTAAAACGGGGGTCAGCGTGGGACTGGTTCAGCAGCAGCACCAATAATCCGAGCCCTAATAAAGCATGGGGTGATGGGCGCATGATTATTGGCCAGTGTAAGCGGGATCGTAAGCTGCGGTGCCCGTGCGGGTGACGCGATAGAACCGCCGGGTGTGATTACCCACACCTGGGGGAGCGGCAGCGGATTCGATGAAGGAAGTTTGCGGACTATTCGCAGCCCCCGGGACCGTGGTGCTCAGCGTGGACCAACTGCTCAGGGTATCGGAGGCCTCCACTTTGTAGGTTCCACCTTCCACGCTGTTCCAGGTTAGGGTGACATTACCATTGCTGGCAGTTGCCGGTCCACCCACCCAAGTTTCCTTGATGTTAGGTCCGCCGTTAAATAGCTCCGTGGCTCCGACAGGAACGGTGGCAGGGTTGGTCGCATTCGAGGTTCCGAAGTATTGTTTCCCCAACATGTATGGAAACGCGGGATTCCCGGCGGCATCGACGGTCACGAAATAGGCGTAAGTGCCATTGGGGAACTCTGGCGTGACGCAGTAGCGGCCATTGTATTGATCCATGTCGAAACCAACTCCCTGCGTCTGGCCGCGGTCCCCGAGGTAGTCGTAATCTCCAATGTAGCGTCCCAGTGAATAAATCGTGACCCCACCCGGCCCCGTGGTTTGATAGGTCGTAACCGGCCCCCATTCCGTGGCTGGCATGTCGTAGTCTCCCGTAGTTCCATTGAGAGTTCCGGTGGTATAGCTCTGGGCCGCCACCGCCCATTTCGGAAGTGATTTTCGACCTGTTGAAACCAGATTTTGCGTGCCGTTCGCTCCATTCCGCAGCACAAAACCATTCCGCATCCGCCGCACCCCACCGAGAATGGTCACTGCTGGGGCCGAAGTATAACCACTGCCGCCACTAACCATCGTAATGCTGGAGATAACCCCGGCATTCAACACCGCCGTAGCCGCAGCACCCGAGCCGCCGCCGCCAGTAAACACAATGGTGGGTGGAGCAGTGTAGGTTACCGGGCTGGTGGATTTGGTAACCGCAGTCACGGCTCCGCCACTAACGGTAGCAACGCCTCCGTCGTAGGCATATGGGCCGTAAATCGGCAAGCCATCAAAACACCACCCCAAAATGGGAGAGTGGTGCGGATTGGAAAAATCTTCGGTATAAGTGTTGGTGTTGTTGGTCACATTGTAGGTTGCCTTCATGTTATCCCCCAGCTGATACCGCAACGCCTTGGGTTCCGCGTGATAATGATACTGGCCGTTGTTTCCGGGTTGATGAGCAAATCCTGGATCGAACGTTACCACCTCAACCGCCAACGCATCGCGCGACCAAAACCCATCACCGGTGGCGCCCATGCCATCAGTGCCCGTGACAGCACTGGGTGTGGCAGGTGCGGTGGTGTTCGTCTGATTAAAAGAAAACGCATCGCCCAAATCATAAATCGCCACCCCATTCACCATCATCCCGATCATGCCGCCCCCGTGCCGCACTTTCGTTCCGTTGATCACCGGAGTCCGCGTGATCCGCGTCGAATAATCGCGCGCCAGCGGCCAAAAGCCAAACAATCCACCCGTATTCGTCAGCCACGGCCCCAGGGTGTAAGACGCCAAGCCATTGGCATTGATGTAAACATCCGTGGCCGTGTAACGAATCCGCTGCACATCCGCATACGTCTGCACCGTCTGCGCTGCCGCCCCAGTGTTATTGTTGGTCACTCCAGACGCAGGCCAAGTCGTCACTGGCGTCGTCAACGTCGGGCTCTGAATGACACGACATAACACCCCGGAATTTTTGGTATACCAGGAGGAAAGAATTGCCTGTGCCGAAGCGGGAACCGCGGAGACGAGCAACAGCAACGTTAGGGGGAGGGAGGGATGCATCATCGCTATTTACTGGAGCAACCTTTAGCACAGATGAAGATTGGTAGCTTCTGGAAAATGAGCTGCTGGCGCATGCCGAACCGGGTTGGGGCGATCTCGGCTCCCTGGCTGTTAACCTATCTTTTACTCAATGGAGTTAGGGTTTAACCCGTTTAGCCCTAAATTTCTCACCGGAAAGGGCCCGCACAGAGACATCCATGTCATCATGTGCCGTGGGTGCATTGGCGTGAAAGATCGAGTTTGCGGATTTGCCACCATCCAGGACCACCATGACAGTTTTGCGCCTTCCATTCCCCCACATCCAGGTGCCCATGGGAGCCCCATCGGCTGAAACCACCCGGCCTGCGGCGGCAAACTTGAGCGACTTCCCACCCCACTCCCACAACCCGGCCAGATCCTCCACATGATCCATTAGGGGCGCGTTCCTCGCCAGCAGACCATCCGCCTTGCTGCGGATTTTCTTGGCCAAGACGGAATCCGACATTTTGTCCGCGCGCGCTTTGAGGAATTTCGCCAACAGTTTGCGCTTGGCGGCCAGCGTCGTTTCCAACTCACGGCATTCCTTGGCTTCATCCGCCGCAAGCTTGGTCAGCACGGGGTCAGTTAGGAAATACGTTTGCTCCGGGCTTTTGGTCAGCGAGAATTTAAAGCCATTATCATTGATCCCTTGGATTACTCCAGGCTTCGCCAACCAGAGTAAATCGCAGCCCGCGGAGTGCTGCACGAGCACGCCGGCTTCCTTGTCCACCCAGGACCAAACGATGTTATCCTCCCCCTGCACGTTGCCACTCTGATAGAAGGTGCGATGATACTTATCCTGGCTGTCGAATCGCCAGTATCCCATGAGTGCATCCTCTTTGGGATCGCTCCCCAGCACATTGATATTGGCATCTGCGGGCAGCTCCAGCAATCGCTTGGCTTCCCGCTCATAGGCCAATTTCGGAGCACCGGTGGCGCGTTCCGCCATTTTCAACAAAGTCTCGGCGGCTGCTTTACGACGAACCGGAAACGTCTTCTGCATCTTCTGCCACACGGAACCTTCGAAATTCTTCCACCGCAGAATCAATTCCTCTTCCGTCGTAACCGAGCTAACGTTGGGAGTTTGCGGTTTGCCTGGTTCAGGCGTGGTGGGTTTGATCTTGTCAGGCTCGTCATTGAGGAAGGCAAATGGATCTTCTTCAGCCATCAGGGGCGTGCTGCAAAGCACTAACAGTAGCAGTGTTGACTGGCGCAAGCGGGCGGAGAATTTCATATTGGAAAACGACGTGGGTAATACCTTACCCATTGCGTTTAACATCATTTCGATCTCTGGGGAAGCGAAAAAATCCGCCGCGCTACATTACCAATCCACCATCCACCGTCAGCACTTGCCCAGTAATATAGCGGGCCGCAGGACTGGCTAGAAACAAGACGGCTTGGGCGATATCATCCACGTTGCCGAAAGAATTCAGCGGAATTTTCGCCTTGATTCCCGCCTTGATGTCGTCGCTCAGGACATGAGTCATATCGGTATCGATGAAGCCAGGAGCAATGGCATTGGAGGTCACTCCGCGTCCGGCAAACTCCCGCGCCACACTTTTGGTGAAGCCAATGAGACCTGCCTTGCTGGCCGCATAATTGATCTGACCCGCCGCCCCAGTTAATCCCACCACCGAGCTAATATTGATGATGCGGCCAGCCGTGGATTTCAAAATAGAACGCTGGAAGGCCTTCACTGCGTTAAATGCGCCTTTCAAGTTCGTATCCAGCACCAAGTCCCAATCCTCCTCGCTCATGCGCAACGCCAAACCGTCCCGCGTAAGGCCCGCATTGTTCACCAGAATGTCCACTCGTCCGAAATCCGCCAGCACGGTCTTGCCCATTTCCGCTACCGCAGCAGAGTCCGCAATATCCACGGCATAGGGCTTGGCCGCTCCGGGGTGAGCTTCATTAATCAGGGCCGCCACTTTGGATGAGTTGGCCTCGGTGCGGCTTACGATCGCCACTTTGGCTCCGGCAGCTGCGAGGGTCTGGGCGATGGCTTGGCCGATGCCGCGTCCGGCTCCGGTCACGACGGCTACTTTGTCAGTCAGGGAAAACATAATTTGCAATGGTTCGTTATTAACTCAATGAGAGGGACTTTCATGGCGGGAGATTAGAAAATGAGCAATCACCAATTTTACGGAAATTTTTGCCGGGCTCGGGTGTCACCCCAAACCCCACAGCGGACTTGCAGATTCCCCTCATTCGCGCTACTCCTGATCCCCACCCCATCGAACCACCTACCACCATGGCTGCACGACAAATTTTCTACACTGGCCGCGTCCAAGGCGTTGGCTTCCGCTATGCCACCAAGCGCCTCGCCCTGGGCTTCGATGTCACGGGTTGGGTGAAGAATCTGCCGGATGGCCGCGTGGAACTGCAAGTGGCTGCCAATGAGGAGTCGGAATTATTGGACTTCCTCGAAGAATTAGAAGTGAACAGCGACCTGGCCCACCACATCAAAGAGAAGGAAGTCCACCGCCTCCCGTCCCTGGGTGGCGTGCAAGGGTTCAGTATCATCAATTAATTCTCCCACCCATGCCGATTCCTCCTCCGCGTCGTCGCCCCCAGCCACCCGACAATGATCCGCCCGCCGCGTTGCTGGGTGCGGAATTATCCCCGCGTCGCCCCGCCCCGCGGCCGCCCGAACGAGTCACCGGGAAAATGATCCTGCAGTTGATCGGGATGATTCTCTTGTTAGTGGTAGGAGGGTTTTATTTACTGACCGACAGCTCCAGCGACACGTCCCAGGTTTCTGAAGTCTCCAAAATCTGCAGCTTCGCCCGCCTGAATCCGCTGCCAAAATCCGCCACTGACATCCGCGTCATCCAGCCGGATGAAACGCCCGACCACCAGCTAAATCTGATCTTTACCGCTCGGGACGCGGAGATCGAGGAATGGATTAAAATCTCCCCGGGCACCCAGAAAATCACCCCCACCAGCGAGGCCGGCAGCATTTCCGTCTATGCCATTCCCCCCAGTCCCATCGACGATCAAGCCCGGGCAGCCAAGCTCCTTTGGAAGACCAACGCAGGAAAAGTTAGCATCTCGATTGCTCCACCCCGGGAGGCACTCCAGCGCTCACGATAGCGCTTTGCCCTAATGAAACTTTAGGGACTTGGAACCTTGCCTCATGGTCAACTTGCATCCGCCTGGCGATAAACCCGCGCTGCCGCATCCCACGTTAGGGCCGCCCGGTGGTCGGCATACCATTTGAAAAACTCTTGCCATGGCTTCGGGGCTTCTGGCAGTAGATGCCTCAGGTCATCATCCGGCTTCCATTGATCTTTGGACGCTCGCGGTGCTTTCGGGTGTGAACTTATGTCAACTCGATAGGAGGACAAATTAAAACTCTGGCTGAGGACCAGTAGATCCATCGCCTCCATCTCCCCGCTCAAGGCCGCCGCAAAGGTGAAGTCGGGTGTTGGACTGCTGTTACCGAAGCGTTTCCACAACGCTCCCACGGATGATTGATAGTTCAATCCGGGTAGCTTTACTAGCTCGCGCCAGGGCTCTTTCTGGTAGATCCGCTTAGATTCCACAGTGGAAACGTTGGCCAATGTTTGTAGGATCAGCGGATAGTCGCTTTCGGCAACCCCCTGCAAGGCATACGCCAGTAACGCGATATCGGGTTTGGCTCCCGAATTTAGGAGTCTACGTGCGACTGCCCCCAATTGCAATTTCTCACGGATCCAACCGACGGCTACGAGCCACTCTGGGCTTCGGCTAGCTTGTGCTATAAGTTCTTCGTCTGAGTAGCTGCTAAACTGCCAGCCATGGCTGTCGTAGAAGAATTGATACGGAACGGGAATCGCTTGCATCAAGACATTCGTCCCTGCCTTCCCGTAGACCTTCCAGAAGCTAGGTTGGTCATCCGCATAAGCTCTGGATGGGAAAAACCCGGCTAACGGCCCGAACTGTTCGATCGCTCGTGCAAGTTGTTGTAGTTGTTCGGCTCGGGCGGCTGGTGTCTGCTCCAGCGGCAATGGTGGTAGGCAAGGTCGTGACTTGACCGTAATGATTTCCAGTCCTGAAAGTTCATCATCTCTCCACGGCCCGCCGGAGAGCAATTCCCCGGGAGGAAGCGAGATCGTGAGTGTGGTGTTGATCCGCTCCATCCAAATCGGCAGCCAAGCAGAACTTTTAGTCTCCTCGCGCGCTGGGAGCACCAAGGATCGTTTACCCGAGTAGAGGAAATATTTCGCATCCGTAAAATCCCCCCAGACTGCGCGCCATTGTTCGCCACTGATTACCAGTTGTTCTGCGTCGTTTCGAATGGCCGAGTAGGCAGTGAGTTCGCCTGCACTACGCGTCGTTTCTCCAAACCTGAGGGGACTGCGCTCGCGCGAGATGACTTTGAACACCGAAGGAACCGATGGCATCATGATCTGAAGTTCACCATGCGAAAGCCCAGAGGCGGCTTCATACCACCGGGTCTCGGAGGGGAGATTCAACTTCGCTTTAATTGAGGGGATGTCTGCTGGCAACGGAAGCACTGCCGAGATCTGCTCCGCCACCGGCACCACGACACCAGTAGGGGCGACGTAGTCGGCAGACGGAGACAGCGTGGCGCGCAAATGGTGCTGCTCGTCCCGCAATGAAAGACCGGATTCCTCGAAGGTGCGTTGGGAAAGCTTGGTCAACTGAACATCAAGCACATGGGTTCTCTCCCAATTTTCTTCCATCCTCGCAAAGTAAACCCCTACGATAACCAGCAATCCCAGTCCGGCTCTGCGCATCCATTTCCCACGTTCCATCCCGGGCGCAACAATACAGCAGCAAACCACAAAACCCAGTGGAAGCGCAATCAGCCCATGATCCAACAGCGCGACCCACCAAACATAGCCCAGGCACACCGCGAGCGGCACTACCCACACGAACTGCGCTCTCCCCTTGGCGAAACTAGCCGCCGCGGCTACTGAAACCGCCCCTGCCAGACCCATGACTAAGATCGCGAGCGTGCCTAGGAGGAAATCTGACGCGGCTCCCAATCGCCAACATTGCCAGCCCCAGACCGCAACCGCAGGCAACAGCAGGAAGAGCACCAGCAGTAATTGCGTTACCAACATCTTCCCCCAAGTGACGGGACGCGTGCGCCAGAATTGTCTCGTGCCCATAGCGGGCGCATCCATCAGAGTATCAAGCAATACCCCCAACACTGCAATGACACCGATCAACGACAACCCGTGCGCCAAGACCATATCCTCCATGTGTTCCGCCCGATGCGGCATGAGTAATAGCCCCATCCAAAGCAGCCACAAACCAATGATCTCACGATACCTCCGGCGGAGGGTCCAGCGGAATTGATGGAGAATGTAATTCATGGCACTGCAGGTTTGGTATAGATGAAAATCTTCAGCGAAGGATGAAAAGACAGCCGATCCTGATGCTTTTGGATTTCCTCGATGGTTGACTTATCGAGCTGGAGCGGCTGCAAATGATCGTCTCGCAGGAACTCGCCCGCCCAGAAAGACCGTTGCCGCAGGCATTCGATCAGCGCTGGGAGGGAGCCAGACTTGAGCAACAAAGACCAGATCCGCTGTCCTTCACGGATTTCAAAACGTTTCGATCGATGCTCCCAAAGGTAATCCCGCAAGCCTGGCCACGCGATCAGATCAGGGACCCCATCCGGCCTGCGTTCATCCTGTAGCAGAATCCGATGAATCAAGGGATAGAAATCTTTGTCACCAGCCGCGATAAGCGCCTTTAGCAGCCCTGGGGATCGGGAAGGGATCAGTTCCGTGCTCGCAATAACTTCACGTTTCGCCTCCATCAACCACCCCTTTGCAAGCAGCACTGAAGTCAACTGTGGCACCAATGGAACCTTGGCGATGATCTGCGCCTTGTGCTCCTCAGTTGCCGCTTTTTCTATTGCTGGCGTGATTTGATCAATCCCGACTTCCATTTCCAGCAACTGCAAAAGCTCTGGCAGCCATTTGGTTACCAGTGGCGCAATTTCTTCTGCGGAATGATGCTGGACGTAATCTGCCAGTTCAATGACATTTTCGGGAAGATGGTTCGGGTCAACAGCGGCTAAACGGAGCTTCACCCCGTCGTTCCAAGAACGTGATTTGAAAGCGTTCTTGGTCATAGTTGGGCCCGTTTGGGCAATGCCCGGAAGGGTGATCGTTACATGATCGATGACGAAGTCTAACCAGCGACTTGCGCGGCGGCATGGCCCCTCCACCATCCGCTTGGCATAGTATTGCGTCTCCGTTTCCGAATCTGTTTTGTGTGTGAAAAGCGAAAACTCCACGAGCATTTTCAACTTGATCTGGCCATCCTGGAGTTGAACGGGCTCACTTCTGGTGTTATTTAAGCGGAGTTGATAGAAATCATCAAATGGTTTGGCCTCCAAAACGGATGTATCAGTAGCGGACCAAGGTTGGTCAGTCCCACTGCGCCAAGCCCATGTGGGCTGCTGCACCGCACCTTCGGGAAACATTAGCCGGTCCCGTTTCGGCAGCAACTTGAGCACACCGGAGGTAACTTTCTCAGACGTTGTAATCGTAATCACCTCAGTAGAGCTAACCACTCGCATCGTGTAGGCATTTTCTTGAGGATACTTCTCAAAGGTTTCCTCCACGAGTGCGCTAACTTGCTTATCGAGCCAAAGGTGATCGCCATACGTAAGAGCCATCGAAATTCCAATCACACTGAGCGCACCAAGGATCGAGAGTCTAAATCCCGTCAACTCAACGCGTTGTTTCCAGACTGCAAAGCCCACCAATCCAAGGCCCCAGAGTAATCCCCAATGCAAAAGGATGTCCACTCGCTTAAGGTCGAGGAACTCGAATACCAACAGGCACGAATATGCCAACCAATAACTGATGCCTGTCAACAAGAGCGCCCGCAGCCAGGAAAGCCCCAGCAGACCGGTTATGAAAAAAGTCCCCACCAGCAGATAATCCTTTAACCCATGGTGCAGGGCGTAACGCAACCGCCACCAAAGGCCGCTTACGTCCGCCCCACCAATCACCATCCACTGAACCATCAAAGGCCCAAGGATGGCGATCACCAACACCGTAACCACCTGAATCCCCAGACGTTCAACATAGGAAACTGGCTGCACAAAATAACTCGATTCCCGCGGACGGAATCGCACGGCATACCCTGCCATCCACGCGACGACGCAGCCAGTGAGCAGAGAGAGGTGGACACTCGTGCGGTTGCTAGCCATCTGCTCTTTCCAATCTTCAGCAGAAAAGAAATCCAGCCAGCAGCAGATCCAGTGTGCCAACAGGAAACCCGCGAGAGGACGCACGGTATGACGCAGGAGATGGAGGGCGCGTTTCATGAGGCGGCAGAGATGGTTTCAGCAGTGATGCCAGTGGCTTGTTCCCAGCGAAACTGCAGCGACAAGCAGACGAAAATTTCCCGCAGACTCAACGCGTTTACTTCCATCAACTGGGCCATCGGCAACAGTGCCGATAAACGTTCCCCATGGCCATCCGCAGCATAAGCCGTGTCCACGAAGCGCACCAAGTCCCCACTGCGTTCGACCCGCTGCCATGTCACCGGCAGGTGCTCCGGTAATGGTTCCTGGGCTGGTAAGTTGAGGACGATGCGCTTCATCCGTTCCTGCAACTGACTGGCTGGCTCATCCACGCGGAGCGTTCCTTGATCCAGAATGGCGAGATGATCCGCCAAGCGTTCCACCTCGAAGAAGTCGTGTGAGGAAATGCAAACCGTCCAACCGTCGCCCGTCATCAACTCCAGCAATCCACCGATAAATTCATCGCGCGACAGCGCATCCAGACCGCTGAAGGGTTCGTCCAGAATCAACACTCGTGGCCGGTAAGACATGCTGGAGAGCAGCGAAGCTTTCATCGCTTGTCCGCGTGAAAGTTGCTTCAATTTCTGATGCATCGGGAGGGCAAATTGTTTCACTAACTGCCGCTCCAAATCCTTATCCCACGTGGGATACAGCGGACGGCAGTAGTCGAGAAACTGCGTTACGGTCATCCAATCTGGCAGCTTCTGATTCTCGCTGACGTAACCCAACTGCGCGAATTCCTTGGTGCGAAGTTTACGGGTATTGCGCCCCAGCAAATGGACATTCCCTTGATCCGGATCATGCAGCCCCACCATGAGCTTGATCGCAGTGGTCTTACCGGCTCCATTGGGTCCCAGCAGCGCAGTGATGTTTCCCTGCGGCACGCTCCAAGTGAGATCGGACAGAGCAATTTTGCGACCATACTTTTTGGTCACATTTTCAAAGCGGATGGGATCGTCTGACATGGGGTGCTGGAGTTGAGATGATAATGAAAGCAGTTAAATTTTGCGCGCCTTGGTGATGGCTTTCTCCACGGCCTTGGCGACTTCCTCCGGCGGCAAATGCAGCGCCACGGCTTCCCGCACCAAGGCCTCCATCGCAGGCTTCAGCAGCAGCAGACGATCCGCATTGCTAGGCATCGCGTCCGTGCGCACCACCATCCCCACGCCCGGGCGCGAGGCCAACAAACCGGATTCCCGCAGTTGCCCGATGGCCTTATGCACCGTGGTGGGGGAGAGTTGCAGTTCCTGGCTGATCGTGCGCACTGAAGGAAACTCCTGACCATCCCGTAGGAACCCCGTAAGAATCGCCCGCCGCACCGCCAGGACCAATTGGTCCGAAGGAGGCACGCCATCGACGATTTTGATTTGGAAGGGTAACATGCTATGTGTTCGTTGTGTGCCAGTAATACTGGAACACCTGACAATGTGCAAACAATATTTTATGCTCCCGCAGAAAATCCGCCCACGGTGTCAGCACTTTCCTTGCAAACTGGCTACAGTATCGGAAGGATGGACGCTATGTTTACAGGAGCCATATTTGATTGGGACGGGGTTATTATCGATTCGCATCACGCGCATGAAATCGCGTGGGATCTCATGGCGGATGAGTTGGACCAACCGTTGCCGGACGGCTTCTTCAAGGCCACGTTCGGCATGAGAAATGACAAGATCATTCCCGAATTCACGTCCTGGGCCAAGGCCGGGGAGACGGAGAAAATTTCCCAACTGGGAGACCGCAAGGAAGCCCTTTATCGCGAGGTGCTCCGGCGGGATGGAATCGAACCGTTGCCCGGTGTCATCACCTTACTGGAGGCCCTCAAGGCGGATGGAATCCCGTGCTCGGTGGGTTCATCCACGTCGCTGGAGAATATTTTAACCATTATGGAAATGACGGGACTGGCTCCCTACTTCGCAGCCATCACCGCCGAACGGGATGTCACGCGGGGCAAGCCGGATCCCCAAGTATTCCTCAAGGCGGCGGAGAAGATCGGCCGCCCCGCATCTGAATGCGTGGTCTTCGAGGACGCCCACGTGGGGATTGCCGCCGCTTTGGCCGCCGGAGCCAAAGCCATTGCCGTGGGCACCACTCATCCGCTGGAATCCTTTCTCACGGCTCATTTGAAGGTGCAGACGCTGGAGGAAATTACCCTGCCGCAGTTGCGCGCGCTGTTTGTGTAGCACTGCGTTGGTTCAGGTGGTGAGGAATCTGGTCTAGCCTCAGACATCCTGACCTGCGGACGTAGTGACAACCTGTCAAAGGGCACAAGCTCACGCCTGAACGCATCCTCCAAGCTCAGGGGATGCTCGATGATGGCGCTGCGGTGCCAGAGATCAGCGCGGCCATGGGTGTGCTGCAAACGACGCTGCACAAGGCCATCACTGCTGGGCGATTTAAAAAAAGCCTGTCGCCTCCGCTGCGCTAGCGCCAGCTTCATCGGCCCCTCGGGAGGTTGCTGTAGAGGTCATGGCTCCGAGCAGCGCGACTAGCGCCAGTGAGCCCAGTGTGGCTGATGGTGAGGCGCTCTTCGGCATTGCTACAACGCGTGAGTGTGAGCGCATGGCTGCGGCTTTGGGCTTGCTTGATGGTGCACCGCTTGAGTTTGAAGCCGCTCACGACATCGCCAATGGCGGCACTATTTGTGCCCTGCCTGCTCTGCTGGCTTTTGGCTTGCTGCGGCATCAGCAGGAGGTGGGCTTTAGCCTGCCCAAGGGCTACTATCAGATGGATTGCATCTTCTTGCTACTCGCCTTGCTGGCGCTGGCGCGTGTGTCGAGCCTCGAGCAGTTGCGCTACCAACCGCCGGGGGAGTGGGGCAAGCTCATTGGCATGGATCGCATCCCAGAGGTGCGAACCTTGCGTCACAAGATTGGCCTGCTGGCCGACTCGCCCGAGCGCACCGCACGCTGGGCTGCGTGCTTAGCTCAGGCTTGGATGGGCCGAGACGAGAGCCAAAGCATAGGCACCCTGCTCATCGACGGTCACACCCGCGTCTATCATGGAGCGCTCGCCGAGTTGCCCCGGCGCTACATCAGCCGCGAGCGCCTATGTTTGCGCGCCACCACCGACTACTGGGTCAACGCGCTGGACGGAGCGCCCTTGTTTTGCGTGACCAAACCCATCGACCCCGGCCTGCAACAGACCCTCGAGCACGACATCGTCCCACGCCTCCTCATGGAGCTGCCCGGCCAACCCAGTGACGAGCAACTCAGCGCCCAACCCCACCTGCACCGCTTCACCCTCGTCTTCGACCGGGAAGGCTACTCACCCCTCCCATCACATCACCCTAGCCGAGCTGCCAGCGGGGCAAAAAGTGGAGCAACTAGCCCCAGCGCGAAAACAGTTCATGGACAGCATCAAACTCATCGCCTACCGAGCCGAGAGCAGCCTCGTGCAGTTAGCGCGGGAGAAACTCCAGCGCCACGACGACGCCAGGAGCTTCGTGCGGGGACTCTTTAGAACCACCATCAACCTGCGCTCTGAGCCAAAGCAAAAGCAGCTTATCGTAGAACTCCACGGCCAAACCAACCCCATGCACGACACTGTGGTGGAGCACCTGTGCGCCGAACTCAACGAGACCGAAACCACCTACCCAGGCACGGACCTAACCCTCGTTTTTCAAACCATCAGATCATCGATTTTCCGGCCAGGTCAGGATGTCTGAGCCTTCAGGCGAAGGATCATGCTCAGCGTCCTGGCCTGTAGCGCTTTTCGTGTTGTTCAGCCTAGGCGGGACTCCAGCTCATGGTGCAGCGGTGCGCTGGTCAGGTTGACTGCTTTAGCGTTTCTGCTCTTCAGCTAGCTTCCGTTGCACTCCGGTGGGCAGGGTGGGCCATTCGGTTTGGAGCCAGTCTTGAGCGGCGGCGTTGTCGGTGCTGCGCCATTTGCGGAAGTAGCGACCGATGACGTCGGCCTGGGTGTTGGCGTCTTTGAGGCCGAGGACCAAGTTGATGGCCTGGGTGGGATTGGTGTCGTTGTAAACATCGGCCAGGCTGTGGCGGGCGGTGTCGCTGTAAGGGCCGGCGGAATCGTGGTCGATCCAATCCTGGAGGCCCACGGGATCCGTGCCGGCCCATGAATTATAGGCTCCGGCGGCGGCATCTTTTTGGAAATTGACCGGCTGAGTTTGCACCCAAGCGACGGCTTTGTCGGGCTCGATGGCTCCCCAGGTGGTGGCCAAATGTTCGACCACTTGGCTGCGCACACCTGCGTCCAGCGTTTCGCTCCATTTCAGGGCGGCCTGAATATCTTGCGCGGCCCAGACGGTGGCCAGGGTGCTGGCGGCTTCTTCCCGGCCTGGTCCGTTGGGGAGCTTCTGCACCCAGTCGGCGGCTGCGCTGGGGTTGGTGGTGCCCCAGATATCGCTGAGAACGGTGGCGAGGTTGATGGCGGTGGAACTCTTGTCGCCCGAGGTCTTGGCGGCGGCAATGACCGGGGTGTAGTGGGCGGCGGCGTCCTCTGGATTCTGCGCAGCCCAGCGTCCAGCGACGGCTACTTGACCAATTTCCCGATTCTTGGGATCAGGCAGTTTCTCAACCCACTTGGCGGCGGCTACGGGATCATTGCTGGCCCAAGCTCCTGCGAGCGAGTTGAGCAGCCCGTGATTGGTGTTGCCGGTGGCTTCATACCATTTGGCGGCGGCCTGCGGGGCGGTTAGCGCCCAGTTCTGCACCAGCGAGTTAATGCTCTCGTCTTTGACCGGCCCGGATAGATTATTTTCCGCCCAGAGGTAGGCGGCTTGGGGATCGGCGCCCCCCATTTCCCTAACACGATGCTGAGCGACTCGCTTTGCAGGCTGCCGGGGTGGAAATTGGCCTTCGCATAGGCAGCGGCGGCCAGGGGATCGCGCGCGGCCCAGGCGGTCATGATGCCCCGATAAAAGCTCAGGCGGTCATCCTCGTTCTTCAACGCATCTGCCATGGCGATGGCTTGGGCCAAGTCTTGATCGGCCACTTCCTGCCCGAGATTTCGCAAATCATCCGACTTGTGCCGAGGATCGTTTGCGGCTAAAATTTGCTCCTCCTTGATCAAAGGATCGCCACCCCGGCGGTGAAGCGCCGAGTTCCGGGGTGGCGACTTTTTGGATTCCTCTGCGGATACGGCCGCAGTGGAAAGGGATGGGGTGCTGCCGAACTGCTTCCACAGCACGAGGGTGCCCACTGACCCCAGCACCGCTCCGCTCAGCACGAGCAGGCAGTTGGTCAGGAGAGAACCGTTTCGGAGCGGAGGGAACATAGACCCCGAAGCATGCACGAGGCGGTGGCTTTTGGAAAATGAATAAACGTAACTACTCGGTTACAATGAAACTCTGGTGCTTTCTTTGGGAAAAGTGGTAGCCTCCGCGGTATGCATTTTCAGGTGAAGCTTTTTTTGCTGGTGGTATTAGCGGTTTGTCGGTCATGGCAGGCGGCAGGGGCGGCTACGTTCGAGTCGCTCCACGAATTCGTGCTGCCGGGCGCCCAACCGCTGACGGCGTTGGTGGAAGGATCCGATGGAAATTTCTATGGCACCACGGTGGCCGGCGGTCCGGAGGATGCGGGCACGATTTATCGGATGACTCCCGCGGGGGGGCTGACGACCATTTACAACTTCACCGCATCGACTGGATCAGGTCCGGCTGCGAGTCTGATTCGGGGCACGGATGGCTTGCTCTACGGGACGGCTTCGGCGGGCGGGACGAATGGATTCGGGATGGTGTTCAGCATTTCGCTGACGGGGCAATTCACGAGTTTGGTAAATTTCACCGGCACTGCCGGAGCGGCCAAGGGATCCATCCCTGCTGGCCTGGTGCAGCATTCCGATGGCAATTTCTACGGGCTGACTCAGGCGGGTGGCACGGGTGGTTTCGGCACGGTGTTTAAACTGACTTCGGCCGGTCTATTTTCCACGTTGCTGGAATTCACCGGGACGACGGGAGTCGCCAAGGGCGCAGAACCGGTGGGGGCGCTGACGTTTAACGGGAGCACGCTCTATGGCGTGACGAAGGCGGGCGGGGCGAATGGCCTGGGGGTGATTTACAAACTCACGACGGCTGGCGCCTACACGTTGATGACGGAGTTTACCGGCACCACGGGCACCCGACTGGGCTCAGCTCCCGCAGCCGGTTTGTTTTACAATGCGGCGGACACGGCCTTGTATGGCACGACGGAATATGGGGGATCGAATACGGATTTCGGCACGGCGTTCAAGATCACGACGGCGGCATCCCCGGTATTTACGACGCTGCGGAATTTTGCCGATGCCACGGGTTCGCAGCCGATGGGGCCGCTGGTAAAGGGCGCGGACGGTTTATTCTATGGCACTACGGCCGGGGGCGGCACCAATGGTTCCGGGGTGATCTTTAAAATGACGACCGGGGGCGTGCCGACGGTGCTGGTGAATTTCACAGGCGCTTCTGGCTTGGTTACTGGTGCCGCAAGCAGGGCGGGGTTGGTGCTGGGCACGGATGGAAATTTCTGGGGGGCCACGAGTGCCGGCGGCGGGGGGAATCGGGGAAATGTTTACAAAGTCACTCCCGCTGGTGGATTCACGAATTTGGGGAACTTCTCCACTGCCTTAGGTTGGAATCCGGCCGGAGCCCCAGTGGCTGAATCCGCCACCACGTGGCTCTGCCCGTTGCTGGAAGGCGGGGGCGCGGGAGCTGGCACCATGGTGCGGCTGACGTTCACGAATGCCGTTGCCAGCGTGGCTGCGGTGGCGGACTTCGGTGGCGCGGCGGGCGCAGCTCCCAGCGGTGGTTTGCTGAAAGTGGGGACTGATTTTTATGGAGTCACGACTGCAGGTGGCGGGTCGAATCGGGGCACAACTTACATTTACAATGCGAGCGGGTTGAACCTGGTGGCCAATCACAGCGTGGGGATTGGTTCGGCGGCAGAAGGTCCGTTGGTGCGGGGGCAGGACGGGGCGCTGTATGGATCGAGTCGGGAGGGCGGGTCGGTTTCGCTGGGTTCTCTAACGCGCGTTACTACCGCCGGAGGTCGGACGCGGCTGGTTTCGTTCACGGGAAGTTCGGGAGCGGTGAAAGGCCAGCGCCCGCGGGGACCGCTGGCTTTGGCGGCCAATACCTACTTCTATGGGTTAACGGAATCCGGCGGCAGCGCGAACGCCGGCACGCTCTTCCGTCTAAGCGCAGCGGGCACGCCCACGGTCTTGGCAGAGTTTACTGCGAGCGGTCCACGCACGCCCTTGGGCGGCTTGGTAACGGGCACGGATGGATTTCTCTATGGCACCACCAGCCTCGGCGGGACGACCAATGGAGGCACTCTGCTGCGGGTGGATCCCAGCACCAACACCTGGAGTGCCGTGGCAGAATTTACCTCACTCACGGGCACCCAGCCCGTGGGCACGCTCACGGTGGGACCAGATGCCGCGCTCTACGGCATGACGGCGGCAGGCGGGACCGGCGGGATGGGCACGGTCTTTCGCTACGAGGCGCTGACGGGACTAACGACTCTCATTTCCTTCACGGGAAATGGCGGCAACGCCCCGGGGCGGCCTGCCACCAGCGTTGGAAGTAATCCTGTGGCTGGCGGTCTGTCCTTCACCCCGAGTGGGGAACTGCTCGGCTTCACTGCTGCTGGTGGCACCAACGGCGGCGGGGTGGTCTTCCGCGTGGCTGATGCCATGCCTGCCTACAGCCGATGGAAACTGGCGCACTTGGGATCAGCCCTGGCGGCCGACAGCGCGGACGCGGACGGAGATGGCATCCCGAATCTCGTGGAGTATGCCCAGGGCACCCTGCCCACGGTGGCCGACCCCGGCGGCGGCATGAAGGTGGCCCAAGCCGGGAATGACCTACAGTTGACGTTTCAAAAGTGCCTGGGAGCAGGCGATGTGGTGCTTAGCGTGCAACAGAGCCCCACCCTGGCTGGCAACTGGACGCCCACGCCCATCACGCCGCAAGTGATCGCCACTGAGGGCCCCATTTGCACCCTGCAACTCACGGTGCCGTTCAGCCCCGGACATCAATTTTACCGCTTAACCGCCACCCACTAACAGCCAGATGAACGCATTTTTTCGAAATTTCCGTCCCGCCCAATCCTTGATTTATCAAGCCTGCGTAAATTCCAACCAACTCGTTACCCTAGAAATTTTGCAGAAATGCCCCTGGCAGCCTAGTATAGTTGCGAGCGCCATTGAATCCTTCAAATGACAGCACCCCATGATTAAAAAATCCCTTACCAAATCCGCAGCCACCGCAGCGACCCTCCTGGTCCTGTGCTTCGGTGCGCCTGCGATGTCTGCCGGGGTGGCTCCAGATCTCGATGGCGACGGCATCCCGAACATCGTGGATCCTGACATCGACAATGACGGCATCCCCAACGCGCTGGACGACAACGTCGATGGCGGCATTTGCAAATACGGTCCTTTTGCCGGGAAATACATCGGAGACCACGTCAACAACGACAGCCCGGCGGAAAAAGACATTGATGACGACGG
Organism: Verrucomicrobiales bacterium; assembly: GCA_031411295.1. Taxonomy (GTDB): domain Bacteria; phylum Verrucomicrobiota; class Verrucomicrobiia; order Verrucomicrobiales; family V1-33; genus JAGNEJ01. The sequence continues at coordinate 67,769 of JANOAV010000038.1, read as the reverse complement.
GCAGGATGATGACTCCCTGGCGGAGTCTGACATCGATGGTGACGGAAAGAGGGATGACGATGCACTGGAATTGGACATCGATGGCGATCGTCGCCTCGATAGCTCCGCCGCTGAAATGGACATTGATGGCGATGGCCGTAAGGACGACGATCTCTCGGAAGACGACATCGATGGCGACAGTCTGAGCGATGACGATGACTCTGAAATGGACATTGATGGTGATGGCAACTCCGATGGTTCGGACGACGACATTGATGGCGACAACAATGGCAACTCCGCTTCCGTGGACGAAGACATTGATGGCGATGGTAAACTAAATGCTGCCACGGACGAGGACGATGACGATGGCGACGGCATGAAGGATCGCGACGACAACGATGACGACAACGATGGCGAGGACGACAATAACGATGCCGACCACCACGAGGAAGCCGACGAACAGGAAGTGCAAATCACCCTGACGAAGACCGCCAACGCTCCCTCTGGCTGCCGGGCCCAGGTCAAAATCCAACGCATGGCGACCGGTAAGATCGAAATGGAGGTGGACGGCCGGGACTTCCCCGCTGGGGCTTACGATGTAACCGTGGACGGAACGCTGATCGGCCAGCTCAATATGATCCAGGACGGGGGCGATCTGGAAGGCGAACAGGAATGGGAAACCAATGCCAACGCGGCCAACGAGATCAACCTCACCATTGAAGTCATCGGTAAACCCATCATCATCAGCCGCAATGGCATCACCTATTTCACGGGCATCGTTCCTACTCCGCCTACCTACACCGGTGGCGGCACCACCACGACTCCCGGGAACGTCAGCCTCCTCCGTGGACCTGCTGCCAGTGTAGCAGCCAAAGGCAAGATCGAAGTGGAATGGAGCCTAACCGGAGCCAAGAAACTTCAGGTGGAATTGGAATCCATGCCCGCCGGCACTTACAGTTTCCTCGTGGATGGCACCGTGCGCGGATCCATCATTGTTAGTGGAAACGAAGGAGAATTGAAATTTGATGTTTCCCCCACCCTTAGCGAAGGTGAACTGGGACTGAATTTCCCGATCTCAGGACTGCCGGTGGTCATCGCTCAAGGTGCCAACATCTTCTTCACAGGCACGCTGCCAATCGCTCCGGGAGATGGTGGCGCTGGAACTGGTGGAGATAACGGCGGTGGCGCAGCCATCGTTTCCTCTCTAAGTCCCACGGCCAGCGCTCCGTTGACCGCCAAGGGCGAAATCCAAGTGCAGTTCGGCATCGCAGGCGTGGTCTCCATGGAAGTGGAGGTAGAACATCTGGCCGCTGGCACCTACACCCTAAACGTAGGCGGGACTGCGCGCGGAATGATTATCGTCGTGGCTGGCGAGGGTAAAATTCGCTTCGAACTTAACCCCAACGATCCCGCAGAACTCTTGTTAGACTTTGCCGTAGCCGGACTCCCCGTCAGCCTCAGTCAGGGGGAAGTTATTTTCTTCACAGGCACCGCTCCGGTAGCACCGCCCAGCTAACAATCATTTAAACTCTGCGAAATCCCGTGCTGTGCTCCCCACAACACGGGATTTCTGTAGGAACCCAGGCAGGAAAGCAATCATTGCCTGCAATCCATTTCTCCCTTATCATCCCTCCGAACTCCCTGCTGCCATGACCATCCTCAACGTCGAAGACGAACCTCAACTCGCCAAACAAATCGCGAAGGCGCTGAAAAACGCGGGGCATGAGGTTTATACGGCAGCCAATGGTCCCGCAGGCTTGGAGTGTGCGCAGAAGGAGCGCTTGGACATGATCGTGCTGGATGTGAATCTGCCCGGTGGCTATGATGGCTTCGAAGTCCTGCGCCAACTGCGCAAGACGGGCGATGACACTCGCGTGCTTATGTTGACCGCCCGCGGAGAAGTGGCGGATCGCATCAATGGACTCAAAAGTGGGGCTGATGACTACCTCACCAAACCCTTCTCCATGGACGAACTGCTGGCCCGCATCGAAGCCCTAGGCCGCCGCCAAAGCGCGCCCGTTGCCAGCCAAACATTGCAGGTGGCCGATATCAAAATGGACATCCTGCAACGCAAGGTGACGCGCGCATCTGAAGTGATTAGTCTTTCCCCACGTGAATTCGAAGTGCTCACGTTCTTCCTCAAGGAGCCAGGCCGCACCTTCAGTCGCGACGAAATCTGCGAACGCATCTGGCAACGCGAACACGAATACGATACCCGCACCGTGGAAATCTTTATCATGCGACTGCGGAAGAAACTGGACGAAGGTCGGCCCCAGCCCCTCATCGAGACCGTGCGTGGCGTCGGCTACCGCCTCAATCCTGCCGCACATGAGAAGTTGGCCGCTGAAGCAGAAATTTGGGGCCTATGCCGCTGTGCTCACCATGGTGGCGCTCGTCGCGAGTCTGCTGGCAGTGCGACCATTGGTTTATCGCTATCAGATTCGGGAACTGGATCGCGAACTGGAAGAGAACGCCCGGGAGATCATTCGGGACATCACGAACTTCAGCAATGCACCCACCGATTACATCCGCAAACCCATTGATGAACGCTTCATCCCAGAAGCGCTCCGGCGGCGTTACTATCAAATCCTCGGACCTGAAGGCCAGACCTTGCGGAAGTCCGCCAATCTCGGTAAAAACGACCTTTCCTCGCTGCCGCTAGGGAGCCAGACGATTGAAATTTCCGGCCGCAACTGCCGCATCGGCAGTTTCGGCCACGGTTACCTAACGATCCATCTGGGAACCCGGCTCGGCACCATTGAAGAGATGCAGCACGACCTCATGCAGTCGGTGATTCTCTTGATTCCGCTGACAGGGGTCTTCGTTTTCCTTGGCGGATGGTTGCTGGGAGTGCGTGCCTTGCGACCCGTTAGTGTCCTCTCCGCTGCGGCCCAGAAGATCAGCGCCTCCCAACCCGAGGAGCGGCTTCCGTTGCCCAAGGCCAAAGATGAAATCTTTCAACTAACCCACGTGTTGAACGCTTCATTTGACCGCCTGCAGAAAGCCTACCGTGCCGCTGCCCGCTTCTCCGCCGACGCCTCGCATCAACTCAAGACGCCCATCACCATTTTGCGGGCCGGCTTGGACTCGCTGGGAAAATCCGCCAATCTAACCTCGGAAGAACAAACCGAAGTAGCGGAACTGCGCAAACAAACCCGCCGCTTGTCCACCTTGGTCGAAGACCTGCTCTTGCTGGCGCAGATCGATGCCGGCCGACTCAGCGTAGAACCCAGCAACGTGGATCTGGCAGAAAGTGTGCTGGCTGCCGCAGACGATGTCGCGGCCCTTTGCCAAAGCAAACAACTCACTTTGGAAACCGACGTTCCGCCCACCCTAACTGCTCTGGCAGATCCCAAGCGGGTGAATATCATTTTACAAAACCTCACGGAGAACGCGGTCAAATACGCCCCGGAAAGCGGTCACATCTGGATCAAAGCCGGCACCGATCCCCAAGGCCCGTGGATCCGCATTGCCAACACTGGCACCCCGATCTCTCCCAGCAGCCAGGAGCATCTCTTCGAGCGCTTCTATCGGGGTGATGTGGGAGAAAACATCAAAGGCCACGGCCTCGGCCTCAACATCGCCCGCAGCCTGGCCGAAGCCCAAGGCGGCACGTTAGGGCTGCTGCGATCCGATGATCAAGGCACGGAGTTTGAACTCCGCTTGATCGCAGGTGCACACGCATAATCTGACCGTTTGGTTACGCTACATAAATTGTAATTTCAGCAGATTCTGAGAGAGTCGAACTGTCACTCCAAAACGATCTTCGCACAGCCCCAAGAGCATTCCCCTGCTACTCTGCTGAGCGCCAGATTATTCCACATCCGAACTCTCGTGAGCCTCTCCCACATTATAATATTTACATTGTTTTCCTTAGCGCTTTCCACAAGCGCCGTGGCGGTTCCGGCAAATGACGGTTTGGCAAGTGCCACAGCTCTCACAGGGGCCCCCATCAATGCGACGGGCAACAATCTTGGCGCTACCGCAGAAGTGGGCGAGCCCGCACCTCTGCCGAATGATGCTGCGGGGGCCTCCGTCTGGTGGTCGTGGACAGCGCCTGCCACGGGCTGGTTCGAACTGGCGACAACGGGCAGTGATTTCGATACCATTTTGGCAGTTTATAAGTCAGCTGCGATGACCGCTCTGGTGCGGGTGGCAGCAGATGATGATGACCCAGTGCTCCCTGGTCAGGTGTCCACCAGTCGAGTGCGCTTCGAGGCCACGGCGGGCGTGGTTTATGCCATTGCGGTGCAGGGATTTCAGGGGGCGACGGGAAATATTTCCTTGAATCTACAGAGCGTGGGCGCACCGGCAAATTTAGTTACCAATGTAACTTACAGCGCAACTCCAGCCAACGTAACCTCCGCCAACGTCAACGTTACGGTGCAGTTTACCATTGCCAGTGGCAATCCGCTGAGCACGGGGCTTTTCGAACTCTACACCCCGAAAGGCGCCCTGCTGACAGTCTCCCCGTTTTCTGATACTGATCGCATTTCCGGCACGACCACCGCTGGCACCTATCAACTTCGATTCACCGTGCCGCGGTATACCCCGCCAGGGACGCTGCCGTTTGCCATTTCTTTAGCCACGACAGTAAGTGATCCCGATTATGTCTTCGTGGTTGGAGGGTTCGGCTGGCAGAGCCTTCCCGCAGCCTTGGGGGCTGGTCTTCCCGTTACCAATACGGGCAGCGTTGACCTCGCAGCGCCCACCCTAATATCGGCCGTTCCGGCACTTGCGACGGTGGACGTGACCAGCGCTGACGCAACATTTAATACCACCCTGATTATTGCGGATAACCTCAGCGGCTTCAAGGCTGGCACGATTTCCCTGGCGCTGCCAGCCGGTCCTAATCAGGTGGAAATTGTCGCCACCAGCGATTTCCTGCTGAACCAGCGCACCAGTGGTTCTGCCACCAACGGAACTTACAAAATCCCCCTGACGGTGCCAACGAATTCCGTCGCAGGAGTAGCCACGATCTTACTGGATCTGACAGACGCCGTGGGCAATAGCGTCAGCGTGGTTTCCACCGCCACCGTGAGCATCACGAAAGACGCCTTCGCGAGCTGGGCAGTTGATAATTTGCTCGTCGGACCGGATGCGCTCCCCACGGCTGATGCGGATGGCGACGGCCTGAATAACTTGTTGGAATTTGCCCTCAACTTGGATCCCCAGAGCAATGCCCGGCCAGAGTTCATCCCCGGCACCAATGCTGTCACCACCACCCAGTCTGGCAACGGCATGCTGCCCTATCAAACACTGAATCATGACAGCCAGCCACCCGTCTATAAATTCCGTTTCCTCCGCCGCCGTGGCCTGAATGCTGGAGGTGTGACCTATGCCCCGCAGTTCAGCTCCGATTTAACTTCCTGGGACACTCCGGTCGGTGCCTCCCTCACGATCACGCCGCTCACCGCGGAATGGGAATGGGTCGAGGCCACGGATCCGGCTCCTTCCACCATGCGTCGCTTCGCGCGCCTGCAACTAACAAAATCTTAAGCACGTCTTCTGATGCAAATTTCTTGTTCCATCATCACCCTTTCTCGCTTCTGCCGGTTCCCACTGCAGCAGGGGCGGAAAAAGATCTCAGATTCGCTACTGAGATCAACGACGGAGCCCCGGCTAGTCCAAAAGACTAAGCCGAAGCCCCGCCTGTTTCGCTAGAAACTATGACAGTATAAACCCCAGTGGGAAAAAACAAACCGAATAAACCACATGAAAACCAAACTACTCAAACCCGCACAGGGCTTCCGCTCCGCAGTCATTCTGGCTGCTGTGACCGTTGCTCTGGGACTTGGCAAAGCCCAAGCCAAAGTGAACCCCGCTGACGATCTCGATGGTGATGGTATCGCCAACATCGTCGATCCAGACGTGGACAATGACGGCATCCCCAATGGCCGTGATCCCAATGTCGATGGCGGCATCGCCCGCAGTGGCCCCTTCAAAGGCCGCTTCATCGGAGACCGTCTCAACAACGATGACCCCAAGGAATTGGACATCGATGGCGACGGCCTGAAGGACGACTCCCTCGCTGAAACGGATATCGATGGCGATGGCAAGAAAGATGACGCCGCCACGGAAACCGACATCGATGGCGATGCCAAGGCTGATGACGCGGCCAACGAAACCGACATCGATGGTGACGGCAAAGCCGACGATGCCGCTACGGAAACTGACGAAGATGGTGATGGCCGCCAAGACGACAGCCTCAACGAAACCGACATCGATGGCGACGGCAAAGACGACGACTCCGCCACGGAAACCGACATCGATGGTGACGGCAAGGCCGATGACGCCAGTGCCGAAGACGACATCGACGGAGACGGTCTGGCAGATAATGCCGTGGCCGAAGACGACGTTGATGGCGACGGCAAACTAAACGCTGACGCTGACGAAGACGACACCGATGGTGACGGCCACAAAGATGGCGTGGATGACGACGATGATGGCGACGGCACTGCCGATGCAGATGACGACGACGATCATGACGGCACCGCCGATAACGACGACGACGACGACGATGACCATGACGGCATCGACGACGACGGACACCACCATGACGGCAACCACGACGGTGGCCACAATGGTGACAATGACGACGAAACAGAAGACGACGACGACGATGTCGTAGTTGTTCCTCCCACCGTCCCTTAAGTTAATCTGGTCGCAGACCTGATTTGCGCCTCGGAGCTAGCACTCCAGCTGGGCACCGCCTCGACCAGGCGGTGCCCAGCAATTCGCAAGGGTTCCTCCTCATTGATCCCTCCCCAAGCCGTATCCTTCTCATTTCCCCTACTTTGCCATGAAATCTGCCGCCACCCATTTGCTCGTCCTTGTCTTCGGAACCACCGCAGGCGCGCTCGCCATGCGCTATTGGCCAGCGGCAACTGTTGTTTCTTCCACCAAGCAGACTCCTCCAGCAGCAAGCACCTCGCCTGCCCCGCAGCCTGCCGTTGTCTCCGCAGGGGAGCCAAATTTAAAGACTGCTTTGGAGACCGTTTCCTTTGAAGATCGCTCCCGTGCGCTGGGTGATCTTGCGCGCCAACTCGCAGCCAAGGATCCCCGGCACGCATGGGAAGTTGGCATGGGCATTACTAACTACGCAGACCGCACCGAATTTCTCCGCGCCTTGATGAAGGCCTGGGCCCAGCAGGATCCCGCTGCCGCCCTGGCTCAAGCCCAAACCCTGCCCGTGGGAGATCAGCAGAAGACTACCATTGCCGCCGCCTGTGCCGGCTGGGCGGAAAAGGATCCTGCTGCTGCTAGCAAATTTGTCGCTACCAATCTTCACGGCCCGGTAGCCGCCGAATCCAATGCCTTCATTGCCGAACTCTGGGCCGCACGCGATCCCCAAGCCGCTTCTGCATGGGTTGCCTCGCTCCCCGGCGGCACCTTGTCCGATGCCGCTCTCAGCAAAGTGCTCAGCTCCTGGGCCGCCATTGATCCCGCTGCTGCGGCACACTGGGCGGAAGCCTTCCCGGATAAAAACCGCCGCAACTCCGCCCTCTCACGCCTCGCCACGGAATGGACCGAACAAGCGCGCACCGAGGCCGCCGCCTGGGTGAAGACGAAGCTCAACACCACAGATGCGCCAGAGATTGTAGATGCCTTGATCCAATCTTGGGGGGCCCAGGATCCCACTGCGGCCTCCACCTGGGTGAAGTCTCTTGATCCTAAGCATCAACCCGAAGCGGCTGCCACACTGCTATCTATGTGGGCCACCAGCGCGCCCGAAGTTACCGCTGCCTGGGCGGCCAAATTTCCCGCAGGGGAAACACGCGCCAGCGCCATCCCTGCCATTGCCGAGACTTGGGCAGGCTTGGAACCCGAGAAAGCACTAACATGGGTTGTTGGCTTGCCCACCACCAAGGAATCCAGCGATGCCCTGGACAACGTCGTCCGCACCTGGGCCGCCGTTTCCCCCACCAATTTAACTAAATGGGTCGAGCAACAACCCGCCGGCCCGGATGCCGACCGCATCCGCACCGATGCCAGTGAAATGATCGTCGAGAACGAACCCCTCAAGGCCCTCGATATCGCCTCCAAAATAACCGACCCCAACGCCCTCACCGACAGTCTAACCGCCTTGCTCCGCCGCTGGAAAGAGTTCGACGCCCCAGCCGCCCAAGCCTACTACCAAACCGTCTCCGCCCAGTTGCCACTACAAGTCGTGAAGCGCTTGGGAAATTACTAACGTAGAGGGCGAGCAGGTAACGAGACCCGCGCCATGCCTGGTAGAATGGGCGTTCGCGCATTTGTAGAGCGAGAATGCTGCAAGCTTTTCGCTCTGGCGGCAGATCGGTTTACGAAATTTCAAGCCCGCAACATTCGTTGGAGTCCCGGCTTCAACCGGAGCCCCCCGCCCAGCCCGCAGTATGAGCCCATCATGATCCACCGTCTAAAGACGGGACTCCAGCGGATGTTCTTTTCATGTTGAACAAGCATGATCCCACTGGCCATCGTTCCCAGCTGAGGACAGCCAGGACACATTCTTAGGAACGTGTGCCGACTGTCCTCAGTCGGCAGCACCCCGCAGCCAACCCGCCGAGGGACGAAAGCCCCGAAGGATACGATTTACGAAAACTCATGCCGAGTAGTCCCGGACTGTTAGTCCGCTAACACCAATCCACCCCAGAACGCTCAAGAGGCAGATTCGGCAAACGAAACCGCCAGACAAAGAATCTGGTCCACATGGAGGACGCGATGGCTGGCGGACTAAAGTCCGGGACTACACAGCGCTGTCCTCCGCCCTCAGCCCGTCGCTACCTCCGCAGCGCCTGAATCAACTCATCCAGCTTGGCCGCCACATCCAGGATCGTGGGATTCGGCTGCGCTGGGAGCAGCAGCGGCACACCGTTGCTGCTGGCGGAAGTGGTGTTGATGGCGTCAATGAGTTACTGCGCGGAAACTTCACCCATTGGGCCGATCATTTACATTTGTCAGACGAATAATCTAGGCCGGAGCCATTTTAGTAACAGTTCAGTTACATTAGAGCGTTGCAACGTGACATAAATGGCAAATTATGACAAAGAGGTGGAAACAAAGTTGTAACCATTGCTTCCCGTGCCCGCTTCATTCCCTCCCTCACATCGCGTCAGTTTCCTACCACTCGCCACTGCTTGCTTTGCGCTGCATGGCTTCCTGCCCAACATTTCCCACGGCGGGACGTTTACTTGGAATAACACCACCGCTGCTTGGAGTGATCCCAGCGCGTGGGGTGGCACTGCTCCACTGGGCAATGATTTCACGGACTTGCTGCAATTCTCGGGAGATGTGGGGATCACCGCAGGGACTGCCCCTAACTATACCTCTACAAGCGACGTGGCGGGCAGCTTTAAGCTGAACGCCCTGCAGTTTAATTTAACCGACGTGGCTGGGCTGGCGACGGATCCTCCGATGATCGTGAGCAGTGCTCCCGGGTCCCAACTCGCGTTTGGTGGAATTGCGCCCAGTCTGCGTCAACTCAATGCGGGTGCCATCACGATGGACGTCCCTTTCGACCTCAAGGCTCCGCTGACCTTGCAGGGCGATGGGTTGGGGCCGGTGACAATGAACCTGGGCATCAGTGGACTGTATGACATCACGAAAAATGGGGCCAGCACGTTTCGTTTCGGAACGCCAGTGCCCGTTCTGCCAGCCACGGGTGTGCCCTCGGACAATACGTGGATGGGGCGACTGACGATCAATGGTGGCACGGTGAGATTTAACAACAACGCCTTCTCAGGCATCACGGCCCTGCGGCTCAATCCTGTCACCCTAACTGATCCCACTGCGCTACTCACCTGTTCTTCGGAATTGCGTGTCGGAACCCTAACCGGAAACGCTGGCCTGGTGCAGTCACAAGTCACTGGCACAAATACCTCCACGGAAAACATCGTCATCCAAGCCATTAGCAGTGGCACCTATGCTGGCGGGATCAGGCTGGGACCGCCCACGGGCACGGGCGGCACGGGTGGTGCCCTGGTGGTGCGCGGACCGGGGGAGCAAATCCTGAGCGGCACGCTGGACCTGAACAAGGATGTGGTAGTGGGTGGTAAACTAACGTTGAGCGGAGCGGCCTCGTTGGGTAGTCAAACGCAGGGGGCCATTACGCTGGATGGCGGCACCCTGAAACTGGACAACACTGCTGTGAATAACACGAATCGCCTGCGGGATGCTTCCGGCACCTCCACTGGCCTGGACACGAACGGCGGCGGGACCTTCCGCTTGGTCGGGAATGCCGCTGGCACCACGGAAACGATCGGTCGGGTGCAGTTAGGTTCCGCCAGCAAAGGTCGCAGCGGCCAGGTTAGAGTTGCCCTGGCGCATGCATCCACCAGCGCGCCCACCGTGCTGACGTGTGGCTCCATAAGTCGTGATGTTACCACCGTGGCCCAGACGGCTACGATTGACTTTAGCGCCAGCAATGCAGCTGGTGCCGCCCTGGCGTTGGGCTCCCCAGGGAATACTCCCCGCGTCATGTTTACCACCGCCCCGGTGTTGCTCAATACGCTGATCACAAACAGCCTGGGCACAGGACCCGTGGGCTTTGCTACGGTCAACGGCACCGACTTTGCCGGTTACAATGTCACCAATGGAGTGACGGCAGCCACCACCACCGCATTCCCCGCGGCTACTGCACCCACAGCCAATGCGCTGCTCACCGCCACCACGGCCATGGCGGCAAATATCACGCTGAACTCTCTCAAGCTTGCCCCCACGGCAGCGGGCTCCACGCTAACTCTGAATAGTGGCCGCACCTTGATCGTTCCCGCCATGATTCTAGCGGGCAACAATGATTTCACCATTGCGGGCCCCGGTCTGCTGGGTGGGACCGGGACACACTACTATCATGTGGCCCAGGCGAAACTTACCGTTAGTGCCGCCATGCCGAATCAGGTGCTTGTGAAAGCAGGTGACGGCGTGCTGGCGCTCACCGGAGCCAACAGCGCGCTGACCCAGCCCTTGATTATCCAAGGCGGAGCCGTGCGCGCCCAGGCAGGCAGTTCATTGCCCGGGGGCGAAATAAAGTTTCGCGGTGGCGTGTTAGAGTTGACCGGTGGCGGCACCTTTTCCCGGCCCTTGGGCTTCGTGGCTGGTGCCATCAACTGGTCTGAGTTCGACACTGCCGTGCCACCCGCAGCCATTTCCGAGGACCGTGGCAGCGGCGGATTCGCAGCCATCGGGGCCGATGTCACGGTGGATCTGCAATCCCCCGGAGCCACCTTGATCCCATGGGAAGATCCTGGCTTCGTGCAATCCAATGCCGCCTTGATCCTTGGCAGCACGCGGGCGGATCGCGTCGTGACACTGATAGATGATTTCCAACTGAACTCGACCGAAGCCACGGTGAAATTTAGCTATCGCGAAATCCGCGTGATTGATAATCCCGCCGTTACCACAGACTCCGCCATCATGTCAGGCTTGCTCAGCGGCACGATTTACAATGATCTCCTGAAGTCCGGGGATGGCACTCTGGAACTCACCGGCACCAACACCTACCAGGGCGGCACCTGGGTGCAGAATGGAACTCTCCTGGTTACTGGCTCCATCACTGGCATCGCCACGGAAGTCCTAACTGGAGCCACCCTGGCCGGAGCAGGAGCCACCAGCCACATCATCTTGGAAAACGGCGGCAAAGTTTCACCCGGCAAGGGCGGAATCGGCACACTGAGCGCAGCGGGTTGCACGTGGCACGGCGGCGGCACCATGGTCTATAATTTAAGCGCAGCCTCGGCCAGTGCCGATAAGGTAGTCTTGGGCGCAGGTCCATTGCGGAAAGGAAGTATCGGCAGCCGCACACCTTTGATTTCACGGGCACCGGAGCCAATGGATTCACCTATCCGTTGATCAGCTTTGGCAGCACGGATTGCACCACTGCGGACTTCACGGCCACCAATTTAGCCGCAGGCGTAACCGGTGTATTCAAAATCACCGGCAATACCCTCGTGTTCATCACCGGCACGCCCCCTGTGCCCATCGAAACCTGGCGGCAAAGCTTCTTTGGACCCACCGCCACTAACACGGGTAACGCAGCAAACTTGGCGGACCCAGACAACGATGGCCGGACCAACCTCTACGAATACGCCTTGGGCACCAACCCTACCCTCCCGAACCCCACCACCCACCCGGTGGGCGGACACGGCGGAAACTTCATGACGCTGCAATTCCCCCGCAACCCAGCAGCCACCGATGTTACCCTGACAATCCTCACCTCCACCGATTTACAGCCCGTCAACTGGACCACGTTAGCCACTTGGACCGATGCCACCGGCTGGATCAACGCGCCCGGCACCACCCTCACCGAAACCGCAGGCGTGGTAAATTTCACCGACTCAGGAGACCTGACTAACATCGGCATCCAACGACGTTTCCTGCAACTTAGGGTGACCACACCGTAACGATCCCGAAGGATTTACGATTAACGACTGACGAAATACGATTTACGAAAATTCATGCCGAGTAGTCCCAGACTGTTAGTCCGCTAACACCACTCCACCCCAGAACGCTCAAGAGGCAGATTCGGCAAACGAAGCTGACTGACAGAAAAGGTCGTCCGCTTTGATTGCGCGATGGCTGGCAGACTAAAGTGGAAAAAGCATGATCCGCTCCGCCATCGTTCCTGGCTGAGGACAGTCAGGACACATTCCTAGGAACGTGTGCCGACTGTCCCCAGTCGGCAGCGCCCCGCAGCCAACTCCTGACCGTCGCCCGAAGGCGGAGTTGCTTTGCGTAGAGTGGGCCTGAGTTGTTGTTCCATTTGCCGTCACAACGGAGACTCTGGGCAGGTTAGAGGCACTTCTGGTTTGCGGTAGGTCGGAATGATCGGTATTCCTGCCAAACTGTTACGGTAGCGTGATGGGAAAATCTTAGCCGTGCTCCTAATTTACCATAGCCACGTTCGTAGCTTATGACATTCCGCACAGTTGGTTACCCTCCGACGAATATGAAGCGCCCAATTCTCGTTTAGGATATTCCTTCCCGCCTGTTCCACTGGGCGTTTGCCATTTCTCTCTCCCTGGCTCTGGGGATCGGATATTTGCTGGATGACGATCACCCGTTATTTCAACTGCACATGCTCTGCGGGATTGTCGCATTGTCCCTGCTGGTGGCTAAGGTTGTCATGGGATTCGTAGGGTCGCGATACTCACGTTTCGCCAATTTTCCCGTGCGACCGCGCGAGGTGCGGGAGTATTTACTGAGTGCAGTTTTCTCCAAGACAAAACTCTACGCGGGGAATAATCCTGGCTCAGCCATGGCTGCTGTGCTGATGTTTCTGCTGGTGCCTGCGCTGTTCATTTCAGGCATTGGGTTCGGCGGAGAAATCGTCAGGGAACTGCATGAAATCTTCGCTTGGGGACTGGTCGTTCTGATTGCGCTCCCATTTGGCTGGCTTGGCTTGGCACACGTATAGGCATCGGGAGAACGTCTCCCTGGCAATGATCACGGGCAGGAAGTCAGGTGAGCAAGATGATCAGATCGCATCCGCTCATTGGTTGTGGGGGGGCCGTTATCGCAATCATGGCGGGATGGTGGATTGCAGCCCTCTTTGCCAATCACAACTCACAAACAGCAACGGTCACATTGCCGGAAACAGGTGTAACGCTCCAACTTGGGGAAAAGAAATCCCCAGAGAGGAAAGGGCATCGCAAGGACGACGAGTAGAAATTCAAATCCAACCAAACAGTTACCATTTTAGGATTCACAGCCTGAGTGTTCTGTTACAGAATTGTCACGCCCCCCCCCCCCAATTCCATCCCAAACCAGCAATTTCGACCAAAGCTCCCCCAGCAGTTCGGAGATGCGTCCCTCCTTACTATGAATAAAATCCTAACTCTCGCCTGCAGCCTCTGCTGCGGGCTCACCGTGGCCGCAGCGCAAGTTCAGATCAATGAAATTGTGGCTTCAAATGCCCGCTGTTTTCCGGACATTACGGATTTTGAAGATTATCCGGATTGGATTGAATTGAAAAATGCCGGTGCCACTACGGCCAGTCTGGACGGCTATTTCCTGAGTGACGATCCTTCCAATCCCTACAAGTGGGCCATTCCGTCCACCGCTACCATCCCTGCGGGCGGGCATTTGCTGTTCATGGCGGATAGTCATGATGCGGCTCCCGGGCAGACGTTTCCCCGGGGTTACTGGCCTTGGAAAAGTTTTGTCACGGAGAGATATCACACGAACTTCGGACTCAGTGCGGATGGCGAATCCGTGGTATTAACGCAGGCCACGGGCATTGTCACCGTGCCGTTGGTAAATGCGTCCAACCCGGTTCCGGTGGCCCCGCAGACGGTGGCCGTGTGGAAATATTTGGACAATGGATCAGATCAAAGCACGCAGTGGCGAGCCCGCATTTTCGATGACACTGCCTGGGCGGCTGGACCCGCAAAATTAGGCTACGGCAATTCGCCAGCGACAACCGTTGGCTGGGGGCCAGTGAATAATAATCGCTACATCACGACCTATTTTCGCCATGCGTTCAACGTCGCTGATCCTTCGGTTTACCACAGCCTGTTGCTGAAAATCCTGATTGATGACGGGGCCGTAGTTTATCTGAATGGGAGTGAAATTGCCCGCTATAACATGCCGACCGGAGACATCGGATATCGCACTCCCGCCGCATTACCATTGAGTGGTGCGCCTACTGTTTATAATCCCTACTACGTTCCCAGTTCATCCTTGGTGGCTGGAGAGAATGTGTTGGCGGTGGAAGTTCACCAAGGCGTGGTGACCAGCGTGGACTTGGACATGGATCTCAGTTTGGTGGGTTATTCCCACACTTCCGCCACCACGGTGGATACGGTGGATTTCACCACCCAGGTCACTGATGTTTCTTATGGACGGGATGCGACGAACCCCACGGTGTGGAAGCAATTTGCCGAACCCACACCGGGCGCGGACAATACCACGGCGGGCGTGGATGACGTGCGGGTGGATGGCCGCGAGGTGACGGCCTCGCTGGCGGGCGGAATCTATGCCGCGAATCAAACAGTGAGCCTCTCCAGTGCTGGCGGGCAGATTCGCTACACGCTTGATGGCAGCAACCCCAAGAGCACCTCCCCGCTCTACTCCGGCCCCATCAGCATCACAGCCACAACCGTGCTGCGGGCACGTTGTTTCGAGGCCGGACGCACTCCGGGTCCGATCCTCACGCGGACGTATTTCCGTGGGGAAACGCAGGGAACCGTTCCTTACATTTCCGTGGTGGCAGATCCAGTGACCATGTTTGGCAATACCATCGGAATCTATGCCAACCAGCATGAAAGCGTGACTGGCAGCTACGGATTAAACGACGTTTACAAAGGCAAGGATGCACCCGGACATGTGGAATTCTTCGCGCCCGGCGGCGGTGGTTTTAGGGCCAATTGCGGCATCCGCATCGGTGGTGAGAATAACTGGGTGCACCCGCAGAAGGCGCTGAACTTGGCCATGCGCGGCAGTTATGGTGAGACGGAAATCAAATACGATTTGTTTCCAGGGACGCAGATCCCGCTGCACAGTGCCTTCACCCTGCGGGATGGCGGGGACAATTGGGATAGGGATATGCTGCGGGATGCGCTCTATCCCAAGCTGGCGCATGGTTTCCTGAATGTGGACACTGCGGATTACCGGCCCAGCGTGGTGTTTATCAACGGAGCCTACTTCGGCGTGCACGATATCCGCCAGCGTTGGGATGACATGTGGTTCGCACAGCAATTCCATTTGCCGTCAGACAAAATTGATCACTTGCTCTATGGCCACATCAGCAGCGCTGCTGTCACTTTGGGGGTGGACAAGGGAGATAACAAAGACTGGCTGGACCTGATGAATTTCATCAATACGGCGGACCTCACGGTGCAGGCAAATTGGGACTACGTGGAATCGAAGATCGATGTGGAGAGCTTCATGGATTTTGTGATTTCTGAATCTTACGGCAATAATATCAGTTGGTTGCACAACCGCGAATTCTGGAAAGCGAAACAGCCCGGAGCCCGCTGGCGCTGGTTTCTGACCGACATGGACCGGACCTTCTCGACCAGCAGTCTGACAGGTGTGTTGGCGGACATGCTCACGAGCGAGGACGTGCTGAAACGTCTGAAGCTTAACGTTCCATTCAAAGGTCGCCTGGCTCAGCGTTATGCCGCACACGTGGCGGGGACATTTAAAGCCTCCCGGGTGGATGCCATCATTTCGGCCATGGACACGGAGATCGCAGCCGAAATTCCACGCCATGTCACACGTTGGGCACCCAATGGGACCACCGTTGCCACCCGGGCGAGCAATATTCAAAACATCAAAGATTATGCGGTGCAACGGACGGCAAATTTCTATGGCGAAGCCACCACGCAGCTTGGCGTGGGCACTGCGGTCAATTTCACCCTCGCAGTCAACAATACTGAACAAGGCAAGGTGTTGGTGCAGGGGGTCCCGGTCGATCCCTCGACGTTCAAAATGTTCCCCAATGTTCCGTTCACGCTCAAGGCGCAGCCCGCCCCGGGCTATGCTTTCAGCGGTTGGACTGGAGCCACCGGGGGGGACAGCATCAGTGTCACGATTACGGCTGCGAAGACCATTACCGCAAATTTTGTTCCTGCCACGGAGACTGTGATTGGAGGAACTCTGGCCAGCAACACTACGCTGAGCGCAGCGGCTTCGCCATACGTGCTGAGTGGGGATCTCATCATCCCAAGCGGCATCACGCTGACTGTTCCAGCAGGCGTGGAAATTCGGATGACAGCACTCCGCAACATTCGCGTGCAGGGCGTGCTGAACATTGATGGAACGACTGCGCAGCCGGTCTCCATCGTGGGAAGAAATGGCGAACGGTGGGGCGGCATCAGTTTTGAAAATCCCAGCGGCCCCTCCCATCTGAATCACGTGTTCATTCGCCAAGCCACCAAGGGATTCGATGCCACGAAGTATCCTTCGGCCATCTCCGGGCTCAATGCCACGCTGATTCTGGATTACATTGATGTTGCTGATTCGGAAGGTCCAGTGTTTGCGCGCGGCGGCAATACCACCTTGCGCGACAGCCGACTTTACAATCCCTACACGGGCGACTGCATCAATGTGAAGCAGGGCCTGGCCACCACCCAGCGCTGTATTTTCCCCGGCAATAATGCGCCCGACACGGATGCCATCGACTACGACGGCGTGACGAATGGACTCATTGAAGACTGCCACATCTATCGTTTCCAAGGCTCCAACAGCGATGGGATCGACATTGGTGAAGCCTGCACGAATGTATTAATTCAGGGGAATCTGATCTACTACAACTCTGACAAAGGCTTCTCCGTCGGTCAGGGGTCCACTGTTATCATTCGCAAAAACTTGGTGGTGGGATGCGTGCTTGGGGTTGGCATCAAGGATACAGGCTCGTTCGCGACGATTGATCAGAACACCTTCGCCTCCTGTGGCACGGGTGTTGCCATCTATGAAAAGAACTTTGGTGATGGGGGCGGCTCTGCTGTGATCACCAACACCATCATTTCCAAGTCCATCACTCCGCCAGTAACGGTGGATGGATTCTCGACTGTCAGCACGGCGTATTGCCTCAGCGATAACTTGGCCATTGATGGGACGGAAAACATGCTGGCGGATCCAATGTTCATTGATCCTGTGACGCTGAATTTCCAAGTGCGTCCTGAATCCCCAGTGATCAATTCGGGCGATCCTGCTCATGCCCTGGACCCGGATGCGACGGTGGTGGATCGTGGGGCCCAGTATGTTTATAACGTGGGTCATTATCCCTACACCATCGGGGAAACGGTGGTGATCAATGAAGTGCTGTCCAACTCCGGGGCCGCCAGCGATTGGATCGAGCTGCACAACCGCACGGGCAATCCCATGAACATCGGCGGGTGGTTCCTCAGTGATAGTGGTTCTGACCTGCTGCGTTATCGCATCCCCGTTGGCACGGTGATTCCTGCTGATGGGTTCGTGACATTTTATGAGAGCACCAACTTCGGAGCCACCAGCGTGGACGTAAACAAAGTAACTCCTTTCGCCCTGAGCGATGTGGGTGAGACGGTCTATCTCAGTTCCGCTGCCAATGATCAACTCACTGATTACCAGTCCAAGGAAGACTTCGGCCCCAGCACGGAAGGCGAATCGCTGGGAGCCTACTACAAACCTAGTAGCGACTCCTACAACTTCGTGGCCATGGCCAGCCCGACACCCAATGCCACCAACAGCGGGCCGCGCGTGGGGCCGATCGTGATTTCCGAGGTCATGTATCATCCTGCTGGCAACGGAGACTCCGAGTATATCGAACTGCTCAACGTCAGCAATGCCTCCGTCACTCTCTTTGACAGCGTAAAGGCCAAGGCTTGGCGCTTGAGCGATGGCATTGATTTCGAATTCCCCTCAGTCACTCCGGTCACAATGCTCCCAGGCGAGCGCATCATCCTGACCAAGAATATCCCTCAATTCACGACGGCTTATGGCGCGCTGGCGCCTGCGGGAACCAGAGTTTACGAATGGCTGACGGGAGGATTGGCCAACGGTGGAGAGTCGCTGCAACTGGATCGTCCAGGCGCAGTGGATGCCTTGAACGTGCTGCAATACGTGCGGCAGGATCGGGTGAATTTCGAGGATGCTGCGCCATGGCCCACGACACCGGATGGCGACGGTCCGTCACTGACGAAACTTTCCGAAAAGGACTACGGCAATGACTACATCAACTGGATGGCCGCAAATGCCTCGCCCGGCACGGCGGCACCGGGGAATCGCTTCGCAGACTGGGCCACGGCCCACAGCGTGGCGGGAATGCTAGCGGATTCAGATAGTGACGGTTACACTAACTTGATGGAGTATGCACTGGGCACGGATCCAAATTTGAGCACGCGCATGCTTCCACTGACCTACTCGCTCGGCTCGGGGGAATTTGTGGCCACATTTGAAGTGAATATGCTGATGCCAGACGTGGACTATTTCCTGGAGGCTTCCTCTGATTTGGCGGCTTGGACCCGCGTGGACGCGCCCCCCATCTCCCTGACAGCAGGCAAACAAACGCGCACCTATGTGGAGCCTGCCTCCAGCCAGGTGCATCGTTTCTACAGGCTTGGGGTCTCGCAGAAACCGTGAATCGAACCCGGAATAGGCACGCCCCTGACCCATTAATTAATCCACTCCATGAAACGATTTCATCTGCTAATTTCAGCCGCCATCTGGGCGCTGCCAATGAGCGTGCAAGCCCATGGTGACTCACATGAAGCCATTGCAGCGGTGTCAGCGCTCATTGCGGAAACGCCGGGTGATGCGGCGTTGTTCTTTCGGCGGGCGGAGTTGCAACTCGCCCATGGAGATCTGGGTGCCGCGGAAGCGGACTTTCTTCAAGCCCGCAAACTCCAGCCTAGCATGGAGATCGTAAACTTGAGTTTGGCTCGGGTGAGGCTTGCGCAGGGTCGCGAGAAGGATGCGTTCCAGTTGTTGGACTTGTTTCTGGAAAGGAATCCTGACCACGCAGTTGGCCGTGTGTTGCGAGCTGGATTACTCGAAAAGAAAGGCGAGTGGAGGAAAGCGGAAGTGGATCTGCGCGCAGCGATAGCCGCTTCGCCTGAGCCCCAGTATGCTACTGAGCATGCGCAATTGCTGGTGCGTCATGGTCAGGCGGCCGAGGCTGTGCGGAGCCTGGATGCAGCCAGTAAAGCCCATGGACGCGTGCCGGTGCTGGAGCAGCAGGCTTTGGAAATTCAGGAGCGTGCAGGGCTAACCGAAGGGGCATTGGTTCGGCTAAATGACTTTATCGCGCGCGAGCCTCGGCCGGACATTTGGCTCGTGCGCAAAGCCTGCTTGCTGGAAAAATGCAGCCGCTTGGATGAGGCGCGCACCGCTTGGGATGAAGCCGCCACGGCCTTTGCCAAGCTTCCGGGGCATAAGCGGGAAACCAAAGCCAACCTCGCCCTGGCGAAACAAATCGAAACCGCACGCAATGCTGTCCGCACCAAAGCTCCATGAAATTCATTCCGTTTATGCTGCTCTACGCTTGTCTGAGCCTGAGTGCCAAGTTGCAGGCGCAAACGACCACACTCCTTCCCAGTGGCTCCACGTGGCGTTATCTGGATGACGGCAGCGATCAGGGCATCGCCTGGCGGGCTCCAGCGTTTGATGACACCGCGTGGGCCTCGGGTCCTGCTCAACTGGGCTATGGCGGCGGAACCGAAACAACCGTGGTTGGTTACATCGACACCGATCCCGTTGCGGCTGGCACGCAGAAAAACGCGACGACTTATTTCCGTGCAACGGTGAACCTAATCGATCCCAGTCAGTTCAACGCGATTCGGCTCACGCTGACGTATGATGACTCCGCAGCGGTGTTCATCAATGGCGTGGAAGCTGCGCGAACCGCGAATCTTCCTGCGGCCGCGGCCTTCGATACGTTCGCCACTTCCGCCAGCGCAGACAATGCCAGCAAGTCTTGGGCGTTGCCAACCAGCACCTTTGTCACTGGCTTGAACACCATCGCGGTCGAGATTCATCAGTCCTCTGCTGCGAGTTCGGACATCGCTTTCGACCTTCAGTTGGCGGGGCTTTCCGAGGTGACGCGGGGGCCTTATTTACTGATGAATACAGACTCCGGCATGACGCTGCGTTGGCGGACCAGCACAGACTCTGACAGCGTGGTCCGCATCGGCACGGCTCTGGGGGCGCTGACTAGCATTACCAGAGACGCGACTGTCACCATGGAGCATGAAGTGCGGATGACAGGACTCCAGCCTGACACGAAATATTTCTACTCCATCGGATCCACCACCAAGACGATGGTGGGTGAGGATGCGGAGCATTATTTCAGGACGGCTCCGATTCCAGGCACTGACCGCCCCATGCGCCTCTGGGCACTGGGAGATTCAGGCACCGCCAACACCGGTCAGCGAGCCGTGCGCGATGCTTACTATCTGAGCAGCACTTACAAGTTCAACGACATGATTTTGCTGCTAGGGGATAACGCTTACAACGCGGGCACTGATTCCGAATACCAAAGCGCGCTCTTTGATACCTATCCGGCGGTGCTGCAGCAAAGCCCCGTTTGGTCCTGCCTGGGGAATCACGAGACGGACCAAGTTAGGACTGGCAGTTATTCCGGAGTGCCCTACTTCGATATTTTCACTTTCCCCACCGCTGCTGAATGTGGCGGCTATGCCTCCGGCACGGAGCGCTATTTCTCGTGGGATTTCGGAAATGTGCATTTCATCAGCCTGGACGTGCAGACCAATAATGCCACCCTGCGCAGCAACATGCTCACATGGTTGAACAATGATCTGGCTGCGAATACCCGACGCTGGACCATCGCCATTTGGCATCACCCGCCCTATACGAAGGGAAGCCATGATTCCGATGTCGAATCCCAACCCACCTGGGCGCGCCAGACTCTGGTTCCAATAATGGATGACGCAGGAGTGGATCTCGTGCTCTGCGGCCACAGTCATTGCTACGAGCGATCTCGTTTAATCGAAGGCTTCTATGCCACTCCCACACTCGCCACCAGCGGAACCTTCAAGGATGCAGGCGACGGGAAACGAGATGGAGACGGTGGTTACGGTAAAGACTACGGGCCGCATGCGGGCGTGGTCTATGTCGTTGCCGGAAGTTCCGGCCAAGCAACGTATTGGACGGACAACAGCACGGTGAAATTTAACCCACACCCGCATCCCGTCATGCATCATTCAGAGCTGCGGTTAGGGTCACTGGTCTTGGATATTGACGGGAATCGGCTCGATGCCAAGTTCATCACCAGCACCGGAACGGTGGATGATTATTTTAGCATCGATAAAGGTCCGCTGATTACGGTTAGCACTCCGCAGCCGACCGCCGCAGAATACGGTCCAGTGGCCGGACAATTCAGCATAACGCGCAGTGGTCCCACCATCAATCCACTCAGCGTCCAGGCTACGCTCGGCGGGACTGCCGCAGGTTCGCGCTATGCACCCATCACGGTGCCAGTCACCATTCCCGCCGGAGCTTCCGGCCAGACGATTAATGTCACGCCGCAGCCAGACAGCCTGCGACAAGGCGCAGAGACCATCACCTTGACTGGCAATCCCAACGTTGAATATCGTCTTGGGGTGTTATCAAGCGGCAGCGTGACGATCCTAGACACCCCGGAAGGAAGTCCACCCATCGCACTCTGGCAGTTGGATAAATTTGGCCCCGATGCGAACAACGACCTCATCCGCGGAGATAATGCTGATCCCGATTTCGATGGCTGTGATAATCTAACTGAATACGCGCTGGGTCTGGAACCCCTGATCCCATCTCTCAACGGCCTGCCAGGCCTGATCGGCTCCCCAGACTACCTTACCCTCGATGTGCAGCGCAATCCCGCCGCCACCGATGTAAACTACATCATAGAAGTCGGCAGTGATCTCACCGACTGGAGCGATCTAGAAACGACCATTCTCCAAGACACGCCAACTTGGCTACAAGCGCGCGATAACATCCCGCTCAGCAGCGGCCTCCGCAGGTTCATCCGCCTGCGTCTGGTGCGGCCTTGAACTGCCGCAGGCGCTCAAGGCGCTTCAGAGATGCGATAGAACCTGCGAGGCACCGTGGCTGCTGCAGGATCCAGGAAATAAGATTGGTTCTGAGCGTCGGTTAAGGAGAGGGCAGCGGGTTTCCAATCTCCGTTGAGGGTATTACTCCACGAGACTTGGTAAAAGGTATTGGCGCTGCCACCACCAGTTATCGAGAACCCTTGGGCTGAACTCCAGTTACTGGCCAGCGTGCGGCCAGCCAAGGGCCATGAGTGAATCCATTTACCTGGTGCATCCGGCAGTCGCTCACGAGTGACATAGTTGTTGCTCTCACTTGTCAGCAGCAATGCGATGCTGCCGGTGCGGGCAAAGATTGGTTGTCCTGCAAACATGGCGTCGCGTGATACGGACATTTCAATCTCGCTGGCGATCCCCGCTGGAGCGATCCGAAAGTCCAAGCCGGTGATCAAACCATGGTTAAAAACCCCCGCCACCTGACGATAACCGATCCCGCTCTGAATCAGCAGGTCAGACCCGAACCCCGAGTCCTGATAGCCCGTGGACGAGTTATTGTCGGTGTCCACATACAGGTTGTTGTGCGAGTTGGCGGCCCAGTTAACGGGTTGCTGAAATTTGAGCCTGAGGTAGAGACGATCACGGTCGCTCGCAACACTGGCCTCAATGTAGTCTGTTATCGCAGTCGAGTGATCCCCAACTGGGTCTGCTGTAAAGGTGCGGCCCGCCCAGTCGGCAAAGTTACCATCCACGCGAACTTTATTGGCGAGGGTGCGACCTCCTGCGAACAAGCTATTGTGTCCTTGATCTGCCGACCACACGGAGTCGTTAGCACAACGGATGGAATACTCTGGCCGGGCTCGCAACGATTCATCAGCATCGGGCAGCCAAAACGCGAAACCCAGTGTGTTCGCAGCCACATTGACCGGGGCCACAAACGCCCCCTGCAGCACGATTTCCCCGGCCTCGGGAGTCCAAAAACGGGGGTCGGCGTTCGGAATCGGTAGATCAAACATGACCTGATCCCCTGCCATGACCCGCAGGAATACCGGACGCGCATTGTAAACTGGAGCCCAACCGCGGTTGCGAAGTTTGATTTGATAGGGATAGGAAGTCCCGATCCCGAGATTGTCCGGCAGCGTGGCGTTCTGCAACTCAAAGCGATATCCCAACTGTCTGCGCAGCTCATTCATTGTTCCATCTCCCTCCCAAGCCTCGAGCACATCTGGGTGATAGTCTTTGTTGAGATAGGTCGCATGGAAACGGGCCGCCTCCGCCAAGCTGGGCGCAGCGTCCGAGTAGGGTGGGGCCAAGTCACACGTCTCCCCTCCCCATGGTAGAAATTTCGTCTGACTGGCGATGAAGGCTTTCGCGATTTCCTGAACCACCGCATCTGAGGAATAGGTGCCGAAGTCCGTAGCGCTGGCTCTCCAGCAATCATTGTGGTGCCCCAAGCGGGCGCGCTGGGTATTCTGAAATGCCGTAACGGCGGTCAATGGGATTGCGCCCTGGTTGAGTTCATTGACGAAATCCGGGGTCCTCACTTGAATGAAGCGGCCTGCCGGTAACGTAGCCAACAACGCTGTCACCACCGCCTGACGAGCTGCCGCCGTCGTTAGATTTGTCGATCCATGCCACTCGCCCCAGGAGCCAATGATGCCTGCCTGGTAAAAGGCAATCACACTATCGAACTCGGCAAAGATTGGTTTCAGCTGCGCCAGATGCATTTGCACGATCGACAATGGTGCATCTAGAAGGTTCGCGTCGTCGTTGTAGGCCACTCGCACCACACACTTCAGCCCGGCCTGCCGCACCCTTAAGAAATCCTGCCGAATCGCCTCCAGCTTATCCGGCGTAATTGGGACGGTGAGAAACTCCTGGAGGATGATTTCATGGATGCACAGACGAATGCCCGCCGCCGCATTCGTCTGGAGCGTTCCAGTATCCAAACCCGAGGCTGAATAGAAACCCCGCTCCGGGTTAGCGATGATCTCAGCGGTAGGCAGCAGCGTCAACTCACGAGCATTCAGTCCACCGCTGCCCAGACAGATCAGGGTCGTAAGTTTCAAGAGAGCTAGATGGTGCAGGCGCATGGTTTCTCATGAACGCTCTGGAATTCGCAACGGTCAAGTCTGTGGGGTCCGGGACGTTTAATCGCGTTGCGACAAGGGGGCGGAAGATGCCCAAGGTGACAACTCGTTAATCCAACCGTTCCGTTACGGTGGTTAGATTGTAGTCAGTGCGATGGAGGTTACTCTGGTAGCGAATCCCGCTGCCTATGAAACTACCTTTCCTCCTACCCCTGCTTACCACGCTCCTAGCCGCCTCCCCTGTGGCCCAGGCCAGCATCGCTTATGGCTCCATCAATAACTTCGACACGGTCAATGACACGGGTCATGAGTGTCATGGCTTTGAGATTGAGATCGAAGATTGTCATAGCACCTCGATCACTTATACTTACAACTACAACCACTACGGAGTGCCGAATATCACGGAGGACAACTCGGTGGCGGGACATCCGAAGTGCCGCATTCGTTGGGATAGCAAGAAGAAACCCGATGGCACGTGGGCCGCTTACACCGCCATCCCCAGCGGTCCCATTTCTCCGACCAATGGCCACATGTTTACCAATCCCGCCGTGAACTTCGGAGGCGAACACTTTGGCGCAGGCTACAATGCTGCGGTAGGTGCGGTGCGTTATAATTGGCTGATCGACGATGGATCTGGCACGCTGGTTTCCGGCGGAGCCGTGCAAGTTTCTACGCCTTCATTTACTTACTATCCGCCCGTCAATGGCGGAGTGGCGCAGGTGCAGGCGGTGATTGCCCCACCACCACCGAAGATTGTGGAGCCGAAGGAATTCGGTAAGGCGGTCTGGATGAAAGAGATTCGCACCACCTCCCATAATGCCGAGAAAGTAAAATTGCGCGAACTGGTCTCGAATGATCCGGATCATCCGGAAAAGAAGAACTGGAAAAATGGGGAGCCTGATGAAGTGGAAACGGAATGGCAGATCCTGCAAAAGGATTACGGCAAGGTGGATGGCGGCTTGAACGCCAAGAAGGCGGCTGCTCCCGAAGACCTGCCGGGGGAAATGAAGTCGTGACGCGTCGCTACGAGTTCTACAAATACATCGGGCCCATGGATAATGAAACAGGCGAAGCGATGGCGGAGAACGTCGGCCCCGATGGTCTGCATGGCACCGGAACGAAGACGGTCAATGGCGTTGAGGTGGATCTCTCGACCTTGGTCATTGTGGGCGAATACACTGGTGCGCAAATGGCCGCGGTCGATGTGGAAGCAGCCGTGGGGTTGATCGATCACGTGAGCGAGGGGAAAATCAACACACCCTATGCCGCCCGCACGTTGGTGGTGGAAGGCGCGCTGCCCTTCCTTTGCGTCAAAGACGGTCCACTGCCTGCAGGCATGGCCTTCGATGCGGTGAATGGCGTGCTGTCCGGCACGCCGACGGTGAGTGGGGAATTCAATTTCAAGATCATGGCCACCGATGGTCGGAACCCCGATGTTTCCAAAAACTACACGCTTAAAATCGCCTCAGCAGTGGCGGCTTTGCCAGCGGCCAATTTAGTCGATACCACTTCGATGCCAATCGATGGCGGAACGACCACGGGCGATGGATCTTTCGCCCCAGGTGCCGAGGTCACTGTGGTGGCCACACCGAATGCAGGCTATCGCTTCGTGAGTTGGACGGACAATGCGGTCGTAGTTAGTAATGTAGCGACCTACACCTTCACCTTGGATGTGAATCATTCGCTGGTGGCCAATTTTGCACTGGATGTCCCGCAATGGACCATCAACTCCAGCGCCAATCCCGTGGCTGGTGGCACCACGACCGGTGCTGGCACGGTGGATGATGGATCGCCCCTCTCCCTGGTGGCCACGCCGAATGCAGGATACGGTTTCACCAACTGGACGGAAGCGGGCGTCGTGGTTAGCACCCTGACCACCTATGCCTTCAGCGCCAATGCTGACCGCGTGCTGGTAGCAAATTTCACTGCGCTACCAACTTACACCGTGAGCACCAGTGCCAACCCTGTGGCTGGCGGCACGACCACCGGCGGGGGATCCTTTCTCAGCGGGGCGAGCGCCACTGTCACGGCCACAGCGAACGCAGGCTATGTCTTCACGAAATGGACCGTGGGCGGCAGTCAGGTGAGCACCGCGGCCAGCTACACTTTCCCAGTGAATGCGAACAAAGATCTGGTCGCGAATTTCGTATTGACGGGCGTTGCCAAGACCATCACCACCAGCGCAAGTCCAATCCCAGGGGGAACCATTACAGGAGGCGGGGCTTATGCCACAGGTGATAGCGCGACCGTGGTCGCTACCGCCAATCCGAATTACCAATTCTCCAAATGGCAGGAAGGCAGCACCACCGTGAGCACAAATGCGAGCTATACCTTTACCGTGACCACCAATCGCACGTTGGTGGCCAAGTTCACTTTCAGTATGACGGCATCCTCTTCCCCCAGCGTTGGCGGCACGACGGAAATGGACAGTCTAACTTACAAGACAGGCGACAACGCTAAAGCTAAGGCGTTCCCCAACGCTGGCTATACCTTTGCTAACTGGACGGAAAACGGTGTCATTGTCAGCACGAATTCCACCTACAGTTTCAACGCCACTGGTCCCCGCACGCTCGTGGCAAACTTTCTCTCCGACACCGGCATCACCATTACGACCTCCGCCGCTCCAGCCCTTGGAGGCACGGTTTCGGGCGATGGAGCATATGCCATTGGCGATGACGTGACGGTTTCCGCCCTGCCGAATCCAGGCTTCGCTTTTAGCAATTGGACGGTTGGCGGAGCGGTGGTGAGCGCAGATGCAGACTATACATTCACCACCAGTGCCAATCGTGCGCTGGTCGCCAATTTTGCGCCAGCGATCGCCATTACTGCCAGTGCCGTGCCTGCGGTTGGTGGCTCTGTGGTAGGCGCAGGAGCCTATCCCAGCGGTGCCAGCGCCACCTTGGAAGCGGTATCGAACCCAGATTACGTCTTTAGAAATTGGACCGATGGCGGGACCATCGTCAGCACCGCTGTAGCCTACACGTTCACCGTTAGCACGCCCCGCACGCTGGTCGCGAACTTCTCGCCTGCTTATACCATCACCGCCTCCGCTTGGCCCACGGGCAGCGGCACGGTGCTAGGAGCCAGCAGTGTTTCTCCGGGCGCCAGTCTCACTTTGGTGGCTGCGGCCACTGCTGGATATGAATTTATCAACTGGACGGACAGTCTGGGCAATGAAGTTAGCACCAGCCCCAGCTATACCTTCACGCCAACCGCCAGTGGTGACTACACCGCCAATTTCTCCGCTGGTCTGGCGGGAATTCATTTCACCTTCGACACCGGCATCCCTGCGCTGGCCTTGCATGCGCCCATGCCGTTCAGTCAGACTGTAGGTGGCGTCACGGCTGACTTTTCCTCATCCGATACTTCCCCGCCGACGGTGGAAACGGAAGCCAGCACTAGTTTCACGCTCACCAAGTTTGCCGCTCATTTCGTAGCTCCTGGTGCCAGTGTTGGCACCGTGATCGAAGTGCAATTTGATCAAGCCATCACTGGCGTTTCGTTTAACTTCGCCACCGTGGAAACCGCCACCAACATTGGATCCAATCTTTTAGTCACGGCCAGCGATCATAGCTCAGGACTCCCCGTCGTCGTGGGTTCCTCCTTGGGACATGGTTCCAGCATGTTTGGTGACACTTATCCCACTGGGACCATGACGTTCAATTCCGGAGTGAGCTTCGATCATATCCGCATCGAACTCGCCACCTTCCCCGCCGGAGCGCAGAAATTCCTCATCGACAATCTCATTGCCAGCCCCGCTGGCAGCACCGGTGGATCCATGCAGCTGGCGAATCCTAACTGGAACATCACTCTGACCGATTACGGCTACTCAGACTACCTGCTGGACAACACTCCTGGTTTCGAAGGTCGCGAGTATTTGAGTGGCGAATGGGCCTCCGCCGTAGCTTACACCAAGGATGGCGTGGCCGTGGCTCCCACGTGGCTGGACCCCAATTTCCTCTACCCGGACTGGCACACGAACTCCACCTTCCGCGTGGTGCAGGGCATTCATCTCGTGGGAGCCAATCTGGATGGCCTGCCGATTGCGGAATCCATCATCGCGAATGACGACTTGGAAATCACGCTGCACTTCGAAATGCTAGACACAGTGACCGGCACGCCCATGGGCCTCACCGCGGCCAGCGCAGCTGGTGTGGGCAGCTCCATCAATAGTAACCGCTATGTGCTGAACGAAAGTTTCCGCGTCCGCAACATCAGCGGTTCAGCGATCACGAGCGTGCAACTCTTCCAACTCCTGCACGGCCTCATTTCGCAACGCGGGGTCTATGATAACCGGGCCTACGCGGGCAAGCTCAGCCAATACCACTACGATGCCACGCTCACTGGAAATGACGCCAACGCTACTGGCAGCGGCAGTTCCGCAGCGGGCTTGGAAGACAGCATCGCCTTCCATTCCAAAGTGGCTCCCACCGCTTTTGAAATCGGGCATTACGGCATCGAGGGAAATGGCTTGGATAATCACTTCAACGGCAAACCCTCCGATGGCGTGCATCTTTCCATTGAGGCCAACTGGCAGGGCGCGCCATATGCCACAAGGCAGGGACATGACAGCTTCGCACCTGCGGACCGTTGGATTGCAGGTGGCCAACGTTGGTCCGTGGGTAACTTGGCCCCCGGGCAATCCACCAACCTGGACATCCTGCTCAGTCTGCTTACCGGCACCAAAGTCACCACCGGCGGCGGCGGAAATCACGGCGGCGGCAGTTGCAATGGCGGTTCCTCCCACGTCGGAGGGGTGGACTTTGAGTTCGATGACATCACCAACGAAGGCACCTTCTTTGGCGACTATGCCGAAGCCGATGAGGCAGAAATGTTCGAGCGCGAGAACGAGGGCGATTTCGCTCTACCATCCTTTGATAAACCCAGCGGAAGCATCACCCAACTCTGGCATTTGGAATACAATGGCAGCCACACCGGGGCGATTCATCTAACCTTCGCATATAATCCGTCGTTGCTGCCTGCGGGCTTCGACGAAACCACCCTTGCCATCTATCACTATAACGGCACCCTCTGGGAGAAGCTTCCCGGCACTGTGAACACCGTAGCCAAGACTCTTACCGTCAGCACCACCAGCCTTTCGCCCTTTGCGTTAGGCGTGCAGCCCAGCACTATTTCCATCACCGCAGCAGGCGGCACCGTAACAGGTGCAGGCAATTATGTCCAAGGAGCCAACGTCAACCTCAAAGCCACCCCTGGCAGCGGATGGGAATTCATCGGCTGGGTGGAAAATGGCGTCATCGTCAACTCCAACCCCAGCATGAGCTTTACCGCCGCAGGACCACGTGCCCTCACCGCAGGCTTCATCCCGCGCATGACCAGCACCGCAGGCATCGGCAACAACGGCCTCACTCTAACCTGGCCTGCCAACGCCGACGGCTGGGTGCTAAAGGAAAGCTTGGACATGAAGACCTGGATTGATTCCCCTGCGCCCACGACCACTGTGGGCGATCAAAAGAAGGCCACTCCAGGAACCAACGCCCAACGTTGCTTCTTCAAATTGGTGAAACCATAGCAGTGGCTGCGAGCACGAACCACCCGCAGTGCAGGCTCGGGAGTGCTGCCGTGCCCGTAGTTTTCTCGCGGTGGCGAAATAATCCCAAATAGATTACGTCTTCACGTGGACTTCAGGTAACTGGAATACGTTGTGGCGTATGAAAACTAATACCATTCCCCCAATCGTGCTCCCTCTGCTCTTCAGCCTGTTAGCCGCCTCGGAATCGGGGCAGGCGCAGCAGTCGGCGGGAGCTTCGCAACCACCCCATGGATCGCCAGTGTTTCCTGCAAAGCGATTCAAGCCCGCACCCAGGCTGGCTGCCAATGCCAACCCTCTGCCAGTGCTAGGCGATCCCTTGCCGGGGCTAACGAAGACCCAACTACAGGAATTTACCGAAGGGCTCGATGAATTCGAGCATGAAGAAGATGCGGCCGGTGGCTTGGGGCCAATTTTTAACAATATTTCCTGTGTGGCCTGTCACAACAGCGGCGGCACTGGTGGTGCGAGTGCCATTGTGGTGACCCGCTTCGGACGAACCGAAAATGGCAACTTTGATGCCCTGGCGGATCTGGGGGGCTCTCTGCTGCAGGACAACGCCATCGACCAATCCATCTTGGAAGTGGTGCCCTTGGCGGCAAACGTTACCGCAAATCGGCAATCCACTCCCCTGTTCGGGCTGGGTTTAATTGAGGCGATCCCTGACGAAATCATCCTTCGCAATGCCCTGCGTCCGCCCAGCGACGGAATTCGAGGTCATGCCGTCAAAGTTATGGACGTAGCCACTGGCAAAATCCGGGTGGGAAAGTTCGGCTGGAAATGTCAGCAGGCGGATCTGCTGACGTTTGCAGGAGATGCCTATGTCAATGAGATGGGGATTACGAGCCGACTCTTCCCCACCGAGAACGCGCCCAACGGAGATTTGGCGAAGCTGGCGGTGTTCGATTTGGTAGCGGATCCCGAGGACACCGTCGATCCACTAACTGGACGGGGTGATATCGATGCGGCGGCTAGTTTCATGCGCTTGCTGGCTCCGCCGCAACCGTTGCCACTAACGCAGTCAGCCAGTCAGGGCCGCCAAATTTTCAGCCAACTGAATTGTGCGGTCTGCCACGTGCCCACGATGACCACCGGGCGACACGCTGTATTGGCCTTGAGTCAGAAGCAGGTGAATCTTTATTCTGATCTGCTAGTCCATGACATGGGCCGTCTGGGCGATGGCATTGTTCAGGGTGAAGCCGGAGCCCGGGAAATGCGCACCGCCCCGCTCTGGGGTCTGCGAGCCAGCGCTCCCTATCTGCACGATGGTCGCGCCCCTAACATCGACGTGGCGATAATGGCGCATGATGGTGAAGCGAAAGCTTCCCGTGAGCGCTATCAAAAGCTTTCCACCACGCAGAAGCAGCAATTGCTGGACTTCTTGAAGAGTCTGTAACCCGTTTTCCCCCACCAAACGCAACTCCCCCAAAACACGATCCGCCCTCCTTCACGCTGCGATCAAAGCAGATGAATGGAGGGCGGTTCACGTGTTTTTCAGCAACAAAATTTCGCTTCCCCCGTCCATGGAGCGACGTAAGCTGGAGGTATGATCATAGGACTAACTGGAGCATCAGGATTTTTAGGGCAGCATTTCACCAAGCTTGCGGTAGCGGCCGGACACACTGTCGTGGGCTTTTCCCGCCATCCCCGGGAAGGGCAACGGGATGTGGCCAAATTGGATTTCTCTGGCCTGGATGCGGTGGTGCATCTGGTAGGCGAAAGCGTGCTGGGTTTGTGGACCGCAGCGAAGAAACAACGGATTAGGGAAAGTCGGATCGATCTAACCCAACGCATCGTGACAGCGATGCGAGCCTTGCCGGATCCGCCGAAAATTTTAGTCTCCGCCTCGGGGATCTCGTTTTACGGGGATCGCGGAGATGAGGTGCTGGATGAAACCTCCCCGCAAGGAGCGGGTTTTTTGGGGGAGGTGGTCCGAGACTGGGAGGCAGCCGTGAAGGAGGCAGGGGATTTCGCCCGCACCGTGGTGGTGCGACTGGGGATGGTGCTAGGCAAGGATGCCGGCGGTTGGCCGCTGCAGCGCAAAGTATTCCGACTGGGACTGGGAGGCCGTTTGGGCAGCGGCCAGCAATGGGTGGCGTGGATCCAGGTGGAGGATGCCGTCCGGTTGCTCTTGTTTGCGGTGGAACAGGCCCAGGTTAGCGGAATCATTAACGGAGTGGCTCCGGGAGCGCTGAGGAATCAAGCATTGACGACCGCACTAGCGAAGGCAGTGCATCGCCCAGCGATCTTTCCGACCCCAGCGTTCGCGCTGAAGCTGTTGCCGGGTGGCATGGGCAGCATTTTTCTGGACAGTGTGCGTGCGGAACCGCGCGCGGCTTTAGCGGCCGGATTTGAATTTCGCTATCCTACTTTTGCAGAGGCGCTGAAAGCGCTCGTTTGAGGACTTCAACGCCTCGCGTAGTTGAACTTCGCTCCGCATGGAAGGGTTCAGCCGCGGGGCTTCTTGCCTTTGCGTTCGGTGGCTTCGCCTTCCATTTTGTCGAGAATTTCTTCCAGGTTCAACGTGTGAACATGGGTCTCATGATGCTCCTCTTCGTCATCGAATTCTTCGGTCTCGATATACTCTGTGACAGGCTTGGCGAACTTACGATGGCGCAGATGGGTGGCCAGGGGGCTGAGCATCATACTGATGCTGCGCCCGGCTTGCTTCGGCATGAGATCCACATGGCCCATGCCTTTGAGGTCCTCCGCAATCCGCTTCATCAGCTCGAATCCGAGTTCCTGGTGCGCCATTTCCCGGCCTTTGAATTGCAAGTGAATACGCAGCTTGTTGTTGTGATCGAGAAATTCCTCCGCGTGAGAGAGTTTGATGCCGTAGTCGTGCGGGGAAATGTTGATGCGGAATTTCACTTCCTTCACTTTGCCGCCAGAACTCTTGGCTTTCACTTTTTGCTTCGACTGTTGATACTTCCACTTGCCGTAGCTAACGATTTTACACACGGGAGGCTTGGCCTCGGCTGACACTTCCACCAAATCCAACCCACGCTGCCGCGCAATAATTAACGCTTCCTGCGGGGACATGACCCCGATCTGTTGATTCGAATCACCATCGACCACGCGGACTTTCGGAGCGCGGATGCGATCATTGATACGCGTCATGTCACGCCCGCGGGGATTCCGATTATTGTTATAACCTGAATTGCCGCCGCTACTGTTGTTGTTGTAGGGCGGACGTGGTCCCGACGGAGGACCGGAATTGGAAGGAGGCGGAGTAGCTATAAGCGTGGAAGGGTTGGGGGTGGAGGGAGGAGGCGTAATGATAATGTGGTGGGGGTAACTGAGTTAGGTGCTGATGTTTGAACGAAAATAATTGGATTCCACAGCAGTGGAGCCAGAAGATCTCTCAAGGCTAGAGAATCCCAACGCACACTGACGCAACAAGGAGGTCCGAATCATGCGTTTATAAATTCACCTTCCTGGCAATGCGCCCGGACATTGGGTCACGGTTAGGCGCGCCTGCTGCGGAAGCAGCGGCAAAACGGGAAATTGCACTAGGGATAGGAGTGATCAACGGGTGGAGTTTATCTTGTCTGGTGAATTCGGCAAGCTGAAAAATTACGGTGTTGCGCTCGTTTTTTAGCAACCCTGCCCGCTCCTCGATCAACGCTTTTTGAATTTGTAAATGAGGCCACCTATCCCGATCAGCGCCAGCACTGGGCCAAGATAAATCATGAATGATAAATCCTCACCCTGGCCTTCGATGATGGATTCCTCCTCCGGCTGCGCTGGGTTATAGCGCACCGTGGTCTCGGGGTTCGTAATGGCATCGCCCGCCGCGTGGGCGTTGAAGTAAGTGTTGTTCACTTTCATTTTTTTTATTCACTACTGGGCCGCTCTCCGGTTTGAACGCCACATCAAAGGTGTAGGTCTTGCTGCCCTTCCGGCTTTTTTTCCATTCTCCACCAACAATTTCCCCGACGGCAGTTTTCCCCTCAGTATTGAGCCGTTCATTCAGGGCTTTGTTCTGGAGTCCCACATAGGTCAGTGCGGGCCCTACGATGGTTAATATAATTAGAGTAATGAGTCCGCGCATGGGTAATTGTTGGTTTGGTTGGATGAGCTGCGAGACCACGAGACGGGCCCAGTGAATTCATTGCTAACAGGTGGCAGATTGCAGCGTCAAGCTCATTTTGCGGCAACCGCCTCATTGGCCTCATTGGCCCGAGCAGTTGGGTCGGCTTTCGGTTCACCGTTGGCTGCGGGTAGGGCGGACCTGGGTAAGCTTGCACCTCCCGCAGGGTGAATTCCGTGGCTAGCGCTCGGGGAATCCCCTAAATTCGTGTTTCCTTCGTAAAATCTGAACATTGGGCGCAACAAATCCGTCTCAAGTCCGTTAATAAGCTACACGTATTTCTGATTCCACTGCTATCTCGACCATGCCCACTTTAATTTCAAACTCCACGCTATGGCACCTCCATCCCGAACTTTGTCGGGATGTTATCTGGCGTGCCAGCGCGACGGACGATGCCCTGCTCTGTGTCGCAATGGTCGATGGTCAGCGCTGGCGGGTGGTGCTGCATTCCGTGGATGCGACCGCCTTGTATGGCCTTTACATTGAGGATCGGCGGGTGCTGGATTTTGATGACTGGCCGGGGTTCTGGCGATGGCCAGCTTGAAGGGGAAATTTTCCGTTTTCAGATTTCAGTTTTCAGTCTCTAATGAATTTGACTGAAAACTAAACTCACTAACCTCCTCGTCACGGGCGGGATCGCTACGGGAAAATCGTCCTTTTGTGCGCTGTTGCGACAGCACTTGCCAGAGGGGGTCTTTTTCGATGCCGACGCTTGTGTGCAAGAACAGTTGACAAGACCAGACATTGTGGGAAAGATTTCCGCGTCGCTCGGAACTGATTTGCAAGCCGCCGACGGAAGTCTCGATCGCAACCGCACCAGCGCGCTGGTGTTTCAGGACGCTGGCAAACGCCGCCTCTTGGAAGAAATTCTCCACCCACTCGTGCGTCAAGCCTGCACTGCGGCTCAGCAGGGCGCTCAGGCCACCGCCCGGTTCTTTGTGGCAGATATTCCGCTCTTTTACGAAACTGGATTTCCGTTTGCCGCCGACCACCAAATCGTTATCGCCTGTGACCCCCGCACCCAACGCGAGCGCCTCCTGGCCCGCAGCCCCAACCACGCTCCCCACCAAATCGATTCCCGCCTCGCTGCCCAAATCCCAATTTTAGAGAAAGCCAATCGCGCTACCGTCGTCCTCTGGAACGGTGGCACCCCGCAGGCACTCGCCCAACAAACTCATATTTTTATCAAATGGTTACTACTAACGAACTCCCCTCCGCGCTCCCAGAAGCACCCCTGAAACCCAAAAAGCCCCGGGCATCGGCCAAGACGGCCAAGGCAGCGAAATCTGCTCCCTTGGTGGACGCGCCTCCAGCAGAACCAATCCACCAGACAGACGAACCCGAAACGAAA
Source organism: Verrucomicrobiales bacterium (assembly GCA_031411295.1). Classification (GTDB taxonomy): domain Bacteria; phylum Verrucomicrobiota; class Verrucomicrobiia; order Verrucomicrobiales; family V1-33; genus JAGNEJ01. The sequence goes on along the minus strand of JANOAV010000038.1, from coordinate 32,260 downwards.
CCGCAGGCTCAAGAGCAAGCGACCAGCACCGAGCCCGTTCCCGCCGTAGAAGTCGCAAACGCAATCATCCCCGAGGCCGCCGCCGAACCACCCGTGGAAACATCGGTTGCGGCGGCAAGCCCAGAGCCAGAACCGATGGCGGCAGAGCTGCCGGCCCCAGAACCTCCGCCTGCGGTCATCGAGCCCCCCGTCCCAGAGCGGGTAACCCTCAATGAGTATCAAGTCCAAACGCTGACCCAACTGTATGATCTGGGAGCGACGCTCGGCCTGCGTGTTGGCGGAAGTCGATCCAAGCATCAGTTGGTCTTCGACATTCTGGTCTATTTCGCCAAACGCGGCACGGTGATCGAGGCCACGGGCATTTTGGAAATCGCCAAGGATGGTTCCGGGGTGCTGCGGGATGAGAAATATAACTTCAAGCCACATCCAGACGATATTTTCGTCCCCATGGCCGTGGTGCGGAAATATCAACTGCGCCCGGGGCAAATGCTCACTGGAATGGTGCGTGGGCCCAGCCACCCACGGGATCGCCTGATGATTCTGGATCAAGTTAACTCCATCGAAGGCAAGCCCGCCGAAACATGGGAGCCGCCAACGCCCTTCGATAAATTAACCCCCCTTTTCCCTAACGAACGGATCGTGCTGGAGAATCGCAAAACCAAGAGCGTCAGTGTGCGCTGCGTGGACATCATTGCGCCGCTGGGCAAAGGTCAGCGCGGCTTGATTTGCGCCCCGCCGCGGGGCGGCAAGACCGTCCTGCTCAAGGATATAGCGCAATCGATTCAACAGAATCATCCTGAGATCGAGTTGATGATCCTGCTGCTGGACGAACGCCCGGAAGAAGTGACCGATTTCCAAGAAACGGTGCAACAGTCACCCACGTGTCACGTGACGGCTTCCACATTCGACGAACCCGCCGAGCGCCACCAGCAAGTGGCGGAACTCGTGATGGAACGCGCCAAGCGTCTCGTGGAAATGGGCCGGGACGTGGTCGTGTTGTTGGACAGTATCACCCGCCTCAGCCGTGGCTATAACAACTGCGTGCGCGGTAACACCCCGCTGGGATCTGGCGGCATGACTCCGCAAGCGTTGCAGAAGGCCGGGAAATTTTTCGGCACGGCGCGTAAAGTTGAAGAAGGCGGCAGCCTAACCGTGCTGGCCACGGCTCTCATCGAGACGGAAAGCAAGATGGATGAGGTCATCTTCGAGGAATTCAAAGGCAAGGGTAATATGGAAGTCACGCTGGATCGTGAATTGGTGGAACGCCGCATTTACCCAGCCATCAATATTTCCAAGACCGGCACGCGCAAGGACGATCTGCTCTATCATCCAGACGAATTCCGCCGCATCAGCGCCATCCGTCGTCAACTCGCGCAACTCCCTGCGGGCGAGGCCATGGAAGTGCTCACGAAGCATTTGCGGGCCACGCAGAATAATGCGGAACTGCTGCTGACTGGTTTGCGGTAAGCTTGGTTGCTGGATCATTCCACTGCCACCAACCCAGTCTCCAGCGATCGTAGGTGCTCCGCAGCAATGTCTTCCAGTTCCATGATGGAGCTGACATGGCAGAACTGGTTGCGCAGATGTTTGCCGCCGGGGAGCCCCTTGGTGTAAGCCATTAGGCGCGTCCGCATCGTTTGCATCGTGTAGCGTTCCTCACCATAGCGACCTGATTCCAAGGCCATTTGGCAATGGCGACGAATCATTTTCCAGCGCGTGGCCACGGGCACAGGGGGCGGCATGAGGCCGGTTTCCAGGTAGGCGCGGGCTTCTTGGAAGAACCACGGATTATTCATGGCGGCCCGACCAATCATGAGTCCGCGGACATTCGTTTCCCGCAGCCGACGCGCTACGTCCGCTCCGTTGGCAATATCACCATTGCCGATAACGGGAATTTTCACCGAGTCCGTGCATTCCCCAATCACGTCCCAATTTGCTTCACCCGTGTAGCCTTGCGCCTTGGTTCTGCCGTGGATGGCAATGGCGGCCATCCCGCAATCCTCCAGAATGTGACACACCTCCTTGGCGTTAATGCTCTGTGCATCCCAACCGATGCGCATTTTGGCCGTGACCGGAATGGGCACGGCTTGTGCTACCGTGCGGGCCACTGCGGCCAAGGTGGGGCAGTCCCGCAGCAGTGAGGAACCGCCATTTTTGGAAACCACCTTGCTCACGGGACAGCCGAAATTTAAGTCAATGAAATCTGGCTGCTTCCAATCGATCACCTTTTTGGCCGCTTCTGCGAGCGCGGTGGGGTTCGCCCCGAACAGTTGCACGCCCAGCGGGCGCTGCTCGTCCGTGAACTCGGTGTATTTACGGGTGCGGTCGTCCCGCCGGATAATCCCCTCCGCACTGACGAACTCGGTCACCATCACATCGGCTCCCAATTCCTTGCAAATTTTGCGGAAGACAAAATCCGTCACTCCCGCCATGGGGGCAAGGTAGAGCGGGACGCGGGATTGATGCAGCCAATGCATGAGTGATTTTAAATTGCTGGAGCCTTAAGTTTTCCGCATGGCAAACAGCCAGAAGCGGGTGGCACAAGATGGCGCGGATGACCGCACCCTCAAAACGGAAATCTTCACTATATTAAATACTTCCTTTACCGCAGGGAAATTCGGGGCACAGTAAGCCCATACCACTCCCCGTAAATTTTCCAAGCCCTCATGCCTGCCAAAAAGAAATCCGCTCCTGTAGCGACCGCCCCTGCTCCCAAACCCGCTGCCGCCAAAAAGGTGGCTGCCAAGAAGGTGGCGGCTAAAAAAGTTGCCACTGCCGCTGCGCCAGAGAAGCCCGCGCCTCCGCTCTACAAGCCCGTGGGAATGGATCTCGCCAAACTAGCCGCCCGCTATGCCGACGACAAGAAAGCTACCGACATCGTCATTCTGGATGTCAGTGCCATTTCCAACGTGACCGATTTCTACGTGATTTGCTCCGGCAATTCTCTACCGCAACTCCGCGCCATTCGCAAGGAAGTGGCGGATAAACTCTGGTTGGACCACGACGTGCGGCAGAACCGTCTGGACGGAAACCCTGAAAGCGGCTGGGTCGTGGTGGATTTTTTCGATGTGGTGGTGCACATCTTTCAGGACGACAAACGGAAACTCTACGCCTTGGAAGACTTGTGGTCGGATGCTCCCCGGATAGATTATGTAGCACCCAAACCCGGTAAATAATGTTCTGAAGGTTCGCTTGCGAGCCATTTCCTGCGATTGACAAGCGTGCCAACCATGCGATTTAACTACCTCAATATGACTGTCTCCAAAATTCTCTCGATTCTTTTGGCCGTGGCTTCTGCCGGGCTGGTGTCCTGTGCTTCCTCCTCCAAGGATGCGGAAATCAGCAAAGTGAATTATTACCGTTTCAACGGCAAGAAAAACATCGTCAGCGCGGACCCATCAATTTCCTTCGAGCAAAAATTCTATCTCTATGGAGCCGTCTCCCAAGAGGAGATCGAAGGCCGGGAGGGAGTCTATTACAACGTGCACTGGGCCATCAAGGATCGCAGCCAACCAGTGAAACTTCAGTTGCAATACCGCCAGTCCAAGACCGGCTCAACCCTCTACAGCAAAGAAGTCGAAATCACCGACATCAAGGGCAGCAACACTACTGAGATGTCTGTGATCGGAGACGAATGGAAGACCAATGGACATGTGACCGCTTGGAAAATTTCCCTCATGCGGGGTAAGGAGGAGCTTGCTGAACATCATTCCTACCTTTGGGAGTAAACTTAGCCTAGCCTATATTTACCATAATTTTTAAAATGATCAAGTTTTCCGCAGTCCGTCTTTTCGGGCTTTTCGCAATGTCAGCTAGTGCCGCTTCTGGCGCGTCAGTGAGTTTGCATCCTAGTCTGGATAACACGATTTACAGCGAGTCTCAGAACAGTAACGGCCAAGGCGCATTGTTTATTGGCACGGCCGCCAATACTGCATGGACAAGACGGGCGCTCGTCGCCTTCGACATCTTGGGCAACATTCCGTCCGGATCTATCATCGATTCCGTTTCCTTGACATTTGTGCAGGTGAAAATCGGCCCGGGCGTGAGCGCCACCTTCGAGCTGCACCCACTCTCGCAGGGATGGGGGGAAGGCACCTCTGCAGGCACTGGAGGAGGGGCTGCGGCCACGGTGGGTGACGCGACCTGGAACTCCAGGTTCTATAACACTACCGCTTGGACCACCGCCGGGGGGGATTTTGGAGCCACTAGTGCTACGACTGTATTCAACTCTGCGCTCACAAGCTATACGTTCGATTCCACCCCCACCCTCGTGGCAGATGTGCAAGGCTGGCTCAATAACCCGTCCACTAATTTCGGTTGGCTGGTGAAGGCCGCCTCGGAAACTCAAACTAATGCACGCGAACTGGGATCCAGTGAAAGCCCTCTCAATCAGCAGCCCACCTTGGTGATTAACTACACCGCCGTGCCGGAGACGAATGCCTGCGGACTGGTGGGTCTGGCCTTGGGAAGCAGGCTCTGGCGTCGACGCAGAACCGTCTCCTAACGGTCCGGATTACCCAAATTCTCGCAAATTCTCATTGCCAGTCTGCCAGTTGCGCGGACTTTGCACCGTGCTACGTGGCATCCGTTTTACTTTGCGGATCGTCATATTAAGCATATCTTATCTGGCTCTATCGCTGGATTTACCCCCATTATCTGATGTCTCAAAACGAAAACTCCCCTCCGCCCAATCCGGATCGTCGCACCCCGGAACCTGGTTTTAATTGGCGCGGGCTTGTCATCATCGCGTTTGCCCTGAGCTTGGTGGCCGCTGGGACCATCTGGAAATCCGGTGAGCAGACGCGTGATTTACCATTTCCTGATTTCGTCAGCAAAGTAGAGGCTCAAGCCAATGACAAAACCAAAGCCACCTTTGATCTTACCAAGGGCATGGAAATCGTCCGGGACCACAGCGAAGGTCGGGAATACATCAAGGGCCAGATGTTCGATGAACGGGCGGCGGGCAATAAACCGATTGAGTTTCGCACCGAAGTAATCCTCGAAAGTGGCACGACCGACCTGGTGCTGGATACCCTCAAGAAATTGGGCGTCGTCCCTAAATTTACGAGTCCCAGCAATGTCTGGGGCAGTTATGTGGCGACCTTTCTGCCGTTCATATTTCTCCTCGTGATTTTATATTTCCTCTTTCGTCAGCAAATCAAAATGGCTGGCAAAGGAGCGATGAGCTTTGGCAAGAGCCGCGCCAAGATGATGGCCATGGACAAGAACAAAATCACGTTCAAGCAAGTGGCTGGCGTGGAAGAAGCCAAAGAAGAAGTGTGGGAGTTGGTCGAATTCCTCAAGGATCCCAAGAAATTCCAACGCCTGGGTGGTCGGATTCCCAAAGGCGTGCTCATGGTAGGATCCCCCGGAACCGGCAAGACGCTCTTGGCCAAGGCCATTGCAGGCGAGGCGGATGTCCCGTTCTTCAGCATCAGCGGATCAGACTTCGTGGAAATGTTTGTCGGCGTCGGGGCCTCCCGGGTGCGCGATATGTTTGAGCAGGGCCGCAAGAACGCTCCCTGCTTGATCTTCATTGACGAAATCGATGCCGTCGGTCGCCATCGTGGACACGGCATGGGCGGCGGGCATGACGAGCGGGAACAAACGCTGAATGCGATGCTCGTGGAAATGGACGGTTTCGATACCCAGGAAGGCGTCATCATTATTGCCGCTACGAATCGGCCGGATGTGCTGGACCCTGCGTTGCTGCGCCCAGGTCGTTTCGACCGTCAGGTCACGGTGAATTTACCTGACGTGAAAGGTCGCGAGGCCATCCTCCAAGTGCATTCCAAGAAAGTCAAAATGGCGGCCGATGTGGATCTGGGTGTCATTGCCCGGGGCACTCCGGGATACTCTGGTGCCGAGTTGGCCAATGTCATCAACGAAGCTGCCCTGCTCGCTTCCCGCAAAAATTTGAAAGCCATCACCTTGCGTGAGTTGGAAGAAGCCCGGGATAAAGTGCGCTGGGGCAAAGAGCGTCGCAGCCTGGCTTTGTCCGAAAAGGAGAAGGAAACCACGGCCTACCACGAAGCGGGTCACGCCATCTGCTTAGTTGGGTTGGAGCATACCGAACCGCTGCACAAGGTCACCATCATTCCACGTGGCCCCAGCTTGGGATCAACCATGTGGTTGCCCCTTGAGGATCGCTACAACACCCGCAAGAACGAACTGTTGGACAGCCTCGTGGTTGCCATGGGCGGCCGCGTGGCCGAAGAAATCGCCTTTGGCGACGTTACCAGCGGAGCATCAGGTGATATCAAAATGGCCACCGGCATCGCCAAACGCATGGTTTGCGAATGGGGTATGAGCGAGAACCTTGGCATGGTCGAATATGGCAATGCCCAGGAACACGTTTTCCTCGCCCGCGATATGACGCAAGGCCGGGACTACAGCGAGGCCACGGCCCAGAAGATCGATGCCGAAGTCAAGCAACTGATCGACAATGCCTATGCTCGCTCCAAGGCCTTGATCATGAAGTATCGTGCCGAATTGGATGCGATTGCCAAGGCGCTACTGGAATATGAAACCCTCGACGGTTCGCATATCCACGAAATCATCGAGCACGGCCGCATGACCAATCCCCCGCGCACGAAGCCACCCGCTCCTCCCGTGGAAGTCGTGGCCCCGCGCCCAGCCCCCGCTGAAGCAACGCCAGACGATTTGCCAGGTGGACTGGCTGGAGCCCCAGCCTAGGAAATAATAGCAACACGAGTTGGTGTCCCGCGCTTTAGCCGGAGGAACAGGGAGAGCCGCTGGTCATGGGTTGCTTCACGTGATGCTCCGCATAAAAGCGGGACTCCAGCGCATACTCCTAACAGCAGGCAGGCAATGCTGCGAGCAAACACACGCGCTAGGCTAGCACATCGTGGACCACTTCGCCATGGATGTCCGTCAGGCGGAAGTCCCGGCCTTGGAAGCGGTAGGTGAAGCGCTCGTGATCAAATCCCAATTGATGCAGAATCGTGGCGTTTAGATCATGGACATGGACTTTTCCCTGCACCACGCCAAAGCCGAGTTCATCCGTCTCGCCATGGATAAACCCACGTTTGAAGCCCCCTCCGGCCACCCACATCGTAAAGGCATCAATATGGTGGTCCCGCCCCACCGTCGCCCGCACTTCACCCATCGGAGTGCGGCCGAATTCCCCTCCCCAGACCACCATGGTGTCTTCGAGGAGCCCGCGTTGCTTCAAGTCTAACACCAAAGCCGCGCTGGCTTGATCCACTTCGCGACACCGCGTGTCCAAGCTGTCGCTCAGGTTGTTGATCTTATCTCCGTGGTGATCCCAATCGGTATGATAGAGCTGGACAAACCGGGTGCCCCGCTCAATCAAGCGGCGTGCCAGCAAGCAGTTCCGGGCATACGATGCCTCCTCCCGCTTGCAGCCGTAGAGATCCAGGGTGGCTTGGTTTTCCTGGCTCAGATCCATCAGATCCGGGGCGCTGGTCTGCATGCGAAATGCTGTTTCGTAGGCGTTCAAACGGGTTAAGATTTCGTTGTCCTTGGTTTCCTGCAGGCGTGATTGATTTAACGCTGCCACCGTTTGATAAAGCGTGCGTTCGGTGTCCCGACTCAATCCGGCCGGGCTGCGCAGATCCAGAATGGGATCGCCCTTGCCCCGCAACGGCACTCCCTGGAAAGACGTGGGCAGGAAGCCACTGCTCCAGAGGGAGGCACCGGCGCGTGGTCCCCGGGGACCGCTTTGCATGACCACAAAGCCCGGCAGATCGCTCGATTCAGAGCCCAAGCCATAGGTTGCCCAGGCTCCCATGCTGGGTCTTCCGGGGACCGGGAAACCAGTATTACGGAAAATCTTAGCCGGACCGTGGTTGAAAAAATCGGTGCTCATGCCACGCAGCCAGCAGACTTCATCCACGATCTTCGTGTGGTGCGGCAACAGGGCACTGAGGGACATCCCGGACTCACCATAGCGCGCGAACTGGCGGACCGTTCCCAGCAGGGTTTCATTTCCTTTGAGGAACGCGAAACGTTTCCCTTCCATGAGCGAGGGCGGTGGCTTCTGGCCGGAGTATTCACGCAGTTTCGGTTTGTCCTCGAACAACTCTAACTGACTGGGCGCACCTGCCATGAACAGCACAATCACATTCTTGGCCCGGGCCGGATTCGGCGGTTTACGGGCCCGCAGTGGCCGGCTCGGATCGATTGGCGGGGCGGCTACGCCATCCTGCTGGAGTAACTGATGCAACGCCAATCCGCCTACCCCCAGGCCGCATTGACCGAAGAAGTGTCGTCGAGTTTGTTGTTGGAGTGGTGATGGAGACATGGCTTGGATCAGCGTTGAGGCTATTCGCGGGTGAGGAAATTATCGCTGTTAAAAAGAATGCGCGCCAGACTGGTGAGCGCAGCCGCCTCAGCGGGAGGGGCGGCAATCGGCATGGCGGCATCCAGCAACGCGGCGGCTTCCGTCGGGTTCTTGGTGAACGTTTGCAGCAATCCTAACAGCGCCTCGTGCAAGGCAGTGCGCTCGGCGGCGGTTGGTTCCCGACTCACGCAGAGCAGGAAAGCGCGGCTGATGCGAGCGTCGAGTTGCGCGGCAAAGGGACCGGGAAGATCCTTGAGCAAACGACCGGCCAAGCCGCGGGCCAGTTCGAGGAAGGCTCCATTGTTCGCCATCATCAGCGCCTGCAGCGGGGTGTTGGATCTGCCCCGGCGGGTGCACGTCGTTTGGAAATCCGGGGCATCGAAGGTGCTGAAGAGCGGGTGGGCGGCACTGCGATAAAACGTCGTGTAGAGCCCCCGGCGGAAACGGCCGGTGCCCTCGCTCACCTGCCATTTCTTGGCATTTTGCGTGAAGGCATAGACGCCTTCAGGCTGCACCGGGAAGACGCTGGGACCACCGATGGTGGGGTCCAGCAAGCCGCTGGCAGTCAAGGCCGCATCACGAATGATCTCGGCCTCCACGCGCGTGCGCTCCTGGCGGGCTAGCAGTAAATTTCGCGGATCGCGCTCCGCCACGTCTGCCCTGCCGACGGAGCTTTGCCGATACGTCGCACTGGTCACGATGGTGCGCAGCAACTGCTTGATCGACCAGCCATCCTTGATGAAATGACTCGCCAGCCAGTCCAATAATTCCGGATGGGATGGGGGCGTGCCTTGGGTGCCGAAGTCCTCTTCTGTCTCCACCAGTCCGCGGGTGAACAAGTGCATCCAGATCCGATTAACCGTCACCCGTGGCGTTAGTGGATTCTGCGGATGGACCAGCCATCGTGCCAGGTCCAGGCGGTTCTTGAACTCGGTGGGGCCAGCTGGCATCGCCCTTGCCACCGCCGCCAAGACCCCGGGGGACATGGCTCCTCCAGCCAGGTCCGGCCGGGTGAAATCACCCCGTTGCAGCAGATGCGTTGGCCGTGGGGTGGGCATTTCCTCCATCACCATCAGCGCAGCCGTGCCTTTGGGTTGGGACTCGCTTTTGGCTTTGCCATAGGCGGTAGCCAGCAATTTCCGTTGCTGGGCATTGCGGGATTTTTCTGGGGTTTTAAGCGCTTCCAGCAGCATCGTATCGCCTGCTGACAGGATGGATTTCGGTTGATCTTCCGCTGCCTCCAGTGCGAACCGACCCAGCAAATAATTCTGATTCAGCTCATGATAAAGTTTCACCTCCAACGGCTCCTTGCGCGCATCCACGGGGGATTGCAGCAGCAACACCGCCTCATGCTCCGCGTTCATGCGCGCCTTGCTCCCGGCGGCCACATTAATCGCCCAGCCAGTGCGGGCATTGTCGTCCAGCACACCGGCTACCGCAAACTCTGGTTGCTCATGATCCGCCATGGCCGCCTGCACCGCCACAGGTTTGCCGCCCTGGCTGACTTCCACTTTCGTGAGGACGAAATTTCCATTCCCCGCCCGACCCGGGCCCTGCTTGGGGAGGGATTCGTGCGTTAGGGCACGGAGCCGGATGGAGGCCACTTTGCCCAAGCTGCTGGTGAACGAAACGCGATAGGTATCATTGAAGGAACCTTTCCCGTCGGAGAGCAGCGAGTTGTCCGGCAGCTTGACGAATCCCGCTCCAGTGGCGGTGTCGTAGTCCACGAGGTTGACCGCCTTCCAATCCGCTTTCAAGGCCCCAGCGCCAGGCGTGATCGCCTCTGCTAGTCGCTTCCGCGCAGTCGCCTCCCACTCGGTCTGGGGCAGCGCAGCGGGCGGCGGGGTGGTGCCGAATACTTCCCCTGGAGCCATGGGCAGGGTGGCGCCCTTGTCATTGCGATCCGTGCAGGTGTTGAAGAACGTGAACATCTGATAGTATTCCTGATGGGAAATAGGATCATACTTGTGGGTATGGCATTGCGCACAGCCCATCGTCAGCCCCATCCACACGGCTCCCGTGGTATTGACGCGATCCACCACCGCTTCGATGCGATACTGTTCGGGGTCCACCCCACCCTCGGAGTTGATCAACGTGTTCCGATGGAAGGCAGTGGCCACGCGCTGAGCCTTGGTGGCTTGAGGGAGTAAGTCCCCCGCCAGTTGCTCAATGGTGAATTGATCGAAGGGCAGATCATCGTTCAGCGCCTTGATGACCCAATCCCGATACGGCCACATGGGACGTTCCGCATCAATGCTGTAGCCATCCGAATCGGCATACCGCGCCTGATCCAACCAGTGCCGACCCCAGCGCTCGCCATAGTGGGGACTGGCCAGCAGCCGATCAACACATTTCTCATAAGCATTGGGTGACTGATCTTTAACAAAGGCCTCGACCTCTGCCGGGGATGGCAGCAGTCCGATGAGATCCAAGCTGAGACGTCGCAGCAACGTCGCGCGATCCGCCTCAGCCGAAGGCGTGAGCCCTTCCTTCGTCAGGCGCTCCCGGATGAACGCATCGATTTCATTTTTCCCCGCCAAGCTCGGTTCCAGGACGGGCACCCGCACCGATGGCAGCGGCTGGAAGGCCCAATGTCCTTCGTAGCTGGCCCCTTCTTGAATCCACTGTTTCAAGGTGGCCACTTCCGCTTCGGTAAACGGAGTCTTCTTGGTCTTCGGAGGCGGCATCACATCCACGAGATCGTGCGTTAGGATGCGTTTCATGAACTCACTCTGCTCCGGTTGGCCTGGCACAATGGCCGTCGCCCCGCTCTTGGCCTTGCCCGTGGCTCCTTCGAAAGTATCCAAGCGAAGTTTCCCCTCCCGCTTCTTTTCATCCGGCCCATGACACTGGAAACAGCGGTCCGACAGCAGCGTCCGCACATCGCGATTAAATTTGATCGTGCCGGCTCCCGCGTTCTTGGGGAACAAGAGCAGGAGAGACAACAAGGCAACGTAGTGGAGCGGGAGTGGATGGAGCACGAATCATACTATGAAAAGCCTTGCTCAGAGTGCAAGTTTTTGGTCATCCCCCAAAAAGGATGCGTCCGGCCCCATCGGGTGCCGTCTGCAATATAAAAAGCTAAAAAGCCGGAATAACCTCCATTACCCAAACAGAGCACTGGGTTTGGTCTGCCCCCGCACCCTGGTGATGAAGGCATCTCCAAATTTCGGCTAAGATGATTCGGCAAAATCCTGACTTTCCGATGGTTGCCTTTTGAAAATCGCTCGATAAGGTGCCCCTTCGAATATGTTCCCAACCTTTATGAAACCACTCTTCACTACCTGCCTCCTCAGTGCCGTTGCTGCGCTCTCCCTCCTTGGAACTGGCTGTCAAGGCTTGCTGGCTGGCGGCGGCAGTTCCGTCCCTGAGATCGGCCCGGTTTTTCCCGGTATCGTGAGCTACGTCGTTTGTGATACCCACGATCGGAAAGTAGTGCTCTCACATAACGCCGATCAACGCCGTCCGATCGCCAGCTTAACCAAAATCGCCACAGCTATTGTGGTCTTGGATACCATCGCCACCTCCCGAGGTTCGTTGGATGAAGCCTTGGTCGTTCCGCCCACAGTGCAACTGCTGGGCAACAGCGCACTGAATCTCCAACCCGGTGACCAAATGAGCATCCGGGACGCTTTGCACTGCGCGTTGATGGGGTCCGATAATTTTGCCGCCGAGGCCCTGGCGCAGCATGTCGGAGCGAAGATCCTGCAACTCACCGGCCAGGGCGGATCGCCCCTCGGAGCCTTCGTCACCCAGATGAATGCCCTCGCCAGCACCTTGGGGATGAATCAAACGCGGTTTACCAATCCTCATGGCTTGGACGTCGGAGGCGTGGGCACCTCAACCGCGGCTGACATGGCTCGACTCACGATGCATGCGATCAATAAGGGTGACTTCAATTTCTTCGTGGGCCAGAAGACGCGCAAAGTGAGCTATCGCACCGGCGGAGTGGCCAAGTCCTTCATCGTCACCAACACCAACGAGTTGCTGGGTAAGGATCGCATCGATGGAGTTAAGACCGGCACCACCAATGCCGCCGGCCCCTGTCTGATCATTACAGCTCCCCGCCCGGCCACGGTCGTAAAACAAGCGGATGGCAGCACGTTGGTCGTCCCGCATCGCCTCGTGGTGGTCGAATTGGGAGCATCAGATCGCTTCAATCAGGCACAACAATTGCTACAGCAAGGTTGGGCCAGCTATGATGCCTGGCAGGCAGGCGGCCGCCAAGTGGCCACCGCTGGCGAACTCCTTTCCCTACCGACCACAATCCCCTCTCGCTAGCAGCCCATGCTGGCAGACTACCCCCCCAACCTAGACGTGATTACAACTAAAGACAGCATGCGCATCGGAGTCCTCAACAGCGGTGGCGACTGCCCCGGATTAAACGCCGTGCTCCACGGAGTCGTCGGGGCAGCCGATAAACTAGGCTGGGAAGTCATCGGCTTCCGTGACGGTTTCGAGGGACTGCTGCCTCCGGGCGACTACACCGTGCTCAACCCTCGCAGCACCGCCGGAATTCTAAAACTTGGTGGCACCATTCTGGGCACGGTCAATGAAGGAAATTTTGCCGGGAAGACTTCCGGTGGCGTCGTCAATCAGATCCCCCAGGAAAACATCGACAAAGCGAAGGCCACGCTGAAACTTTTGGAAATTCGCGCGCTGATCGTCATCGGTGGCGATGGCTCCCTGACCACCGGCCTCCAGTTATTGGACAACGGCATTCCTATTGTAGGCGTGCCCAAGACGATTGATAATGATTTGCAGGCCACCGCCATGACCTTTGGATTCGACTCGGCCGTGCACAGCGTGGTCGATTCACTAGACCGACTCCACACGACCGCCGATAGTCATAAGCGTGTCATGGTCCTCGAAGTGATGGGGCGTGATGCCGGGTGGATCGCCCTGCACGGCGGCATCGCTGGCGGAGCTGATATTATTTTATTGCCGGAAATTCCCTTCACTTATGAAAGTGTGGCGGAAACCATCAAAGCCCGCAGCAGCCAAGGACTCCACAGCACTCTGATTGTGGTGGCAGAGGGCGTGAAGCAACCGGGCACCAACAAACCATTTTACAAAGAAGTGAGTGAAACCCGGGAAAACAAACTGGGGGGAGCGGGCGATACCGTGGCTTATGAAGTGCAACGCCTTACTGGCAAGCAAACCCGGGCCTGCGTGCTGGGTCACCTGCAACGCGGTGGCGCCCCCACGGCCTTGGATCGGATCCTCGGGGTGCGCTTCGGGGTGATGGCTGTAAACCTTATCAAGGAAGGCAAGTTCGGGCACATGGTGAGTTACCAATCCTATCATGTCGATTCCGTGCCCATCGCAGAGGCGGTCAAGCAAACCAAGTTAGTGCAGAACGACAGTGAAGTCGTCATGGCTGCGCGCGCCGTCGGCATTTCCTTCGGGGACAGCCATAACTAGTGGGAACTATTTCAGCCCCTGCTGATTTTAAGCCCAGAGCCTGCCCGTCAGGTTCTGGGCATTTGTTTTGCTCAGGTTCGGCTGCGGAGTCGAAGAGATATCAGTTGCTCATCTCATTCGGATAAGACAAACTCCCCCCATACCAGCAAAGTTTCCCTCAGAGCAGGGCTGCGCTGGAACTAACATCCCACACTACCATGGCCAAAGGAAACAACGCGCACAAAAAGGAAACGAAAAAGCCCAAGAAAGAAAAGCCAAAACTTCCCGTCGTTCCGAAGGATCGCTAGGATACGTTTTGCGCGGTAGAGCGGGTCTCGCCCAAGTCAGCCGAGGCCCGGTGTTACCAAACCCGGTCAGCCTGCCCGGCATCATGTATCACGGTTATTTTAGCCGTATCTTGAACTGTCTGCTCAGGAGCCATTTCACGCCGAACATGTCTCGCGTGGCCTGCAAGGCGCGATTCCCAAAGCCATATTTGCTGACTCCGGCAGTGCGGGGCCGATGGTTCACGGGCAACTCAGTGATCTTATAACCCATGCCTTTGATAAGCGCGGGGATGAACCGGTGCATGCCTTTGAATGGCACCAACGCTTCGCGACACTCGCGTCTCATTGCTTTCAAGCTGCAACCCGTATCCCTGACCCCATCGCCTGTGAAACGACTCCGCACGAAGTTCGCGATGCGGCTCTGGATGCGTTTGAATGTCGTGTCTTTCCGTTTGGCGCGGTAGCCGCAAACGAGATCGTAGCCTTTATCAATTTCATCCAGCAGCTTCGGTAAATCAGCCGGATCATTCTGCAGATCCCCATCCATCAACGCGATGACCCGCCCCTTGGCCAAATAAACGCCGGCATACATGGCCGCACTCTGCCCCGCATTCTTGGCGAAGGCCACGACTCTAACCTCGGGACGTTGCGGGATGTTAGCGATGGTGGCATCACTGGAGCCATCATCCACCAGCACCAGTTCGAAATTCCGTCCGGCCAGCACCCCACAGACTTCTTCCACCAGACGCACTACATTCTCCTCTTCATTATAAAGAGGAATTACGAGGGAAAGATCAAGCGAGGGTGGGTCGTCAACGGGCAGCATGGGATTTATTCCATGCGGGCAGAGTGAGGCTGCGGCAACCAAATTTTCACCAAAACTCAGGGACTCCAACGTGGAGGGCGACGTCAGGAGACCCCGCATTACGCCACGCCCAACTCGCACTCCACCCATTGGGCGGAGGAGTTACGGATGCTCCGCACGGTATTTCGTCACGGCCTCGGCCCCGCCCTTATCCGTCCAGATTTTGAGTAATGTTTCCCGTTGCTCAGGACTAAATTTCAGCTTCCCAAGGGTCTCCGGAATCAATTGATTGAGCTGTTCCAGATTTCCGTTGTGAGACCACACGACGAACTCCCTAGCATCCGTCTTGGCCAACTCCAGAGCTGCAGCTTTCAGCGTATCGTCGGCTTTGTAGGATTGATAAATGGCGCGCTCGATCACATGGACTCGTTCCCAATCCGTGCCGGGCCCGAGTTCCTTCATGATCTCTGCCCTGCGCAGCCCGTCCTCCCATAGCACCATTGTCTTTTTTGCGTCGATGGGCGCATACACTTCGGCCTGACGCATTGGAATCTGCACCCACAAGGGAGCGAGCCGGCGTTGCCAATCGAATTCCTGATCCCTCATGGCAACGAATTTCTCATCGGTAAAATTTAATGCCAAATACCCCCGCAGGTAGTGGAGATCCGGGTCCAGCGGGGCCATCTTCGAGGCCTCGCCCAGCAATTCGATGGCCTTTTCCAATTTCAGTCCCTCGGGGTCGGGCGGCGGTGTGATGTCTCGTTCAGCCACGTCTTGTGCATACAGCGCTTTAGCCTGATGCTGCAAATATTCGGGCTGTGTCAACGCATTCCCGCCCGCCGCATTACCCTGCGCCAGCAGAAACAGGCCTCCGCAACCGAGCACGATCACGCCGATCCCACGCCAGATCATTTTCCCCAGGGAGCCGAGTGCTTCAGCGCGATGCCCCTCTCGTAAAGTGAGGCTAAGTAAAAACACGGCTCCCAGCACGATGCCCCAGCGATGTCCTGGAACATCGAACAGGCCATGCAGTGGCAGCAACCCCGCCGCCACGATACCATTCCAACGCAGCGACCACCCATGCCGATTCCATGCCATTCTCACGGCCCAACTCAGCAGCGCGACCACCCCACCCGCCAAGAGCAAGGCCGTCAGCCACCCTTGCTCGCCAGCCAGCATCAGCCAGTCGCTCTCCGGATGCACGCAGAGCGCGCCCGAGGCAGAGGCGTTGCGATATTGCGGGAAAACGTAGCCGAACATGCCCATCCCCACCCCCGTCGGCGGCTCCTGTCGGATCATGCTCCACGCGTCCTTGAAAATCAGCAGGCGGAAATCCGCCGTCGAATCATTCTGATTGGCCTGTGCTGATGCGGTCGGATCTTGGTTCATACTAACTTGAACTCGCTCAGCGGTCTTCGCGAGCCGGTCCCTGACCTCACCTCCCAGCATAAAGAAGAGCACCACCCCCAACCCCGCGATCCCCACGCTGGCCCCGATGAGTTTCTTGGAAAAATAGCGCTTCCCCAATCCTGCCAGCCACACGAGGCCCCCAAGCACCAGCAAGAGGATGCCGGCCCGACTGGGACTGAACGCCACTGCGGCCCCGCTGCACAAACATAAATTAAGCGATGCCAGCCCCGCCAGGAGATGTTGTTTGGAACGAACGGAGTGGAACAAACCTCCCAAGGCCGTGAGCCCACCCATCGCCAGGACGGTGGCAGTGTGATTCCGATTGGGAAAGAACCCAAAACTGGGATCGCTATCCCAGGGCCATTCCCAGCCCTGCGACTGCGCTGCGATGGCGAGGACCGCCATCACCGCCACTGCGGATGAAAACAAGCAATGGAACCACAAGTGAACGCGATCTGTCACCCGGTGCCCTAAAATGTAGATTGCCCCAATCACCACACCGCAGAGTTGCACCCACTGCCACCAAGACTGCGCCGCATGCGCGGTAACCTTGTTTCCAGTATCCAAACCCGCCGCATCCAACCCCTGCCGCCAAGCACTAATCGCAAACCAAGCCTTCGGCAAAAACGCCGCCGCCGAAAGCGCCACAAACAGTCCGGCCACCACGAACATCCATTTCGGCAGTCGCGCCTGGGGGGGGAGCAAAATCATCAAGACGCCAAGTCCACCCAGCAATCCGCCATGCAATCCCAGCACCGGGGCCGCAGGAAAGAGCAGGGCGCTCAGGATGAGTAGCCAAAGAACAAAAAAGACCAACCGAGAGGAGCGACGGCTCTCTGGTTGGTCAGTGGTGGGCATGTTGTGGTCAGACATGCCCGGAATATTGCTGGGGAGTAGCCGCTTGGCTAGTCCTAAATGTTCGTTGTCTGAGCAGATTCGGTCGTAATCAGGCGTCAATTCACCACCAGTCGCGCCATTTCAGGAATAAGGACGGACGGATTTAAGTTGGCTTGGGCGTAAATTTCATTTCCATCGCCCACTTGCTTCCAGTGCGATTCGCCCGCAGCGCAGAATCTCCTCAACTCCGCGACCAGAGCATCCGCTTCGCCATGGCAAACGCGTAGATTTCCCGCGCAGGCGTCCATCAAATCTGTCACGTGGCTCGGGCTGGGGCCAATGTAAACGAACGGTCGCCCGATGAACATGGCCCCATAAACTTTGTTCGGATGCGTGTGCCCCACCTGTCCATCCCCCATGATCACCACGTGCAGGTCCGCTGACCCCAGTGAAAAATGAATCATTTCC
Source organism: Verrucomicrobiales bacterium (assembly GCA_031411295.1). GTDB lineage: Bacteria > Verrucomicrobiota > Verrucomicrobiia > Verrucomicrobiales > V1-33 > JAGNEJ01. The sequence goes on along the minus strand of JANOAV010000038.1, from coordinate 14,724 downwards.
CGCGGCTGATAGGGCAATTGCACGATGTTAGTCAATTGGTGCTGCGCTGCGAACTCCCGGACGTCCTTGGTTCGCACGCCGCCGCCAATGAAAACGAACAGGAAACGATCATCCTCGCGCAACCGCAACGCCGCCTGCAGCAAGGTATCCAGCGGATGCACCACCGCGTGGTTGCCGGAATACATGATGACGAATTTATCCCCGAATCCCTGCGCCTGCCGAAACGGATTGTCGAGGCGCGTTCCCCGCCAGACCTCGCTCATTACTGGCCACACTGGCAGCACGCTCACGGCCTCCTGCGCTGCCCCCCGCTCCACCACATGCTTCCCCATATAACGATCCAACGCCACAATCCGCTGCGCATGACGGAAGACGCTGTTGCCCATGAATTCCAGCACCTTCGCTGGCAGCGAATCCTTCCGCACCATCCCAGCTTCGATCGCCAGTTCCGGCTGCAGATCCATCGCCCAATAGCAAAATTTCCAGCCTTTCCATCGACTCACTAACGATCCCAAAAACGACACCAAGGGGGGCGAGGTCATCCCCAGCACGACGTCCGTTGTAGCAGAGGATCGCCAGACCAACCGCCACAGCAGTGCCAAATTAAACGTCCCAAAATCCATGAGCCGTTTCCAAATGGCACCCTTCCCGAATCCCGTGTGCCGTAACCGCTGAATTCGCACGCCATCATGCGATTCCTCCGCTGGAAATGTGGTGTCAGGGTGTTCGTAAGCATGGCGGCTCGCCAAAACTGTGACCTCATGCCCTTGCGCCATCAACTCCCGCCCCAGATCAGCCAAATGCTGGGCTGTCGAAGCCGTATCTGGCCAGTAAACTTGGGAGAGAATTAGGATTCGCATGGGGGAAAGGACAGAAGGGACTTAAACGACGTAAGTGTTTTGATAGAATGCAGAGGCTTTTAGAAAGGGACGCCCAGAGTCCCTTGGATCTCTTAAGTTCTTTAAGCCCCTTTAAGCCCCTTTGGTCCTTTACCAGGAGCCTACTCAGGCAAACCAGCCCACAGTGCGGGCAAACTTAACTCAACTCCCGGCAAGGACGAGCAACGCAGCATTTGGTCCGCCGTTACGATTTCCGTTTCCAAATAGCGCCCAGCTTCGGGCTTGCGGAAAATTTCCACCACGCGTGCAGGCGCGTTGAACAGCCAGTATTCAGCCACTCCAGCCTCGGCATAAATAGAAGCCATGGCCCGATCCTCCGTCACAGTGCTGACGGAAATTTCCACCACCAGCAAGGCGGTGGTTGGGTGCGCGGTGTAGTTCTCCTCACGGCCCTGCACTATGGAAATGTCAGGCTCGGGTTCGGAGTCAAGGGTGGTTATGGGGGCTTCCTGGCGCAGCCAAAGATCCCTCGGCAATGATTTGCGCAGCGCTTCCATGGTCCGACTGAGCAAGCGCGTGTGAAGAATAGATTTAGACATTTTTTCCACGATCACCCCTTCTAAAAGTTCTGCCCGCTTCGGAGCCAAGCCACTGGCGATCATGCCATGCCACGCCTTAACCGAAAGCGGCCGCGCTCGGTTTTTGATTCCAGGAAGTTCGAGTAACTCAGACATGATTCAGTAGTAGCACAATTTCCGCCGCCTGCAAGTTCAGGGAAAATGCAGATTTCGCGAGGTGGTCCGCACCTAGCGAAGCGCCGCGCAGCGAATCCTCTGTGCGGTTCACATGCAGCGCACCTCCGATGATGCCGCACAGAGGACTGTGCGGACCACCTTTCGGATGTTGTTCACTTCGCAATCCGCTCCTGGAACTGCTCCGGCCAGTCGGGGGCGTGGCGGTCCAGCAGGATGCTGCCCAGCACGAGCACATCCATGTCCGTGCGCAGGAAGCACGCGATGGCTTCGGCGGGGGTGCGCACCACGGGTTCGTTTTCGTTTAGTGAGGTGTTCAAAATGATGGGCACGCCTGTCCGCGCGAAGAACTCGGAGATCAACGCATGGTAACGCGGGTTGGTGGCCTTGGACACGGATTGGAGTCGGCCACTGCCGTCCACGTGGGTCACGGCCGGAATGATGGCGTGCTTTTCTGGACGGATCGGCAGGACCTTTTCCATATAGGGCGCGGCCTCGTTAATCTCGAACCAGTTGGCCACTTCTTCTTCTAAAATGCTCGGAGCAAAGGGCCGGAATTTCTCCCGATACTTGATCCGCAGGTTGATGATGTCCCGCATGTCCGTGCGTCTTGGATCGGCAATCAAGGAGCGATTTCCCAACGCCCGGGCACCAAATTCCATGCGTCCTTGGAACCAACCAATAACGCGACCATCCTCAATCAGATCCACGGTCCGTTTCACTAACGCCGGCTCGTCATATTTGGTAAATGGTAATCCCGCCGCCATGGAAGCGGCCTCGCAGGCGGCATCATCGAATTCACATCCCCAGTAAGCATGGTTCTGCACGAAGGTTCGTGGATTACCTAACACGCGATTGTGCACGTAGAAGGCTGAACCAAATGATGTCCCATTATCGGCTGCACCCGCCGGGACATAGACATTTTCAAATGGAGTCTGCCGGGTGATCTTCCCATTGGCCACGGAGTTCATCGCTACGCCACCCGTCATACAGAGGTTCCTCGTCTTGGTCTTGGCGTGCAGCCGATTCAGCAGATGGACGATAATCTCCTCGGTGACCGTCTGGAGGGATTTGGCCATGTTTTCATGACGCTTTGTCAGCGGATCATCCTTGCCCCGACGCGGCCCCAGTTCTTTTTCCAGCAAGTCACTGAAGAACGGTTCCACGATGGGCGCGCCATCGTTCCAAGCCATCTTCACACCCTTCTTGTGGTGGGTGAAGTAGTCCAGATTCAACTCAAAAAGATCGCCCTTGGGACGGATCATTTTACGGAAGAAATCCACGAATTCATTCTCCCCGTAAGGCGCCAGGCCCATCACTTTGTATTCGTCCCCGTAGTAAGGGAACCCCAGATACATCGTGATCACGTTGTAAAGGAAGCCCACGGAATGCGGATAGAACACTCGATCCAAGTCCTGCCATTGCGTGCCCCGGCCCATCGCTGTGAGCGTGCTCGTGAAGTCGCCCATGCCATCAATGGATAACACGGCTGATTCCTCAAACGGAGAAATCAGGAACCCTGCCGCCACATGCGTTTGGTGGTGCTCGATGCGATGGAACTTTGCCTTCACCTGCTCCTTGGGCAATGCTACCGCAGCGGCAAACTGATCTTCCAGCCCCAGGGTCTTCCCCTGTCGTTTCAAGCGATCCATGATGGCCGACAATGAGGGTCGGTTCTTCACCACGAAACCAAGTCGCTTGAAGAAGTTGGCGCGGGGGTCGAAGGAAATGGCCACGTGGTCCAAGTCCTCCGCCTTCAGGCCGGCAAACTCCAGGCAATACCGAATCGACTCCGCAGGAAATCCTGCCCAGTGTTTGATGCGGTTGAAGCGTTCTTCTTCCACGGCAGCAACCAGCTGACCGTCTATTACGAGCGCGGCAGAGGCATCGCCATGGTAGGCGTTAAGACCAAGAATGGAGGGCATTTTAGGGGGGGGGAAATGAGGGAGTGGGAAAACTGGAAAATGAGGCCTGGCATTGCGCTACGTTTGCACGCAGAAGCCTATTTTGGCGGCCAGCGTTATACTGAGGGTGAGTTAGCAATTAACCGCAGAGCGCGTAGAGATTGTCTGGAGGGAGCGCGGATTTTCAATCCGCCGCAGCATGCAGCAATGATCACGCAGGTGGATGGCGGTGGCGGAGAATCTCTTCGGCCCTGATTGCTAGGATCAGAGTTCTGTTAAGACGACCAGATTTGCTTTCTGGGGTTGAACAGTGCGGCTTGTCGTCCGGTTTTTGGGTCTGAAGCCATCGTGCGTGCCCCTTTGCGAAGGGAACAAGAAACACAAGCCAGGGCTAAGTTATCCAAGGTGGTTGGGCCTTGAAGTGTTACAGGCACTACATGATCGATATGAAATGCCGCTTCTTGTCCCACCTGAGCGAGTCCACAATATTCGCAGCGTGACTTGGCGCGTTTTATTACTTCGCGCTTTAGCACGGATGGAATTCTCATCGAGACACTTTAGCTTTGACTCGGGACGAGCGAAGTTTCAAGAGGGTCAGGCTTTCCGCCAGGTCCACCAATCCCTCCGCCTCTGCACGTTCAGCTGATGTTAGCTTGATCCCTTGGTCTTGACGATCAAGCAGGCTTTGTAGTCTGGCTTTCACTCCCAGTGGGAGCCGAAGATGCCCCAGATCGGTAGGTAATTTCAAGCGAAAGGTAATGGTTTCCATGGCTCCAAATTAGTATTGGGTTTGCATCGGCTCAACTCTTATTTACTCGGCTTCTACGTTAGTGGCGGATTGCAAATCCTCGGTCCTTGTGCGCTACCGTCGCATTACTTTGCGGTCCAGCAGTTCCAGCGAGAGGAGCAACTCCGCATAAGTCCGCTGCAGCACATAGTAAAATCCGGGCCAGCCATCAAGGATGAGCCCTTTGACCAGGAGCGTGTAGAGGAAAGCCGCTGGTGCGGCCGGCCAGATCATGCGGCGGAGGCGATCTGCCATGCCACCGTGTTGGGCGGCATCGGGTTGGCTGAGTTTCGCTGCTTCCAGTGCGGCATATTTCTTTTGCGAATCTAGCCACCGCCGCAGCGGTTTGCGGTCGTCGTGATGGATTTTGCCTTTCAGGTCGAAGACGATGCCGTCGATGTTCACGCGATGGCCATGGCCGTCGTCCTGATAGTGCCCCTGGGCCTTGCGATACAGCACCGTGCGTGCGGGGTAGAGGGTGGCTCGCAGCACGTGTTCCCCCATGCAGTAACGGAAGCCGCAGCGCAGCCCCTGGGCGGGTTCGTCCAGTTTAGAGGTGGTGATTTCCTGAACCAATTCGTCCGTTAGGATGTAGTCGCAGTCCAGCGACAGCACCCATTCGGTCTGAATGTGCCCCAGGCCGAAATTACACTGACCAGCAAAGGAATCGAACGAGCGGGTGATGACTTCCACGTTGGGAAACTTCGCGCAGATTGCCAAAGTTTCGTCGGTGCTGCCACTGTCCACCACAAGCACCCGGGCGGCCCAGCGGAGTTTTTCTAGGCAGCGACCCACGTTTTCCTGCTCGTTGTAAGTCAGGATCATCGGGGTGATTTTTGTCAGGTCCATAAATGAATGTGCCGGCTTGTCGGCAACTTGCGCGGCTTGCTTGTAGCCGTCGGAGGGTATGGATGGAGTCGGGGTGAAATGGCGATGCATGTCAACGGCGGCGGGACGCACGCCGCTCCCAGTCACACCAGTCCACGATACGCCCGCAGCATGCTCACGGCAATGGTGGGCCAGGTATAACGCGTCTCGATTAACTCCCGACCACGTTTTCCCATCGCCACGAGTTCGTCCATCGGCTGCGCGATCGCATCCCGCAGAGCGCCTTCCAAACTCGCTGCCCCCGTGGGAACCCACCAACCACAGTGCTCGGTTTCCAGTTCTTCCCAAGGCGTGGCTTGGGTGGTGACCACGGGCGTGCCACAGGCCAGAGCCTCAGCAATCGCGAGACCGAAATTTTCGCTATAGCTAGGCAGCACGAATAAGTCCGCATCAGCATACGCCTGCCATTTGGCCCCGCCGGCCATGGCAGGATCAATGGAAATTTGTGATGTTAGACCGGCCGCAGAAATGGCCGCCTGGACTTCGGCGCGATGCCCTTTCTCGTCCGGGCCCACGATGCGGATCTGCCATTCCGGATCGCGAATGGCCGCCCAAGCTTGCACCAGATCCAGCAGCCCCTTTTTGGGATGCAGCCGGGACAGGAACAACATCGTGCGAAGTTGTTCCGGTTTCGATTTACGCTCCAGACCCGCAGGTGGCAAATGAACTCCATTGGGGGAAATAAAGACTTCTGGCGCTAGCTCCCGGGCCAGGAAATGCTCTGCTTCCTGCTTCGCAGTGGCGTGCAACAACTGGGCAGACTGAAGGTCGCGTTTCTGATACAGAGCCCAAGCGATCCGCTTTTTCCAAGCCCGATACTTCATCGCCCAGGGATCCAACATCCCCCGCGGACTCACCACGCGAGGCACCTTGGCGCTGGCCGCCGCCTGCGCCACTTTGTGATTCCACGGCAACCACATCCCATGATCGTGGATCACCGTTTGCGGATGCGCTTGCTTTACTTTGGCCAACTCGGAAGCCAGCGCCCCGGGCAGCACCTTGCGGGTGGACAATCCAGCCGGTGGAATCACCGTCTCATCCTGCGTCCATAACTCTACCGATGCCCCCTCCCCTTGCAATGCCAAGCAGAGCGCAGGCACGGAATAGGAAGGACCGCCGTCAGCGGACCGAATCGAGTTGATGGTGTGGATGATTTTCAGAAAACAGGAGGGGAAAGGTGGATCTTGGCACTTGAGACCTACAGGCGATCAATTTGTGGCGAAAATGAGATGTTCTACTACTGCTTTGGCAGAACAGGCTCTGCAAGCGGTTCTCGCCAGCATTAAAGCCCCAACCGCTTACACCACATCCGGAACACAAACACCGTCCATTGCTGATACCACTGGGAAGTAGCCACCGGCAAGCCCTGTGTCGCTTGACGGAATTGGTCCCCGAAACTCGTCGCCAGCCACTTCTCGAAGGGGAAACTAAACCCGCGCTTCGGAGCGCTGGCGATTACCGCAGGCACCTCCGGCACGGCTTGGAGCAGTAATTGCTTACCCTGCGCCAGACGCAGCTCCGCAGGGATGCGGGCCAGCGCATCAAACAATTCAGAGTCCACCAAGGGCACCCGCAGTTCCAAGCCATGGGCCATGCTCATGACATCACTGTCCCGTAGGAGTTGGAATCGCATGTAGCGCGTGAGTTCGAGAGCACTCACCGCATCTCTTGGATCAATTGGTAAATCTGTGCCCAGCACCATTGCGCCCGCCGCCCCCTTGCAGAAATACTGCGCTAATCTAGCCGCGTCCTGCCCACTGAAAACGCCCCGCGTAGCCGCGTAAGCCCGTTCCATCGTAGGCGGTCCTTGCAAGAATTCCCCCAAGCGTTGCACCTTCGATGATTTCCCGCAGCAGGCGAGTAACTTCCCCACCAGCCGACCCAGCGGTCCGAGGAACGACATCAGTTTCCCCAGTCGCTGTAGCTTCGGCACTTGGATAAAGGTGGGATACCCTGCCAGCAATTCATCCCCCCCCAATCCGGAGAGCACCACCTTCATCTGGTGTTCACGGGCGAAGCGCGAGACCATCCACGTGTTAAATCCGTCCACTGAGGGAACATCCATTGCCTCTAGGTAGTCAGGAAAGGCCGCCGCCGCCGATTCCGCGTTCAATTTAAAGGCATGATGCTCCGTTCCAAACAGTGCCGCAGTGCGCGCCGCCGCATCGGCCTCGTCCATTTGATTATCATCCACCGAAATCGAAAATGTCTTTAGCAGCCCGGTGGGTTGCGCCTGCCGCATCAGCGCCAGCAGGGCCGTGGAATCAATCCCCCCACTGAGAAAGATTCCGACGGGCACATCGCTCACCAAGTGTGCCTTGATACTGCTTTCCAGGGCGGTCCGGGCCGCGGCTTTGGCAGTGCTGGCATCCTGTGGCACGGGGGCAGGAAATGTTACCTGCCAGAACCGACTCACTATGGCTCTGCCCTGATTCCATTCCAGCAGATGACCTGCGGGAATACTACGGACTCCGCGCACCAAGGTGGTCGGCCCTGACATCGAGCCGGTGGCAAAGAAAGCGGCCACCGCCCCCGGTTCCAGCGCTGGTTTGATCAACTCACTTGCGAGCAAGGCCCGCAGTTCGGAAGCGAAAACCAGCGCAGTGCCATCATCCGTGTAATAGAGCGGCTTGATGCCAAATGGATCCCGGGCCAACAACGCCCGCTGGTTAGCCGAATCCCAGAAGCAAAAGGCGAACATCCCTCGCAACCGAGGCACGAAAGCCGCCCCATGCCGCCGACACCCCACCAGCAGCACCTCAGTATCGGATTCACTGTGGAAAATCTCCCCCTCCGCCTCCAGCTCAGCCCGAATTTCGCGGAAATTGTAGATTTCTCCGTTGAACACGATCACCGCCTGACCATCCGCTGAGACCATGGGCTGATGTCCTGCCGGGCTGAGGTCAAGGATGGAGAGCCGCGTGTGCGCCAAACACGCCAGTCGGTTGGCATCCAGCCAACTGCCCGCGTCGTCGGGTCCCCGGTGGGCCAGGGCCTCACGCATGCTCTGCACCGCCACCTCAGAGGAGGTGGGGAGTGAAGAGGAGGAAATAATGCCAGCGATACCGCACATAAGAAATTGAAGATTGCGCTAGGGCAATAACCTGAAACTCGTCGCAAGGGAAGCGGGAAATGAAGGGCGTGTCACGTTACAAGGGTGTTAAACTTGGGGTGCGCACAACGCGTCCGGACCAACTCATCTGGGAGGGATCAAACTTACCAATTCCCGTTGGGTCATCTGTCGAAACGCCTCGAATCCAAAGCGCGTGATGGTTTGCTCACGCAAGGCCACCGCATCGCGCAGAATCTCCAGGGGATGCGTCCCTGACAGGACCGCTGCCAGTGCCTCCGTGATTGCTGGCACACTTTCGGGATCCACTAACACACCCATGGTGCCATCCACCAAGGGATCCACCGAACCATCCTGATTTCCAGCAATCACCGGCTTGCCACAAACCATGGCCTCCAGAAAGACAATCCCAAAGCCCTCTTTCCGACTCGGCATCGCAAAGACATCGCAGAGGTTGTAATGATCATTCAATTCCGCCTCGGGAATAAATCCCGCCAGTGTCACACAGGCTTCCAAGCCCCGCTCCTTGATCAACCCTTGCACCCGCAGCAAATCATTCCCCATGCCGCCCAGCACATAATGCACGCCGGGAATGCGCTGTTGCAGTTCCGGCAGTGCTGCCAGGACTTGTTCATACCCCTTGTATCGTTCCTCCCCTGCCAACCGCGTCACCGTCAGAATGGTCGGTTGCTCCGCCCGCAGGCCATAGCGCTGGAGCAAATACTCGGGCTTCGGTCCCATCTGAAATTCCTCTGCCATCACCGTATTGGGAAACACCTGGACCTGCTCTGCCGGCAACGCCATTTCCCGCAGCAAACTTTCCCGCGTGAATCGACTCACCGCCAAGACCCGATCCGCCTGACGCAACCCATGGATTACTTTGGGGTTCTTTAGCCCCCAGACATCCACTCCATGCGCCACCGCGGCATAAGGAATCCGGTAAACTTGCTTCAACCAGCGGGCCACGGGCGTGAAATTCACATGCGTCGAAAGGATGAGATCTGGCCGCTCCGAAACCGCCGCCTTCACCAGTTGCCCCGTAAAATAGAGAGATCGGAGTGGCCCGGGCCATCCCCCAGCGCATTGGAAAGTCAACTCCCGCCCCATCGGCGCAAAAGACGGAGCCACCGTATCATTCTTGGAAATCACCCGCAAGCGAGCCTCCGGAAATTCCGCCGCCAATGCCATGATCAGACAACGGGAAAACGACTGAATCCCCCCCGTGCCAGGAGCACAATTGGGAACCCACAGATGAATCGTAAGTGGAGTCGAGGTGGCCACCTTGAAAAGCAAGTTGAGGGATCTCTAGCGTTTTTTGCCTCGGAGTTCATATCCACGAAGCAGGGCGCGGCTGCGCAAGTCTCCGTAAATAAGCCAATACCAAAAACCGCGCGCGAAGAGTTTCACGAAAATAACCAGACCCAAGAAGGCGACAATTAATCCGCCTAGCATTTTAATATTCGAAGTTTCTAACAATAGCGCAGTCAACACGAGTAAGCCCGTGCCGCAGGCCATGCCCAAGAGTGGGTGGGGAGTATTTTTCCGCAACCAGCCATAGCACCAGCCCAACCCCCACCCCCACAACAAAATGGGGATGAACATGCCGATACTCCCGAAATCAATGTAGCTTTCTCCCATGTAGCCAATACTGATGGACGTCCCCTCATCAGCCCCTGTCACCGTCATCCCACAATAGGCACTCGTGCGCAGGGAGTCATCAATGGCAGCCTTGTTGGGAAATAGGAAGCGCGGCATCAGGGTGTGTTGAATCGCCTCTCTCCATAACAATCCATCGGTATGTTTTACCGCACTGGGAACTGTTTTGATGGCATAACCGAAGAAGTCCACATAACTCAGGCGGCGTAATCCATCCTGCCAACCCTGCTGAATATTGTCAAAGCCTACCAGATTCATCGCCTGCCCCATCCATTCCATCCGATCAGTCACACTGACGGTGATCACCTGAGCTTTTTCGCCTTCACTCATAAAGCTTCGATAGTAGCCTTTCACGACTTGCCAGAATCCAAGAAATAGCAGCAACACGAATGCGAGCAGGGCAAAAATGGCAGCACGATTTCGACTCAAGTTAACGCTCCCTGAGCCTGCAATTATTAGAATGAAGAACCCAGTTTTGAAAGAGCTGAAAAATCCCGCCATCCCAATGATGCTTTCAAAAATCAGGATCGCCAAAGCCAGTATCCCGCCCTGACCCATCGCCGTCCAGCGATAGAAAATTAGCAGAACCACGCCCCATTTCACAATTTCCACGGCGGAACCTGCTTGAATGAAGGGGGCATAAACCCCGCCAGCTACTCGAATAGTTAGGGCGGCCACGCTTGCGAAAATATAAGCGATTACCAACCGCCCGTTTTTCAAATGCTTTAAGCCGGAAACGGATTTTTTGAGCCCCTTTGGTTCCGTGCGCCGACTGCCTAGCTTGAGACCGATGGAGAGAATCCCGATTCCGGTAAGACTTAACCACGTGGCGGTATCAACCTCTGGTATCCCAATGATATCCTGATAAGCGCGCCCATCCAGGAACCCCTGCATGACCGGTCCGAACGCTTGGAACCATTGAAACAAAATAACAAAGAAAAGCGTCTGCGGCTGCCCGGGCTTCCACAATAGTCTGGCAGCTACCCAAAGCACGGCCACCCCGTAGATTCCTAGCTCCCGATCAGGGCTAAAGACGGCCATCGCTAAAAAACACAGCAACAGGACCTTTAAGCCGACCGGCAGCCCGTGCTTGTGCAATTGCTGCGTGACCTTAGGACGTGGCGAGAAGGGCAGGGCGGGCGCAATAGTGTCCATGGTGCTTGACAGGAGTTTTGTAAAATTGGCGGAGTAGAGGCTTGGAGCAGAAACCATTAGGCCGATCTCTGGCAGGAATGGATGGCACGGAGGGTGCCTCGGGAGCAAGTCATGACGTCATATTGGACCAGCTTTTCCTGCAGCGCGGAATCCCATGTGTGGCCGGTCTGGAAACGATTAGCAAAGGAGCAAAGGGCATTGGCAAATTCATTGGCATCGCCAACCGGAAACGTAAAACCCGTCACCCCATTCTCGATTAAATCCGGTGCGCAGCCGCAGACCGAGGAAACGATTGCAGGAATGCCGCAAGCCATGGCCTCGTTGACCACCAACCCCCAGGTCTCGCTGACTGACGTGAGGGCCAGCACATCTGCTGCGGCATAGCAGGCTGGAAGTTCTCCTTGGTTTTTGAAGCCTGCAAAAGTTGCATCGACCCTCACGAGGGCCGCGATTTGCCGGAGATCAGATTCCAGCGGACCGGAGCCAACCAGCACCAATTTGAATTTTCCAGGGTGTTGGATTTCTAATTTTGCCATGGCAGTCAGCAAGACCTCCAAGCCCTTTTCCTTGATGAATTTACCGACAAAGAGCACCACGATTTGACCCGGGCGGGTTCCCCAAGCTTTACGCATTGCTTCCCTTTGCGGCAGGGCTTCGGCGGCACGCTGGGCGAAGCTTGCGTTGTCGATAAAGTGTGGGGCGGGAAAAATTTTCTCCGCTGGCACTCCGTAGTGTTGCAGGTATTCACGATTTCGCTGCCCCACGGTTAGGAAGCCATCGAAGCATTTCAGCATTCTGCGATAAACGAACTCTTTGAGGAAGGCTTTAAGCTTGGAACGGGGCGTAGCTAGTTGGGAATCGCCCCGGACCAGCACCGGAATCTTCAGCTTCCGACAAGCCTTGATCGCCTGCCAGAAACATTTTAAATACCAGCCGGTGACAATGAATGCGTCAAATTTCTCTTGGGCGATGCGATCCGCAATAATAGGCGTATCGCATCCCGCATAACTACCAGTGTTTGATTGCTTGGCTACGTTCGAGAGAAACTCAGACTTGTAGCCGGAAAGTAAATCCACATCCCAGGTGAAGGCCTGCCCGAACCCCTGCCCCTGCTCCGCGGCGTTTGGGCGGTAGGCAAAGTAAACCGTCAGATCACACTCCTGCGCCAAGGCCCGGAACCACGGGGCTTGATATTGAATAGGATGACTGGTGAGGATGCCGACTTTCATCTGATCTCCAATGCAAGCGCCGCGTCCAACACTTCGCTCAAGCGCTGCGCGCTTCCTCTGGCGGTTTGTTCGTTCGGAATTGAATTCACTCGATCCGGAGGAACGCTAATGATTTTTTGAAACCATCGCGTCAGAGCCGATGCCAATACACTCTGATCCAAATCACCCGCATCAGTCATGGTGACAACATCCGCTCCGCCGACTTGGCGCAGGTAGCTGACGGCAGTGCTTTCCTCATGCAGCAACGCGAGAATCGGTTTTCCCGACTGGATAGATTGGAATGTCTTGGAGGGCGAGTAATGCGCCTCCGATGAGCCCAACACGAGCGCGCCGTCGCATTTGTGTAAGTGTGCCAACACTTGCAGATAGGCCATGCGGTGCGGGTGTTCCGTCACCATGTCAGCAATTCCAAACCGTTCTGCTATGTGCTTAACTTGGAAAGTTTTGGGATCACTGGGACGCCCCCCAGTGCCCACGAAATGCAGCCGGAATCGCTCTCTCCAAGTGGGAGATTGATCACCGAGCTTCCTTAATACTTGAAACAAAGTTTCCAGAGGCCGCATTGCTTTTGGAAGCAGGGCACCAGCATAGAACCCATGGAATTTCCCATCCGTTGACCATTGGGGATTAGCTAATTTCATTTCGGAAGCTCCCACAAAATCTGCTACTTCGGCTCCGTAAGGCATGAATCCAGTAGCGGCTTGCGTGTGCAGGTGGGGATTCCGTTCCAAGACTCCAGCAAAGTAACCTTCCGTAATTCCAGTGATCGCTCGGGCCTGCTTGACGGCCCAGGGCTCCATTAATTTGGCCATGGTGCAGGAAATCCAAGCTTTACTCAACTTCTTATCTGAACCCGGAAAATCATGGACCCAGGGATCTATGTAATCGATCCCATAAGGCACCCTTCGTAACGCTCGCAAAGGCCTCCCCAGCAAAGCAGAGAAGTTGGCTGGAATGGTGATGTGCATGAAATCAATCTTGCGTGCTTTGGCCAGCTTAGCTGCCGCTGCCAGATGATAGGGAAACGCCCGAACCCCAATGTCGCCCACCAACCGAATCGGTTTCGTCGGCAGGGCCTTGGTGGCAATGATCTCAAGATCGGAGGGGAGCAGTTTCTGCAAATCCCAGTCCAGCGCCTCTTCGTAATAACCGGAGTGCGTGGTCAGAATGATCGGCTTCCAACCAAACTCCGGCAAGTGACGTGACCACAGTCGTGCCCGATGCACCGACGCGAGATTGCTCGGAGGGAAGTGGGGCGCTACTAGCAGGCAGGTTTTCATGGATTGGCTTGGGGCCAGCGTGCTTGGAGCCAGCGCTTCAGCTTGGTGGTGTTGCGTTCGAAGATCCACCAAAACACGACGACGATTAAAAGGATCACACCACCTATCGCAAAGAGTTTTGTCCAAGCATTAATCGTAATCGTGGCAACACGAATTGGGTTCCAAGCGGCCTGTAAAAGCTCGATTAGCGGATAATGAATTGTATAGAGGCTGAATGAGATTGCTGCTGCAAACCAGATTGGCTTGCTCATCCACTGCGGAAGATTTCGCGGATGGATAAGGCTGGCGATTAGCACTAATGCCCCGATGCCAACGGAGTAATCTCCCAACAAATCCTGACGACGCATGGAAAGCGCGCAGGCTCCAAGCAAAATTGCGCCACTAGCAACGATCGGCCAAGTTTTGGTAGGGGGCGATTTGATCAATCCTAGACATGCTCCAGCAAGCCAGACTGGGAAATATTCCAGCATGGGGCGCGACATTACAAAGAGCGCCACCATTGCTAAAACGAAACCCAAAACACAAAGCCTCGTGGAGCCTTGTTTGGTGATGAAACGTCGCAATCCAAGCAAGGCACCTAAACCGAAAACATAATACCACCACTCATATGCCAAACTCCAGAGTGGTGCGTTAGATCCGAAAGATGGGGAAGCGATGCCTTGCAGCATCCCTAAGTTACACCAAAAAGTCCGAGCATCGGCTAAACTGAAATTTCCAAGGCGGAAATAATCGCAAATCAGGGTTAGAATCAGCGCCGCAGGCACGATAGCATAGAACCTTGATAATCGGCTACATGCATAGTCGGAAGCGTTTAGTTTGCCAGAGAGCATGGCTTGAAGCGATTTACCGCCTACCAAATATCCGCTGAGAGCAAAAAAGATCATCACGGATTCCCGTCCTAAGCGTCCCAAAGTGAATAGGCAGAAATTCAGAGTTGTGCGACATGATGGATCAAGATCACCCCAGGCAACAAAGAAATGCCCGCGCAAGTGGCAGAAGAAAACCAGAAATGCCGCAGTTGCTCTAACTAAGTCAAGAGCAGGATTGTGACCTGATTTAGGAGGGGGGGGCATGTGTTAGTGTTATGCCCAGAGCTGCGGTTTGACTCATGCTCTGTCCAATCGCTGGTAAAGATTTAAATATTGCTCCGTCACCACAGAAACC
>JANOAV010000037.1:0-127975 GCA_031411295.1 Verrucomicrobiales bacterium | reverse complement strand
ATGAAGCGGTGGCCCGCAAGCAGGCGGTCAAAGCGCAACTGACTCCAGCCCAGCTCAAGGAAGCCGAGAACCTGATGGCCTCCGCCGCCAAGGGTGATCCTGCCAAGAAAAAGTGAGGCAGTCTGGCCTCGTGGAACATCCCGCTGGAGTTCCACTTTTAAGCGGTGCATCACTCCAAGCTCACGCAGCAAAACGGCTCTACCTGTTCCTCCGCCGAAAGCGCGGGACACCAACTCATGTTCCCAATTTTCCTGACCCCGCATACTTGCTTTTTGCTGATTACAACCCCATTGCCGCAAAAGATCGGAAGGAACGCAAAAATTCGATGGGTGTTTTTGCGCTATTTGTGTTCTTTTCCGGCAATTGGCTCGGAAAAGAAATTTTCCGTGAGCGTTCAGCCTCAGATTTAGCTTATCCTGTTTCCCCGCAGGTCAGGATGTCTGAGCCTTCGATCTCTGGTCGGGATGGCCCTGCCTTGCGTGTTCCTCCCGGCATGGGGATGCCGAGCTACGTGTCTTTGGTTTCGGTCATGAGATAACTTTCGATCGCTTGGCGGACTGGCTCGGCATCTTCAGATTCGATGGTGGCGTGGGTGGGAGCACCGAAGGAGACGTGCACTTTGCTGAATGGTTTGGGGATGCGGAATCGGTCCCACGAGCGCAGTTGCCAGCATTTCGTGTAGTTGACGTTGATGGACACGATGGGGCTCCGGGTCATGTCGGCCAGTCGGACGGGGCCGATGGCGAGTTTGTAACAGGGGCCGCGGGGACCGTCTGGAGTGATGCCGATGTCACTGCCGCCCTGCAGGCAGGCGACTAGTTCAGCCCCTGCTTTGGCGGCCCGCTTGGAACTGGAACCACGCACTGCGCCCAGGCCGAAGCGACGCACGGTCTGCGCGATGATGGCGCCATCTTTGCTGGCACTGGTGAGCACGCTGATGCGTCGATGCTTGAGGTATTTACGATAAATAATGGGCTGGCAGAAGATGCGATTGTGCCAGAAGATCCAGATCAGGCGTTGGTCTGGACTGATTTTTCTAACACCGTGCGGATCTTGAATTTCATACCGCAGCGTTAGGGAGACGAGACGGATGATTTGCGCTGCCAACCAACCGATGACAACGGCTTTGAAGGGATTCTGCGGGGCCGGGGCGCTCATAGACTAACTTCCGTCCACCTCCGCCGCCGTAATCGTGCGCCATTGTCCTTCCGCTAGATCGCCCAGCTCCAGATGGCCGATTTTGGAGCGATGCAATTTGACGACGGAGCAGCCTTGGCTGGCGAACATGCGTTTGACCTGATGATAGCGGCCTTCCACGAGCGTGATCCGGGCGGAGCGGGGGCCGGTGATTTCCAATTCGGCTGGCAGACAGGCATCCGTTTCACTGCGCAGGACTAGGGTGCCACTGGCAAATAATTCGACGGCGGTTGGCGGGATGCGTTCGTCCGTTTCCACTTCGTAAACTTTCGGCACGTGTTTCTTGGGCGACGTCCAGCGATGGACGATGGTTCCATCGTCGGTTAGCAGGAGCAGACCGGTGGTGTCCTTATCCAATCGACCCACGCTGGTGACTTCAGGGATCCGACCGATGAAACTGTTCGGCAGCAGGCTGTAGATGGTTTCGTTCTCCCCTTCCTCATGGGTGCAGACATAACCAGCAGGCTTATGAAAGGCCACCAGCACGCCATGGGGAAACTCTACGGCCGCGCCATCGACGGTGGCCTGGCTGGGATCGATGCGTTTGGTGGGGTCGAGAATCTGCACCCCGGCTTGCGAGACGCGTCCGCGCTTAACCCACGAGGGAGCTTCCCGGCGGCTGCAGTAGCCGAAGCGGGAAAGAAGTTGATCAGCGCGCAGCAGGGTGGTTTTCATGAATTGTAGTTAGGCGTGTTCTTGCTCGGCCATGCGAGTAATAGTTTCGTTCAGCATGGCGATGTATTCGTGCACGTCCAGCGATTCCGCTTCAGGTTCTCCCCGCACGCTGTAAAGCCAACCAACGAGGTAGGGATCCGTGCGGACGATGCAGGCATCGGCCTTGAGGGCCGGATTCATCCCGGCAAAATTTCCGGACATGACGCAGAAGACATCGCTGGCGGCTTTGAAGCCCTCCACGTAGCCGATTTGCTGACCGGGAGCGACGGGACCGCCTACGGGCACTTCAAAAGTGAAATCCACCAATTCGCCAAGCATGCGGGTGGCAAACTTCGTGAACCCCACGCGCCATAGTCCTGGTTCCTCCGCCACGGGAGCCATCCAGTAGTGGCTGCGGGAATAGCGGAAGTCGGCGGGAAACCGAGCCGTGAAGCGGGCGTGTTTATAGCGAATCCATTCGCGCGAGGAATCAGGGTCTGACATGGGGGAGGGTAGGTGGGAGCGTTCTCCCATACTGGCGCTGGGCGGAGTTTCAACCCGAAAAGGGCACCTAACGCAACCAAGCATCCACCCACGGAGCCCAGTGTCCAGCCAAACTCGCGGCCACGCAGGCGGCCAGGGCGCCCGTGATCACATCCAGCGTGTAATGCGCCCGCAGCACCAGCACGATCAGCGCCTCCGCCACTGCTAGGACCACCGCCGCTGCACCCAAATACCACGGGGCAAGTTGGCAAATTTCGATGGCTCCCAGGACCGCCAATGCCGTATGGCCGGAAAAGAAAAAATCGTTACTAACACCATAGGTGACAAGCGCCGTGGGATAACCAGGATCCCGCCAGATCATTCCGGGTGGGGGAGGGAGAGTGCAACAGAGTTGGCAAATTTGACGCAAACTGAACACTAGGAGAATGGCGAGAAACGGAGCGAAGGTGGGTCCGAAGATGGCGGCTGCGATCAGCGACAAGCCCAGCACATCAATCCCCAGAGAACTCAGTGCCAACGCCCGATTCGCTGCTGACTCGTGCGTTAGGAAATACCGATGCCATCCGGCGGTCCAGCGGTGCACGGCATCGCCTATGCCATCTGGCTCCGGGGCTTTGCGGGCGATTAACTTTTGCGTCCAAAACCAGATCACCAGCGCCACGACGATCACGAGCACACGTAAGAGGATGGGGTTCATAAATTTTCCAGTCCAGTGGGTTGAATTTTACGCAGCGCTTTCGAGGATTCCAGCAGCGCTTCCATTTGTTGGCGAACTTGCAGTGTGATGGGGTCATTTTCCTGGGAGCGATCCCGCGTAGCACTAACTTCGATCGCATCCCCCACGGTAATGATGGCGCGTATGGGCGGATGCGCGCGGGCGATGTCCGTGAGATCCTCATCGTAGCGCTCCACGGTCTCCAGCAAGCGCTCTGGCGTAGGCGTTTCGATGTAGTCGCCTGGATAGCAATGCAGTTGCTGGACCAAATAAACGTCCGCCAGATGACGCCAGCGCAGGGCTCGATCCACTTCGGCCAACTCTCCCGACACCATGTCAGGAAGAATGGCGGAGCGCAGACGTTTCACGCGGGCCATCGTATCGCCATCGTGTCGGCTGGCAGCCCATTGGTCTTCCAGCGGTGTGAGCAAACGATCAATCAGCCGATGCAGACGCTCGTTAAATGATCCCGACTGAACTGCCCCCAGATACTCCAGTTCCTTCAACGCTAAGAGCGCTGCCCCGGCTTTCTTGATGCGCTCTCGCAGGGGCAATTGCACCTGGGGCTGCCAGGATAAGCGCAGCTCAATTTCCTCGATGACCGGCAGCACACTCTTCGTTAGATCGCCTTCGAAGAAATAGCGGATGAAGACGGGATGGATGACCACTTTGCCTTCCGGGCGTTGCTTGGCCGCGGCCCGAGCCATGAAGGAGGGGCCTTCCATGAAGTTCACCAGGCGGTCGTTGCATCGCGTGATGATGCCTTCGGCAAAGATGACTAACGGTGATTTTCCATCGGCCACGGTTTTAATGGCGCACTTGAGTGATTCCCGATCCATCCCCTCCCGATAAACGCTAAAACCGCCGATGCGGGGCAGGAGGAAGCGCTGTAGCTTGCTGGTCATGAAGACGTGCCAACTAGCGATGGTGCTGAAGGGGCGGTTCACCACTTGGGCCAGGGTATCCAAAATCATTGGATCACAGGGGCGGGAGTGATTCCCTACTAGCATCACGCCGTGTCCCGCCGCGAGCGAGGCTTGCAGTTTCTCCGCCCCGACGCATTCGACGTGGGTAACCCCGTAATCCTTGCGCAGTTGCCGGGGGAGAATCCGCCGTGCCACCCAGAGCCAGAGTCGGCTGAGGCGGGGAGCGATGAAGGTGTAGGGTTTATCGATGACTACTGCTTGCATAGATGGTGAAGTTAAATGGAGCTGGACGTGGTTCGGTCAGACCCTCGATTGATACCACACCGCCGGAAGATCTCGCATCGTTTCTTTCGATGCCGACATTGGCAGTCCCGATTCTGCGGCCTTACGGTTGCACCGTTACGCGAAGGAACAACCGGGTCTGATTCGCGATGGCAGGGGTCACGGTGAGCCACTGACTGTCCTCGTCCCTTGGCTGCGGGCTGGAGAAATTCAAGTAGGTCAAGCCGCTGGCGTCGCCATTCCAGTGCCATGTGGTGAGATCAACGGAGGTTTCCACGCGGATGTTAAGGTCCGTTTGCCGCGGCAGGGCCACGCGAGTGGAACCTGGCCTCACCTCGATGATTTGACTCGCTTTGAAGGCATCTGCTTGAATCGGACTGCAGAAGAAGGCATACTCCCCAATGTTCGTCAGCCCATCGCCATCGGGATCATCATTGAGTCCGGTGTTGGCGGCCCCCTGCGCGAAGAAGCGACGTTTCCAATCAGCAAATGACGTGGAAGCAAGATCCAGCGCCACATCCCAAGGCTCGGCGGTGGTGCTGACAGGCGAAAGGAACTCGATGGGCGTGCTGCCATCAAAACTAAATCTCACCACCCGATGTGAACTAGCCTGCGTTCCCGAACCACGCTTTCCGGTGTCCGAGACGTATCCTTTCCGCGCCAGCAGATCCAGCGCCAGACCATGGGGTGCATTCAGTCCGCTGACGACCGTGGTCACGCTTCCGCCAGATGCTAACCGGGTGTAAACGGCTCCATTCTGACGATCATTCCAATAGAGCCGGGGCCCGGCAGGATCATTCGGATCCACCGCAATGTCCCGCGTGCGGGAGGGCGTTGTTAGGGAGAAACTCGTGTCCACGACACCCGCCAACGAGCCCTTGCTGTAAGGCGTGAGCGTATCACCGGAGGTCGTCAGCACCGCCCAGTAAACGTTGCGATTGACCAAATCCAAGCCGAAGAAATACGGCCCCAAGTCACGCGGAGCGGTGCCGGAGCCAGGATGCGTTAACACGTTGGTGAGGTTTGCGCCCGTAGGATCGCAGCGTCGGAGCAGCTTGCTCGATGGCTGGGAAAAATACACCTGCTGCTGGGTGCGATCATATTCCACATCAGTAATCGGATTGGCGGCACTGCCCGCCGCCCCATCCGGCTGCGACAAGATCGTGGCGGGACTGGCTCCGCCGCCGGGAATCACCAAAGGCATAGTCCGCAGGGAAACCTGGGTCGGACTGACCCCGCCGGCAAGTTCGCAGTAGGCAAAGAAAAGTCGGTTATTTTCCGAATCGATCGCGATGCCGCGCAAGTCCGTAACTGTAGGTGCCGTATAGTGCGCGGCATGTCCCGTGCCATCAGGATTGACTACTTGAATCACGCCAGGAGCGCCTATGCCCGGGGTTCCTTCCGGTTGGTTCACATAGTAAACCTTGGCCGCAGAAGCGGGCAACGTGGATAGAACCGCGGTGAAACAGATTGGAGGAAGGAAGCGCATGGTTTGTGGCAGGATAGGGAAACCTTGAATCGTTGGCAATCTCGAAATGCCCCTGACCGCAGGTGGGTGACGGCGGATTTTGCACGGGCTTTATCCCAAGGCGCGGGGCTTTGAAAGCCCCGGCATCATGGTAGGAACTCAACGCACGCCATGCAATACCCATGCCGGTGCATGGGGCTCTCAAGTCCTCAATTCGGCAAGTCCTGTAAGGACGGAACATCAAAGCCCAGGGTGGAGTGAAACGTAACCCTGGGTATAGCCGCCCAGAAGCCAAAGCCCTGTAAGGGCGGGACAATAGTGACGTGAGTCGGGCCGGGATGCATTTCCCGTGTCTCGCCCTTGCAGGGCTCTTGGTGTTGTTTGTGCTTATTCCCCGGGTTGCGCTGCGCTCCACCCCGGGCTTTGATGTGTTGTCCTGACAGGACTCAGAGCCATCGGACACTGCCATGATTTGTTGGTTATAGTTTCAAAATACGCTAGTAACCTTTTGTCCTCCACCCCGCTCAGGTTGCCACTATGGCCCGCGCTTCATCATTCAGCAGTCCAGCGGACTGCTGCCACACTCCGTTCTACGTTAGGATTCCCTGGACTACTTGGCCGTGGACGTCGGTTAGGCGGTAGTCGCGTCCCTGGAACCGATAGGTTAATTTCTCATGGTCCATGCCCAGTAAGTGGAGGATGGTGGCTTGGAGGTCGTGGACGTGGACTTTGTCCGTGGCGACGCTGAAGCCGAGATCGTCGGTTTCGCCATGGCTGTGGCCTTGCTTGACGCCTCCGCCAGCTAGGAACAACGAGTAAGCGTCGGGGAAATGGTCCCGACCCAAGACTTTGCCGCCAGCCGTGCGGCCTTCCCGGAACGGGGTGCGACCGAACTCTCCGCCCCAGATGATGAGTGTATCATCCAACAAGCCCCGCTGCCGGAGATCCTTGATTAAGGCTGCGACGGGCTTGTCGGTGCGCTGCATTTTTTCGGTTAGTCCATCGCGGATATCTTCCTTCGGATTGGTGCCATGGAAGTCCCAGCCCCAGTCGAACAAGTGCACAAACCGCACGCCTTGCTCCAGCAATCGTCGTGAAAGCAGACAATTATTGGCGAAGCTGGAGTCGCCCGGCTTCGCGCCGTAATCCTCCAGCGTCTTGGCTGATTCCTTGGAAATATCCATCACCTCCGGCACGCTGGTTTGCATGCGGAAGGCGAGTTCGTATTGGGAAATGCGGGTGGAGGTTTCGGGATGTCCCAGTTCGTCGGCCTGCAGTTGATTTAAGTCGTTCAGTGCATCCAGCGTCTTGCGGCGGAGGTTGCGATCCATCCCTGGAGGATCGCCCACGTAGAGCACGGGATCCCCTTTGCTGCGGCATTGCACGCCTTGGAAGACCGAAGGAATGAAGCCCGTCCCCCAGCAGCTTTGGCCTCCGCTCGGCTGCACGCCGCTGCTGATGAGGACGACAAATCCTGGCAGGTTATCATTTTCCGACCCCAGACCATAGGTGACCCAGGAGCCCATGCTAGGGCGACCCTGGCGGGGCGATCCGGTAAACAATAACAACTCCGCCGGGGCATGATTGAATTGGTCCGTGTGCATGCTTTTAATAACACACATCTCATGTGCCACCGATTGGAAATTCGGCACCGCATCCGACATCCAGACACCGCCCGGGCCATGCTGGGTAAACGTGCGCGGGGTGCCCATGAGTTTCGGCGTGCCGCTGGTGAAGGCGAACGTTTTGCCCTTCACATATTGATCGGGCGCGTCCTGACCATTACGTTTCACCAACTCTGGTTTGTAATCGAAGATGTCCAAGTGCGGCGGACCGCCGGACATTTGCAGGTAAATCACGCGCTTCACCTTGGCTCCTGCTCGGGCCGATTTCGCGGCAAACGGATTGGCATTGGCGGCGGTGGCGGCCTGACTCTTGCCGCCCAGCATGGATTGCATGGCCATAGCCCCGATGCTGAATTGACCGCCCCGGCGGAGGAATTGCCGACGCGTTTGCTGTTGGAGTGATTCAAATTGTGGATCCATAAAATTTAAGCGGTTAGCGTTTCATCAACGTTTCGTCGAGGTTGAGGAGGACCCCGGAAATAGTGGTCCAAGTGGCGAGTTCAGCGGCGTTCGCTCCGGCCGGGAGTGCGCCAATGGGATTCGTTGACATCTCGGCAGCTTTCTTGGCGTCCGATTGATAAGTGACCAGGGTTTCCTGATAAAGACTAACCAGGCGTTGGAGTTCCTTGGCGGAAGGATTGCGGGACAACACCAACCGATAGGCTTGGGTGATTCTCTCCTCGGTCGTCCCCGCCGTTAAACGTCGCGCCAGCGCTTGAGCAGCTTCGACGTAAACCGGATCGTTCAACGTCACTAACGCTTGCAGCGGTGTGTTCGAGCGACTGCGAGTTAAGGTGCAAGTTTCGCGGTTGGGAGCATCGAAGGTGGTCATGGATGGATACGGACTGGTGCGTCGCCACTCCGTGTAGAGCGCGCGACGGAAGCGATCCTCGCCAGCGCTCGTTTGCCAATCCAACCCCCCGCCGAACGCGGCAGACAGCCCGCTGGAAGGGCGCACCGGACGCACGGAGGGGCCGAGCATTTTGGGCGAGAGCAATCCGCTCACTGCAAGCGCCTGATCCCGCACCATTTCCGCGCTGAGGCGGAAGCGGGGTCCACGAGCCAAGAGGCGATTCTGCGGGTCCCGCTCCATGGCTCCAGCGACTACTTTGGAGGATTGCTTGTAAGTGGCGGAGGTCACGAGCAGTTTAACAAAGTTTTTCAAATCCCACTTGGTGCGCACCAACTCGGTGGCGAGCCAATCCAGCAATTCCGGATGCGATGGCAATTCGCCTTGGGAACCAAATTCTTCGCTCGTGCGCACGATGCCGATGCCGAAAATCGATTCCCAATAGCGGTTAGCAATCACCCGTGGGGTGAGCGGATTTTTCTCATCCACCAGCCAATGCGCCAATGTGAGACGATTCATGGGAGCCTTCTCCGGTAAAGGATGAAACGCCACGGGCACGCCTTCGACCACCACATCGCCCAGCGAGAGATAATTCCCCCGCAACTGCACATGCGACTCCCGACGTTGATTGGCCGCACGCTCTTGCAGGATAGGGACGGTCACTTGCGGCAGTCCATCAATTTGCTTCTGCAAGTCCGTCAACTTAAGACGCTCAGCGGCTGCTTCTGGAGCAATCTTGCTGCTGTAAAAAACGGCAACTTGATTTGCCTGTTCAGGCGTGCGTTGCGCAACTGGGAGTGCCATGACTGCTACTATTTCCGCCGGCGTTTCCAAACGAATCAAGGCCGTTGGGTCATCCGTCAGACTAAGCCGGAAGCGCCCCAGCGTATGGTTTGCGGAGGCGGATTGCTGCTCAATACTAACGTGCAACTTCGCGCCCGCGGGAATCTCTACGGCGGCAGCGGTGGTTAAAACCAGCTCATGTGGTTTCGTCTGCTGACCGCCCACGGCCCAGCCTTGCTGGGCTCCACGGACTTTTTTCTTCTGCTTCGGTTGTTCTGCTGGCTTGTCGGAAATGACGGCATCCTCTGCAAAGTCAGCCTGGGTGAAATCTGCCGCAACATCGGTGAACACGATTTCCCGCTGCCCATTCAAGGAAAATGGGATCGACTCCGCGGCCTTATTCTTGGTCTGCTCCCACACCGTTTGTCGCTTCTCATCCATGGCTAGGATGCGGAATCCTTCCAGTCGCTCGCCTGCTTCCGCGCGATTCCAGACCACGATGCGATCCAGCGATTGTTCCGTTTTCAAATCGACCTCCCACCAGGGATCATTGGTCCCCAGTCCGGTATGCGCCACAGAGCCTTTGTCGTAGGCACCAGCAGTGTTGCCATCGATGGCTCGGGCAGCCACGGCATCGGTGTAAGTTGATTTCTGAGAGGCCACGCCTTGGATCGCAACGTTCGTCGTCCCAGTGAAAACTTGCACCTCTGCGAGTTGCAGCAGCGCTTCCTTGCCGGGAAGTTCAATTCTGACAAAGCGCGCTTTCGGCCCCTTGCTTCCCGTTGGCGGATCGATCACGGCCCGCACTCGGGTCACGACGAAGTTTCCACCACCATGTCCCGATCCTTTCCCAGGCAAGCTTTCATGCGGGAGTGCTTCTAATTTCAGCGAGGAAATTTTACGGCTCGCTGGCACCGGTATTTCTAATTTGTAAGTATCCTTAGCGGCCGTCTTGGCCACGGCCACCGCGCCATCGGGCTCCAAGGTCATCGCTAGCTTGGCCGCCGATTCCATCGTCGTGGGCTTCAGGATTTCCCACTTGGGAGCCACGGCAAATGCTTGGCTCCATTTCTGGGATGCCGTGCGTTGCTCGGCGGTGGGTGTTTTTAATTTGGCATCAATGGCGGCTAAATCCTGCTCCAGCTTGAGTTTTTGCGCCTTCTGGTCGGCGTTAAGAAACTTGTGGAGTGGGGATTCATCCTGCCGATCGGCATCGGCGGTGTTATTGAGGAAGGCGAACATTTGGAAATATTCCTTCTGGGTAATGGGATCATACTTGTGCGTATGGCACTGCGCACACGCCATGGAAGTGCCCATCCACACGGCCATGGTGGTGTTGACCCGATCCACGATGGCGGCATTGCGGAATTCCTCGTCGTTCGTGCCACCTTCGCTGTTCGTCATCGTGTTGCGGTGGAAGGCAGTGGCCACCAATTGATCATCGGTGGGGTTGGGCAGGAGATCCCCTGCGATTTGCTCAATCGTAAACTGATCGAACGGCTTGTTCGCATTATAGGAATTGATGACGTAGTCACGAAAGCCCCACATCGAGCGCAAACCATCGTCGGCATACCCCGCAGAATCAGCATACCGAGCTAGATCCAGCCATTCCCGTCCCCAATGTTCACCATAGGCCGGGGATGCTAGCAATTTATCCACATAGCGCTCGTAGGCATTGGGAGCAGTATCATTCACAAAAGCTGCGACCGCTTCCGGGGAGGGCGGCAAGCCGGTCACATCCAAAGTAACGCGGCGTGCGAGAGTCAATCGATCTGCCTCTGGTTGTTGCTGCAAGCCTTCTTTGGCTAGCCGCTGTTGAATGAAGCCGTCCACCGGATTGCCCGTGGTCGAAACCACCGGCCGAACCGGTAGCTCGTAGGACCAGTGCTTGGTGTAATGGGCACCGCCTTTAATCCAGGTGGTGATTAATTTCACATCGTCCGCCGTGAGTTTCTTGCCGTGTTTCGGCGGCGGCATGACCTCATCTGGATCGGTGCTGGTGATGCGGGAAAGTAGTTCACTTTGCTCTGGATGGCCCGGCACGATGGCCTTTTTCCCACCGAGATCCATCTGCGCTCCTTCGAAGGTATCCACCCGCAAGCCCGCACTTTCCTTCGTCCCACCTTTGCGCTCATGTTCATCCGGCCCGTGGCACATGATGCAAGCCTTGGATAAAATCGGTCGGATGTCCCGGTTAAAAACCACCTCCTCGGCTCCCGCAGTGACACCACCAAGCATTCCGAACTGAGTTAGGAGCAGGAAATGCCAGCGGTGGCGACGGAAGGTGAATGGAAATTGGTAGGCCATGAGAAGGAGGGTTGGAGAATAGTTTCTCGTGATATCCGCTCTGCGCAACCCTCTTGAACGCGGTGCGTCCAAGAATTTCCAATGCTCGCAAAACGAGTGGCGCGGAGGCGGCAGTCACCACCTCGAAGCTATCCCGCCGAGCCCAGTGCCGCCTAGCGCAAGGTATCGCGGTCCAAGCTCCCTTGGAAGTGGGCATCCAGATCACTCACCAACGGCAGGGAAGAACCGAACAAGTCAGAGCTATCCACCATGCGTTCCGCCAGATCCAATTGGAAGGTAGTGCTGCCACCGGAAGATTGCAGGGCAGCCCGTTCGAGGGAGAGGTCCAGTTGGGATTCGATCCGCTCCAAGTCGCTCTCGATTTCCATCAAGCGACATTGACGATTTTCCAGATTGCGCAGGCGCTCCTCGGTCATCTCCAAAGTGGACACCTTCGACTTCCGCGCCACCTCACTAAGGCTATTCGTCCGCAGCGTCTCCCGCAACGCTTCGAGTTTGGTGGCCAAATCACGTTGCAGATGACCCGGGGTGTGGAGTTGCAAATGCTCGCGCGCCAAGAGGAATTTCAAATGGAACCACTGCAGTTTCTCCAAGCCCGGCCCCAGCTGAGCCTGCGTTTCTGGATCATCGACGCCCTCTGCCAACTCCCGGAGCCGGCCACTTTTGGCTACGATCTTCTGATGCCGCTCTTTGCTTTCCGGGGCCAGCGATTGATACAACTCCGCCTGCTTCTGGTCGAACGTCAAGGGTTGCTCCGGCTCTGGCGCAATAGGAGCAGCAACCTCTACCGTCCTCTGCAGGGGCTGACGACGCTCTTCTCTAAGATGACTGCGGGAACCCGCGTTGGCAATTTTAACGATGGCGAAGATGAAGAGCGCGATCGCTAAGGGAAATATAAGAAACATCATCGAACCGCCAAAAAAACTGCCCACGAAAGTAAATGCTCCCAGAATCGGAAGCATCCACAACATCGCCACGCTAACAACCGCAATGCTGCAGCCTTTGGCCAACGCGGAAGGCGGGGGCGCTGGAGGATGATTGTAATGCACGTGAACGTGCGTAGGCGCTCCCGCACCAACTTGAGCAGACGGCTCAGGTGACGGCAGGGGCGGCGGGGTGGAACTTTTCATGGAAGGTAAAATTGGCGGCTTGGGCGCATTTGGCAAATGCGCAGTGAGGAGAATCTGGCCCCGCGTTTCTCCTCGACAAACGCCGCGGGCGATTCACTGGTGGAACTGTGCCCTTTGTGTTATCCCAACCCCGATCCTCCTCCTACGATGCCGTCATCGTTGGCTCGGGTCCCAATGGCTTGGCCGCAGGCATCACGTTGTCGCGCGCGGGGTTGCGGGTTTTGATTGTGGAAGCAAAGCCGACCATCGGCGGCGGCATGCGCACGGCGGAACTTACGCTGCCCGGCTTTCACCACGATATTTGCTCTGCGGTGCATCCCATGGGTGTGATTTCCCCATTCTTCCGCAGTGTGCCTTTGCAGAAATTTGGTTTGGAGTGGGCCCACCCGGAGGTGAGTCTAGCCCACCCATTAGCAGACGGGCGCGCAGCGGTGATGTATCAAGACTTGGAACGCACCGCCGATGCTCTGCCGGTGGCGGATCAGAAACGCTACTTGCAATTTTACGGGGGACTGAAGCGCAACGTGGAAGTAATCCTGCCAGAGTTGCTCGGACCCTTACTGAAATTTCCCCGACATCCAATCCGCATGGGCAGGTTCGGACTTCAAGGCATCCGCTCCGCCGCCGGTCTGGCACGCAGTAAATTCACCACGGAGGAAGCCAAGGCCATGTTTGCCGGCCATGCCGCGCACTCCATCCTGCCGCTGGAGACTGGCTTCACAGCCGCGGTGGGCATCATGCTCGCCACGACCGGGCACTTGGTCGGTTGGCCGGTCGCCAAGGGAGGATCCCAAAGTATTGCCAATGCCATGGCGCGGTATTTCGAAGCACTGGGTGGGGAAATTGTCGTCGCTTACAACGTGCTGCGACTCGACGAACTCCCAGCCGCCAAGGCTTATCTCTTTGACACCGGACCGCGGGCGCTGGTGGAGATCTGCGGAGAGCGGCTTCCCGCAAGCTATCAGAAATCACTGCAACGTTACCGGTATGGTCCCGGTGCTTACAAACTTGATCTGGCGCTGAGCGGGCCGATTCCCTGGCTGCATGAGGCCTGTCGCCAAGCGGGCACGGTGCATGTCGGCGGGACGCTGGAGGAGATCATCGTTTCCGAAAAAGCCTGCTGGGAGAACCGGATCGCGGAGCGACCGTTCGTGCTCGTGGCGCAACAGAGCATTCCTGACCCCAGTCGGGCTCCGGCCGGCCAGCACACCTGCTGGGCTTACTGCCACACGCCTCCAGGCTACATGGGCGATCTCACGGAGGTTATCCTTACCCAGATCGAACGCTATGCTCCGGGCTTCCGGGACCTGATTTTACAGACCCATGTGCTGCGTCCCGCAGACCTAAACGAATACAATCCTAACTACGTTGGGGGAGATATCATCGGTGGGGTGCAGGACATCTGGCAAATGGTGGCGCGCCCCGCCTTGCGCGTGAATCCCTACACCACCCCGGCGGAAAATATCTTTCTCTGCAGTTCCTCTACTCCACCCGGCGGGGGAGTCCACGGGATGTGCGGCTTCCACGCCGCCACCACCGCTCTGCGGAAGCTCTTTGGCTTTACCGACGATACCCTCAGCAATTCATGAACCCATTGATTACCCTGCCAGAACTGGCCCAACTAACTGAAACGCAAGAGACCCTGCACGTCCTCGACGTCCGCTTGGCGGAAGATTTTGCCAGCGGCCATTTGCCGGATTCCATCAACCATTGCGTGTTCGAGGTGGTCTTTTTGGAGAAGGTCCGCCAAGCCATTCCGGACCAGACCCAGCCTGTCATCGTCGTCGGCTGGGGCGGCGTTAGCCTGGAGGCTGAAGTGGCACTGGAGAAACTCCAACGCGCTGGATTCACCGCCGCACAGATCCTGCAAGGTGGCATCGAAGCTTGGAAGGCGGCCGGCCTGACGCTGGATGTCGTTGCCCCTGAGCCCACTCCTCCAGCCTGGCCGCTGGGCCGACGGCAGTTGGACTTGGATAAATCCTCCGTTGAGTGGCTGGGCAGAAACCTTCTTTCCAAGCACTGGGGCCTGCTGCCGATTGCGGCGGGTTATCTGGATTTCGATGAAAGCGGTCCCGTTTGCGGTGGCCGGGTGGAGTTCAACCTGCAAGGCCTAACCTGCACAGATTTGGCGGGCACGCCATTGCACGATGTGCTCATCCATCATTTGCTGAGCGATGATTTCTTCGATGTCGCACGCTTCCCGCAAGCAGTGCTGGAAATAACCCAATCCACCCGCATTGCGGAAACGCCCGGGTCCCTCAATCTGGAGGTCCGAGGAGATCTCACGCTGCGAGGCGTTACTCAGAGCATCTGTTTCCTCGCCTCCGCCGGGTTCACTCCGGAAGGCTTGCGAGCAGCCCAAGCCGCCTTGGCCATTGACCGGACGCGCTGGGGTATCACGTATGGTTCGGGGAAACTCTTCCGCAAGCTGGCCGGGCATCTGGTCAATGATCGTTTTGAACTGCAAGTGAAGTTGGTCGTCAAAGCAGAAGCTTGAGAACGCCACGCCAACGATAAAGTTTCCCATGCAAAAATGGCCGCGCTCGCTATAGACTGAGCGGAATTCCAATCCATGTCCTCCCCCACCCCTCCCACTCCTGATGAAATCCGTGCCGCCTTGCGGGGCGTGCAGTATGCGCGGTTGTATGTATCGGAGGATGACAAACGCCGCCCCCATCTGATTCAGCAATTGCTGACCCTGGCTGACTTGCGGGTGCGCAATGGGGAGATCCCACAGGCCGAATCTTTGCTGCGTGAAGCGTCGGTGGTTTACAAAGAAATGAAACAACCGGACCCTGCGCTGGCAACTCATGTCTGGACCCAATTGGCCCTGCTCAATGAACTCCGCGGAGACGCAGCTAAAGCGGCAGATTTTTGCCAGAAAGCAATGACCGAGGCGGCGGCTTCCGGTATTCTCGAACGCACGGAGGGCGTGACCCTTTGCTTCGCCCTGGCGAAACTTTGTTTAAATTTGGGCGATGCCGCCAAGGCCACCGAATACGGGCGCAAGGCGCTTTCCGCGCAGCAGCGGCTCACGGGAGAAGAGTCCTCTCCCACCGCCGCCGCCGCCAATTTGTTGGGACAAAGCAGTCTGGGGCTCGGCAAGGCGGAGGAAGCACTCCAATGGCATGAGCGTGCGCTCCGGATCCTCCAATCCCACCCGTCCGTGGCTCCCGCAGAGATCAAAGCGACCTATCGCTTGCTCGCCAAGGCCGCGGATGCCCTGGGTCGTGAGAAGCTGGCCGCCGATTATTCCCGCTTGGGACGTCCGTAAAATTCACCTCACTGAATTTGGATAAACTCGTGAGCACTAAGCAAGGTCTGAGCATAACGCTGCCAGCGTTCAGGGGCGGGATTTTCGCCCAACCACTCGACAGCTAGTTGCTGTTCGACCGGCTCTGGTAGGCGGGAGTAAAGTAGTTGGTAGGTGGCGCTGACCTGAGCGGTGCGATCCCCGGGACGGGTGCGCATCCAGTCTCCTAACGCCTGTGAGCGTTCTTTCATAAATGGGCTGTTCATCATGAAGAGGTATTGCTGGGGCACGGTGCTGGTGACGCGCTTCTCGGTGGAGGCAACGGAGGCTGGCGCATCGAACAGGCGCAGGAACTGATCAGCGTTATAGACTTCTCCCGTGCGACTGGTGCTAACATACAGGGTGCGGCGTTTGCTTTGCCAAATCTCATTGGCTGGTGGCCCACCGATGCTGCGGTCCAGCTCCCCGGTCACGGCCAGCAGGGAATCCCGCCAAGCTTCAACTTCGAGTTTCCCTGGATTCATCCGCCAGAGCAGTCGGTTGTCGCCATCGCGAGTGAACTTCTCTTTAGCGAAATGAGTGCTCATTTGCCAGGTGGACGAGAGCAGGATCTGCCGGTGGAGTCGCTGCAATGACCATCCGTGCTCCATGAAGTCCGCCGCCAGCCAATCCAGCAACTCTGGATGCGTGGGTTTCTCCCCGAGCATCCCGAAGTTGCTAGGCGTGCGCACGAGGCCTTCGCCAAAGTGCCAACCCCAGACCCGATTCACGATGACGCGGGCCGTCAACGGGTTGTTAGCCGCAGTTACCGAGCGGGCCAGCTCCAAACGTCCGCTGCCCTTGGTGTAAGGTGGACTTTCTTTACCGGCCACGATCTCAAGGAAACGACGTGGGGCCACTTCTCCAGGTTTGCGGAGATCGCCTCGCAGCGCCACCGGCATGTCGGCATGGCCGGAATCCATGAGCCCATGGACCGTGGCATACATCGGCGGGGCGGCCTTCTTGCGTTGTTCCAACTCGGCCCGCAATCCGGCAAGCTCCGTCTTGGATTGATCATCGAGCATTTTTTCGACTTCCCCTTTCTTCACGTTCATTCGTTTGGCAGCGTCCTGGAGCCAGTCATTGACCTGCTTCTCCTGCTCCTTAATCGCCTGCTGCGCGACTTTGAACGCGTCCACCTCAGCTTGCGGAGCGCAGGGGAAATCTTCGCGACGAGTGTTCTTGAACACCCCAGCAATCGCATAGTAGTCCTTCGTGGTGATGGGATCGAACTTGTGATCATGACAGCGGGCACAGGCGACCGTGAGCCCCAGCAGTCCGCGGGAAAAGGTATCGACCCGATCGGCCAGCGTCTCCGCTTCCGCCTGCGCTTTAGCCTCGGGGTCTCCGCCATCTCCCAAATAGTGCGGTCCCACGGCAAAAAATCCCGTGCCCGCAGGATCGGGCTTATCGTCCAGCAAATCCCCTGCGATCTGATAGGTTAGAAACTGATCATAGGGAAGATCCGAATTAAACGCCCTAACTACCCAGTCACGATAACGCCAAGTATTCGGCAGCGGTTGATCACCGAAGCCGCCATGCGCTTCGCTATAGCGGGCCACATCCAGCCAATGACGCGCCCAACGTTCTCCGTAATGTTCAGAGCGCAGGAGCGCATCGACGACTTTGGCCAAAGCATCCGCTGATTCATCCGTCAGGAAAGCGGAGACCTGCTCAGGAGTTGGCGGGAGGCCGATGAGATCCAAGTAGGCCCGCCGGATCAGCAGGTGCTTGGCGGCAGGCGGATTCGGCGTTAGGGAATTCTCGTTTAGTTTAGCGAGCACGAAATGATCAATCTCCGAGCGCGGCCAATCGTTACCCCTAACATCCGGCACGACCGCTTTGACGATGGGCTTGAAGGACCAATGCTCGCTGCGAAATTTCGCCCAATCATAAGGCTCACCGCCGTGTTTCTGCGCCAGCGCGGGAGTCGCACTGGCTCCCGGCCAGGGTGCGCCAATTTTCACCCATTCGGTCAGCACTTGAATCTGCGCCTCTGGTAGCTTGGCCTTGGGCGGCATAGTCATGTCTTCATTGCTGTAATTGACGGCCTCCACGATGAGGCTTTTGGCAGGGTCACCTGGCGTTAGCGCGGCTCCAGAGTCCCCGCCCTGCATCATGCCCGCCAGCGAATCCAGGTGCAGCCCCGCCTTCAGTTTCCCCTTCGCTTCTGCCTCCGCCGAATGGCAACCGTAGCAATGGTCCACCAACAGCGGCCGCACTTTATGCTCGAAAAACTCCAACTGCTCCGGGGCAGGTTCGGCCGCCCCCGCTGCCTTGGCGGATGAGGCCAGACAGAGCACAAATGCTAATTGGGGAAAGGGAAACTTGAACATGCGTGAATGGGTGCGGAGGCTGAGAATCAGCTCGATCCTATTTTCTTCGAGGCAACATAACACACTCCCGAGACTTGAGTCACTACGTAACCTCGGGGGCGGCGGGCAATTTCACGAAATGAAATTTTCCCCGTGCATGACGCCACGAGTGATGTTCCATTCGGTGCATGTTAACCCGAGCGACGGAAATCCTACAAACGTTAGTGCGCATTCCCAGTGTCAACCCGGATGGTGATCCGGGGACCGAACAGACTGGCGAATTGGCCTGTGCCGAATGGGTTGGAGCGTTCCTGCGGCAGCTTGGGGCTCACGTGACCTTCGATGAAGTGATGCCAGGGCGACCCAATGTAATTGCCCGATTCCATGCTGCGGGCGCGAAGCCGAAAGTGCTGCTGGCACCGCATCTGGACACTGTTTCCGTGGGGGGCATGACGATCGATCCCTTTGGGGCAGAGATTCGGGAGGGCAAACTCTGGGGTCGTGGAGCCAGCGATACTAAAGGCACTGCCGCAGCCATGCTGGCGGCTTTGGAGAATCTGCGGGATCGGCTCCCCCACTTGGGCGCAGAGATCACCTTTGTGGGACTCATGGGAGAAGAGAGTTCGCAATACGGCTCGAAGCATTTTGGGAGACATCACCCGGACTATGATTTCGCACTGGTGGGTGAGCCGACGAATTGTCAGGTGGTGCATACGCACAAGGGATCGCTCTGGGTGGACCTAACCACACGCGGCAAAGCCGTGCACGGAGCCACGCCCGAGTTGGGAGAGAATGCCATTTTGAAAATGCTGCCCATCCTGCAGCGCCTTTCCAAAGACTTCGTTCGCCAAGTGGGCGATGCTCAATTTGAACACCCGGCGTTAGGACGGAGCACCGTAAATTTTGGGACCATCCGTGGTGGGGCGCGCAAGAATATCGTGGCTGACTTGTGTCAGGCTTCTCTTGATATTCGTTTCACGCCGCTCCTCCACCAACGCGGAGCTATGGCTCTACTGGAGGAATTCCTGGCAGGTGAGGACGTGGAAATAAGATCGTTTGGCGAGTGCGCTCCGCTGGATACCGATCCGCAGAATCCCTTCGTGCAGAAGCTGGCCAGCGTGGGCAATGGCTTGGCCGGAGCCCCTTGGTTCTGTGATGCTGCGTGGCTGGCGGCAGCTGGAATCCCAGGCGTGGCAGCGGGCCCAGGGAGCATCGCGCAGGCACACACGTGTGATGAGTTTCTTTCCTTGGCTGATTTGGAGGAAGGAGTTGGGTTCTATCAGCGGTTCTTGGAGGCGCTGTGAAGTAGGCACTTCGCATGGCCGAGCCAAAGTAGTCATCATCGCTCCGCGTGATGACCTGCACGATTCACCTTGTGGCAATGACTTCCGGAATTGCTAGCAACTCACATCCCTGCCTCCTGGGGGCGGGCCGATCTGCGCAGGTTATGGCAGATGATAACTCGCGAACTCCCGCTGGCGAATGCCGTCACGCGGAGCGATGACGGCTACTTTAATGAGGGTTCATAATCAACGCAGGGCAGCGCGTAATTGGAAGAATATGCGATTTGAGCTGGTCACTGGGGCGCTCCACACTTCGCTCATCCGACCATCCAGAAGCGGGGAGCGGCTAACTAACGTTCCAGTGGTGACCCAGTCAGAAAGATTGTCGCTAACTCGAGGTGTCACGATAACGTCATCCGCAACAGAGGATCGTGTGAAAGTAAATGTCCAAGCACCATTGATTTCCGCCACGGTGAACTCGGGAATTCCGCCCAACGCATAGGCCAGGAAATCCGAAGTGCCGTCGGCATTGCTATCAGCCGTGGGGCTGCCGGTGAACGTGGTGCTGTCACTGGTGCCCGGCGTTCCGCCCATGACCGTGCTGGCACGCCAGTTGACGGGATCAGCGGGATTTGCGCCCGGGGCTGCGCAGACTAACGAGCGGCCCTGGCCATCGGTTTCGCCCGGCCAGGGGGCGGCATCGTTGTAGCGGAAACTTTGGATCACGCTGTCGTCGGCGGCCAGCAGGGTCAGCACTTCGCCATTGTTATCCAGCTTGCCAGTAAACTGCGCACCAGTCACGACGATGCGCTGGCCTGCGGTCAGCAAGGTCCCATCAGGGAAAGCGTATGTGATGCCGGCCGTGAAACGCACGTTGGTGAGGTCAATCACGCCGTTGCTGAAATTCACTAGCTCCACGAATTCCAATTCCGTGCTAAGATCAGGCGGATGATAGTAAATTTCACTAATGGCCAGGTTCGCAGCGCTGGCGGCCGTGCCGACAATGAACTCCGCATCAGTGAGGGCACTCCAGATCTCCGTGCCGCTGCCGGGCGTGCCCACCACCGCACGCGCTTTGACATGACCGGTAGCGTTGAGGGTGGCGCTGCCACTGAGCATGGTGCCGCTGGCATTTCCAGTCACGGCCGCCCGAGGATCACTGCCGTTCGTGGTGTAGTAAATGGCGGCTCCGGCGGTGGGTGTCGTGATGGAGAGTTGGTAGCCATTGGGAACGTTGCCGCCATACTGAGCGAACGATGGAGGCTCCGTGGATGGCCAGAAGGGCAGCGTTTGGTTGGCCAGTCGATTGATGGTGGCGAAGGAGTTGGCGCGGTTATGCAGGCTGGGAATCCAGGTGTTGGAAACGTAATTTACCGCACCGATCCAATCCGGATCGCGCAGGTAGGGATCTTTCAGCGGCACGCCAGCACGACTGCGCTTGCGGGCGAGCAGCTCTGCGGGCGTGCCACCGCCAACAGCGACGGTATCGTCACCACCGTAAGGCAGTTCGCTAACGGTGTCTCCCCAGCGAGCGCTTTCAGCCACGATGGCTTTGTCCAGCGTGCCGGCCACTTGCTGCCAGCGGGCAATGGCAACAGCTTGCGAAAGCGGGCCGTTATTATTTAACAGTGCGTGAGCCCGATCCGCCACCAGCAGTCGCCATTCCTTATTGGCCCGCAGTGCATTCCACAGGGCGCCCGGGGTGCGAGCCGTGGTGGTGTTAGGTGCGTTCGGGGAAACGCGGTCAATGTTGTGGCCATTGGTCGCCCCCGTTTCCTCCAACGCAATTTCCTGATCCCATGCCAGCCACTTATACTTGGAGCCAGGAACAACTTTGTTTCTCCAAGCCGCGCCATTGTGGTGCGGCCAGTCTTCCGCCTCCGCGAACTGATGCAGCAGATAATAGTCCGCAAAATTTACCGGGTCCAACCACTGGAGCACCGCTTGGTAGTTGGCCTGCACGCTGAGATCCGCTGCGGCGGCAGTGAACATGGATTTCCAAGGACTGGTGGCGGAGGGGTCCGGGTCCACGAAATCGCTCACCACTTCATAATCAGTCGCCAGCCCACCTTGATGCGCGGCCACATAGTCTGCATCGATGTGCTCCGAGGCGTCATAGACGCCCCAGTAAAGGCCGTTAATGACCACATGCACGAACCGGCTTTCTGGCGACATATTCCCCATGGCCTCCCACGTGCGGCGCATCCAGACATCGCGAAACATCACGGAATCATCGGGTCGATAGCGGGTGGACGTCCAGCTAACCAAGCCCCAGCCATCGGTAAATGTCGCGCGGAGAATTAGTTTGTTGATGTTATCAAATTTATCGTTCGGGAAGAAGGGATACGTTAGTTGAGGCACCCCATAGTCCGCTTTGAAAGACAAACGCATCGAGTGCTTCTGCATCCGCCAGGGATTGCGACTGCTGTTGCCATGAATTTCGATGCGGCAGGTCTCATGGAAGCCGGGCTCTGAGGCGGTGGGGTCGATTAATTCCACGGAGGTATTTCGTTCCCACGCCACCCCGATGGAAAGTGGGTTTTGATAAATACCGTTCGCTCCCAGAAAATCCGCCGGAGCCATGGCGATGGACAACGTCGGGATAGCGGTAAAAGCCTCGTTCATACCGTAACCTGGAGCCGTGTTCGTCACGACACGCTGATCCATGGCATACGTCCCGGGAATGGTGCCATCGCCCGTGCCATCGTTCGCATTGATAGTGGCGTTTATTCCCCAAGTCGTGGGCCAACCGGCGGGGGCGGCGGGTTGGGAAATGATATTGGCTAGGAAAAGATAACTCTGGGTATCCACGTTGCTGGGAATCCAGCCCGTTAGGTAAGCTGCGGCACGAAGGTTGGTAGTTTGACTAACGTTGATTGGGGTGGAATAAATATTTCCCGTAGTGGCCGTGGGTGCGCTGCCATCGGTGGTGTAGCGGATGATGGCATCAGGCGTGACACAGGTGATGGCAACACTCTGAGGCGTGGTGTAGTAGCCACGACTAACACTGAATTTCGTGTCCGCCACATAGCCCGTGAAGGCAGTGGAGTTGGCCGCACCGGGCGTTGGCGTGGCGTAGTAGCGGGCGGCAGTGGCGAGCGGACCCAGCGCATCGAGTGTGGTCGAGAGCAGGAAATCTGGATCCGCGCTAATTTGTTTCAGGCCCTGCATGGCAAACACGTTGGAGCCTGTTAGTAACATCCCGGGCGTGAGATTGACGATGATTTCCTCCGGCACCAAGGACTGTGCTTTCAGGTGATCTGCCGTGGCAAAATTATTCCATGCCACCACAGCGGGAGCATTGCGGGAGGCGATCAATTGACCGTTCAAATAAGCGTTAAACCCATCGTCGTAGCGCACCCGAAGTCGCAGGCGATCATACGGTGCCGGATTGGCCACGGAGAAAACGTTGCGGGTGTAGAGTGAGGCACTGTTGTTCTGCAACGTGCTGGAGACATTGGTGTTCACGACGGAGTTGAAGCCAGCGATCCCGACTTGCACTGCGTTTAGGTAAAGGTTGTGGCTGGTGGCATGACTGCCAGTGGTGGTGCGGCCTTGGAGCAGGATCTGGCCACTGGCATTTGTGGTGGCGTTGATGGTGATGGACCGCAGATTGAAGGCTGCATCATTCGCGAGTTGACCATCCGCTCCGTTGAAGGAGAGGGTGGCCGTGGCGCTGCTGGTTAAATCCGTCCACGCGGCAACCCGAGCGGTGGCGCTGGCCCGATCATAGGCCCAGAGCGTAACCGGATAGACGGTGTTGGCGGTGAGTCCGCTGATGGTGAGATCCAAGCCGCGGGCGGTGCCGGCGGTGTGGGTGCTGCCAAGCCCGAAGATAAAGTCCTCGCCCACGTTATTCAGGCTTGTCGTGTCCACCATGTTGTCCGTGGTGCCAGCCTGGCGATTGCGACTGGAAAGGGTGACCCCAGGGCCGATGGCATCGATTTTCAGCGTGATGCCGCCATTCGTGACGGAGGATGTTGTGACCGTGGTCGTCCCTTCGGTGACACTAGGAAACGTTACCCCCGACCAGCCTGAGGGGGCAGGAATGGTGCTGATGGAGTTAACCGTTTTGATGTCGTATTTAAATCCTGGAGCATCAAATCCCAGTGGTGAGTTGCCCGTGCTCCAAGCCGTATCCACAAAGCCGGGAGCCGTCCAAGTCTGTCCCAGCGCTCCATCCGCAGGCACGAAATATTTCGCGCTAGCAGGCTCTGTGATCAAGTTGGCGACCGGCTCCTCAGTCGTCACCGCATAGGAAACATTCGTGCGCAGCTTGGCATACTTTGGGGTGAAACTCACCACCACCGCGCCCGTGGCATCGGTCAGGGCCAGATACTCTCCATCCGGGTCCAACTTGAAATTCGTGTGCAGGTTACTGCCACTCACCGCTCGATTTTTCCCTGAAGCGAACACCACCAGATAGCCCTTGGCCGCTACCGTCGTTGCAGGAAACGTCCATTTTGCAGGCAACGCAGCATCATCCGTGAGGTGCCAACCGGTGATCGTGGCCGCAGCGGTGGACTCGTTATAAAGTTCGATCCAGCCCGGAGAACCGCCGTCTTCATCCTGCAGACCGCCTTGGTTGTCGGGTAAAATTTCACTGATCTGAATGGCGGACGCAGCAACAAGCAGCGCAAACCAAGCACAGAGAAGCCGAGAGGAAAACAGCATCATGAGGAATTAGGGGAGGAAACGGGGCAGCCATGGTGGGCTGTCGTGGGATCCTTCCTTTTACCAACTCCCTGCGCGCTTGGTAAACAAAAATTTGCGCTTATTTAAATTGGAGTCATCGGATTTGCTTGAGATGGGAATTCAGCAGTCCAGCGGACTGCTGCCACACTCACCCTCAGGGAATGGAACGGGCGGCTAGGCGGTAGAAGCCGCTTGGGGAGGTGGTGGCTGGGCGCAGGAAACGGTAGGTGGTGGTATCAGCTCCGGTAGTTAGGGCAGTGATCGTATGGACCGGACCCCCGGCGGTGGCTTGCCAGGGCTGCGCGGGATTGCGGGTGGCGATGGTGGTCCATGGGCCGGTTAGGGTGATGGCGTATTCTATGGTCCAAATGACATCCGGGGGCAGGGTGTTGCGTTGCGTTAGATCGATTCCCGCAGCCCCGGTGGGCAATTTAACCGGCACGGGCATCCGTGCACTGGCCTGGGGGGCATCGGGGGAACGTGGCAGGGCGGTGAGGGCGTATTCCAGGAAATTGGGGAGATTATCCTGATCTGGATCTGCGGTGGGTTGAGCCTCGGGTGCATTGACTGCTGGGAAATGCTGGGTGAGCCAGGTCTGGTAACTGCTGGCCATCAGGGGAGTTTCTTCCAGGAGGTATTCCCCCTGGCCGGAGCCCACTCCCCCGAGGCGCACGTTCAAGCCGTTCAGGGCGGTGGTTTGCAACCAGTCCAGACTAATGCTGCCGCCGGGACTCGCGGCGGTGGCAGAGGC
Organism: Verrucomicrobiales bacterium; assembly: GCA_031411295.1. Taxonomy (GTDB): domain Bacteria; phylum Verrucomicrobiota; class Verrucomicrobiia; order Verrucomicrobiales; family V1-33; genus JAGNEJ01. Next base: position 103,198 of record JANOAV010000037.1, on the reverse strand, counting down.
GAGCACGTTACCAGTGGCGTCGAGGACTTCCAGCTTAGGCTGCAATTGGTTGGTGAGCCCCAAGGGGTAAATTTTGGGGCTCACCTTGAACCGCGTTGTGCTCCACGGAACGGGAGCGAAGACGTAGCGGTCACGATCGTTGGCATACTCACTGCCGAGCACCACGGTGTCCGTGGGGGAGCTGTTGGGATTGGTGGGGAAGTATTGGAACTTCAGTCCATTGTCTGAGGCGGAGGCCAGCACGGCACCATAGTTTGCTGAGCGGAAGCGATCTTCCGGAATCGGGTTGGCCCCGAAGCTATACAGGCTGGTGCCGCCCGTGCCCACGTTGAGGATGGTGGTCTGATTCACTTGCAGCCGCTCATACACATGGGCATGGGCTTGGAGCACGACATCGATGCCTGGCACGCTGGCGACCCAGGTCATCTGGGCGGTCGTGTTGTAATTATTGCTGGTGCCGTAACTGGAGTGGTGGCAGGCGAGGATCTTCCAACGGGAGGTGGAGGCAGCAATCCGGGTGGTCAACCAATTCTGAGTTTCGGTCAGGAAATCAGGATTAGTCAGAGTCTGATTGCTGTCGATCATAAAGAAGTGGCAGCTTCCTTTCACGAACTCATAGTAAATGCCGGTGCTATCTGCGCGCCCGCTGCTGATGGGGAGACGGGGCGCTCCGCCGCTGGCATTATCGATAAAGTAGGCGCGGAAATAACTGTTGTTGCCGTTGAGAATGGCGGCCGCAATGCCCAGGCCGGAGCCCGTGCCATAATCATGATTTCCGATGAGTGCGAAGAACCGTTGCTCCGTGGCGGTTTGTTTGGGATACAAGCCGTCGGTGCGGCCGAGGATATAGTCTCCGTAGTAGTTGCCCACGGCAGTCTCCCAATTAGCCATGCTGGTGACGGGTAAATAATTATTGTCCCCCAGACTAACAATGAAGTCGGGATTCCAGGATTTCACGAGCGTGGCCACGGCCGCTTCGTTCACCGTGGCGGCTCCGTAGTCGCCAAACATGGCAAACTTTGTGGTGGTGGCCAAGTTAGCACCCAAGCCAATCTGGCCGGACCGCACTCCGCCAGAGGTTGATTCCACCTGATCCTGCGGCGGGTCGGGTTCCTGTTCCAAAGCTTGTTCGGGACTAACCGTAAAGACCCCACTGAAACCCGCCAGTGGTCCCGTTAGCGTGACCCGTAATTTTGCGGAACCCAGCGCACCCAAGCTTGCATCGTTAGCCACCACGGTGCGGGAGCGGGTCCCGGGGGAGAAATTGGCGGAAAGTCCAGTGGTGACATTTTCGACTAACATCGATGCCGCCGCCACGCTGCCCGCAGTGCCATCCCAGCCGAATTGCAGTAGGGAGACGCCGGCGGGCAGATTCAGTTCCCAGGACTGGGGGACCGCCGCGGTAGCTGAAGCAGGGGCGTTGCAAAGGACTCCCAGCGGCTCCCAACCTCCGGTCGGGGAGGGACGAAATTTATTCCCCAAGTCCAAGGGCGCAGCTCGGGAACCGTAAACCACCGCCGCATTGATGGCGGCATCCAGCGTGAAGGTGCGTCCGAGACTGGTGCGATTAATGACCTTGATCTGATAGGTGCCTGCAGTGGTCGCTGGGGGACAAAACAGGGGCTCCAACTGGCAAAGACAACCGTCCGCCACGATGCCTCCGGAGGGATCCAAAATTTGCAGTCCCCAATTCGCATTGGCGGTCGCATCGTTGCCAGCCACACTGAGAAATTGTCCGGATTGCAGGGCCACACTAGCCGTCCGCACTTCATTGGGAAACAGCGACAGGAGCTGGTGCGCACTGAAGATGGAGGCTCCCTTGGGCTCGGTGTGAGTCCAAGGGAGGGACATAATCGGATCGGGACCCGGATAGGTGATCACGAGCTTAGATTGGAGGAGGAAATCCGAACTGCTTTTTGAGTTATTGTAGCCCCGGAGGCAGAGCACGTTTTGGTTTCCAGAAACCGCGTTGGCCACAAAGGCGGTGGTGACATCGTAGGTTTTGGTCAAGACGGATTGGTCATCCGTGCGGCCCGCGCTCATGAGGTTGTCCGCTGTGGGCTCCAAATCCGCCGCCAGTTTGACGCCATCAGGAGCTTGACTGGAGGCCAACCAAGCCCCGAAGCCGTCATCAAAACGCAACACCAGTTCCACCTTGGAGATGGTGGCAACAAATACCTCCGGTGGAATCGCAAACGGGATGCGCACATTCAGGCGCGTCTCCTTTAAATACAGCTCAGCCAAGACATCCACCCTACTAATGCTGTCCAGAAATACGCCGTAATCATAGGACGTCGTGGAAGTATCGTAGCCCAGGCCGCCCTTCTGCGTGGTGGTGGTGAGATTGCCGGTGTGCCAATAGTTGGTCGTGAGAGCCCCCTTGGCTGGTGGAGTATTGAACGTGCTCCAGAGCGTGGGGAGAAATTTATTCCAATCCGAAGGGTTCGTCGCGTTGGTGGGGGTGGCCGGATTGGTCACATTATTGGCCCCATCCGGCAGGAAGGCGGGCACCTGCCAGTAGTTCTGGGCGGTCTCGCTAACAACTGTTTGCGTTAGGTTGGCGGCTTGCAATCCCGGCAGCGTGTGACTCAGGAGCCAGATCGCGATTAAAGTTCGTTTCATAGGTTCCTATCACAGCGTGTTTCAAGATGCGCGTCAATCACCTTGATGATAGGACAACACCTTAACGCAGGGCCAGACTCCCCCTCAGAAACGGTCACGGTTCCCTCCACTCTCGCCCCTGCCAACGGACTAGCCATAAAAGCGAAACGGCCTCCAGAGGACACTGGAGGCCGTTCACAAGCAATGCACTATTTGGCTAGTAGCGATAGTATCCAGGAGGAGGATCCTGGCGATAGCGTGGGGGCGGGTTGTTATACCGGTCATCGTAACCCTGGTTGTATCCTTGATTTTGATTGTATCCGCCTTGCTGGCGGTTGCGTTGATCCGCTGCGGAACCCATGAGGGCTCCCGCACCTGCTCCGGCCGCACCGCCGATGGCTGCACCTTCGAGACCGCGTCCGGATTGGTGCCCGATGACACCGCCTAAGACTGCGCCCCCCAGACCGCCGAGTGCCGTGCCCATGCGGGCGTTAGGGCCGTAGGATTCACAGGAAACGGCCGCCAGAGAGCAGGCCGCAGCCAGAAGCATCAGTTGAAGTTTTTTCATTCGATTGGTTGGTTTATGGGGTTTTAGGGGGAGAGACGACGACGTGACAAACTGCGCCACGAGAGTAGCCTTCTGTTTAACAAGACGGAGCAATATACCCGATTATTCAAAGAAAACGAAGAATTTCTCGAACCGGATGCCACTTCTTGGAGTTCGTTCCCCACTTTAGGATGGCGTAGTTTCTGGCAACGCTGCGAGCACCGCTCCGACAACATGCGCGGGCGAGATTTCCTTCATGCAGCGAAAATCGAGCGGGCACTCCCGTTTAAAGCACGGACTGCATTCCACGTGACGACGGAGGACAGTATGCTGCGCGCCCAGCGGTCCAGTCCAATCGGGCTCGGTGGAGCCGAAGATGGCCACTGTTGGCACCCCCAAGGCCGCCGCAAAATGCATGGTGCCGGTATCATTCGTCAGCAACAAAGCACATTTCTTCAGGGCCTCGGCCAGTTGCTGCAGGCTGGTCTGCCCGGTCAGATTCAGGCATTGTCCCTGCATCAATTGGGCTAACTCTTCAGCCAGCGGGATATCTCCCTTGGCACCGAAGATGACCCACTCGCAGCCGGTTCGTTCCGCAATGGCTAACGCGGTCTCGGCATAGCGCTCGACGGGCCAACGCTTGGCCGGACCATACTCTGCCCCGGGGCAGAGGCCCAGACGCAAGGTCTGCGCCGGCCTCAACTCTCCCGATGGCACGGGAGCAAACAGCGTTGGATCCTTGATAAAGCCGCCCAGCCGCTCAGCGATCCGTAAATAATGCTCCGAATGGTGCCGCAGGGGGCCTTTGTGCTTGGCTGCTGGGATGACTTGGGTCAGCAACTGCTTGCGCCAATGACCAGCGTAACCCACCACCGTCAGCACATTTTTTACCTTTACTTCCAAGGCCGTCCGCAGCGAGTTCGGCAAAAGCACGGCGGCATCATACACTCGGCCAGTCCGGCGCACCAATCTGCGCACGCTAAATAAGCCCGCTGAGGCAGGAATTTCCAACACCTCGTCCACTTCTGGAATCAAGCGCCAGAAATCACCCAACTTGGCTGGCGTTAGCACGGTCAGCCGGACATCGGGGCGGCCCCGACGAATCGCCCGCACCGCCGGCAGGGCCATGCAGGCATCTCCCAGCCAATTGGTGGAACGCAGCAGAATCTCGAAGGGTTGTAGTTTATCCATAGTAAATCCTGGCGGTAAGACGACGCCACGTTTGTAGTTTTGCAAAAGAAAATTGGGTTTTGGCGTCTTCCAGCGATTATGCACCCAGAACCAGTCCGCCGGGGAGCTGCGAATAATGTTTTCCAGCACTTGATTCATCAAGGCCACGCTCACATCCAGCTCCCGATCAATTGGCAGGGGCGGCATGACTTCGACACGCCACCGGGCCGGACCAATCGTGGAAACGGACACTGGCAGGATGGGAGCCTTGGCCCGCATGGCCAGCAAGTGAATTAAGTTAGTGGTGGAAGCAAGGCGGTCAAACAACGGCACCCAGACCCCAGCATCGCCTGCGTGTTGATCCACCAGGATGCCGATAGTCCCGTTCTCTCTGAGCCATTTGGTGGGGCCGAAAAAACCGTCCCGGCGGTCGAACAACCTACAGCCAGTGCGGGCCCGCAATCGCTCCACATGGGCATTCAGATATGGATTGGCCAACCGCTGAAACATGGCAGCCGGTGGGGCTCCGGCCGTGATTCGTTCCATTTGGGATAAAATTTCCCAATTCCCCATGTGGAGCAGGGCGAAAACAAATCCTTGCCCGGCCGCCTGAGCCGCCGCCGCATGTTCCAATCCCGCCCATTCCACCCGTGCATCGACCTCCGCAACGCTCATCCAAGGCACCTTGAAACTGCAAAGCAAGTTTCCTCCCAAGGTGGTGAAATGTTTCCTTGCCAGAATACGGATCTGTTTGGCAGACTGGGTCCGGCCAAAAGCAATGGTTAGATTTCGCTCCGCCAAGCGACGGTATCCCGGCAACACCCAACTAACGACCCAACCCAGGCACCGCCCGAAATGAAAGACGATCGGCAACGGCAGCACGCGGCACCATGTCTCCAAGAAACGGTAGCCACAGTAAACCCCAAACGCCGCGAGGCGTTTGGTCCAGGGAAGCGGAGGATTATTCTCAGGGGAGGCAGGAGCCATGTGGGTCTGGGGCGGAGTCGAAAATGTCGCCTTGCTGCTGCCATTTCCGTCCATGCGAGCACCAAACACGGATGACTCCAAGTCGCAAGCCCCACGAAAGAATCCACAGAACTTTAATTTGCACCGGGCACGAAAATGGCTAATTAATCTTCTCGGGCAAGTTCTTTGTCCAACTCAATACCCATAAAACAACCAGAAACTATGAAATATATCGCCCTCGCTCTTACCGCCATGATCTTCGGTCTCGTGTCCTGCAAATCCAGCACACCACCACCAGCAGCCACCGGCGGCTACGTGCAACCACGTAAGTAAGCTCTTTTTTCGGGTTCGTCTGTAACCTGACTAATTGCCGGCTGGCTTCTTCATTGAAGCCAGCCTTTTTTGTATCAAAGTCTCCAGAATTGCTCACTCCTCGCTCATCGAAGGTGGAGCCACTGCTGACTGGCATATTTTTCCTCCGCCAAACGAGCGATCCCTGCGAGGTCATCGACCGATAATTCACAGAACTCAGCAGTCCGAGCCAACGCCGCCGCCAAATCAACCAGCAGGACGTGTCCATCCACCTGGCCGGAAGGAATCTGCACACTCCCCTGATGCAACGTTCCCCGACGCGATCTCCGTTGCGCGGCCCCGGCCACTTTCCGCCCTTCTAGCATCACATCCGCCGGAACGGGATTGCGGAAACATTGATGCCCGACGGAGCACTCACCTGCTTGCAACTCGGCTTCAAGCCCCTGCCGCCGCAGCGCTTCCGCCAGTGCACGGTGAACTGCGTGATAACTCTGCTCCGTGGCCAACCACGGATACTGGGTGGGCACGATCAAACTATACGGCAGATCAGCCCGATGATCCACCATCCCTCCCCCCGTCCATCGACGCATGAGGGGCCCATCCAATCCACCCAACTCCGCACGCACTGTCTCGAGTCGCTGAAAATACCCAAATGACCACACGGGCTCGGACCAAGCATACACACGAAGCACTGGCTGGAAAGAGTGATTGAGCAGCCACTCGTCGCACGCCATCTGCCAGCCAGCGCTCCGTGGATGCGGCAATTGATTTAAAATCAACAAGTTATCTAAAATACTGGGTAATTCGCGCAACATGATTCTGGTGACACCTTCGCTGACAGAATTGATAATTTCGCCCAGAATTTTCAAAAAATGTGGGAAAGCGGTTGCACGATACTTAAGATGTCTTAATATTTCAGCAACATGAGCGACCTTCTGGTCGCGCGTGTGTTGAGGGGATTGAGGTGGTGCCAGTGCTTGGGTTGAGGTTTACTTGGCACCACCTCATATCCGACCAATCAGGCTCGGACTCAAGTAATAATGGCAAGAGAGGGATCGGAAGATTAGCCCAAAAATGAATCCAATGCCAAGGCGAGGTCTCCTTCAAATTCAGCGTCGGCGCTTGAGGGCACAGCCAACCAGCCCGAAGAGCCCCAGAGCTACCATGGACGGTTCCGGGAGTGGAACTGGCGAGAATGACCCGCTGAGCGTAGTCGTGCCAAAATAGCCCTGATCCTGGCCCAGAACGCCATAGATGCGCACCTCTAATTTCTTACCCAGTAAGTCCACCGCGCCAAAATCGAAGGTATAGACATCCGAATCCACCCCCGGTTCCGCGCTGATCGCAGGGTTGATGAACCCACGGAAATTATTCTGATTTGTCGCAGCCCAAATGTCGGTGTCTCCGTCCGTATTGTATAGTCCAGCGATCCTCAGACTGACCGCATCAAAGAGCACCGCCTCGTTGGCAACGTTCGTATCCACCTCAATTTCGAAGGACAAATAGGAAGCTGGCTTGGGAGTCCAGACCCCGTCGATGAAGCTGTAAGACTCCGGACTGCCTGGGAACTCTGGAGCCAGGCCATGTTTGATGAGCCATGGCGGATCATTCAGTCCGGTCAACGTCTGACGATTGAGCAGCCCCCATGTGCCCGGCTTGGCGGGGTCAGAATCGTAATTCCTACCATAGACCGAGCTTTTCAGTGTGACCGAACCTTCTGAAGTGGTTACGGGCGCATGAAAAATGGTTGATATTCGATCCCAAGGGCCACCTCCTTCAGCAGAATTTTGATTATAATAAATATCAGGCTCCATTGTTATTGGAATTCCCGGCACCCCATAAGCAACCGAAAATGCCGTTCCATGCGATTGGCTTGTTATCGACAAGCCAAGGAGAAGCCCCCCTAAGAGGGTGTGGATTTTTAGTATTTGCGAGCAGTTCATCATATGGAAATTATAGAAGATATTATTTATTTAATCAAACTTTTAATCAAGAAAAACCGCTGAACATTTATAAGCTAAAAGTGCAAATATTCGCGAAATCTTAAATATTTTGAGTTGCACACGTGTTAGATTGCGTTACTTTTATTAATATTGAAAAAATAATCGAATTTGATATTCAATTGCAAATAATCCAACCCATGCTTTTCTCTGCTATGCTCCCTACCTCTACTCAAGCCAAGCTCAGCTTGTGCTTCCTGACCATGGTGGCCCTGATCCCTGCCGTAAATGCCGCTGTGAGCACCGGCTGGAACTATGAAATCAAGTTCGACGACGATCACGGGTTCGTCTCTACTCCCATCCCCTACGACCTCGAAGGCCGGGCTGGGACCGCCCAAGCAGGCGGGGGCACTTGGACTGGGTCGAACGCGAAATCCTACGATGTGCTCCGCAACGGAGGCGGCAACTATTATGCTCCCGGCTCCGATGGAAAAACGGACTTCACGATCAAGAGCCAAGTCCTGAGCAGCAATAACCAATGGAGCCGAATGAATGCCACGATTGACTCCAACAATGGTCTCGGTGCCAACGCCACCATGCAGAGTGGCAAAAGTCGCCCAGGGGACTGGGGCGTCGTGGCCTATACGGTTACTTTCGATGCCAGCCTCGGAATCAAAGCCAGCGATCTTTCGATGCGGCTCTCTAATGTCAATGGAGATGGCGAAATTTACGAGTGGGCCATGGTTACTTTGGGAGGGGCTGACCAAGCATCGTTTGCCTCCCTGGATGCGAATGGAAAATTACAAACAACCCTCGGCACCTACAAAAATACGGATTACAGCAATTTCGCCAGCAGCTCGTTCTACAATCCCGATGGAAGCACCAAGACGGGCGGCACTGCCACCGGGCTCCAACTGCCGCAAGGAAAGACCATCACCCAATTTCTCGCTGGTCAACCAGCTGGTTCCGGGGACTATCTGAAACCAGATGGATCATTGAACAACCGAGGCACTCATATCGTGCAAAACGGCTGGGTGGCGCTGGATAATTACACCACAAAAATCTTCGATGCCGCGCCTAGCGACTCCAACACCGCCGCGCCCATCAACCCCCGGAATTACACCTCCAACTACGATGACGAAGTGGATATCACCGGAGCCCACTTGGGCATGGGACCAGATGATGCCGTTACCGAATTCACCATCTGGCTAGGCTACAACGACGTCGCCACAGCCAAAGCAGACGGCTTCACGCGCACCAATGCCGATATGTTCGGTTACCTCTCGAACATCAAAATCGGTAACAGTTTCGCAGTCGTTCCCGAGCCCAGCACCGCCGTTCTTGCCTTGGTGGCAGGAGCTAGCTTCTTGCGCCGTCGTCGCAGCTAAGGCATCTCCGAAAACATCCCTACAACACACGCCCTACCTCTGCCAGCAGCGCTTCGTGCCGCTGCCAGAGGTAGCAGTGTGTTTGGAATCCGTGCTTTTGCCCCTCGGCAATATTGGGCTCCAAGTCATCAATGTAGAAAATTTCCTCTGGTGCCACTTGCAGCAAGTCCAGCGCAGCTTGGTAAATTTCACGGTCCGGCTTCATGGCTCCCACCCGCATGCTGTAGATCCCATCCGTGAAACTCGCCATCTCTGGATAGCGCGCATTGAGGAATCCCAAATGTAACTCGCTAGTGTTCGAGAAAAGATACAACGGATAGCGATCCGCCAGACTGGCGACCAATTCCCACATCGGCTCGTTGAGCTGGAAAATATCGCAGTAGGCCTCCGCCAACGCTGCCGCCGTGCCCCGATACCCAATGCCGTCGCTGACCTGTTGCAGAAACTTATCTGAACTGATGCGCCCCGTTTCCAGAGGCTCAATTAATTGGGTCACCACCTCCCGGATTGCCTCAGCCGAGGCATCCGAGTGCGCCTGAATTTTGGCGACGGCCGGGGCGTGATCGAATTTAACCAGCACGTTGCCGATATCGAAGAGGAAAGCTTTAATCATCCAGCTAGCTTGGGGGAAATGAGGTTGGCGTCAACTGCGCAGACCGCCACGCTCATTCCCAATCCGCCAGGACGATGACCCGATAGAATCGACAACCGACTGCAGGTGCGAACGTGCGGACGAATCCGACACTGGCTCCCGGACTGAAACTCGCTCCGTAATCGGCCCATGTGCGCAGGTCATTGGAGCATTGAATCCGGTAAAATTTCCCGGCCACCGTTGGGATCGTCAGCGCTAGGTTTCCCCCCGCGCTCGTGAATTGCTTGGCTCGCAGCACCTCGCCAACCGAGCGCGGATTGGTCCCTGCGAGGAACTCGCTGCGATTCGATTGCCCATCTCCATCCGCATCCCCCGCCGCATCGTTGAGCGCAACATCGAATCCATTGGCGCGTTCCCAAGTGTCGGACATCTTATCTCCATCCGCATCATCCGCCTGCACCACCACATCCACTTTGGCCCCCGGCGCATAGGTCGCGAGGAGGCGCAGATTCATCACGAGATCGCTGCTCGTGGGAGCCCCTTGGTGAACTTCCACCGCCAAGATATTCTCACCTTCAAGGAGGTTTGTGAGCGGCAGCACCCGCTCGATGAGATCGGTGGGGAGCGCGTTGAGGGAACTGGAAGCGGTGGTGGAGAAATTTATAGAACCATCCCCCACCGTGCCCGGGAGGTTGTCCCGAGCGACCTCCACGCCATTTAACCAAAGCGCGATGCCATCGTCCCGGCGGATTTGAGCCTTGAGTTCGGTAATCAACGCCTTGGTCGTCGGTAGCGTAAATTTTTTCCGGAAATAATAAGTGATCGGTTTGGCATTAGCATCGGCCCCCCAGGTTAGGGTGGTGCCAGTCGTGGCAATTTCCGGATAGTTTCCACCCGTGCCGAAGCCCAAGGGAGCAGGCCCTTGCAGCCAACCGGTTTCGGTAAAGGCCGCCGTTTGCCAACCATTCCCCGTCTGATCTGCCGTGGGGTCCAGATATTTCCAGGATGCCCCCATGGCAATAACCTCGCTTGAGGTCGTTACTATTTGCCCGTTCTGACGCAGTCGATAAACAAAAGAATCCGTGCCCGTGAAGCCCAAGCCGGGGGTGTAATTGAAAGATCCATTCGGATTCAAGGCCACGAAACCATCACTGACCGGTGCCGCCACCAACTCGGCGGTAATCGGGTCATTTTCCAGATCGGTGTCGTTGGCGGTCAATCCTTGCACCCCACGGGTGCGGCTGAACGTGGCATCAAAGCGCAAGTCCGAGCTGGTATTGGACGCTTGTTTGATGGCTACTGCGATGACGTTTTTCCCCTCCCGCAGGACGCTGCGGCTGAAGGTGATTTCCTTATACTCCGTCTCACTGGCATTGGGGATGGTCTCGGCGGCATACGTGGCATAGGCCACCTCCCCACTAACCGGCAAGGGCGCGTTGGCATCCGCTGCCACATACTTTGTGGAATCCCGATAGACTTCGACTCCATTCACCCAAACCATGGCAGCATCATCTCGCTGCACCGTTAGCTTCGGCTGGATGGTGTCATAAGGCGCTCCCAGCGTCACCTCTTTTCGGAAATAGCACGTGGGGTAATTTTGATTCGTGGTCGTGTTAGCTGCGGCGGCGGGATCAGGACGGGAAGTGACGATGCCACCAGCTAGGATATCCACATCCCCATAGCCCTTGAGGCCGGAAACCGAGAGCCACGCGCTATCATTATACTCCGCATTTCTCCAACCAGTCCCCAAATCCAGCCCCGTGCGATATTTCCAAGTGCTCAACGCCGGGATGAGCGTTTCGGTGGTCTGAGCCGCAGTGGCAGGGACCGCCACGGTGAAATTTTGCCGCGTATAATAACGATCTGCCACCGCCGTCGGAACATCGTCCACTGGTGCCACTTGGAGTGAGACCGTGGCCGGGCCAGACTCGGCAAAGGTGGGCACCGGAGCCGTGGCGCGGACAGTGCCGGTAACCCTTACGGTAATCCGATAGCTGCCAGGATTGGCCAAATCCCCGCTCTCAGCAAATGACTGCGTGAGGTCAATCGGCACTGCCAGATTCAGCGTATTCCCAGACTGGGTAATGGAGCCGTTGGTAAAATCATAGGGCTGATTGGTGGAGTTGAGATCTGCCGTGGGAGGAATCGTTATCAGACCTGCCAACCCGTTGCCAGTGAGGTTCACCGTGCCCGTGGTATCGACCAGATTTCCCACCTGCGTATAAGCCCCTGTGCCACTAACCGCCACCGCCGGACCGGCCTGAGTGGGAGTCATCGCAATTTGCAAGCCATCCACCGCAATCTGCGCGGTGATGGTGGCGGTGCAGAATAAGATGCGCTGCACGCACAACGTTAACGACACCGCCTGGGCCAACTTCACATCCATGGACTGCACTTGAATCGTGGAGAAGGGAGCGGCACTGGGATTCACGAGCGCTGAGACCGTGCCATGAACTTGCGCGGTCGTGGTTTTACTATCCGTGGTGCCTGCGGTAATAAAGGTTTGTGAGTCCACCCGCACCGTCATCACCGAGTTCGGTTGATCCACCGTGAACGTGATCGGCCCCTGCCCCTCCACTGCTTTGTAGGTAAATGAATCCGGTCCATTATAGTTGGCCACCGGAGTGTAAACAAACGAGCCATCGCTGTTCACAAACACGCTGCCGTGCGCTGGATCCGTGAGTTTGGCTGCAGTGATGACCGTAGTTCCGCCCAGTGCATCATTGGCCAGCACTCCGGGAGCTGCGACCGACAGCGGAGCATCTTCATTCAAGGAGTAGGAATCCGCGTTCGCCACGGGAGCAGCCGGAACGTCGGCAACCACGACCAGAACGGGCATTACAAGGGTAAGTAGATTAAACGGTTTCATAGCAACAAAAGTTTGTTTCAGAAGCTTCCATTCCATTAATTGGAGCCCAGAGAAGTCATCGCAGCAGAAATCTTCTTGCTTGGCAATACCTAAACTATGGGTGCCGAGCCCCAAACACGGCGGATTTGGCATGACGGGAGGCAGCGTGCTGCCGCAGGCCGCAGATGCGGAAAGCTAGCTTTCTTAATGGATCATTCCTCGGGTCGGCAATTAATGTTGCGCCAAACCCTTGCCCCCAAAACCCATGCGCGCCCTGCTTCCCCTCCTCCTGATGCTCTCCCTAGCCGATGCGGAAACACCCAGAATCGTGCAATCGGAATTCATCTTCGCGACCAATCCCGTGCCTAGTTGTCACGCCTCGACCATCGTGGAAACCAAAGATCACACGCTAGTATCCGCTTGGTTTGCCGGCACCGCCGAGAAGCATCCTGACGTGGGCATATGGAGCGCCCGTTTCGTGAATGGCAAATGGTCTCCGCCGGTGGAAGTGGCCACCGGCGTGCAGCCAGACGGGAAACGTCTGCCCTGCTGGAACCCAGTCTTGTTTCAGCCGCGCGAGGGCCCACTCATGTTGTTTTACAAAGTAGGCCCTTCTCCCAGCACTTGGTGGGGAATGGTGCGGCGGAGCGATGACGCGGGCCAGACCTGGAGTGAACCGACTCGATTGCCCGATCGCTTTGCGGGCCCAATCAAGAACAAGCCCGTGCAGCTCGCAGATGGCTCCCTGCTCTGCGGCAGCAGTGCGGAAGATTTCACGACTGGTCCCCCCTGGCAAATTCATTTCGAGCGCAGCCCGGACCTCGGCAAGACTTGGGAGATGATTTCTGTTCCGGTAACCGCAACCACTCCTGCGGCCATCCAGCCCAGCATTCTCTCCCTAGCAGATGGCAGGTTGCAGGCCGTGGGGCGGACCAGAGCGGGTAAACTTTTCAGCACCCTCTCTTCAGATCAGGGGAAAACTTGGCGTGCGCTCACGCTGCTGGATTTACCCAATCCTAACTCCGGGACCGATGCCGTAACCCTCAAAGATGGCCGGCACCTGTTAATCTACAACCACACCACCAAAGGCCGCAGCCCCCTGAATTTGGCGATCAGCCAGGACGGCCAGAAGTGGGAATCCGTGCTCGCACTGGAAAGTGAACCAAACCAGGAATTCAGCTACCCGGCCATCATCCAGACCGCAGACGGGCTAATTCATGCGACCTATACTTGGAAAAGGAAGCTGATGAAGCATGTCGTCATCCGACTCTAAGCCTACACCCTGCCTGGCTCTGGATGCACCCAAGGCCCACGGTAGGGACGACGGAGCTGCTGATTCGCTTCGGCATCATCTTTCACTTCCTGCTTTTCAGCGTCCCAATGCAAGGTGCGGCCCAGCTTCATGGCTACGTTTGCCAGGATACACGAGGCACTGGATATATGCCCCTGTTCGATGTCGGCCACCGGTTTGGAACGGTTGGCAATGGCTGTTAGGAAGTCCTTCATGTGTCCGCGAATGGCTGGGGCCACATGCTTTTCCAGATCCTTCTCGGTCTTGTCCTCCGGATATTGCTCTAGTTCCATCACACAATCTTTGTGAATCGCGTCCCCCTTGCCTTGGGGGGTGAAGTCATAACTATTGACGCTGGCTTTGAGCGTCCCCTTGTCGCCATAGAACGTGGCCGCCCAGGGATACTTGGGATCGGGCGCTTCGCCATAACTGCGGTGGGTCCAGACTACCTTCAGCCCCCCGTAATCAAACGTCGCACTCTGCGTGTCCGTGATGTTAGCTTTGCTTTGTTTATCCACCAGGATGCCGCCCACCGAACTAATGCTGGTGGGCCAGCCCAGATCCAGCATCCACCGCGTCAGATCCAGCATGTGCACGCACATGTCTCCCACGATACCGTTCCCGTATTCCATAAATGCCCGCCAACTGCGGGGATGCACCGTCTTGCAATAGGGGCGCAAAGGAGCCGGCCCGGTCCAGAAATCGTAGTCAAACCCAGTCGGCACTTCCGCCTCCGGCGCATTGTCCCGGCTCCGCATGTGGTAGTAACAACAAATTTCCACCATCCCCACCGTCCCCAGTTTCCCCTCCTTCACAATGGATTCCCGCGCCTCAATCAGATGCGGGGTGCTGCGACGTTGGGTGCCCACTTGCACCACGCGATTATATTTCCGCGCAGCCGCCAACATCGCCTGGCTTTCAATCACGTCCACCCCAGTGGGCTTCTGCACATAGACATCCGCCCCGGCCTTGACCGCTTCGATCATGCACAGCGCATGCCAGTGGTCCGGGGTGCCAATGAGGACGATATCCAACTTGTTTTCCGCGAGCATCTTGCGGTAGTCGGCATACAACTTCGGCCGTTGTTTGCTGAGTTGACGCTCGGCCACCAAATCCGCCGCCGCACTTAACATGTTGGCATCCACATCACAGAGGCACACGACCTCCACCGGAGCCACTTGAATGAGCCGCAGCAAATCCGCCTTCCCATACCACCCGGTGCCAATGAGCCCTACGCGCTTTTTCATGGTGGAGAAATCCAGCGGCTCAGCACCAGTCAAACTGGAGGCAAGCGTCAGGGCGGCAGTCGTCGATTCGAGAAATGGGCGTCGTTTCATAATTCGCGCAGTGAATCAGGATCAACGAATGATGGCAAGCGCGCTTTCACGGACCTGCCCTTTCCGGCTAAGAATAATAGCCGCAAAAGAACGCAAGGAACGCAAAGGGCTTGGCAAATCCGCCCCTGCAGTGTATGCATCGTTGGGCAACTTAGAAGGCCGTGACCGGGCGGAATGCCAGGCCCTGCAAACGATCTACACCAGCCTGCTCGTCACCCGCTTAAAGCACAAGTCCATCCAAGAAATTACTGACATGATCACATCGCTCGACATTTACCAAAACTCGTGCTGGCAAAGAACTCATCGCCTTGGGAGCGGTTCAGGGCAAGGCCGAGGGCAAGGCTGAAGGCAAGGCGCAGACCTTGATTAAACTGCTCTCCAAGAGGTTTGGCGGATTGCCTGCCTCGCTGATTAAGAAAATTGAGCGAATGAACTATTTCCAGCTGGAGCAATTGGACGATCAAGTTTTTGATGCCAAGGACGTGCCACAGTTGGCCGCATGGCTGAAGCAGCAACGCAGCGCCAAGTAAATCTAAGCAGGCCGTTCTGCCATCACGCTCGTCGAGGTCACCATCATTAGCGAAACCCAACGTTCAATTTTAAGAAAATCCGCAGATTTCCAACGATTCCGCTCTGGACAATCCGTGAGAGTTCATTAGTATGGGGCTGAAGGTGGACGCGAATGTCTGCCGTTTCTATTACCTACTGCATCAAAAAATCAAACCAGACGAACCTGATCCGCTAGAGGACTGAAGGAGAGAAAGGACCGCGCAACGATGGCTTACGATAACCAGTATGATGACCGCCCCTACAATGATCGCTACAGCGAAGGGGCTTACGATGACCGTCCACCACGCCCGCAGGCGGATCCCCCTCTGATTACAGAGAAGATCGTGACCGACCGCAAAGTTTTCTTCCTTGATCTCAAGGAGAATAACCGTGGCCGAGTGCTGAAAATCACCGAAGACGTGCGGGGCCGCCGGGACACCATCATGGTGCCGGCGGAAACTTTACTGGAGTTCTACGAAGCGCTCGGTCGCATCATTGACTACGAGCGTTCGATGTAAAAACATGAGGGGAAGTGCGACAGCAACCAAGGTGGAAGATTCCGCAGGAGCTGAGTTGACCGGAGACTAATCTGGGTTACATTTTCGACAGTTCCCCGAACAAACATTGTTGTGAATTCAAGGCATTCCATTATTCCCGGTCACTGTGGTGACGTGGTGTGGTTCCACGTTGAGGGCGCTGGCTCGCGAGAGAACAGTGCTGATGTGGCTCGTTATGCCCAGCCCGAAATCGCCCGAGGCAAACTAAGTTTCGTCGTGGACTTGGCTGATTGCACCTCTTTGGACTCAACGTTCATGGGCATGCTGATCGGTTTGGCCCAACAGGTGCGACAAGAGGTCGAAGGTTGCCTGCATGTCATCAATGCCCGCGGTCGTAACGCCCAACTCCTTCGCGGACTGGGCGTTCACTATTTCTGCAGCGTCAGTGAGGATGATGGCCCCTTCGCCCAGCCAACCAAAGGCTGTGGTTGTGCCGAGGGCACCGGCCCGACACGTTCTGATGTGGTCTATGATGAGGAGTTGGAGCACTTGGACCTCAGCAAGAAGGAACTCACTGAACACTGCCTCGAAGCTCACACCAAGCTCTGCGAAGCAGGGAAAGAAAATAAGGAAAAGTTCCAACATGTCGTCGAGTTGATGGAACAAAAACTGGTGCAACTGCAACAGTGAGACCTCAACCCAGAACCTGATGAGCGGTGAGATAAATGCGGTGGCCGAGGGATCCTCGACTCAAGGTGGCCCTCACGTGGCAGCTCTGGAACAAGCTATTGCTTCGCTCCAAGCGGAGGAATCCCGCGTCTTTTCCTACCTTCACGAATTGGCGGAAATGGTGTCCGCAGACCGGGGCACGCGCCGCGTTCCAGAATTAATTGTCGATGGCGTCGCCAAGGTGGTCCAGGCGGCAGGGGCGGCCATTTATTTGATTGATAAAACGGGCACACGCTTGGTCCCCGAAGTCCTCACACGGCTCTGCCCTCCGTTGATTGCCCTGCCGGAGGAACTCAGAACGGATTTAATGGCGGTGAATCCCGCTCGCACCAGCTATCTAAAATTACAGGCCATCGGGCTGGACAGCCCGGTCCTTGGTTCCTGTTTTGTGCAACAATCCGCGCTGCACCTGAGCCGTTTGGATGCCCAGGAGATACTCTCTGCTGGCTTTACCGAAGAACAGTCCCTAACCCCAGTCATGGTAGCTCCTTTAAATTACGGCTCCAAACGATTGGGGATTTTGGTGGCGGCCAACTTCGCCAGTATGGGAGCATTCCCTGAGCATGCCTTCGAGATCTTCCTGGGCGTGGCAGAGCAGTCAGCCTTCGCCCTGGGTAACGCTAAACTACAGGAAGAAGCGATGGAAAAGCGTCGCTTGGAGGGGGAACTCCATGCTGCCAGTGAAGTGCAGAAGTTGCTCCTCCCCGACGTTGCCCCCAAATTACGTAATTTCTCCATCCGCGCGACCAACGCAGCCGCACGGATTGTCAGTGGTGACTACTATGATTTCATCCCCGTCGATGCCGATCATACGGGCATTGTGATTGCGGACGTGTCTGGCAAAGGCATTGCGGCCTCCCTGGTAATGACGACCTGCCGCGGACTGCTCCGCGGATTGGCCGGGGGCCTGCAAAGCCCGTCGCAGGCTCTTTCGAAGGTGAATCGGATGATTTTTGAAGACGTGAAGCAGGATATGTTTATCAGCCTGGCCTACGTGATGTTACAGGCAGAATCAGGCAAAGTGATCCTGTCCCGGGCCGGACACGATGCCCCCTTTCTTTACCGCAGCGCCACCAGAGAAATTTCCCGCTTGGAGCCACCAGGAGTGGCGCTGGGTGTCGATGCAGGCGATGTCTTCGACCGCGTGACGCGGGATTTCGAATTTCAAATGGAGCCGGGCGATTGCCTGCTGCTCTACACCGATGGGGTCAACGAGGCCGAAGACATGGAGGGCGATCAATTCGGCCTGGACCGCCTCGAAAGCTGCTTCCGCGCGGCCGCCGTGCTGGGACCGGCAGCGGTGCTGGAGCAAGTCCAAGCCGCAGTGAAACAACACGTCCAAGAATGCCCCCAGAGTGACGATATCACCCTGATCGCCATTCAACGAATCGAATAGGCCGGACCGTGTTACGCTAGCAGATCCACCGTCTGCCCCAGCACTCCACAGGCGATCTGTTTGTCAGGGTATTTTTCCTGCAGGGCCGCTTGAAAAGCCTGGCTGCGGGACGTTTCTCCATGCACAAGCCAGACCTTTTCCTTTTTCCCACCCATGCGAGCGAAATAGTCCATCAACTCGCTATGGTCGGCGTGCCCTGAGAACGAGTCCAGCCCCTCAATCTGTGCCCGGACTTTAATGGGTTCTCCGTGAATGTTAACCACTTTGTCCCCCGCCCGAATCTTAGCCCCCAGCGTGTTTTCGGCACAATACCCGACGAACAGGACGGTGGTTTCCGGCTTGGAGAGATTATATTTTAGGTGATGCACCACGCGCCCGGCTTCGCACATGCCACTGGCCGCAATGATAATCATGGGACCGTGCTTATCGTTGATCTTCTTGGACTCCGTGGCCGCGCGCACCAGCGTTAGCCCTTCGAAACCGAAAGGATTTTCCTTATTGAATAGATCTTCGTAAACCTCTGTGTTGTAGCACTCAGGATGGAGGCGGAAAATTTCCGTGGCACTCACGGCCAGCGGGCTGTCCACCACCACGGGCACATCGGGGATCTGATGGTCCTGGAAGAGTCGATGCAGCACCACCAAGATTTGCTGCGTGCGCTCAACGGCAAAGCACGGGATGATAATCTTCCCCCGCCCTTTCAGCGCGTGTCGCAGGATCGCACTCAACTGTTCATGCGCCCCCTGGGTCGCCTCATGTTCCCGACCGCCGTAGGTTGATTCCATCAACACCAAATCGATATTTTCTGCATTCGCAGGATCCTGGAGCAACTCGTTGTTGCCCCGACCTACATCACCTGAAAACAACAGGCGTTTAGTTTGCCCCGACGCCTGATCTTTGAGGTCCAGAATAACCTGGGCGGAACCCAAAATGTGCCCCGCGTCAATAAAAGTCGCTTTCACACCCTCGGCAATATACATCGTGCGCTCGTAACCGAAGGTGACGAATAATCGCAGACATTTTTCCGCATCCATCGGGGTGTAAAGCGGTTCCGCGTTGGCCTTATGGTGGCGGGTGAGCCAGGAAGCATCGCTCTCCTGAATGTGAGCGGAATCCTCGAGCATGATCTGACAGAGATCGCGTGTGGCATCGGTGCAATAAATATTGCCCTTGAACCCCTGCTTCACCAGATTGGGTAAATTGCCGCTATGGTCAATGTGCGCATGGCTGAGGATGACCGCATCCAACTTCGAGGGATCAAACGGGAAATGGCGATTCCGCTCCAGCGATTCCTGGCGACGGCCTTGATACAGGCCACAGTCCAGCAAAATTCGCTGGCCATTAATTTCCAATAAATGCTGGGATCCCGTGGTCGTGCCGGCTGCGCCGCAAAAAGTAAGTTTCATTCCGGCTTATCATGGAGAAATTCACCGCGTTGGAAAGCAAAGATTTCTCCGAAACCCGAAAATTAACACTAACGCAAGGACAGCACCCCGTTGGAGAAGTTCAAGTAGGGCTTGGTTTGGCTGATCTCATCGCTCCCCAGAGTTGATATTTTAAAGACACTGGTGCTCAAGGCTCCCTTGCCATTCACGCCCTGGCTTAATTTGGTGATCGCATCCTCAATACTCACACTGTTTTTTACCGTGTCATCTCCAGCAGACAACGCCATCTGGGCCGTGGTGGCGATGCATTGAGCATTTCGCCTCGCGGCAGCAGCATTGGTGTCGCGATAGTCCGAGAGGAACGTCGGGAGGGCCAACGCTGTCAGGATGCCGATCACAGCGATGACGACGAGGAGTTCGACGAGGCTGAATCCGGTCTGCTTCCGATGGCGGGCACTAAATTTGGGGCTAGTTATTTTGCGTTTCATGGCCAGGGTTGAGGTTGGGCCGTGCCGGGAATCCCTAGATCTCAGGGCCCACGCAGGTTCTTATGAAACGAACATCAGCGTGGTCTTGAGCAGGTAGAGAGCTGCCCCCGTGCAGGAGAGGAGGGCTAGCGTCACGACACGCTCTGGGATCAGAGTTTCGATTGCGGTTTTTTGGTTTGGGTTGGTGAACATAGGGGTCGGTTCTTGAAGGTTACGTAGAAACTATAATTCCCATCTCCACCAAAGTCTAGAAATTTTTATTATTATTTGTAATTAATTCTTGATCAAGTCTCGGTTCTGATAAAAACCGGGAAATGTTCCCGTGAATCTTTGTTGACAGGAGTATGGAGGATTGTAGAATGCACGTCCTTTTCCGAATCTTTGGTCTGTGCGAGTGAATACCTACTTATTAGGTGCCACCGCTGCCAAACCTCTTCCCAATCAAACCCACCCAATACCCCCGGAGTCCACATGCTCGAAATCCCTGTCAAGAAAGGCGAACCCATTGATCGCGCCCTCAAGCGTCTTAAAAGCAAAATGGAAGTTGAAGGCAAGCTAGACGAAGTCCGTCGCCTGCGCGCTCACGAAACCAAGGTTGAGAAATCCCGCCGCAAGGCCCGGACCGCAGCCAAAAAGAATAAATACAAGTTCCGCTTCATTTCCGGCAACCGGGAATCTGCCGCCACGCACGCCGCCAATGCCGCTGCTGCCGCCGCCGCGCACCACGCCAATTAGTCCAGCAAGGATCTGACTCGATCCGAATTTTCGCACAGCACCCCGGTTTTACCTGGGTGCTGTGTTCGTTTCCGAGAAACGCGTCTCCGCCACTCCAATTGGAGTGGCGTGACTCTGTCCACCATTTCCAACGAACGCCCATTACTAAGCGCAGGGCCATCCATTTTCCCTATGCACGGAAAACCTTCCGTGCAGGTCAGGATTGTCTGAGGCTTTAGCCGGCTAGAGCCCGAAGCCGCCGGTGAACCAATCTGGATTGATATTGCCGGAGCTGGTGTTTCCACCCGTCTGTGTGCCGCCGCCGATGGTTACGGGAGCCGGTCCTGAGATGATGAGGAAGCCGCTGGATTGATTGCCGTTGGAGGTGTTGTTCTGGAAGTTTCCATTGAACGTGGCGGCTCCCGTCGTGGTGGTCCGCCAGGTTAGGCCGAGTCCGCGGTTGTCGTTGGTAACGTTGCCAAAGATGTTTCCATTCCATGTGCCGGGATGGTTATCCGAAAGGATGTCGATCCCTGCATCCACGGGATCAACCAAGGTGCCGGAGCCGTTTTTATTAGCCGCATTATAAATCAGATTCAGGTTCGTGACGCCACTGTTGGCCAGGCCCAGGAAGATACCGGAACCGCTGAGCGCTCCCGCAGCGTAAGGTGCAAAGCCGTTTTCGTGCACATAGTTCCCATGCACATCGCCCTGCCAGGTGCTGGTTCCACTGAGATTAATGCTAATGCCGCGGAAAGCAGTGCCGGAGACTTCATTGGCATAAATGCTCCCGGAATTCCAGGCCGAATCCACCAGGGAAATATCCAATCCTGAGAAGGGCAGATGGGACGTGCTGTTGTTACCTGCCAGCGTGTTATGCTGCACTCCGACACTCCAGATTTGCGTCCCATGACCCGAGATCGCAAGGCCGGAATCGGCATTCTGATTGGCGATGTTGTCATGCAGATCCAAGACCAGAGTGGCAATTTTTCCACTGATGGTGATTCCGTTGTTGCCATTCTGGTTGGCGATATTGGAGAAAACACTGCTGCCGAAGTTGCCGGTATTCATTTCCACGGCCAGGCCATTGCTGCCATTTTCACTGAGGTTGTTGTTGTTGATCTGACCAGTGATCACGGAATTGAAGGCTCCGGTGGTGCCGAAAAGATAGAGTCCATTGCGGCCATTGCCATCCAAGTTGTTATTGGAAATGTCGCCCGTGAAACTTCCGCCATCCAGGTAGCCCATGACCCCATCCGTGCCGCTGCCGTGGGCATCATTGTGCAGCAGACTGACATTCATACGACTGTTGTTCCCGAGGGAGAATTCCACTCCAGCGCGATGATTGATGGCTAGGTAGTTGTCCTGCAGGTCTCCCCGCAGCGTGGCCTCGTCCTTGAGATCCGCCCGGTAGCCGAAGCTACCATTGTCATAAATGCTATTCCTAACGACTGGCAGGATCGTTTCCGCAGCTTGCTGCCCAGACACCGCCACGCCTCCGTTGGCGTTGTTCAGGATATCGTTGTAGGCCAAACCTACGTTGACATGACCGTTGCCGGAGTTGGCAAATCCCACCCCGGCTGCCCCCTGATTCTCGTTGATAAAATTATCCACCAAGTTACCCGCCAGGGAGCCAGAGCCCTCGTAATGGAATCCGTTGCCCAGGTTATTGGACAAACGATTGTTCTCCACGTTCCCGTTCCAACTGGAACTCAGCGCGCTGGGGTCGCCCCCTGATGGATCATTCAAACGCAGGTCCAACCCATGCCCACCATTGCGGGAAAGATCATTGCCCGCTACCAGACCGGACAGGTGTCCGGAATATTCCCCGCTGATTTTGATTCCATGGCCACCATTGTCGTTGATGATGTTATCGTAGATCTCCGTGCGATTGGTATTCCAAATGGCCCTCACGTTGATGCCATTTCCCGGCACCGAAATGTTGTTACAGCGGATGGAGCTTTGCGCCACGTTTCCCAGCACGATGCCATCGCCCGCCCAACTTCCATGCCGAATGTTGAAGCCATCGATCTCCACTCTGCCAGCCACATTGTGGGCTTCGAAACCACCAAAGACCAAAGCCAGCGGCTCAGTGAAGCCCACGGTATAATTGGGATTCCCGCCCGTCGCGACATCCGCCAAGCCTGAGTGCAGAATGCCGCCGCAGTTCTGCGCCCCAGTAAGATGCATGGGCGCGGTGATCAACACATTGCCTTGGTAAGCCCAAGCGGTAGGCTTAACCATCACCGTGTGGGCCATCCCAGTGGCACCATAGCGCTGGGCCGCATCAGCAGCTGCGAGCACGATGCTCTGAAATGGCTGCTCTGCCGTGCCACTGCCAGTAACCGTGGACGCATCCGTCGGCCCGCCCTGCGTGGCGGTGTTGTCCACGAAATCAATCTTGTCCTGGATCACCTGCGTCTTGGCCACCACGCGGATCGCCCGTCGCACTTGGATCGCCCGCACGACATCACGCAGGTCCACATTTTCCCGATACCCGCTCTGGGCCATCACGGGGCGCGCGTTGCGACGCACCGCCTCGTTCAGCCGCTCCGTTAGTGGGTGGAGGCCATTATTCAAGCGCACGGAGGATTCGGCCTTGGCTCCGAATGGAATGTTCACGCGGATGCCGGCATACCAATTGCCGCCCATGACTTCCTCATCCTGCGCCCAAGCTCCGTCCAAATATAGTCGATCCCAGAGCCGCACTTCCGCCCGCGCCTTCAGGCCGCTGAGATCCTTGCCCCCAAATGGATTGCGATAGTAGTAGCCGCCCACAAACAATCGCGCCTCAATATTGCGCTTCGGCAATCCGGGCACAAGCACCCCGAACTCCGCATCCAAGCCACTCATCGGTTGGGCGAAATTTTCCCACATCCGGGTCGTGTTCGTCGTCACCGTCTGAAAGGTCTGCGTCTGCCGATAGTAATTCTGCTGCACGATGCTATGCCCCGTTGCGTAGCCCTCACTGCTGCTGACATATTGCGCGCTGCTGCCGGTTTGACGGGTGTTGCTCGACGTTTCCGTCGTGCGCACGGAATCGATCAATCGTTCATCCGATAAATTCAAGTATCCATTCGCACGGAACTCCCACCAATCGCTGAGCACTTCAACCCCGGCTCCCAGTTGATCGAAATTCTGGTTATAGAAGCCTTCCGAGTGGTCGTAGAAAACGTTCGCTCCCAGAATAATGGGAGCACTATCCAACTGCACCCGCCCTCCCAAGCCCAGGCTATAATTCTGCCTTCCGGCATCCAAAGCACCCACTTGGGGATAGAGAAACAACACGGAGCGCTCATCGTGCCAGAGTGGGGCCAACAATTCCATACCGTAAGAAAACTCATCCTCCGTAGCGCCCGCCCGGGTCCAAGAATTCCAGTGCACGTAGTCCCCATGCCCTCCAGCAACTCCGTTCACCGCCGCCTTGCCCGGAGATTTGCCATCACTGTCGCCTTCCCCTGATCCTTCGGAATCCGCAGGCAACGCAGGAAGGGCGCGCAGGATAGTCTCTGGCGGAAGCGCGGTTTCCACAGCGCTAAGTGAGGGACTCACGGCCTGACAAATCGCCAGGATAGCGGGCACCATTCTTAGACACAGAGACGAACTTGTAATGATAATTGGGGTTTTTTCCATAATTTTGACTGATTCCGATATTACTTGCCAGTAGGGATCGGGCGTAATATTCCTGAAATTATGGTATTGTCAACTTAAAGCCTCGCATTTGATATAATTATCTCATTTCTGAGAGCTTGATTTGACAAGCTCAGCTTCCTGATACGCCCCCATTTCCGCATTGAAATGCCGAACCACGCAGCGCGACATTCCAATGCCGCGACCGCGGGCGCTTCCCCGCCAAAGGAGGCTGGGAGCCCACACCAGCTACTAGCGACCATATTTCGCCCCAAGCAACGCCCGCCGCAGGACTCCTTTGCTCAGCAAAACCGCTTGGAATTTGCTGCCCATCTGACTGGGATTAGTCAGCGTCTGAAACTGACGCAGCCATCCCCGATCCTCAGGAGACATCGATCCTGCTTTTTCCATATTTTTCAGAACCGGTTCGGCCAAAGCCGTGAGGAATCTCAACTGCGCCACCGGACCAGTCACCTGCAGCCCAAGGGCTGCTCCAGCCGCCAACACCTCCGTCCAATTTACATGAGCGGTCAGATCCATCAGTCCGGGCGTCGCTAGAAAATCCTTTGTCACCATGCGATGCCGCGAATACCCACGCAAAGTCCCTTCCGTCCGCCAGGGGGCAAAATATTCCTCCGCGTGCAGGCCGTAATCGACCACCAGCCACAGTCCCTGTTCGAACCAAGCGGACGTTTGCTGCAACCAGCGCTCCACCTCCAAACAATACTCGGTGGTGTAGCCGGGCGGTAACTCCGCAGTGGGGATTGCCAGCGACAACACCGGATCCAAAGTCACCTCGTGAAACCCACCGTCGTCCCCCACCCCGACCCCAAGTTCCCGCCAGCACTCACCATCCCACCGCACTCTCTGCACCGGAAAGGCATCCAGCAATTCATTACAGAAAAGCATCCCCTGTTTGAACTTCAGTGCCTCGCCCACCGCGTGATGATGCACCTGCGGCAAATGCCGCCGTTGCTCCTCCCGGGCGCTTTCCAGCGGTTCGATGAGATGCACCACCACCGCCGCAGCGCAAGTTGCGTGCTGTTGTTCCAACCACTGCACCACATCAGCCATTAACCGACCGTCATTGGCCCCTTGCTCCACCAAATGAAATTCCTCAGGCCGACCAATCACATCCCAATAATCCGCCACCTGCTCTGCCAATAACTGACCAAAGCACGGTCCTACGCTCACGCTGGTAATGAAGTCACCTTTCCTCCCGGTGACATTTTGCCGCCGCGCATAATATCCCAACCCAGGCTCATACAGGGCCCGTTCCATGAACCTGGCGAATGAGACCGCACCGTGCGCCACGATCTCCTGCCGCAATAGCTCTGCGAGTTCCAAGCTCAAAGGATGATGAGGAATCTCTATTCCGACTTGGTTTCTGCAGCAGCCAATTCCTGAGCTTCTGCGGCGGCCTCCGCTTGAGCCTTGGTTTGTTCCCGCCGCAGGTGCACTTGCACCACCCGACGGCCATCCGTCTTCGTGACTTCAGCCTCGTAACCGTGATCTTCCAAAATGACGCGCTCCCCTTGATTAGGCAATCGACCGAGCAAGGCAGTGATATAACCTCCCAGCGTGCTAACGTTCTGATCCACAATCTCGATCTCCGTGCGCTCCGCCAATTCATACAGCGCCAACTTTCCTTCCACCAGATATTCGCCCTCGGACAGCGTCTTGAAGCTTTCATCATGCGTGTCGAACTCGTCTTGAATCTCACCCACCAATTCTTCCAACACATCATCCAGCGTCAGCATTCCCGTGAGCACTCCATTCTCATCCACCACCAGGGCCATATGCGCATGGCGGCTCAGGAAAGTCTTCAGGACTTCGTCCAGGGGCTGGATCTCCGGCACAAACAGTGCCGGCCGGGCGATCTTCAAAATGTCTGGCCGCGGTTCTTTTATCACCCGCAGTAAATCCTTAATGTGCACGATCCCCGGCACATTATCCAAGCTGCCTTCCCGAATGGGAAAGCGGGTATGCTTCGATTCCATGGCCGTCTTCACGCTCTCCTCGAAGGTCTTCCCGGCATCCAGATAAATAATATCCGTCCGCGGGGTCATGATATCCTTGGCCCGCAGATCATTTAACTCCAGCGCATTGATGGAAATGTCCCGCTCCGTGGGGGTCACATTCTTGGAACGTCCGCTTTCCTCCACCAGCATTTGCAGTTCCTCCGCACTATGCACGATTTCATGTTCGCCTGCAGGTTCAATTCCAAACAAGAGCTTCAGCAGCTTGCGGGCGGCTCCATTTAAAATCGCGATCAGCCAGCTGAACGTGCGTTCAAACCAATACAACGGGGTGGCCAAACGCATCGTCGTCCCCAGCGCCCGACGGATCGCCAAGGTCTTCGGCATCAGTTCACCGATTACCACGTGAATCGACGTAATCATACTGAATGCCAGAATAAAGGAGATCCACGTGATGGCCTCATTGCTCAGCGAAATGTGCAGCATCGGAAAAATCGGCTCCAGCATTTTGGAAAGATACTTTTCCCCGAACATCGAAAGCAGGACACTCGCCATCGTAATCCCCAGCTGGGTGGCGCTCAGATAGACATCCATGTTCTCCACAATGTCCTTCGCCCGCTTCGCCTTCGGCTGCCCTTCATCCAGCAATTGCTCAATCTGCGTCGAGCGCACCTTCACAATCGCGAATTCCGCCGCCACGAAGATCCCATTTAAGATCACCAGGAAAATGACCAACCCGATCTGCCAAGCGGCCTCACCCGCTGATGGGAAGCTCGTTGCCAGTCTGTGCTCCCCATCTCCCGCCGCAGGACCAGCAACAGCTGGCGTTGCAGTTGGCGGAACCGGTTCGGCGTGGAGCGGAGCAAGCCCACCGAGGATGACAGTCCAGAGCGACAGGAATGCAAGAGTTGATACCCATCGCCAAAGTGATCTCCCGCTGAAGCGGGACAGGCAGTGGAGCAAGGGAGGAAACGATTCGGATGGGGTATTCATTGGCCAGAGCTAGCACCGACAAGGACGCGGGCTGCAAAAAAAGACTGTGGAAAACGCCCGGACTTCCTGTTATAACTTCTCATACACTCCTTGGTCGCGTTTTTTAAGAATCGTAAACCCAGCCTTCTTGGCATCACTCACCGACAGCGGTGCCGTAATGCGCGGGGTGCTGACCTGACTGATCACCTTGCGCACCGGGCGGCGGCATAGCGGACAAACCTCCAAAGGAGGGCGTTCAATCGGGCGTTGTAGCTCGAATCCCTTGGCGCAGATGCGGCAGGATTTTTCGGGCTGCGTAGCAATGTATTCGTAGATGGGCATGAGTTAGGCCAGATGCGGCCAAGCGACACCATAAACAGCTTTTGGCCGGGGGAAAGTAAATTTCTTGGGGCTGGGCACCGACCGGAAATTTCCGCCCGCTGGCAACCCCGTGGTCAATCACAGCATCTGTCGGGCCCTTTCGAAAAATACTTTGTCACTTTTCCGCCAGCCGTGGCAAAGAGTCTGTGAGCCCATGCATCCCGAATTCCTCTTCTTCCTTAACCAATGCGTCCATTTTGCAGGCCCCGTGCGCACCAAGGGTCCCGCCAAGCGCTGACCATTTCGTGAACTCTATTTCCCGCTCGATTCAAAGCACCCAAGATCCGGAGCCGTGCCTGCAAATGGAAGCCCAACCTCAATCCCCCGATCAATCAGGTCACTGCCAGAAACTAAATGCAGCAGCTTGATGCGCGGCAAATCTCCGTTCGGTTCCCGCGGCAGGGTCAACTCCGCTTCATCCAGACTAGCGAAATCCTCAGCGGTGACTTTCACTGGCAGATTCCAATAGTTTCCGGCCGCATCGCTCAATTTCTCATCCAGATGGGTCACCTCGGCCCGCCCTTGGAAACCCAGGTTATTCTTCAACTTATGACCATGGCCCGAGACATCCACCAAGTTATCCGGCGTGCGACTGAGCAGATTGAAATTATTCGCATTCTTCCAGGCGGTGTTATTTAACCAATCATTGCCATCCGGTTGATGGTTGGCGTAGAAACCACTGGCCTTATTCCGCACCGCCAGGCAATTCCGAATCACGTGCCGCGGAATCTGCTTCGGCAACTGCTCGGTGGGCCTGGCCGCATAGCCGCCAGCCTTGAAGCCATTGCCGTCGCCCAACGATTCGAACTTCGTGCCAAAGCCATTGTAGAACGCCCAGCAATCCTCCACCGTGACCGCCTCCTCCGTGTTGATGAAATCAAAGCCGTCATCGCTATTAAACCACGCCCGGCACCCCCGGAACACGTTCCCCACGCTGCCCTTGGGAACATGGAAACCGAATCCATCCACATTGCCACCACGCTTGTTTTCGGACGTGAAATCCCAGTTATTCCACGCATCGCAATTCAATACCAGATTCTGCGATCCCTTGCCCAGCCAGAACCCAATCGCCTGCCCATCATGCATCGACAGGCGCTCGAAGACGTTGTGATCTCCTTGGTTATCAAAGCAGATCGACTGCGTGTGGGTCAGGATGGTCACCTGCACTCCCACCACCGCCAGTCCCTGCAAATGCAGCCACGAGCCATCCACCTGAAAGGCCGTCACGCGGTTGTTCGCAGGTTTCACATTGCGATAATCAAACACAGGAGATTCGTTCTCGAACGCCTGATAAGTGATCGGCTTCCCTTCCAGACCGCTCTTCGTCAGATGCGTCACCACCGCCCGACCATACCGCCGACGCGCGATCTGGCTTTCCTTCATCAGATAAGTGCCGCCCCGTAAATTCACCGTATCCCCGGGCTCGACCGCCTGCTGAGCACGCTGCACCGTGGCGAAGGGTTGCTCCTTAGAGCCGGCATTCATGTCATTCCCATCGGGTGCCACAAAGAACGTGGCCGCCACCAGAGATCGGTGCAGCAAGGAAAGGAAAATGAGTAAACGAACGATCATGTCCCGACATCGGTCCCGTCCCCGCAAAGTCAAGCTACTGGTCACGTGTCGCGCTCCCGCAATGATGCCTGCGTTTTCGGGTAAGCAGACACTACATTCCGCATGGACAGTGCGCGCCCGCTGGCTATGACTTGGCCATGGCGAATTTCTTTACTCTGGCAGAATTACAAACGATGCGGAAAACCTCGGCGGTGCTCTCCGTCTTTGGTGATCCCGTGGCCCACTCCCTCTCCCCGCAACTGCATAATCCGGCCCTCAAGGCGCTCGGCATCCCAGGCGAATACGTGCGCATCGAGGTCAAGGAAGCAGAATTTACCGCGGCCCTAAAACGAATCCACGAACTCGGCCTCTATGGCACTAACGTTACCATTCCCCATAAATTTACCGCGCTGCGCACCGTGGACATCGTGTCCGAACAAGCGCAACGGCTGGGCGCAGTGAACACGATCATTTTCCGCAATGGCCAATCCATCGGCCGCAACAGTGATGGCCCGGGCTTCGTGCGCGCAGTGCAGGAGGGATTCTCCGCCGCAGTCAAAGACCTGCGCATCCTCATCATTGGCGCAGGCGGCGGAGCGGGACGAGCCGTGGCGGTGCAGTGCGCGTTGGAAAACTGTCAGGAACTCGTGCTCATGAATCGCTCGCTGGATAAAGTGACCGCCTTGCAGCAGGAATTGTCCGCGTTTTTCCCTGCCAACCGCATCCGCGTGGAACCATGGACCGCCGACCGTATTGCGGCGGTGCTAGGCTCCGTGGATCTGATCATCAATGGCACCAACTTGGGCATGAAGGCGGACGATCCAGAGGTGCTGGCAGGAGCGGCCTTGGAGTCACGCCATCTGGCCTACGACATGGTTTACAAGCCACTGGAAACTAAATTTCTCCAACAAGCCAAAGCCATCGGCTGCCAAGCCATCAATGGCCTGCCGATGCTCCTGCACCAGGGAGCCGTCAGCTTCGAGTGGTGGTTCGATCAACCCGCCCCCATCGAAGCGATGCGCCACGGGCTGTATTCAGCACTAGGGGGCTAATTCCAAGTTGCGTTCAAGATGAGGTGATCCCGGAGGGATCTCAGAAATTAGCCGGGGGTTGAGCGATAGCGATACCCCCGATTAGAGGACCAAAAGAATCGCATCCCAGCAGGGATGCCAGATCAGCAATATGGGGGGAAATGGCTTGGCACGATCCTATTCTGGCATCCATGCCGGGATGCGGTCATTTCCTTGGGATACCGGGGGTATCGCTCAACCTCCGGCTAATTTCTGTCAAGCCTCCGGCTTGAATGCGAGAAGATCTCATCTTGAACGCAACTTAGACTAAGCCCCTCACCACGCCTAACCCCAAGTCCCACCCCGTTTCATTTGGGTGGCTCCCTGTTGGCCTTGCGTATTCCTTTCCGTCGCTTTACCTGACGCTTCATGTTAATCCTTCACACCGCAGATTGGCACCTCGGCGCGCGACTCGTTGATCACGAGCGCAGCGCGGAGCACCAGTGCTTTTTGCAGTGGTTGCTCGAAACGATCCAAACGCGCCAGGTTGATTTGCTGATCGTGGCAGGTGATATCTTTGATAGCGCCAACCCACCACAAACCGCTCTGGCGCAATATTACCGCTTCCTGGCCGCCTTATCCGGCACCAACTGTGCCGTGCTCATCATCGGAGGAAATCATGACTCGGCCGCCACCTTGAATGCCCCGCGCGAACTGCTCCGCTCCCTGCGGGTTCACGTGCATGGAGCCGCGCCCGCCGACTCCACCGACGCGCTTCTGGAATTCCCTGATGCCATCGTCTGCGCGATTCCATTTCTGCGCGAGCGGGATGTCCGCACCGCCGAGGCCGGACAGACTCACGATGAAATCGTGGCTTCCCTGCGCGCTGGCATTAAAGCGCACTACGCCAAGATTCTGGCGGCTGCCCAAAATGCCGCCGCAGGTCGCCCCATCATTGGCACCGGCCACCTCACGGCGGTGGGCGTAACCAGCGCCACCAGTGAACGGGACATTCACATTGGAAATTTAGGGGCGGTGGGTGCAGACTGTTTTGATGGTTATGATTACGTTGCGTTAGGTCACATCCATCGGC
The DNA here is from genome assembly GCA_031411295.1 of Verrucomicrobiales bacterium. GTDB lineage: Bacteria > Verrucomicrobiota > Verrucomicrobiia > Verrucomicrobiales > V1-33 > JAGNEJ01. Next base: position 71,832 of record JANOAV010000037.1, on the reverse strand, counting down.
CTCAGTGCGTAGCGCGACGTGAGTCGGTCCGGTATGCCGGCTCCCCCATATTTCTGGCCTTCGACGAGGTGGCGAATGCCAAGCAAGTGGTCATCCTAACGGTTAACAAGAACCAACCCGTGACCCACGAGGCCCTGCCAGTGCCCCTCTGGCGGAAACTGGCGAGCGCCCAGTGCGATGTGGCCTCCCTGGTGTCGACCTTGCAACGCCTGAAGGATGAAGCCGTGAGCACCATCTTAACTCCTTGGGTGGAATTGACGATCTCCGATACGGTCGCCCCGGCAGATTTGGACCCCATGGTGCGAGCTGCTGCCGCTGCTGCTGGAGTTCAAGTCTTGAAGTTAGTCCGTCAGAAATCGACTACCCCCTTCGTTCTCAGTCCCCTCGCAGGTCGTGAACTCCACGAAACCACTCCCCAAGACATCTTCGCAGAAAAATTGCGTCGTGAAGGCGTGGAGCCATCCAGCGACGATTACGTGGCGCTCATGGGCACGTTCCACGAACTGCTTAGTCACATGCAGGAGGTAACCACCGCATGAAAATTCTCCGACTGCGTTTCACGAACTTGAACTCGCTGCGCGGGGAATCTCCGGTCTTGGATTTCACCCAGCCTCCGTTTGCTGGAGCTGGCTTGTTTGCCATCGTAGGCCAAACCGGAGCGGGCAAAACCACCATTTTGGATGCCATCACTCTGGCACTCTATGGCCGGGCCGCACGTTATGGTGAGGATCGGCCAGAGCAAATGATGAGCCGCCATACGGGCGAGTGCTCGGCGGAGGTGGAATTTGCGTGCGCCAGTGGAATTTACCGCAGCGTGTGGCAACTGCATCGCTCCCGCAAGAAACCGGATGGCGATCTCCAGCAGCCTACGCGGCGGATCATCGCCATGGCCACCGAGACTGTCATCGCTGAAAAATTGCGCGAGGCGGATCTCAAAATCATCGAGCTAACAGGTCTGGATTATCATCGCTTCCTCCGCTCCGTGATGTTGGCGCAAGGCGAATTCGCAGCCTTCCTGAAAGCGGAAGCCAAAGAGCGCACGCAATTGCTGGAGCAAGTAACCGGCACTGCCATCTATGGCGAAATCTCCCGAGCCGCCTATGAGCGCGCCAAAACTGCCGAACGTGGCCTGAACGACCTCCGCCTGCGGCAAGGGGAAGTGAAATTGCTAACAGACGAAGATCGCGCCACCAAACAGCAGGAGATTTCCCGGCTAAACCAGCAATTGACGCAATTCGAGGTTGATTTGCAGACGTTGGAAGCAAGACTGCAAATGGCTCGGGACGCCTCACGTTGCGAAGCCGAAGCGAGCGCCCTGACCGCAGCAGCGTTGACGCTGACGAGTGACCAACACGCTTTTAGCCCCATGTCAGAAGCGCTGGCGAAGCACCGCCAGGCGCTGCCGCTGCAAGGCGGCTTGGCCGATTGGCGCACCGCCAGGCAGACGCTACAGCAGAAGGAACGAGAACTCGAGCAATGGCAGGAGCGGTTGCCGCTCGTGCGGGAATCAGCCAGTGAAGCGGAACGCATCGCGCGGGACGTGACGGCATCCCTCCAGCAAATCGAAGCCGAAGAGCAGCCATTGCGCGCGCTCCTCCATGAAATCACCGCTTTGGATGCCAATATGGTCACTGCGAAACAGCAGCGTCTCGCAGCCGAAAAAGCTCGCGCCGCCCAGGCCGCTAAGTTAACCGAACTGGACGCGGCGTTGACCACCGGGCAGCAGGAATTAGTGAAACTGCGAACGCAAACCGAAACCTTGGAAACATGGCTGAAGGAGCGCGCGACCGATGGCGAATTGAGCCTGATGCTCACTCCCCTAGCAGGACATCTCAGCGTTTGGGCCGAGAAGCAACAACGTCTGGACGTCCTCGCCCGTGAATTGACCGCAGGACGCGAAGCCGTCACCAAGGCGCAGCGCGTGGTCGCCAAGCTGAGCGTTGAAGAGACGCGCTTGGCCAGCCTGCATGAAGCATCGCTCGCTGCTGGAACCAAGACTCAGCAACGGTTGGCCGCGTTGCAGGAAGCAAAGCCGACGACCGCTTGGGAGGCGGCACGCGACGCGGCGGAACAACGTTTACGCCAACTGTCCGAGCTGCAACGGATTTACTCCGAACGTGTTAAGCTCCAGCAACAACATCACGAACAGGAAACGGCCCTTAAGGCTACCCGTGCAGCCTGGTTGGAATTGAGAACGACCATCCAAACCCAGACGCAGCTGGAAACCCAAGCGGTTGCTTTGGTGGAGGCTCGGCGGGCCGCGTTGACATTTGCCGAGCGCGTGGAGACGCTGGAATCTCAGCGCGCCAATCTGAAATCCAATGAAGCCTGCCCGCTGTGTGGCTCGTTGGATCATCCCTACGCCCACCCCGATGCTGTGCCCACCACCGAGATCGGCAATTTGAAGCGATCTCTCAAGCAGTCTGAAACGGATTTAAAGAAGCTGCAACAAACGTTGCAGGAATCACGCGAAGCCGCGACTCGCGCGGAGACCCAGGGCAGCAGTAGTGCCGCCGCAGTTAAGCTAGCCGAGCAGCAACTCGAAGCAAATTCCGCGCAATGGGAAGCCGTGAACGCCGGGATCCCGCTAGCCGATGCCACCAACCTAACTTCGCTGCTGCAAGCACAAACGGTCGCTCATGGCGCGCTCGTTAAACGCGTTCAAGACATCCGCGCAGCTGAACAGGCGTTGGCGAACGAAATCCAAGCCGCCACCAAAGCCGAGCGCGTTTGGCAGGACCAACGTTTGGCACAGGCTACCGCAGTAACACAGGCAGAAAACGCGCAGCAGGCAGTATCGGCCACTGTCACGAAACACGCAGCCGAGCTTCAAGCGGTGGCCGCCATCACCCAGTTGACCCAAGACACGCTGTCGCCAGCCGCAGAAAGCGCAACCTCTCTCGTGGAAGCAACCGCTGCCGTCAGACGTTTGGAAACGCGAAGGAAGGCTTTCGAGGACAAACAACAACAACTTCGCGCGCTCATCGGAAACCGCGACAATCTCCAAGCGGTCATCGAAGTAAAGCAGGCGCAACGAACTATCGCGCAACCAGAGTTGGAAGCATTGATCAGCGCAGAGCAAAAAGCACAGCACCTCCACGAAGCCCTGGTGCTCCAGCGGGAACTGAAATTTGGGAAAAATTCCGTCGCCACCACAGAATTGGATTTCAACAAGCGATTCGCCACCGCCCGCAGCGACAAGGAAAAAGCAACCGCCGCTCATCAAAAAGCTCAGCTTTCCCTAACTACTGCGCAGCAACGAATCCAGGAAGCACTCACCGCCTTGCAAGATTCCCGGACCAAGCAAGCGGCTCAGGAGTCAACCCTAACGGTGCTTGTCTGTGAAGCCGGATTTTCCGGTATTCAGGGATTAGAGGCTGCCATTCTGGATGCAGCCACCGTGCGCGCTGCTGAGGACCAGTTGAGCACGCTGCAAAACCGAGCGATCGCGCTGACCACCCGGCAGCAAAAACTTGGTCAGGATCGGGCTCGACTAACCCCCGAAGCTTTGGCAGATGCACGGATTCACACTGACCTGGAAGCCGCGGTGGCCGAACGGAAGAGCACTCAAGCCACGAGGCAAGGGCAGCTTGCAGTTGCCATCGAACACTTGGCACGCGATGACTCTGAGCGTGCCCGACATGCTGGAATTTCTGCCGAGATTTCCGGAGCAGAGCGGGACCGCGAGCGCTGGGGGCGCTTGAGCAGTCTCATTGGATCCGCTACTGGCCTCGTCTTCGCGAAGTTTGCCCAAGGGCTCACGCTGGAACGTTTGGTCCTGCTGGCAAACCGTCATTTAACCCACCTCAACCCCCGCTACTCACTCCAATGTGATAACCAACGCACGGACGAACTGGAACTGGAAATCGTGGACCACTACCAGGCGGACACGACGCGAGCGATGAAAAGTTTATCCGGCGGAGAAAGCTTCCTGGTCAGCCTCGCACTTGCGCTGGGGCTTTCTGAGCTCGCTGGAGGGAGTTCACGAATCGATTCCCTCTTCATCGACGAAGGTTTCGGCACCCTCGATGCCGACACTATCGAAATCGCCATGTCCGCATTGGAAAATCTCCGTGATACCGGAAAAACCATCGGTGTAATTTCTCACGTCGAAGCCATGAAGGAACGTATCGGCACCCAGATCCGCGTCGTCAAGATTGACGGCGGTTGCAGCAGACTAGAGTGGTGAACCCGACGGACAACGAGGTGCCACTGCTTACTTTTGGCTAGTGACTCCGTTTGCGTGACAGCATGATTTCATTGCCCTCCGGGTCCACGCACATTGCCAGATGCGGCGGTTCCCCGTTTTCTGGCTGAGGCTCTCTGGTTAGGGTGCCACCATGCGCCACAATCTCCGCCGCCCCCACGATCACGTCCGGCACTTGGAAACTAAGCCCCGTCCAAATTTTACCACCCTCGCCCCCGCCATGAATCCCGATGATCGCACCGCACACTTCCACCTCGCTGATGACATCATTTTGTTTCAGCACGGTGCCTCCAAAGACTTCGCTGTAAAAGCGCACGGCCCGGGCCATATCAACCGCCCACAGAATGTATTTTACTCGTTCGACTTGCATAGATGTTATCGTGTTAAAGTTTGTGTCCAAAACTATCGCCCGGCTTAATGCTCAAAGCGAAGGCGGTCATCAACTCGATCACCTTCTCCACATCTTTCAAGTCCACCATCTCCACCACGCTGTGCATATAACGCAGCGGTAGCGAAACGAGCGCGCTCGGCACCCCTTCCCGCACCGCGTAAATGCTGTCCGTATCCGTGCCCGTAAAGCGCGAAGAGGATTCGTGCTGAATCGTCATCGCTTCCTTGTCCGCCACCTTGATAAGTCGTTGCACCACATTGGCATGGCAGGCATTCCCATGAGTAATACTCGGCCCACCACCAAGTGTCACCGCACCATGTTTTGTCTTATCGATGCCTGGCGTGTCCGTCGCGTGGGTCACATCCAGACATAACGCCACGTCAGGGAACAAACGGTGCGTGGCCATCTGCGCACCGTAGCCGCCGATCTCCTCCTGCACCGCGTTCACCGCCACCACGGTGCAATTGAGCTTCGTGCGCTGCTTCTTCAACCGCTTCAGGACCTCCGCAATAATGAATCCGCCGATCCGGTTATCCAACGCTCGTCCCACGATGCGTCCCTGCCCGAACTCCTCCGGCGTATCCGCATAAACCCCGGGATGCCCAATCCGCAGCCCCAGTTTCGCCACCTCCTTGGCATTGATCGCTCCCACATCCACATAAAGCTCATGCACCTCCGGAGCCTTCTCCCCACCCGTCCGATCCCGGATATGGATTGCCGTATTGCCAATGATTCCCTTCACTGGTCCCTTGTCGCCCTCAAAAATAACCCTGCGTCCCCGGGCCGTCGCATGATCCGATCCACCGATTCGATCAATGTGCAAATACCCTTCAGCCGTCACATGCTTGACCATAAATCCGATCTCATCCGCATGAGCCTCCAGCATCAATTTGATCTCAGATTTTCCATTTCCCACCAAAGTTGCCCAAGCCGTGCCATACGCATCATTGTCCACCGAATCGGCAAACTGACGCGCATACGTCGCCCATTTCCGTTGCCCGGCAATTTCAAAGCCAGTCGGTGAAGCCGTCGTCAGAAGGTCGAATAAAAAGTCTTTCGCGGATTTTTCCATCCGCCAATCAAAAGCCATTCTCAGCCCACGTCAATGCCAGTGAATAAACGTTTCCGGCCCCACGTCGAACCAGCAACCATGAAAACTTCATCCCCCCTCCCCTCCATGAAAAGCAGCGGCCTCTCCTGGTCCCTCTTGGCCTTCGCCATCGCAGCCCTGCTAGTCATCATCATGAAACGCTAGCCCCCCCCAATTACGGAAACGCCCCGGGGCCAAGAATTATGGGGACAGTCCCCTTATTGCTTGACAAGAGCGGCACTCTCTGCAATCGTCTCGTTATCATGCGTCGTCCTCGCCTTAAAATCATCCGCCAATCAGCTTGCTATCACATTGTTTGCCGTGTCACTCAAGGCCAGCTTTGGTTGGGCTTGGAAGAGAAGACTTTTCTCCTCGAACTTCTGCCTCGGGTGGCCAATTACTGTGGGGTGGAAATCCTCACCTTCTGCCTCATGAGCAATCATTTTCACCTCCTGGTGCGCGTGCCTGAAAAATCCGCTGCGGATGCCGCGCTTCGTCCAGCGCATCTCATCCAGCGGGTCCAGGATCTCTATGGGTCCGAACCTGCCGACCTACTTCAGAGCTTGTTTAATGGCCTTAACACTGGAAATACCAAGCTCCTGTGGGAGGAGGAACTTGCCTTGCACCTCGGGCGGATGCATGATCTCTCGATCTTCATGAAGTTGTTGAAACAACGCTTCACCATGTGGTATAACCGCCGACACGACACCAAGGGCACGCTCTGGACGGAACGATTTAAGAGCGTTGTGATTGAGTCCCGAGATGAAGGCTCCAATCCGCTGCACATCGTAGCAGCCTATATTGATCTGAATCCAGTGCGCGCCGGGATTGTGACCGCAGCGGTGGATTATCCATTTTCTGGGGTTGGCAGTGCTGCTGTTGGAAATATGGAGAGTAAACAAGGATTAGCACGCATTACCGAGCCTACATCGGCGTCATCTTACCAGGACCTCGTGGATGGGATATCAGCAGCCGATCAATCGAAATCATCGGCTCTAGCCACTTTCCTCCAGAGTAGGCAGGCCGCGCTGGTGAAAGGACTGGTGCTTGGTTCTGCCACCTTCGTGATGGAAATTCTTTCAGCCATGGTGGACATCCGCCGAGGCGTGCGACCGCAAGCCTATGCCTCTGGGAGCACGGGCGGGGATCTGTGGGTTGGTCAGCGTTTTCGAAAATGATTACCGGCATCAATCGATCTCCACTGGAATCGCCTCGCAGCGGTCCCGCCAGCCGGGGAAATTCCATTTATTGGGGAAATCTTTGCACTGCTCCGGCTTCACGGGATTGATTTGGCAATTGATTCCTTCCAGGAAAATGCACTCGCCATTTTGCTTTTCGATCAACGACAGCCCGGTGCGATTCGCTCTGAGCCGGGTGAAGCGGTCGATGAATTCATTTCGTGGCAGCTTTAGAAATTCGGCTATTCTGGTGATCTCATCATCCCAGAGAACCACGTCGCCAGGCCATTTGCAGCAATTGGCGCAGCGTTGGCATTGATAGTAAATTTTGCGTTTCGCAGGTGAATCCATTAGCGCGTTGGGGCTGGTTTGCGTGCCGGTTGGCTGAGAATGCGGATCAGCAATTGGTTCAAGACCACGTCGTGATCCAACGCTGTCGTTACCAGCCGTCGATTCGCCTTGAGGCATTCTTCCAGCGCTGCGCGCAGCTCCAGCGCGGTGTATTTCCCCATCTCTTTGGCGGCTAGGAACAGCGGAAAACCGTTGATCCCCGTGCCATCCTTCTTCATGGGCAACCCCTCGCGAATTTCTTCGGGCAAGCGCTCCAAGCTTTGCACGTAGCTGGGGTAGCTGGAAATGTTCTTCACTCCATACACTTCCGCCAACTCCCGGGCTTGGAATAAATTTCGCACTCGGGGAACGATGGCCGCCAGCAGGATACCGATGGCGTTTTCCCCTTGATGCAGCAACTGTTCCAGCACTTTGAGTGCTCGTGGCAACTGTCTGGCCCCGATGGCATCGCCCAAGTCCCAGATGATTCCATTCTTCGTTTGGGACACGATCATGCGCACATCGTCTGGCGTGACCGCCCGATCCTTGCCGACATAGAGGTCGAGTTTGGCCAACTCGTTGTCGATTTGCTGGGTATGCTCTCCTGCTAACATGACAAACAACTCCAAGGCCGCAGGCTCGAACCGCATCTGATACTCTTCGGCCCGATCCTCCACGAGCCGCATCACGAGGCCTTCCCAGCCCTGTTTGCTGGTGTCAATTACATCGAAGACTTCCAAATTGGTCGCCTTCTTGAGCACATTGTAAAATGAGCGTCGCTTATCGACATCGGTGGCGGTTAGGATAAATTTTGTATTCTCCGGCAACCCTTCCAGGAGCAGCTTGCCCAGCTTTTCCAATCCTTCCAGCGTGCGGGTTGAACGACCGGTCACGTTGTCAGCTAGGAAGGTGGCGCTTTTCAGCCAGACAACCTTATCCCCACCGAAGAATGGCATGGTCTGCAGATCTTCCAGCACCCGGTAAATAATGCGTTCCGCGTGATCGACATTATCCGCCGCTCCGTCCACGACTTCCAGCCCGAAATCTCCTGCTTCTGGCGGCACCAGTTGTCGGGTGAGCTGTTGCGCGGCTTCTTTCACCTTGAGTTCGTCCGTGCCCACGATGGCCCAGATGTTGGGCGAGGTGGCGGATTTGGCTTTGGCGGGCATGTCAGGGGAGTGTTAGAATGGATTGGATGAAGTGGATACCCTCTTCCTAGACTGCCCCACCCCGCCTCGCAAGCACGGAACTTTGGAGTAATATTCCGCTCATTCCACCCGAATATTACTCCAGTAACTGAACTCCCAGGCCCAGCCGTTGGCGTGGTTTTCCAGGCTGATTTCCACGGTCTTGCCTTTCCATGGCTCCAGGGAAATTTCCACTTCGTGCCACCGACCTTCCTTCGGGCCGATGGTCTGGCGCTTGGCTTCTTTCCCATCAATGTTCACACGCAGTTCCCAGTCGAATTGATCCTTCGAGGCTGCGGCAAATTTTAATTTACCGGGCTTGGTGGCGTCCACGGTGAGTTTGCGGGTTAGTTTGGATGGCGTGGTCTTGTCTGGAAAGGGATGCATTTGCAGGATGTTCTTCCGTCCTGAAAATTCGCCTAGCTTCACGGGCGTGCCTTCGAAATTCGGAGCGGTAACTTTCCATTCTGGATTCCACAGGCTGACGGATTCCAGGTCGATTTTGGGATACTGTTTCTCGTTCTTGGCGGCAGGTGGCGCGGTGATTTCTGTGACAGGTGCGGCCATGGCGGCTTTCTTTTCCGGGGTCAATTTACCTTCCTCCGGCGGGGCCAGCAGATACCAGACGAGGTCCCGGAAGATGTCATCTGGCAAGGCTCCGAAGCCCATGGGCATGAGGCTTTGGTGGGTATTTTCCAGCTTGGCGATGTCGCCCCGCGCCACGACTTCGCGTCGGCCTCCGATACCCAGCAACGTGACTTGAGTGGGCGTGTCTTCCACCACGCGGCCCGCCAGGGTGCGGTTATCCTTGGTGTTCACGATGACGTTTTCGTAACCGTTACCGATGATTTGATTGGGATCGACAATGTTATTCAGCAACGCATCCAAGCTGCTGCGACCACTGCCGATCAACTCCGGCCCCACTTCCTGTCCGCCGCCATGGAACTTGTGGCAGGTGGCGCAGGTGGCGGTAAAGATCACTTTGCCGTTTTCCAAATTCGGTTCGCCAATTAGGGCGGCTTTGCGTTTGGCCGTGATGAGCGCTTTGGTGTCGGCGTTAGTTTCATTCCAGACGCCTAGCAACTTGGTGGCACGTGCTTTTTGTTCCGCATTGGGTTGCGTGGCGAAGTAGCGTCGGGCGGTTACGGGGACTTCGGAGGCGGGGATTTGCTGGCTGGCAATCCATTTGCCTTCCACGGCATCCAACAGTTTTTCCGCCCAGTCGGCCCGGGAAATCATGACTTCCGCAGCGGCGGATTTCAGCGCGGGAGAGTAGCCGCTCCAGGCCTTCAGAATGGCCGTGGCCAAATCCATGCCGCCAAGCTCTGCGGCGGCTCGCAGCGTTTCCACAGTGAGTTTCTCGGATGCCTTTTTGTCCAGCGTGCCCAGCAATTTCAGGATGCCAGCCTTGGCGGCATCGCTCTTGAGTTTACGCACAGTCTGAATGGCATCGATTCGTTTGCCCTCGTCCGCCTTCTCGTCTAACACGAGCCCCATCAAGCCAGCGATGGCATTCGGATCGCCCCAGATCGTGGCAAGTCGCGAGGAGAAATTTCGCACATCCGCATTCGCGCTCTTGGCCCATGCCGCAAAGAACGGAGCGGGATCAGTCTTGGCAGGTTTCACCGCGCCCGCCTCCTGCGCTTTGAGCATTCCGTCCAACGCACGCGCCACAAGTTCGTCATCCGACTTAATGTCGTTGAGGAATTTCAGTAGCAAATCCATGTTCTCCGCGCTGCGAGTATCTGTGATGCGGCGGGCGGATTTGTAGGTTAGGATTAGGGAAAGGGGTTTGGTGGTGGTGGATTGTTTCGCTAGTAAATTTAGATATCGCTCTGGCGACATTGCCAAGGCTGGTTCCAGAGCCATCCATATTTTGAATGGTGTGAGCGGATCGCCAGGGACTAAACCAATCTTGAGAAGCGTTGACAGTTGCATTGTCATATTTGGGCTTATACTTTTGCTTTTAATTCCGGTAAGCGCCCCCGTGTTATATTGCCGCAGAGCTGTTGCCAGTGCTGTAACGCTATTGAGATTTCGGTCATCTGGCAGGAGTTCATCGAATGACGGCAACTCCACGTAAAACTCAGGAAACGATTTGGAGAGTGGTAAAGAATCGCCCATCAACCAAAGCGCAGTCTGGGTGATTAGGGGGTTCTGTTCCTTGAATAGATTCTTCAGCGGAAATCTAAAATCATCCTCTGCGGACTCGCGTCCTCGCTTTTTCATCAAGGCACTGAAGCAGCCCAATGCTTGAACCCGGTAGGCGTCTGGATTGTTTGTATCTTCTACGAATTTTCTGATCGCAGTGTAATCGTCAGGATTATTTCGCTCGATAGCTGCCTGCGACGCTCTTCTGCGCATCCAACTGTTCGGACTACTCAAGGCTGCCACTAGTTCAGCTGAAGTTTTCTTTTGGAAATCCATCTGAGCCTCCATTCGCGAAGAATCGTTGCGTGGCAGTGGCAGATATTGAATATTTTTACTAACTCCTGGTTCGGTCGATGACGTCGCCTGGGGAATGGGCTGAGTAGGTATAATTGGATTTGGCATGACGTTATGCACGATTCGCCAAATCCGCCCATTCTCCCGGTCCACGCCTTCGGGATTGGCTTGGGCGTTTTGGTAGCAGGGGTATTTATCGCACCAGTCCATGACCCAGAGGAAACCATCCGGTCCCGTTTGGATACTAACCGGACGGAACCAACCATCGTTTGCCCGCAGGAAATCGCGGATGGGTTTGGCTTTGAACGTGGCTCCCACGGGCTCCACAGCTTCTTCGTGGATGGCGTTATCGTGAATGTTTCCAAAGAACAAATGCCCCTCCGTGTCCTTCGGATAGCGCCCGCCTTGATACACTTGGATGCCAGCATACGCGGCTCGGAAATGTTTCGGCTGATCCTTCTGCACGATGCTGGGGAGCAATTCGTAAGCATACGGATTCTCCGGTGCCCCGCCCTGACGTTGATAAAGCCCGCCCGGTGCCATGTGGAACAAGTGGTCAATCACGCAGGCTTCCACAAACCAGTTTCCAGCGGCATCATAATCACAGCCCCAGGGATTGCTGGTGCCATCGGAGAAGACTTCGTGGAAGACGGCAGTAGGGCCAGTAACGGTAGCCCCTTTCGTCTCTTGTGTCCCTTCCGTCCCTTTAGTCCCTTCCGGAAGGGACTTAGAGGACTCAAGGGACGGAAGAGACTTAAGAGACGTATTCTCAAATTTCACCCGATAGATCCCAGCATCCAGCTTATTTCCCTGTTCCTTCGGCACGCTGGGGCGGTGGACTTTGGAGTTCGTGAAGACACCGTGCGTGAAATACATCCAGCCATCCGGGCCCCAGGTGAAGCTGTTCAGCAGCTCGTGGCGGTCTTCCAAGCCGAAGCCGGTTAGCACGGTTTTGTATTCGTCCGCCTTGTCATCGCCATTGGTATCGCGGAAGAAAAACATGTTGGGTGCCTGACCGATGAACACGCCGTCGTAACCACAAAGGATGGCGGTGGCCAGGCTGAGACCTTCCACGAAAACGGTGCGCTTGTCCGCCTTGCCGTCGTTGTCGGTGTCTTCCAAAATAATCACCCGATCCCGCCCGTTGCCCACGCCCGATTTCACGACGGGATGCCAGACTTCGTCAGTGGCGGTCTTTTGGTAATCATTCGTCTCCTTGGCTCCCTTCGGATATTCATACAACTCCACGACCCACAGTCGGCCCCGATGATCCCACGTCATCGCCACCGGGTTAATGATCATGGGCTCCGAGGCAAAATTCCGCACTTCGTAGCCCGCCGGCACGGTCATTTTCTTGATCGCTTCCTCCACCGTGGGACACGGCGTGTTGACAGGGGCATACACGCCATCCAACTCCTTGGCGGGCAGCAGGGCACAGACGGTTCCGAGCCAGCAGCAGGTAAATTTAATCGCATTCATCATGACCACGATCATGCGCGGCGGCCGAAGTCGGTCAATTAGAATGCCATCACTGAACGCGGTTGGCGCTGAGGCGACCGTGTCCTGAGCGCCTGAGCGCATCCGCGCGACGCTACATTTTCTTCAATCGGAAGAAGGCTTTGGCAGCGGAGGGAGTAACCGTGTGCACGTTGGAATCGGGCGTGGCGGTGAGGGAGGTGTTCACCAGGGTCCACGGCCCAGCCTGCAAATTGGTGGTGGTTTCCAAACGATAACCGGTGGCGGAGAGCGGCCATTTCACTTCGTGGGATCCGCCAGCGGTGGGCGTGATGGAAATAATGCTGGTGGTGTCCGGGTTGATGAGCAGCGGCTTGAAATAGGAACCAGGAACCGTTGGCAGTCCAAGCAGCGTGGTGGCTAGGTTGGCCATGTCGCCATTGCGGAGAGGTGGATTCGGCAGCGTGGTTAGAAGGTCTGGTGAGCGCACCGTCCCCGGATCAGTGCGGTTGGTGAAATATTGGTAAGTGTTGGATCCTGCGGCAAAGCCCGGCCCCGTCATGAAGAAGGGAATGGTGAAATTCTCCACCCGGGTGGCGTCTCCGTGAGGATTGGTAACACCGCCGATGCCCCCATGATCCCCTGAAACAATAAGGGTGGTGCAGGCTTTATCCGCTGGATGCGAGTCCAACCAAGCGAAAATTTTTCCCAGACTGGTGTCGCAAGCCAGGATGGCGCTCTCATAGCTGGAAAGGGCGGCAGGCGGGGTGGTCGTCGTGAGCGCAGTGCTGTGGACCGAGGTATCTGGATCAATGAAATGCAGCATCGTGAAGGCCGCCAACCCGTTCGTGTTGGCGTCGGTCACGAAGACCTCCCCCACTGCGGAAGCGTTGGCGGGGAAACCGGTGCTAGGGGAGGCACGGTCGATTTTATTTTTCGCAGGATTCACGACCCCTGGCACTCCGGTGCTGTCCGCTCCATAAGTGCTATCGTAACTTCGGACCAGGAAAAAAATCCGGTCCTTGCTGAAGAAGAAAGCGGTCGGGCGCCCGGATTCGTGCACCACATCGAAGACACTGCTTTTATAAGTGGAAGCCGCGCCATTGCCGCCCAACCTGTGAATGACACTGGTAACCCCCGTGACCCCGGCACCGGTGTTATTAATTTGCCCATGTCCGATGATCCCTGCTTGGGTGGTCGTCCCTGGTTCGTAAACGGGCCGCCCTGTGACCATGGTCGAGTGGTTCGGGATGGTCTCGGTGAACCCATAATCCGTCCGCGCTCGAAAAGTTGCGGCCCCGCCGTCCCGCAACCGCTTGAAACTGGGATATTGCGTGGGCCGGGTATTCAGAATCGTTTCCAGAGCATCTCCACGCAGGGCATCCACCGAGAGGTAAATTACGTGCTCGACCACCGGGATACCATTGACCGCCGAGGGCACTACGGTCGGTGGGGTGGTGCCAGAGGAGGCCAGGAGCCAACCGATTCCTAAAACGGCAGTGACGGCAGCGGCAAGCGGGGCAAATTTGAAATTCATGGCTCAATCAATAGTATTGGAAGACGACTGAAGAAATCGCTTCAATGCTTGAACCGCTCACGGGCGGCAAGGTTGCGAACTTTTTCCTGCCAACGCGTCTCAGCGTGATGCGCCTACGGCAAGGGATTACCCGAAGTCGGTCCGGCGGGTTGCACCTCCTCCTCGTCTTCATCTTCCTCGATCTCCTTGATCCAGCGCTTGGAGACCCATGGGCGAATGAGTCCGTAGAAAAGATACCCCAGGAAGAGGGTGGGGAACATGATTTTGGGTTTCCACACGACCAGCATGAGCACGAGCATGGCTCCGAGAACCCAGGGGAAGGAACGCTTGGTTTTCCAACCGAGGCCCTTGAAGCTTGGGTAGGGCACGCTGCTGAACATCAACAGGCTGAGGATAATCATGACCACCACGAGGGCATATTTCCAGGCTCCGATTTGCTGTTCTTTCTCATAAAGATCAAGTAGCAGCAATGTCAGCGAACTGATGACACCCGCGGCCGCAGGAATGGGACACCCTTGGAAATCCTTGGAGGCCCCAGCACTAGGACCAGCCGCAGCAGTGCAATTGAATCGTGCCAAGCGCATGGTGCCGCAGAGCAGGTAGAAGAAGGAAATGAACCACCCGATGTGGTCCCCTTTGATATCCCGCAGCACGACATCGTGCACTAACAAGGCTGGAGCAACCCCGAAGGAAACCGTATCGGCCAGTGAGTCGAACTCACGTCCGAAGGGCGATTCCTCCCCGACCATGCGCGCAATGCGGCCATCCAGCGCGTCGAACAGGCAGGCCCCGAGAATCAAGCCGATGGCCCAGTAATAGTGGGCGTAGGTGGGAACGCTAGTGGCTTTACCTTCCTCCATCCAGTAAGTCAGGATGTTCATGATGGCACAGAATCCACAGAACAGGTTCCCGGCCGTCATGAGATTGGGCCAAAGATAGATTTTGGGAGAGTTGGAAGGAGCTGCCATCGGATGATATTTTCGATTTCGGTTTTGAGATTGCGAATTATCCTAGGTTCTCTCCGCTGATTGGAAAGTCCCTTTTTAGCAGATTCTCTTTTCCCAATGTCCGCTCTACTCCCACCTAAAATCACCCCCGACATGACCATGGCCGACGTGCTTGCCACGTATGCCGGGGCTCGACGCGCCCTCTTTGCCAAATACCACATCGGCGGCTGCCGCAGTTGTGGCTTTGCCGATACCGAGACGTTGGCCCAAGTCTGTGAGCGCAACGAGCAACTGGATCCCACCCTGGTGGTGGCCCACTTGGAGGCCAGTCGGGATAACGATGCCCAGATGCAACTATCCCCGCCAGCGCTGGCGGAAATGATGCAAACCCAGACCCCGCCACAACTCCTGGACGTCCGCAGCCGGGAGGAACACGAGGCCGTGCATCTGGCGGGCGATACTTTCATGACGCAGGAACTGATGCAGCAACTCTTCGCCACCGCCGCCAAGGACACGGCCCTCGTGCTCTACTGCCACAAGGGAGATCGCAGCCTGGATCTGGCCGCCTACTTCATCGGTCACGGGTTCACGAATACCAAATGCCTGGCGGGCGGGATCGACGCCTGGAGCTGCGACATCGACCAGTCCGTGCCGCGCTACAATTTGGAGATGGAGTGAGTGAGTTAGAAAATAAAAGAGAAAGCAAAAAATGAACGAAGAAATTATGCGCGATGCGATCGCGAATCCCCAGAACATGGGCGAAATGACGGACGCCGATGCCGTGGGCACGATGGGCAGCGCTGACTGTGGCGACATGGTGCGCTTGTGGTTAAAATTTACAGATAAAGACGGGCAGAAGGTGATCGATCGGGCCAGCTTCCAGAGTTTCGGCTGTCAGACCGCCATAGCCGTCGCCAGTGTGGCGACGGAATTACTGAAGGGAAAATCGCTGGAAGAAGCCCGGCAACTGACCGCCGAGGATCTCAATGGCCCCATGGGCGCGCTGCCGCCCATGAAAATTCATTGTGGTCAAATGGTGGAAGGAGCCCTGCGAGCCGCCTTGGAGGCCGACTCCGGGAATCTAGCACCCACCCCACCAACGCCAACCGCCCCGCCAGTCCCCATGACCACGCTATCCGATGCGCTGCCCGGTGCCGGCATGAAGGCAGGGAAAATCAAGGTGGTGCTGCAATCGTAACTTTTTTATAGTCAGGCTTATTTCCACGCTCCCTGCCAAAATCACAAAACGCCTGATGGTCCTGCAGGTCTTCTCCAAAGCCGTGAACGGTTGGCTGGCGGATGACGTGCCTCGGCTGGCGGCTGCGCTGGCTTACTACGCCATGTTCTCCATCGCTCCGTTGCTAATGCTGGCCACGTCGATTGCGGGCGCGGTTTTTAGCAAGGAAGCGGTGCGCGTCGAATTGGACAAGCAACTCTTCAGCACCATTGGACCCAATGCCGCCGCCACCATCGACAGCATGATCGAAAGCGCAGCGCATCCGCAACACAGCATGTGGGCTACCATCATCGGCATTGCGACGCTCGTTTTTGGAGCCACCAGTTTATTTACCGAACTCACCTCCTGCCTGAACACGATCTGGCACGAATCCACGCCCGCTCCAGCGAAGAAAATTTCCGGCTGGAAGCACCTGATCCGCGTGCGCCTGCTCTCGCTGGGAATGGTCTTGGTGATTGGCTTCCTGCTGATGACCTCCCTCGTGCTCGGCACCTTGTTTCATGCGCTGCATGGCTGGCTTGGTGGTATGCTGGAACTTCCGGTGGACGTCTGGGCTTGGACTGGCGTGGCCTCCAGCGCCCTGCTGGAAGTCATCCTGTTTGCGCTCGTCTTTCGCGGCCTGACCCACGTAAAATTTCCCTGGAAAGACGTCTGGGCCGGAGCCCTGTTCACCGGTATCTTATTCGAAGCTGGCAAACTGGCGCTGAGTTGGTATCTGGGACGAGAAACGTTCACTAGCACTTATGGGGCCGCGGGCTCACTCATGGTTTTCCTGATGTGGGTTTATTATTCGGCCATCATTTTGCTAACCGGGGCGGAGATTACCGAAGCCTGGTCCACCGTCAGGCGGGAACGCGCGGCGGCCCGCTTGGTCGCCAGCCCAACTTAGCATCCGTGGGATTTGGGAAACAGGTGATTTCGAGCGAATGTGTAAGCAGTCCGCTGGACTGCTTTCATAAGGAGGGCCCATCAAGTGGAATACTCAACTTTTCCAGATCAGCCCAGCGGGCTGCTCCGCATTCTTTTGAATTCACCCATTATGAACGCGAATACCTCTTGTAGTCACTTCGGGATTGATTCCACCACCATCAGCCCTGGACGATTCAACTTCTGACGCATAACTTGCCCGCAATCCAGCGATCCGACTCGTCGCCTGCCAACCCTTCCTATTCCATGAAATTCGCGCTGCTTCTGCTCGCCCTAATGTGCCTCCCCGCTTTCGCTGATCCCGCGCCAGCGCAGATGAAACTTTACTTACTGATCGGACAGTCCAACATGGCAGGACGCGGCAAGGTCGAGCCGCAGGATCAGGTGGCGAATCCCCATATCTTTATGCTCACCAAGGATCTGCAATGGGTGCCTGCCAAGGACCCGCTGCACTTCGACAAACCGGGGGCTGCCGGAGTCGGCCCCGGCTCGGAGTTTGCGCGGGAGATCCTTAAGGCCAATCCGAATGCATCCATCGGACTTATCCCCTGTGCGGTCGGCAGCACCAGCTTGGATCAGTGGAAGCAGGGAGGTGCTCTCAACAACGCGGCCGTTGCTCGCACCAAGGAAGCCATGAAGCACGGCAAGCTCGCTGGCATCCTCTGGCATCAGGGCGAATCCGATAGTGGCAGCCCGGATAAGGTAGCAAGCTATGCGGAGCGGCTTGATGTCATGATCGGCCAATTGCGCAAGGAGCTTCAGGCAGAGCAGGTTCCGGTGGTGCTGGGCGAATTGATTCACGGTTATAAAACCAACGACTCCATCAATGAATCGCTGGCCGTCGCATCGAAAAAGATCCCCCTCTGCGGCTTGGTCAGCGCGGATGGATTAGGAAAAAAAGCCCTCCACTTCGATGCTCCCGATGCCCGCAAGTTCGGCCAGCGCTACGCCGTCGAGTATCTGAAACTTGCGAAGCCTTAAGCTAACTTTGACTCTGCTGTCAGCGGAATGCCTCAGGCAATCGTTGCCGCTGATCCAACCATGAAATCTATTCTCACCTCCCTCCTCACCCTACTGGCGGTCGCCCTGTTTGCGGCGGACAAAACTCCGCTGCCGACGGCTCATACCATCCGCAACATCGAAGGCTGGACCGTGCGCGTGGATGATCGCCTGCTGCACGGGGAAAGTGCGGCGGTGGGTGAACGCGCACTGAAACTGCTGCAGGCACGCCTCGTCGCGATCACCACCGTCGTGCCTGAAAAATCGCTCGCAAAGTTACGGGCGATCCCCATCGAACTCGATCTGAACTATGGTGCCCTGGACGGCATGCAGTATCATCCCGACGCCGACTGGCTCAAGGAGAAGGGTTATAGCGAGAAGCTGGCGAAGTGCGTTCACATTCCGAATGTGGAAGATTTCCTTTCCCCTGAAGAAAATCTTCGCATGCCCTGGGTGGTGCTGCACGAACTTGCCCATGGCTTTCATGATCAAACGATTGGTTTCGAGGATGCCCGCGTGACTGCGGCTTGGAAGAAATTCTGCCAGAGCGGGAAATACAAGTCTGTCCGCACCAGCCTTGGCAAAATGCGCGAACACTATGGGCTGACAGACCAAAAGGAGTTCTTTGCCGAAATGACGGAAGCTTACTTCGGCTCGAATGATTTTTACCCCTTCGTGACCGGTGAACTCATGGAGGCTGAGCCGGAAATCTTCGCGCTGCTCGCTGAAATCTGGGGCCCACTACCTGGATTTCCATCCGTCAAAACAGCTGTCAAAAATTGAAACTCCTGCCCGCTTCAGTCATCCTGGTCTTCACTGCGATTGCCTCTGCTTTGGGCGCTGGCGAGAGCCCTAATGCCCTCGCGACTCCCCAACCTGTTCAGGGACTCCTGCGCACCTACTGCTATGACTGCCATGATGCTGACGCGCAGAAGGGCGAAGTTAGGTTGGATAATTTGCCAAGCCTCACCCTGGAGGCGCGACTCGATCTACTGAACCGCGCGCAGGAGCAGATCTTCCTGGGTGAAATGCCGCCGAAAAAGAAAACCCAACCCTCCGAAGCCGAGCGGGGGGTGCTGACAGAATGGGTTGGGAAGGAATTGCGGGCGCATAACGCCTCCAAGCTCGAAGACAAACTGCGCATGCCGGAATATGGCAACGTGGTCGATTACAATAAACTATTCTCCGGCAAATACAAAGATCTCCCCGGCTTCACTCCGGACCGACGCTGGTTAATCAGTGAATTCATTTTTGATGCGAAGTTTAACAAGCTGCTGGATTATGTCGGCCAACGCGACATTGACGGCAAACGGCAACAGGTCATCGGAGACAACGGCAGGAACGGTGTGCGGGTAAATCTCACCAACCCGTTTCTTTTACCCACCCACAGTGGCGTCCGCTACTACGACACGACGACGCTGGATGGCGGGCATCTCCTCACGATGATCACCAATGCCAAGGAGGTGTCGGCGTATCTCATCTCGCTCGCGAAAAAGAAGACCTATCTGCCGGCGTTGACTGCGATCATGGCACCGGAATGGGAGCATGAAAAGACGCTGGTGGCGCGCGAGACTTACCTGAATACGAACATTGAGCAGTTGCTGCGCGACCTCTTCAAAGAAAAGCACGAGACATTGCTGCCCAAGTTTGTCGCCTCGAAATGGGAAGCTCCGCCCGTAGCCAAGGGTCCCGACGGCAAGCCGCTCAAAAAGCCGGTCTTTGATACGGCCAAACCCTCCAATGATGAGTTGAGTGAGATTTGGGCCATCCTCCGCCGGAACTTCAAAGACGGGGAAAGCGAGGACGCCCTGATCATCAAATGCGAACGGGATTGGTTCCAATTTGGCGTCAACGAGCGGACCATCCAGACGCGGATCGCCTTCATGCACGGCTACCTGGAGGACCTGCTCAAGCGCCAACCGCAGCCGAACACCGCCACGCCCAAGCCTCCCGCCGATGCCGAACTGGCCGTGATGCGCACCGCCCTGCTGAAACACCGGCAAGCCGGGGACACCTATAGCGCGGTGATCGCGAAATGCGTCAGCGAGTGGAGCGACGGATTCCGCGGTGAGCGCGAAAAGACGAAGACGACTGACGAGGCCATTGATAAGCTGGTGGATCAGCTTTTCACCAAAATCATTGAGCGCGCTCCGACCTCGCAGGAAAAGGCCGAATACACCACTCTAACAAAGTCTTATTTTCAGAAAATCGGCAACGAACTGGCAATCGACAAGCTCATTCAGACCCTCATTCTCCGAACCGACTTCGTTTATCGTCAGGAGTTCGGAGAAAGAACTGCGGACGAGCACGGGCGGAAAATGCTCTCGCCCCGGGATGCCAGCTACGCGCTGGCCTATGCGCTCACCGAC
The DNA here is from genome assembly GCA_031411295.1 of Verrucomicrobiales bacterium. Classification (GTDB taxonomy): domain Bacteria; phylum Verrucomicrobiota; class Verrucomicrobiia; order Verrucomicrobiales; family V1-33; genus JAGNEJ01. Next base: position 51,533 of record JANOAV010000037.1, on the reverse strand, counting down.
AGCAGTCCCGACAAAGAACTCGCGACCGCTGCCAGCAGCGGGAAGCTGAACACGCGGGAAGACTACCGCCGCGAAGTGGAACGGATGCTCCAGGTTCGCAGCCAGTATTATGTGGTGGATGAGGCTGTGGAGAAATTAGGGAGCGACAGTTTTACCAACCTCCCCATTCGCAAGCTGCGCTTCTTCCGCGAGTTTTTCGGCTATCCCAGCATGCTTGCCATTTTCAAAGACAACAAGCGTTTCGGCGGCAATTACGTCAATACTGCCGGGCAGATCGTTAGCGAAGCGGACATGCTGGTGGAGCTCATCGTTAAAAATGATCAGCATGTCTTGGAACACCTCCTAACCACGGAGGAGTTTTTCGTTTATCACAGTGGTGACAATGCGAAGATGACCACCGCGACAGAACTCATCCGCAAAATCTATGAATACTTTAAGGACAAAGACTGGCAGAGCTTCGATGCGGAAAAGTTGAAGCCCCATATTCCCTTCTTGAAAGAAAATCCCATGCCCGGCCTGAATCTCGACGCGATCGGCAAAGTCGGAGGCCGCTCGGATCAAGTGAAGATCTTCCAAGGGATGATGACTGACTACACGCAACGGCTTGGCAAAGGGCCCACGGTCACCGCACCATTCTCATCGGTCTTTGGAGTTCCCAGCGCTGCGAAGACTCGCACTGGCAAAAATCTCGGAGGCTCCGAGGTGGCAAAAAGCTTCAACCTCGACATGACCAACTGGAACTACCCCGCCACCCAGCCCGCCAAAATGGAGCACCGCAAGGGAATGCTCACCCACCCCGCCTGGCTCATCGCGTTTGCCGGAAACACTGCCACCGACCCGATCCGCCGCGGCAAATGGGTCCGGGAAAAACTGCTGGCCGGCACCATTCCCGACGTCCCGGTCACCGTGGATGCAGTGATTCCTGAGGACCACCATAAGACCCTGCGCCAGCGTCTTGATAAAGTTACCCAGGCCGAATACTGTTGGAAATGTCATGAGCGCATGAACCCGCTCGGAACCACTTTTGAAATGTATGACGATTTCGGCCGCTTCCGCACCGAGGAATCCCTTGAGCACCCGGATAACCTTGTCAAAAAAATGCCCGAAAAAGGCCCCCCACAGGCCGACCTGCGCGACCTCTACAAGACCCTGCCGGTAAACGCCGTCGGCCGACTTGAGGGAACTGGTGATCCCGCCTTGGACGGTGATCTGAGCAACGCATTGGATCTGGCCGAGCGCCTCGGAAAATCCACCAAAGTTCGCCAGTCCATCATTCGTCATGCCTTCCGCTATTTTCTGGGCCGCAACGAGGTCCTCTCTGATTCCAAGACCTTGATGGACGCCGATCAGGCTTATCTCCAAAGCGGAGGCAGCTTCGATGCCGTCATCGTCTCGCTCCTGACTTCCGATTCCTTCATTTACCGCAAACCCGCCACGATCAACAAATAACACCATGAACAACAGAAGAAACTTTCTCAAAACCACGGCTCTGGGCGCAGGCGCCCTTTCCCTCACACCGTGTCTCAAGGCCTTCGGAGCCGCCGCCGCCGGAACCGGCATGCCGAAGCGTTTTATCTTCATTCGTAAATCCAACGGTGAGCGCCCTAACGAGGTCGCCCTGCCCACGCTCTCAGCCAAAGACAAGGCCCTTGAGGAAAAGAAGCAGTCGCTGGAAGTGGACCTCCGTGACCATGAACTGCCCCCGTATCTGCGGGCGTTGGATAAGCACAAGGCCAACCTTTGCCTCCTGCAGGGACTCTCCTGCATGATGAGCGAGAACGGACACTATTCCTACTCCTCCGTGATGGGCGCATATAAATCCAACCGTAACTCCCTGAGCGGCATCAAACGCGCGACGATTGATTTCGAGCTGGCGAAATTGTTTCCCTCGCCCTTCGGACACATCGAACTCTCGCTCACGGGAGACTATTCCAAGTATCGCACCGGCATCGTCTCCGGCTACTCCGCATCCGGCCCCCACCAGAGGAACTATTGCTACGCAGATCCCCAGACCGCCTTCAACGAACTCTTCCGCGCGGTGACCAACCCCACCTCCGTGGACTCCGACAACGCCATGCTCAACTTTCTTGAAAGCGAGGAATCCTTCAAGGAGCGCGTCCTCCAGGGTTACGAGAAACAGAAACTCAGCAGCCACATCAGCTCCATCGAAGCCATCCAGGCAAGGAACCTGAAGCTTTCGAAAATGGCTGGCTCCATTTCCAAGCACATCCCCCAGCTTGGGAAGATCCACGCCAATGGCGGCCCTAACGCCTCTTCACCGGAAAAAGAGCAGGCCATGACGGACATCCTCATTGCCGCCCTCATCACCGGCCTGACTAACGTGGTCACCTTCACCATCGACGAGCTTTCCACGCCGGTGCGAGGCCTGCCTGGCAATGAGGCGGACCGCATCTCCATCCACGCGCTCGGCCACAACGAAAGTTACGGCGGCGTCCCCGCCGACAAGATTCGCGAAAACATCCGCATCGGTCACATGCGTCAGGTCGCCCGCATCGTGGAGCGCCTCAAGGCAGAGCCCGAAGGCAAGGGCACGATGTTTGACAACACGATGATCATGTATTTCCCCGAAGGTGGTGAAACCCACCACGGCTGGGGCTTCGAGGCACCCTTCGTCATCCTGGCGGGAGACAATTGCAATCTCCACCTAGCCGGCCGCTACATCCGCCTGCCCTACCACGGCACTGAAGGTCACAAAACGATCGGCAATTGGTATACCACCCTGCTCAATGCCCACGGGAATCCGATCAAGCACTATGGCGACTTAGATCTCGAAATGTCCCGCCTGAAGTTGGATCAAGCAGGCGCCATCAAACAGTTCCTCGCATAGGTTCATTTCTTGTCGATTGCCGATCACGCCCCATTCGGGAGTGAGACTAATACCCAACCTATAAAGAAAATGACATTTCAAATCTGCGCTCTGGGAGCTCTCCTCCTGTTGCTGATGTTGACGACCATCCCCGCCGGTGCCTCCGAGAGCCTGAAGATTCATGGGATTTTCAAGAGCAGCCTGGTGCTCCAGCGGGAAAAGCCGATCCCGATCTGGGGATGGGCTCCTGCAGGGAAGAACCCGGAGGAATCACCCGATGAATAAGGCAACTTTCCATGCAGGGATAGCCGCCGTGCTGCTGGGTGCAGGCCCCGTCGGCGGGGCTGCGACACAAGATGGCAAGTCCGCTCCCGCGCAGCCCTTCCTCATCCCGGAAAAGATCGCATTGGTCTTGAACAGCCAGTGCTATTCGTGCCACGACGCGGAGACGCACAAAGGCGACGTGAGGCTGGATAACTTGGCCGAGATGGATTTGCCGCGGCGGCTCGATTTGCTCAACAAGATGCAGGAGCAACTCTTTTTCCAGCAAATGCCGCCCAAGAACAAGACACAACCCAGCGACGACGAGCGCGCCACGGTGCTGGCGCTGCTCGCGAAAGAACTGGGCACGCATAAAGCCTCAACACTGGAGGACAAGTTGCAGAAGCCCGAATTTGGCAACTACGTGAACCATGAAAAACTGTTCTCGGGCGAGTATAAAAATTTACCCGGATTCACCTATGACCGCCGATGGCTCATCAGCGAATACATCTTCAATGCGAAGTTTCAGCAGATGCTGGAACAGAAAGCCACGGTCAAGCGCGGCGGAAAAGCGGCGGGCATCCTGGGCAGCAACAAGATCCAAGGACTCAGCCTGACCAATCCCTTCCTCCTGCCGAACACATCCGGCGTAAGATACTACGCGAACGAGGATCTGACGGGCGGGCATCTGTCGAGCATGCTGACCAACGCGCAGAAGACCGCCGAGTTCATTACGGAGGACTTGGTGAAGCGGAACATCAAGTTTCTCCCGGCCATCAATGAAATTATGTCGCTCGACGACCGGCTGCAAGACACGTTGGCGGAACGTCAGGAGTTCCTCGAGGAAAACATTGCCGACATTTGTGAAGAGATATACGGCGGCAAGAACGCAGCCCTGCTGCCGGCGTTCAAAAAGGTGCAACTCAAGGCGCCAGAGACGCTGGCCAAAGGGGAGACTTACAAGAAGGCTCCTTTCCACGTTGCCCAGAACATGCTGTCGCAATTAAAGGGCGAGGCCACTGTGTCTGACCTTCTCCAGGACGACCGCTACTCGAAGCTGTCCGACGACCAGTTCCGGGATTTGTGCGAGCGGACTTGGTTTTATTACGGGAACGATGAACGGACAATCCAGGGACGGGTGACCATTCTCCGGGATTATATGCCGGAAATTCGCGAGATGGTTGCAAGCGGAAAGAAGTTCAAACCGAGCAAGTCAGCCGCGAAAAAACTGAGGCAGGTAAAACCGAAAGGTCAGCCTGCTGGGGGGACACAGTCGGATGCTGCTGAGATGACAATTGTCCGCGAGACGGTGATGAAGAATCGCAGGCAGGGCGATCGTTATTCTGACATCATCAAGAAGTGCCTGAGTGAGTGGGGGCAGGATTTTGAGAAGCAACGAAATTCTGCCGGGATGCCCTCGGACAAGCTGCTCTTGGAACTCGTGAGCGAGCTATCCATGCAGATTTTGCAACGTCCGCCGACCGACTCGGAAACGCAGGAGTATCTGGCCGTTGCCAAGACCTACGTAACCAAGCTCGGCAAACTCAAGGCCATCCAGAAGCTCATCCAGACGTTTATCCTTTCGACGGAGTTTGCCTATCGGCAGGAATTTGGCTCCGGGCCGGCCGACCAATACGGACGCCGGATGCTTGCCCCGCGCGATGCCAGTTACGCCATCGCCTACGCGCTAACCGACCAGGCGCCCGACATTGAACTCGCCGCCGCCGCAGCGGGCGGGAAGCTGAACACGAGGGAAGACTATGAGCGTGAAGTCCTGCGCCTCTTGAAAAGCCGCGACACGACCTGGCTCATTGATACCGTCCTCTACGACAAAAGTTACCCGGAGAACACGACGCAGACGCCTATCCGCAAACTGCGGTTCTTCCGCGAGTTCTTCGGCTATCCGGCGGCGATTTCGATATTCAAGGACGAGAAGCGTTTTGGCGGGGACAGAATCGCCGACGCCACCTGCCGCCTCGTCAATGAGACCGACAGGCTCATCGAGCATATCCTCGAAAAGGATCAAAACGTCTTCGAGGAACTACTGACCACGGACAAATTCTACATTTACCACGACGGGGACAATGAGCGGATGCAGGCCGCGTCCGACCGCCTCAAGCGCATCTATGCTCATTACAAGGACCTCGATTGGAAGAACTTCAAGAACGAAGACCTCCTCAAGCACGCGGACTTTCTCCGCGAAGTGAAGATGCGCACCGTGGACCCCGACAACCTCGACAGCGGCGGCACCAGGCAGGGAAAGCCTATCCAGCTTTTCAAGAAAGCGATGACAACCATCACCGCGCGGCTCGATAAAGGGCAGAAAGAGGCCGCGCCCTTCGATACGTATCCTGGCTATGGTTATGAATTCATGGTCGGCTACAACGTCGCGATGTTTTACGGCATTCCATTGGACGATTGGGATTATCAGACGCAGCAGCCGGGCAAGCTCCCGAATCGCAAGGGCATCCTCACGCACCCGTCATGGCTCGTCGCCTTCGCGAAAAACACCGAGACCGATCCTGTTCATCGTGGCAAGTGGGTGCGCGAAAAATTGCTGGCAGGAACGTTGCCCGACACGCCCATCAGCGTGGACGCGGTCATTCCCGAGCATCACGACAAGACCCTGCGCGATCGTCTGGCCAGTGCCACGGAAACAGCCTACTGCTGGAAATGCCACGAAGGCATGAACCCTCTCGGGTATGCCTTTGAAAGCTATGATGACTTCGGCAGGTTCCGCACGCAGGAGTCGCTGGAATACCCCGACAAGCTCGTGAAGAAGAACCCGGATAAGTGGGATTTGCTGGTTGAAACGCGGGACGTATATAAGACGCGGCCTGTGAACTCGAAGGGCTATCTGAAAGGCACAGGTGACAGCTTGCTCGACGGAGAAGTGAAAGACGCCATCGACCTCACCGAGCGGCTCGCAAAATCCAGACGTGTCAGGCAGTCCATCATCCGGTTTGCCTTCCGATACTTCCTGGGGCGCAACGAATTCCTCTCGGATTCCAAAACCTTGATGGATGCCGAGCAGGCATACATCAACAGCGGCGGCAGTTTTGATGCCGTCATCTTGTCGCTCCTCACCTCCGATTCATTTATCTACCGCAAACCCATAGAAAATTAATACCATGATCACCAGCAGGAGAGACTTCTTGGCCAAATCCATCCTCGGCATGGGCGCGATGGCGCTCGCTCCGTCCATCAATCAATTGTTCGCGTCGCCCGGCGGCATAAGCGGTGGTTTTCCCAAGCGCTTCATTTTTATCCGCAAGTCCAGCGGCATCGTGCCGACGGAAACGGCCCTGCGCGATTTTTCGACCAAGGACAAGGCGCTGGACGACGCCAAGCAACCTTTGGAAGTGGCCCTCGACAAGCACGAACTGCCCAAATGGCTGCGGGGCCTGGATGCCCACAAAGAGAACATGACCATCCTCCAGGGTATCTCCGCCAAGATGAGCGAAAACGTCCACTTCTCGTTTTCCTCAGTGATGGGCTGCTTCAAGTCGAATCGTAACACGCTCAGCGCGATCAAACGGACGACGATCGACTTCGAACTGGCCAAGCTGTTCCCTTCACCGTTCGGGCATGTTGAGCTGTCCTTCGCTGATGGTCGCTCGGGCATCGTGTCAGGATATTCCGCACCAGCACCCCAAACTAGAAACTATTGCTACGCAGACCCTGACACCGCACGCAGCGAACTGTTCAAGTCCGTCCTGAACCCGGATGCCGTGAATACCGACAACGACATGCTCTCGTTCCTGCAAAGCAAGGAAGGTATGAAGATCAGCGGCATCAAGGGGCACGAAATGAAGCGCCAGGAGTCGCAGATCGAATCGATTGATGCAATTCGCGAGCGCAACAAGAAGCTCATCGCCATGGCCGGCTCGCTCGAAAAATTCGTGCCGAAACTCGCACCCGTTCACGCCAACGGTGGCGAAAACGCCACCACGCCAGAGAAGCAGGCGGGAATGACGGACGTGCTGATTGCCGCGCTCAAAGCTGGCCTGACGAATGTGGTGACTTACACGATTGATGACCTCGGCACGCCAATCATTGGGCTCCCGGGCAACGAGACCGACCGTGTCGGCATCCACCCGCTCGGCCACGACGAAGCGTTCGGCGGCGTGCCCGCATGGATGACCCGTGAGCAGATTCGCATCAGTCATGTGAATCAGATCAAGCAGATCGTCGAAGAACTGAAGAAGACTCCCGAGGGGAAAGGCACGATGTTCGACAACACCATGATCATGTATTTCCCCGAGAATGGAGAAACTCACCACGGCATCGGAATCGAGTCCCCGTTCGTGATTCTGGCCGGCAACAAGTGCAACCTGAATAGCTCAGGCCGCTACATCCGCCTGCCGTTTCATGGCACCGAGGGCCACAAGACCCTCGGCAACTGGTATACCACCCTGCTCAACGCCCATGGCAATCCGATCAAGCACTATGGCGACTTCGATCTCGAGATGTCGCGTTTGAAGCTGGATCAAACAGGTGCCATCAAGCAGTTCCTCGGGTAGCATGCAAGGTGGCCCGCTGCCCCTGCCGCTCATCAAAACCTCCCATCTTTTACCTGCTCCTGCTTGCCGTATCCGACCCTTATCCCTGCAAATCAAATGGCCTTAAGAAAACGCTCTCTAGCAATCCTCATCGGCCTCGTTTCCATGCAGTCAGTCTTTTGCGAGCCCCTTTACACCCAGAGTGGAAAGGATCCCACTTTTGCAGAATTAGTGAAGCGGAAGAAGTTGCCAGACGGGCATAGCTCGAAGGAAGGCGTGACTGGATCCAAGGTTAAAGTGGACCATCGTCAGATCGAACTCACCCCGGAAGCGAAACGTCCGATCGACTCAAACATCAAGCTGCACACCTTGGTCAACAGTGCGATTCCAAGAGGCGACTTCAAAGATTGGTCACGCTGGTATCAGGAGGATGGCAGCACCCAAGTTTTCCGGCTCTTCACAGGCGAGACTAACGTGCACAACGCGCGCGAAAATGCCGCCCGAGTCGAGGCCTTCAGCGAATTAAAGTGGGGACACGGTTCCTGGCACGAGTGGAGCGGCACCTACACGCTGGTTAAGCCCATCGGCTCGATGATCTTCCAAGTGAAGAACGACAAGAACGACTGGGCGGTCTCACTCCTGACCAACACCACTGGCTCCGTCAAGTTGAACCACCGCCGGGGAAGCTCTGACGTGGTGATCGCGAACGACATGATTGGGAAACCGTTCCATATTCGGGTGCGGGACAACGGAAACGATTATGAGGTCTATTTGGACGGTAAAAAGGTCGGCGCGGGTGCCTATCCCAGACCTGCCGGCACGACGAATTTCCGTTGGGGCATGTATGTGGGAAAAAATGAAGTTACTCAGGATGGAATGATCTTCGTCTCAGGCGCCACCATTGATGGCAAGAAAGGCAAGTGATGGCACAACTTCCGGTCCACCCGCTGGCTCAACCATGCAGGGACTCTCAGTAAGCCCCAGAAACTCAATCTCTTCCTCGTTGGTCAAGGGTTTTGGGAACCTAGATTTGAACTCAGCAGCGCTGAAAGTAGGGGAGCCTGTAGTGGCTTGGCGTGCCCCCCCGTTCGGGAATTGCACTTCGAGGGACTGGGTGGTAGTTTCGGGGATGGGTATGATTTGCCCAACCCTGTTCCCTTCAAACAATTCGATAATGCGATCCTTTAAATTTCTTGCAGTTCCTGCGCTGGCTTTGCTGACAGTCCGCTTGGAGGCTGCGGCCGAGTCTCCGGCAGCCGTGGATTTTGGGCGCGACATTCGACCGATCTTGGAGGCGCATTGTTTCGATTGTCATGATGCGGACAAGGCCAAGAAGCAATTGCGACTGGATACCACCTCAGGTATCTTGAAAGGAGGGGACTCGGGTGAGCCTTTGTTTGTGCGGGGGAGCAGTGCGGATAGCCTGATCATTGATCGCATTCTGGCCAAGGACGAAAAGGACATGATGCCACCCAAAGGAGATCGTCTGACGGAAGCTCAGGTGACGCTGCTGAAGGCGTGGATTGACAATGGAGCTAAAATGCCGGGCGAGGCGGAAGCTGCGGCAGCATTGCAGATTAAGACGGATCATTGGTCGTTCCAACCTGTGAAACATCCGGCGGTTCCAGTTCAGGAGTCGTCCTTCGCGAAAAATGAAATCGATTATTTTGTGCTGGCAAAACTCAAAGAACAATCGCTCACGCCATCGCTGCCAGCGGACAAAATCACGTTAGTCCGTCGATTGTATTTCGTGATGCACGGGCTGGTGCCCGCGCCTGAGGAAGTGGCGGCGTTCGTGAATGACCAGCGCCCCGACGCCTACGCGCACCTCGTGGAAAAGGTGCTCGCTAGCCCGCGTTATGGCGAACGCTGGGCGCGGCATTGGATGGATGTGGTGCGGTATGGGGATACCAATGGCTTCGAGACGAATCGCGAGCGGAAGACCGCCTATCATTATCGGGACTATCTGATCGAGTCCCTCAATGCGGATAAACCCTACGATCAGTTCGTGCGCGAGCAGTTGGCGGGCGATGCCTTGGGCGCGGATGCGGCCACGGGCTTTCTGGTGGCGGGGACTTACGACATTGTGAAAGGCGATCCGATGCTGAATGCGATGCAGCGGCAGGATGAGCTGGCGGATATGGTGAGCACCACCAGCACGGCCTTCCTGGGCCTAACCATGGGGTGCGCGCGGTGCCATAACCATAAGTTTGATCCCATTTTACAAAAGGATTACTACGCCATGCAGGCGGTTTTTGCCGGAGTGAATCATGGCGAACGCGCCATCCGCAAGACGCTGGGACCGGACGAACTCAAGGCCATGGAGCAAGTGAAGACGTTGCTTGCCACGAAGCAATCGGAGCTGGAATCCTTCAAACAAAAGGCCGCCAGCGCGTCCGGGACGGTGGCGGCTAAAGCGCTGCGACCCGCAGTTACTGCGAAAGGAAATGAGGACGAGTTCTCACCCGTGGAGGCCGTAGCCGTGAAATTTACGATCATGGCGACGAATAGTGGCGAACCGTGCATCGACGAGTTGGAAGTCTATGATGAAACGGGACATAACATTGCCCTGGCCTCCGCCGGAGCCAAGCCGCAGGCCTCGGGCACGCTGCCGGGATATGCGATTCACAAGTTGGAGCACATCAACGATGGTCAGACTGGCAATGATCACAGTTGGATCGCCAACAGCGTTCGGGCGAGTTGGGTGCAGATCACGTTTGCCAAGAAGTCTCGCATCAAACGCGTCGTCTGGGCGCGGGATCGCAGCGGGCGCATCATGGACCGGGTGGCTACGCAGTATAAAATAGAAGCGGCAACTGCGCCCGATCAATGGGCCGTGGTGGCTGATTCGACCTCCCGGATGCCATTTAACGCGAAGGAAGACCCGGATGCGTTCCTGGTCAAGTTGGCGCCTTCTGATGCCGCAGCGGCAAAGTCATTACTAACGGATATCAGCGATCTGCAAACCAAAGTTTCCTCGTTGTCAGGATCGCAAACTGGTTGGATTGGCAACTTCAATCAGCCGCCCAAAACGCATCGGTTGTATCGTGGAGAACCCATGCAGCCACGCGAGGTGGTGGCTCCGGATGCCTTGACGGTGCTGGGATCGCTGGGATTGGCCGTCGATGAACCGGAGCAGCAGCGACGGGTGAAATTGGCCAACTGGATTGCCAGCCCGCAGCATCCGCTGACGGCGCGCGTCCTCGTGAATCGGCTCTGGCATTACATTTTCGGGCATGGCATTGTGGATACGCCGAGCGATTTCGGCATCAATGGATCCCGCCCCACGCATCCCGAATTGTTGGATTGGCTGGCGGATGAATTTGTGAAAAGCGGTTGGTCCATCAAGCACATGCAGCGACTGATCCTGCTTTCCGCCGCGTTTCAACAATCCTCCGAGCCACGGCCAGAAGCCTTGCGAGCGGATGCCGATGGCAAATTTCTCTGGCGCTATTCACCGCGTCGATTGGAGGCTGAAGCGATTCGCGATAGCATGCTAGGCGTCTCCGGGGCATTGGACTTGAAGATGGGTGGCCCAGGCTTTTACCTGATGGACGTGGTGAATGAGAACGTGATGCACTATTTCCCCAAGGAGAAATATGGTCCGGCCGAGTTCCGTCGCATGGTGTATCTTTTCCGCATTCGGCAAGCCACGGACAGCGTGTTCGGCTCCTTCGACTGCCCGGATGGCGGTCAAGTCATGGCCAAGCGGACGCGTTCCAACACGCCGCTTCAGGCGCTCAATTTATTCAACAGCACCTTCGCGCTGCAACAAGCGGACATCCTCGCCCAACGCCTCATCAAGGAAGCCGGGCCCGCGCCCGAAGCTCAGGTGGATCGGGCCTTCGCGCTCTGCTACTCTCGCAGTCCAGACGGGTGGGAACGCAAGGAATGCGTGCAGCAGATCCAGCAACACGGCCTGCCCTCCTTCTGTCGCGCCTTGTATAACACGAGCGAGTTCTTGTTCGTGTTTTAATTTTCACCTGACCCTATCATGCATCCCTATTTGAACCGCCGCCGATTCCTGACCCAGACTGTTTCTGGCCTGGGCCAGATTGCCTTGGCGCAACTCCTGGCACAGGATCGTCTGCGGGCCGAAGCCCATCTTGAACCAGTGCGGCCAGACATCAATCCAGCGAATCCTAACGCGGCACGGAAATCCCACGTTCCGCCGCGGGCCAAGAATGTGCTGATGATTTTCTGCTCCGGTGCGGTGAGTCAGTTGGACACCTTTGATTACAAGCCGGAGTTGATCAAACGCCATGGCCAGCCGATGCCGGGAGCGGAGGGATTAGTGACATTTCAAGGACAACAGGGAAATCTCACCAAGAGCCCATGGGCGTTCCGACCGTATGGTCAGTCGGGCAAAATGGTATCTGACCTGGTGCCGCATCTGGGGGCGATGGCGGATGACATGTGCTTCATTCATTCGCTCACTAGCAAGACGAATACTCACGGCCCTGGGGAGAATTTTATGTCCACCGGTTCCACGCTGGATGCCTTTCCCAGCATGGGTTCGTGGCTTTCCTATGCCTTGGGCACGGAGAACGAAACCCTGCCCGCCTATGTGGCGATTCCGGATCCGCGGGGCGCCCCGCAATCGGCGGGAAATTTCTGGGGATCAGGGTATCTGCCGGCCGCATTTCAAGGCACCGACTTCAACGCCACGAATCCACTGCGAAATCTCGCACGGCCCGCTGGAGCCAGCCCGGACAATGATCGGGCCACGCGGGAATTCCTTACGCGGATGAATCGGCATCACCTCGAAAAGTTCCCAGGCGACAGCGAATTGGCGGCCCGCATTTCCAGTTATGAACTCGCGGCCCGGATGCAACTCTCCGTGCCCGAGGTGGCGGACATCGCCAACGAACCTGCGCACATTTTAAAGATGTATGGAGCAGATGCCGCCGGGAATCCGGTGCAGGACTTAAAGGCCGCCTACGCTAAGAACTGCATTCTGGCCCGACGCCTAGTGGAAAAAGGCGTGCGCTTCGTGCAGTTGTTCAATGGGGCCTATCAAACCGGTGGCGAAGGAGTGAGCAATTGGGATGGCCACAAGGTGCTGGCGGACCAGTATGTGAAGCATGGCGAGGTCATGGATCAACCGATCGCAGCCTTACTAACAGACCTGAAACAACGGGGTTTACTGGCGGATACCCTGGTCGTGTGGTGCACCGAATTCGGCCGCATGCCAACGTTCCAAAAGGGCGCTAGTGGCCGGGATCACAACCCCGCCGGGTTCACCGCCTGGATGGCCGGAGCAGGCGTAAAGCCAGGTTTCAGCTACGGAGCCACCGATGAGTTCGGCTACAAGGCGGTGGACAAAGTGGCCACCGTTTACGATTTCCATGCGACAATCCTGGACATCCTCGGAATCAATCACGAGCGGCTAACCTTCTATCACAATGGCCTGGAGCGCAGACTCACGGATGTGCATGGACAGGTGATCCGGGATGTCCTCACGTAATCGGATTTAGATCTTGCAGGATGGAGCTAAAAGCATTAGGCTAGAGTCCGCTGGCACTTGGCTTGCTCTTTTTCTCCAGCACAGCACAGGTATCGACGTCTTTGAGACAGAAGAAATCAGGATGCCCCGGCCACCGGTAGCCGACTAGTTTGGGCTTTCCGTCGCGCTGCCATTTGCTTTCTTTGCGATCAAAATGCCAGGACGTTCCGGTCGGAGTATTGACCTTGAGCAGCTCCTTAATCACGTCGTCGGTGGTGCCCTTGCGATGCGCGTAGATTTCCATGATGGACTTGCCTTCATAAATCACGACCTCGACGTAGAACTCATTCTTTTCGTAAGCGAACGTCTCCGCTGCCGTGATCCGTTGCGTGTCAGCCTTTTTGCCTTCGCCATAACGCTCCGTGATTTCCTTCTGCGTTTCGCCAACCCGGGCTTGGCTGGAGGCGACTATCAGCAAACTAACGGCAGCAATGGCGACGATGTGCTTCATAGGATTGAGTTGAAATTGCATGGAGGCAATGAAGAACAGATTCGCCATTATTCAACACGAATTGACTCTCCGCTCACCAGCGGCGGTCCAATGGTGCCACCCGGCACGAACTCTGCGGGCACCAGGGATTGCTTAACGTCGCGTTTCCCATGACTGACGTTCGCTGCCCACTGGACGATACGGCGGACGACGGGGGCAGAATCCCAGCGAATATGGGCAATCGTGGGCAGGCACCATTCGAAGGTGGGATCAGGATCGGTGCAGACCAACGAAACTTGCTGAGGAACCCGGATACCTTTTCCAGCCAGAAACTGCTGCGTGGCCGCAAAGAGCGGGGCTTCATCGATAATCATGGCGGTGGGAGGAGTGACCCGTAACAGCAATGTCAGGACATCCCGCAGGCCTTCCGGCGTTTCTTCCCAAGCCGGGAGATTAAAATCACCCGTCTTGATGCCCTGGCTTTCCAGTTCCGCGAGAAACGCTTTCTCACTGAGTTTAGTCTCTGAGGCTCCCCCAGGCCGCCGAGCCAACAGCACAATGCGTTGATGGCCCAAACTGAGTAAATGGCGGGTGACGTTAGCGTATGCCACCTGTTTGTCCGGCCCTGTCGCAGCCATGGGGAGCCCATCGCGTTGCCCAAAAAGGGCAAAGGCTGGCGTTGGCTGCTCAGAGAACCACGTTAGGACTTTGCGAGAGCCCGCCAGAATGATCCAGGCATCCGCCTCCGTCTGCTTTACCAAGCGGCTGATCTTCGTCACATTCATGCCGAGTTCCAGCAGGGACTTTTCAGTGAAAAAGGCGGTATGGCCCGCCTCCGTGAGGAGATGCTGCAACTCAATCACGTATCCCTCAGTGCTGGCCACGCGCTCGTAGTGCAGCAGGGCGATCCGCAGCGGTCGAGACTGACTTTGCCCCGGCAGTAGAATTTGCCGCCGTCGGCCGGGCCCCCGCCCGAGCAGCAGGCCCTCCCGTTCGAGCTGCCGGAGTGCAGCCTCCACCGCGTTATGCGATGCGCCCAAGTCTTGCGCCAACAATTTCTGTCCAGGCATCAAGCCACTCCATCGCCCTCGCGCCAGTTCCCCGCGCAAATGCGATGCCACTTGTTCCGCCGTAGATTGTCGATTCCATGCCCCCATGGGGATGCCTACATCAAAAATAGGGCAGTTGTCAAAGTCGGATCCGCCCGCCCGAACCAAACCGCTTGAAGCTCATCTCTCCAAAATCAGGTTTAGGGGGCCGGGAAATATTGCAGAATTTGTTGCCAGAATAGCCGACAACGACCAGAAGGCATGCTAAGCTGTCTGTTCCCACCTTCCCTTGCTTCATGAAACCCTTCTTAGCTTCCTCTGCGCTCCTCGCCCTGCTGTTGTCACCTGCGAATCTCTCTGCTGCCGATTCACCTCAGCCTAACATCCTGGTGATCCTAGCCGACGACCTCGGTTATGGCGATGTCGCATGTTACAATTCGGAATCCAAGGTTCCCACACCTAACATCGATAAACTCGCTCGCGAAGGCATGCGGTTTACCGATGCCCATTCGCCATCCACCGTCTGCACGCCCACGCGCTACAGTCTGCTCACGGGCAAGATGGCGTTTCGTATTAACTATCGCAGTGTCTTTGCGGGCGTGGGCGGACCTTGTTTGATCAAGGAGAACCAGCTCTCGCTGCCGCAAATGTTGCGTGACCGTGGTTACGCCACCGCCCTCTTTGGTAAGTGGCACGTAGGCATGAGTTTTCTGGATAAAGACGGCCAACGCATCACCAAGGACGGAGTGGAAGGGGTGAAGCTCATCGACTACTCACGAGCCATTCCAGACTCCCCGATTCATCGTGGGTTCGATCGCTTCTTTGGCACGGTTTGCTGTCCAGGGACGGATTTTATTTATGCCTTCATTGATGGGGATCGCATCCCCGTGCCACCTACAAAAATGTTGGATAAATCACATCTCCCCAAGCATCCTTACGCCGACGACAATCGCATGGGCATGATTGCCCCGGATTTTGATCTCGAAGAAGTGGACATGCTCTTCCTGAGCAAAAGCCGCGAGTTTCTGGAGACACATCATAAGCAGACTCCAGCGAAACCGTTCTTTCTAATGCACGCAACCCATGCCGCGCATCTACCATCATTTGCTTCCGCCAAATTCAAGGGAAGCACGAAGGCCGGACCGCACGGAGATTTCATCAATGAACTCGACTACGTTGTGGGGGAACTCATGAAGACCCTGGAACAACTTGGCGTGGCGGACAACACGCTGGTCATCTTCACTAGCGACAACGGTCCGGAGACCACCACCGCTGTTCATATGCGGGCTGACTTCGGCCACGATGGCGCGCGCCCGTGGCGTGGTGTGAA
The DNA here is from genome assembly GCA_031411295.1 of Verrucomicrobiales bacterium. Taxonomy (GTDB): domain Bacteria; phylum Verrucomicrobiota; class Verrucomicrobiia; order Verrucomicrobiales; family V1-33; genus JAGNEJ01. The sequence continues at coordinate 35,628 of JANOAV010000037.1, read as the reverse complement.
GCGGGATGATTGGGAAGGCGGCCATCGCGTGCCGTTCATTGCGCGGTGGAAGGGAAACATCGCGCCAGGGAGCACAACCAACCAGACGATTTGCCTCACGGACATCATGGCCACCTGCGCCAAAATCACTGGCGTGAAACTCCCCGACAATGCGGCGGAGGACAGTTACAATATTCTTCCGGTGCTGCTCGGAGAAGACGGTGGGAAGCCCATCAGAGATTACACATTGCACCAGACCATCAGCCTGGCGCTAGCCATTCGCCAAGGCCCATGGAAGTATCTGGATCATAAAGGTTCTGGGGGAAACAGTTATGAGAAAGGTGAATTGGTCCCATTCGCCCTAACTGACACCGAACCCACCGCCCCCGGCCAACTTTACAATCTGGATACGGATCCGGGTGAAACCACGAACCTTTATTTCAAGGAACCGGAAATGGCGAAGAAGCTGAAGGCACTGCTCGAAGCAAGCAAGGCCACTGGCCGGAGCGCGCCCCTAAGCTCTCCACAACCGGAACTCTAACTCCCCCAATTTACCCATAAAATCCTATGAAATATAAAACGATCAGACCCCTCATCGCCATCGCTATGGCTTGGATGGCAGCTTCCTTGCAAGCCCAGCCAACAACAGGCAAGCCGCAGCAACCAGCGTTCAAGGGACCTGTGAAGGTCTTTATCCTCGCTGGACAATCCAACATGGAAGGTCATGCGGGAGTGCAGACGTTGGACCGCTTGGGCGAGCACCCCACGCATGGCGATTTATTGAAGAAGATCAAGAAACCCGACGGAACCTTCGTGGTGCGCCGTGATGTGTTTGTTTCTTATAAGAAGGAGGATGAAAAAATCACCCGACCCCTATCGGTGGGAATGGGAGCCAATGGGGAAGGTTCGTTTGGTCCGGAGTTGATGTTTGGGATTGAAATGGGTGACCATTTTAAAGAGCCTGTGCTGCTCATCAAGACCTGCTGGGGCGGCCATAGCCTCTATGGCAACTTCCGGCCGCCCAGTGCCGGCAAAGCAGCCTACGACACCGGACTGCAACCGGAGGAAATTGGCGCATCGTATCGTAAGATGGTCAAGGAAGTGCGTGAATGCCTGGAGGACATCGGTAAAGATTTCCCATCACTCAAGGGAGCGACGCCGGAACTCTGTGGGTTCGTCTGGTTCCAAGGCTGGAATGACATGTGCGCGGACGAGGATATCCAACAGAAGGTGTTTGATGAATACTGCCCGAATTTCGTCCATTTGATCCAGGATCTGCGCGCTGAATTCAAGCAACCCAATCTGCCAGTAGTCATCGGTGAGTTAGGAGTGAATGGCGAGAAAGCAGACGAGACGATGATGAAATTCAGGGCTGCGCAGGCGAAGATCGCCTCCAGTCCGGAATTGAAAGGAACACTGGGCTATGTGCGCACCGCGCCATTCTGGTATCCGGAGTTGACGACGCTGGGAGAAGGATTGGACGCGGAGGATGAGCGGCTCAGAAGCGAGGCGGAGGAGCGGATAAATCGGAAAATGAAGGGCAAGCCGGAGATCAAGGATCCTGACAAGATGGAATCCTTGATCAACGAGGCCGTGGAGAAAGCAAAGAAGAGCGACAGTGCCTACAAAAAGATCAAGAAAGCAGCCGACAAGCATGTTTGCGACTGGGGGTGTCATTATTATGGCAGTGCGCGGGTCATTGGCCTGGTGGGATTCAGTCTGGCGGAAGCGATGAAGCCTCTTTTAGGAGCTAAGCCAAAACCATGAATCTAGCACAACGAACAGGCGCAGGGTGCGTCCTGCTGTTTACGCTGACAACCTTCGCCCCAGCGGATCAGCAGACGGTTTACCCGCCCTCCGCCATGCCTCGGGTGGACATGCACACGCACATGGATGCGAAGACGCAGTATGCCAAATGCGTGGAGGCGATGGATCAATGGGGCGGAACCATCAGCATTTCCCTGGCGGGATTATTCTGGGTGAAAGACAACAACGACAAGAATGCCAGCCCAACCAGTGTCCGCCAGATTCCCGGCAATGACATGGTCTATGTGAAGGAGCAACTGGATGACCGGATTCTCTTTGTCCCGGGCGCGTTCACGATTCCAAAAGAGGGCATCTGGTGGGCGGTGGATGAAATCAAAAGTTTCAAGGAACAGGGCTTTGTTGGCCTAAAATTGTGGCCGCACGGTGCTATCCTAACCAGCAAAATCCCGCAGATCCACGAGCAACTCGATGAAGCCGGACGCCAGGGGATGCCGCTCGTGGGCTACCACACAGGCGACCCTGGGAATGCCAAAGGCGACAGCGCGGCATTTCCTAAGTTCGAAGATGATACTATAGAAATAGTAAAGGCCCACCCGCAAACAACCTTCATCTTTGCCCATGGGCTCTTCATGCTGCAAAGCGATGCGGGCATGACTAAGTTGGCTGGCATCTTTGATCGCTTTCCGAATGTGTTCGTCGATGTCGCCTTCGTGCACAACGCTCGGCAACCGGACAACTACACCGTGAGCAAGGCCAGGGAATTTTACATTAAATACTGTGATCGCATTTTGTTCGGCTCCGATGTTTTCGCAGCCGGTGCCAATGGTTTGGCGTTTCTGAAAGAGCGCAAGGTGCTTGAAACCGATCAAGTGATCAATGGGGTGCACAACGGACCTCAAATGGAGGGATTCAAGCTACCGGATACCGTCTTGAATGATCTCTATTATTGGAACGCCGCACGGTTAATCCCTCGCGTGCGAGAAGTCCTGGAGGCTCGAAAATTCAAGATCGGTTTCGAGTTGGGCAAATTCAAATTTGATCGCCTCCCGCCGGATGTCACCGTGAACAAACTCACCATGACGAGCAGCCGACCAGCCGATCTCACGGGCACAGTGGGCTGTGTTACGGAGAGCCTCTCCATCGAGATCGACGGCAAAGTTTACCCAGGCGTGGACAATCTCGACGGCACCTGGAAACTCCCGGCCGATAAACTTCCGGCCCTGCCCGCAGGGGCCTACGATGTCAAAGTCAGTGCCAAGAATTCCATCGGCCTCGTCCGCGCGGATCCCACGACCGATGAATTAACCATTCCTCCTAGCAATAAATAATTTCCTATGAATCCATCCCAGAAATCCACTAGCACGTTTGGAGCAACCCTCGTGGAGGGCGAGGTAACGAGACAAGCATCAGGGATAGCGGCCGCAGCGATTCGGGGCGCTGGTCTCCTCAGTAACATGAAAGGGGTTACGCGACCTTAACTAGTTGATAACCAAGGGATTCAGCACGTTTTTGGACATTCTTGAATTTCCTAGCCAAAGCAGCCGGATTTTGCTCCCCAAGGAGGTCTTCATCGTAGCTTACCCCCTCGCTGATCATCTTATAAACGATGCGCGCTAGCTTATGGGCTGTCGCTGTGATTCCCTCTGCTTTGCCAAGCCGTCCTTTCATTTTGCGACAATATTCTCCGAGCACGCTTTTGCTGCGCCACATCCCAAACGCTCCGAGCCGAAATCCTTCCGCCAGTCGATGCTTCACATGTCGGGTTTTGCTCCCCAATATCTTCCCTCCGCTCACCCGATTATCTGGACACAGCCCTAACCATGAGGCGAATTGCTTGCTCGTGCCAAAGCTCGCTTTGAAATGCGCCGCCGTGCCCACTTCACTCATCAGGAGCGCTATGATCGCGTGCGATATTCCCGGCACGACGCTCAGATCCACCCCAAATAATCGCACCCCCTCGCTGCGCACATCCAAGTCTAACTGATTTTTGCCAAAGCTTTGTCTCGCTTTTGGCTTGGCGGCTTTGAGCATGATGGTCCGCCCGGCCGCAGCGCTCTGCTGGCTGACCAGTTCGCCTCGCTCGCTGAGCGGCGTTTCCAGCGCTGCGATCACTTGCTGGATGCGCTCGCCCACGGCCTGCATTTGCTGGCGGATCGTCAGCCATAGTTTATGCGCTCGGTCCAGGCGCGCCACGCAATCCGCATCCCAATTGCCCGTCAGGGCTTTGATGACTTCGGCCTTGGGCGTTTTGCAGCTCTTATCACGCAATTTCTCTAACGCCTTTGGGCAACGCTCACCCGCTAAGATGGCTTCAATGATGCGCAGGCCGCTCGCTCCATCCAGGTCGCTCAGGACGCGGTGTAACAGGATATTCATTTGGTCAAAGCAACGTTGCATCATCAGGATCTGATGACTGCTCTGCGACATCAAATCCGCCCGCTCGCGCATCAAATCCCGCAGGCGTCGGATCTCTTGCGGCGGGCGAAATCCACTGCGCAGTAAGCCCGCCGTGTGAAGTTGCTGTAGCCACTGCGCATCGACTACATCCGTCTTGCGCCCAGGCACATTTTTGACGTGCCGTGCATTGACGAGACAGACTTCGATGCCCGCCTTTTCCAAAACATCATACAACGGCACCCAATATAATCCGGTGCTTTCCATGGCGACGGTCTTGATTTCATGAAGCAACAAATGATCCCGCAGCGCCTCCAGATCAGATGTGGTGGGGCCGAACGTGCGCACGGGCTCATTGGTTTGATCCGGCGGGACAGCGACGACCATTTCCATGGCGGAAATATCGATCCCAGCGGAATGAGGGTGAATTTGCTGGGCTAACAAGAGACGGACTTTTTTGGATTTTGGGCGTTTGGGCATGGATGGAGTAGGAAAAAACAGCGCCCAACGGCCCGACCTGCGATGGGAAATAGCAATCTCCTCAACGGGATAGCGCCCCCCGAATCATCGAGAGGGCCTCACCAAAAAGAACTCGCGGAGGTCAGAACCAAGCTCCTAAACGGGCACAAGGCACCAGTGACGATACGGTCTTAACTGCACGCTGAGCGCTGCCCCCCACGATGACAGAAGGTGCGTCCTGACGCCAGCACAAAGCATCCATGCGGCTGAGCCAATCGGCCCTACCCAAAGTTACTGCCACAAAACAAAGCCGCGGCTGTTGGACGCTCCTAACGTCGCCCTCCACGTGCGGGGGCTTTGCTTGCGCGCTGCTAGCCTTTCTCTCCGCGCCTCTGATGGGCCAAGTCGATTATGAGGGAAATCAGCCTTGGAGCGAACGAGCCGACTCGGGCCCGGATGCGGAAGTTCCCGGCTGGTATTACAATCTTGGGCTCACCGGCTTGCGGGCCGAGTTGGTGCCGGATGCACCCAAAGCCTTGCTGGTGCGCTATGTCTTTCCAAAGACACCGGCCAGCAAACTGATCAACATCAAAGACAAGATCATCGGAGCCAATGGAAAGTTGTTCCAGCATGAGCATCGCGACGGCTATGGCATGGATAAATTTGGCGGAGACGGTCCGGTGTCGGAGTTGGCGGAGTTTCTGGAGGCTTGTCAGGGCGATTCAGGGAAGCTCTCGCTCATGGTGCAGCGAGGCGAGCAGACGATGACGGTGGATCTCGACATCGGTAAGAAATACGGCAGCTACGCCCCCACCTTTCCTGCTCAGTGCCCCAAGTCGGATAAGATTCTGAAAGAGCTACTGGATTACATTTCCAAGCAGCAAGACCAAGAGGGATCGTTTGGTGATCCGGTGCACAACACCTTTTCGGCACTGGCGTTACTCGGCAGCGGAGATAAAAAGTATCTCCCTGCCGTTAAGCGTAATTTAAGTTACCTCCGCAAGGCCATACAGGTATCCAAAGAGGATCGGAAATATGGCTTGATGAACTGGACCTACACCGGAGCATCGATTGTGCTGAGCGAATATTTCCTAGCCACCAAAGAGACTCAAGTGCTGCCGGAGTTGCAGAAAATCTATGATTTGCTGGCAGCAGGGCAGTATCTCAAGATGTCCCAAATCGATCCCAAGGCGAAACAGTCGCACCCCGATGACTATCCGAAGGGACCCAAGGATTCCTATGGTGGCTGGGGGCACAATCCCGGCTTCGAAGGCTACGGACCCATCGCCATGATAACAGCGCAAGGGGCGCTGTCCTACTCCCTCATGCAACGCTGCGGCATCAAGATTGATCGTGTGCGGCACGATGCGGCTTATGATTTCATCAAACGGGCTACAGCGGAGAACGGCTACGTTTGGTATGGCGACAAGCTGGGTGGTGAGCCTGATGAATGGGCCGACATGGGTCGAACGGGGGCAGCAGGCATCGCCAACTTCCTTAGTCCATACGCGGATGGAAATTACCAAAAGCAAGCGCTCCTGCACTCGAAGGTTATCGGTCAGCATCCGCAAAGTTTCCCTGACACCCACGGTTCTCCCATCATGGGCATGGCTTACGCCGCCCTGGCCGCCAACGTGGATCCCGCCAACTTCCGCAAACTCATGGATGCCAACCGCTGGTGGTTCACGATGGCTCAATGCAATGACGGCACGTTTTACTATCAACCGAATCGCGATAACGCCGGCTACGGCTCCGACGCCCGCATGACCGCCTCATCCGTCGTGGCGTTTATTTACACCATTCCTAAGCAAAGCCTCGCGATCACTGGCAGCAGGCATCCCCTACGCGGTGAGAGAATGGGTAAAATGGACTGACCGCTAACAATAAATCCGTGCAAGGTTGTGGAGGATGAACCCTCCCCTTGATGCTGCCGTTGCACGGTTCTGTGGACCGTGAATTTCTAACCGATATTTCCGTTGACTTAACCGCTCTCTGACTGCGAGAACACGAGATGTCCGTTCCCCTCCGTCATGTGCTGCGGCGCTATCGCTCCTTCATTGCCATTTACTTGGTTTTGTTGGCATGGGGCCTATGGATGGGTGGAATGGTTGATGCGTGGGATAGCAGTGTCAGTGACCGGGCTCGATTTTTGGCCCCGCTTGGCGCCATCGGTGGCTTCATGATGCTCTGCTGTGCCTGGGGTGCGGGCTATGGCCTTGGGGATGGTGACCTCAAGGGGCTGGCCAAATCAAATCTGCGTCCTTGGGCGGGAGCAACTGTAGGGTTGACTTTGGTCACCTGGATGGGCTTCCTCTTTCTTTTGGCATGGCATGATTTCCCACCCGACTCACTGGGACAGGCGGCACGAGCGTTGATTGTGTTTGGCACCGCTTCCGCGCTGTCCTTTTGGTGGGGCTTGGCGGCCAGAGCATTCGGGAGTCGCTGGATCTGGCTGCTCCCCTTGGTGCTCGCGGTCGGTTGGATCTCTGGCAGGGTCTGGGGTTCGTTGAGTCTGCCAGAAATTATCTACCAGCCGGTCAAGAACATCTCGTTAAGGCATCAGGCCAAGGCCTTCCTCCAGACCGCCCATGTTCCCATCGCCCTACTGGGGGCAATGGCTCTGGCAGGTTGCTGGTGGTTTCGGAAATTTACCATCAACCGTTTCACGCCACTTTTCTTTACTATCCCGATTTTCTTGATCAGTTGGCTGGGGGTCAAGGTTCATCAGGCAAGCGGCACGGTGAATTTGGTAATACCGCCAGCCACCCCAAACGCTGCCCTCTTGGAATTTTTTGGAAATGGCAGCGTGAACCGGGTGGGCCAACCGCATACGCCAAATGAATGTTCGTCATCTTGGGCCAGCTATCTGCTCACCCCGCCCGCGGAACTCGGGAATTGCGTTCTGGGGACCATCGGAAACCCAAAGATCGGGCGCGTATCCTTAGAAAATTCGCCCATAGCATCCTCGGCGGTAAACTTACATATCGCATGGCAGAACCCCACGCACGCGTCCGCCCCTCCGCAGTTAACTGTGGTAGTTAGCGGCCCCCTGAGTGAATTAAAAGGAACTTTGCGCATGGAGGGTATACTCCATATCGCAACCCGCGAGGTTTGCGGGCGTCTCCCGCCTCTGATCGGCGGACAGTTTCAAGTCAGAGGGTATCAGGTGCTGGTGCACCCAATCGAAGACAGACCGCTCGTTGGTCCCGAACCTAATAGCCAGTGCTTCCTGTCACTGGAATGGGAAAGATGGCAACCGCTGCCGATGTTCCACGGAAACAAGGATGGCTGGGGGAATCGCCCATCGCTGAATAGCTTGGATTTGACGGTATGGTTGCAATTGGAGGACGAATTGATACAGGGGACTTCCCCAACCAGTCTCGTCCCTTGGGAGCAATCCTATTCCCTCTGCAAGGCCCATTGGAAAACGGGCAATTTCCGCGAGTTTCGTTTTTGGCCGGGAGATCCGCAGCTGAAACATGCCCAACTGATCGTAACCCACCCCATCGCCACTCTCGACATCCCTTTCGATTGGAAATTCATCACGACGAAAGAAAAATAGGCGGTCCGCACAAAGGACTGTGCGGACTACCAGAATTGCAGGCCCGGCAGCAAAGATTGAACGCCCCGGTCGTCCGCAAGGTCGTATCATCTGGCGTCGAAATCGCGTGCATCGTTGCCCAACTGTGTCAGTATCCGACCTTTCCAACCCGAAATTTTTTTACCCAGATCTCTTCTATGTCCTCTTTAGCCAAACGGATGAATCAAGTCCTCATCGAATCTGCCCAGCACGGGCAGGCGGAGGATATGGACGCAGTGCAGCGACTCATCGACGACTCCGTCAAGGGCCAACGCTCGGTGGTAGAGGATCTGATCGATTCCAAGCAACTGGTGGAGGAGGAGTTCATGGAGGCCTTGGCCCATCGGATGAAGCTGCCATGGGAGTCCGACCTTAAGCCGCGGAATTCCCGCAAGCTGAAGGAAATTTGTTCTGCGCAGATTGCCCTACGCCATCGGTTGCTGCCCCTGTGGTTTGGCGAGAGCGACCCCGGCATCGCCCTGGAAGAAGGCGAGGAAGCCGTCGAAGTCGAGATCGATCCACTAGCCCCAGTGAACACCCTGGCCCCCGTGCACACCGATGGGAAACTCCGGTTGGCGCTGGTGACTTACGATCCATTTAATTTGCAAGCACGGCAGGCGGTCAGTCAAGGGATCCCCTACCCCATCGTATGGCACATGGCTTCCCGCACGCGCTTGCTGGCCTCCATTCAGAAACTTTACGGGGTGGGTGCGGACACGTTTGATGCCATTTTACGGGGACGCGATATGTCCGAGAACAGCGCGATGGACCTCCAAGAGGAAACGACGGTGCTGGACGAAGACGATGAAGAAGCCAGCGTGGTGAAATTCGTCAACGCCATCATCCGTCAAGCCCTGCAACAGCGCGCCACGGATATTCACGTGGAGCCGCTGGATAACAATCTGCGCATCCGTTATCGCATTGACGGATTGCTCGTGGATGTGCCAGTGCCAGAAAATATTAATCAACTTCAGTCCATGGTGATCGCGCGTCTCAAGATCATGAGCCGCTTGGACATTGCGGAACGACGCCTGCCGCAGGATGGTCGTATTTCCCTGGAACTCGAAGGCGTGGGCATCGACGTCCGGGTCGCGACCATCCCCACCGTGCAGGGCGAGAGCGTGGCGCTGCGTTTGCTGAACCAACAGAAATTTAACTTGGACAAGCTGGGCCTGCTGCCTGCCCAGCGGAAGATTATCAACACCATGCTCAAACTGAGCAACGGAATCATCCTCATCACCGGCCCTACCGGTTCCGGTAAATCCACGAGCCTCTACACGTTCCTCAGCGAACTGAACACCACGGACACCCGCATCGTGACGGTGGAGGATCCCGTGGAAAACAAGATCGAGGGCGTGATGCAGATTGCCGTGAAATCCGAGATCGGGCTCACCTTCGCCAGTGGATTGCGCAGTATTTTACGGGCGGACCCGGACATCGTAATGGTCGGGGAAATGCGGGATTTGGAAACGGCAGAAATCGCCATCCGGGCCGCTCTCACCGGTCACTTGGTGTTCAGCACGCTGCATACCAACGACGCCATTGCCGGCATTACTCGTCTCGTCGATATGGGCGTGGAACCGTTTCTGGTGTCCGCTTCCGTGCGATGCTTCCTGGCGCAACGTCTGGTGCGTCGCCTCTGTCAGAAATGCCGCGTGCCGCATGACATCACTATGGCCACGCTGGTTGAACTGGGCTACACTGGCCCCGAAGCCAATCGAGTTTACGAAGCCAAACCGAGAGGTTGTGATCACTGCAACCACACCGGATTCTACGGACGGCTCGCCATTTATGAAGTGGCGGTGGTCACCAAGGGCATCCAGGACCTCATCGTGAAACGCGCCTCGGAAAAGGAATTGAAGGAACGCGCGCTCAAGGAAGGATTCATCCAAATGCGCGATTACGGCCTGCACAAGGTGCTGGAAGGGGAAACGACGCTGGAAGAAGTCGTCAGCGTAACCACCTCAGACATGGTGATGGTGGAGGATTAAACCCTTTGAAGTGGCGGGCGCACTGTGCTATCTCCCATTATGAATACACTCACTTGGGAAGACATTTTGGCAGACCGCTCCCTGCGGGATCTGCCCTATAAAATTGAGACCAACCGTCATAGCAAAATCATTATGAGTCCGGCTTCCTCTTGGCACGGCAATTACGAGTCAAAGATCACGATTTTACTCCACACCCTGATCAAAGGCGGTGAGACGTTTACCGAATGTCCGGTGCGCACGAGCGAAGGGGTGCGCGTGGCAGATGTGGCATGGATGAGTCGCGAGCGATGGCTGCCCCAAAAGCGATCCGTAGCCCTCACGGTCGCTCCGGAGATCTGTGTAGAAATCATTTCGCCCTGCAACGATCGGGAGGAAATGTTGGAAAAAATGCAGCTCTATTATGCAAAAGGAGCCCAAGAAGTCTGGCTCTGTGATGAAGCCGGGAAGTTCGAATTCTTTACGGCTGAGAGCGCTCCACAGTCAGTGAGTAAGTCCGTCCTCTGTCCAGAGTTTCCAGATCAATTGGATGTAGCTTAACGGCACCCGCCATCACTCAGCCCAAGCAGACTGACTCTGCGGCCAATTCCGCAGCGCTCATTTTCTGATACGTCTCCTCCATGGCCTTGCAGGTGACATGCTGGCTCTGCAACTGCAGGATTCCGAACGACGTGCAGATGGCGCAATCCGCCGCATCCCGTCCGGTTCCGATGCGCACAAAACCGTCCGGGGAAGCCAGGCCGGTGGCATCCCAGAAGAGCCATTGCCCACCGATCCACGTCTCGAAGCACGCATGGAAATCAGGCGGCTGGACTTGATGGGCGTAACCAGTGACATAGCGGGCCGGAATATTCAGCGCCCGGCACAGGGCGATCCCAAGGTGCGCAAAATCACGGCATACCCCCACGCGCTCCAGCACCGTATCCACCGCCGAGGTGCTGCTGTTCGTGGTGCCGCCAATGTAAGCCAATCGACTTGAAAGCCACGCCACCACCGCACGCACTTTTTCCTCGGCATTGGTGACGTTTCCAAATAGATCATGGGCCACATTCCCCAACCGATCACACTGACAATACCGACTCGGATACAGATAACCGAACAGGGAAACGTCAAAGGACTCCGGTCCGTGGTCCACCAGTTCCATCGCCCTGAATTTTGACGTCCTCGTTTCCACCACGGCCTCGTAGTCGATGGTGTAAAGTCCCGATTGGGCAGTATGGAGCCGATCGAATCTGGTCCCCGTGGGGCCACAGGTGAGTAAACAGTGGTCCAATCCTGGCAAAACCGTGAAGCGTTCCTGCAACACTGTCTGCCCCAACCCCTCGGATGGTCGAATGTTAAGCACGAGGGTCTCGGGCGCGGTGAGATGGTATTCGAAAGAACAGGAGACGGAGAATTTCATGGAAAATGGAGGAACGACGGCCCTCGTATCGTCGGTGCGCCAGATTACGCAACGCCTCATTTTCCGCATTGCCAACTGCCTTGGACCTCCTAAAGTCCGCAGCTATTAAATCCACGATTTGGCTGCGGATGATATTTTCTCAGGAAAATTTCAGTTCCCGCAGCGCTCATCTGTGACCGCCTCCAAGCCCTCCCTTTTTATTTTCTTATCCTCCCTTCTCTTCCCCCATGTCTGAACTTCAAGAACGCATCGCCTCCACCAATGCCTGGGTGCCCCTGGTCCGCAAAGAAATGCACCGCATCCTCATCGGTCAGGAAGCTCTCATCGACCGGGTGTTCGTGGCCCTGCTGACCAATGGCCACATTCTGCTGGAAGGCGTGCCCGGCTTGGCCAAGACCTTAACCGTGAAGGCCTTGGCGGGATGTTTAAACGTCAGTTTCAAGCGCTTCCAGTTTACCCCCGACCTGCTCCCGGCCGACTTGCTGGGCACCCTGATTTACAGCCCCAGCGATGGCGCATTCAAGCCGAAGCTCGGCCCCATTTTCGCCAATCTCATTCTGGCTGATGAAATCAATCGCTCCCCAGCCAAAGTCCAAAGCGCCCTGCTGGAAGCGATGCAGGAGCGTCAAGTGACACTGGCGGAAACGACCCATCCTCTGCCAGATCCTTTCCTCGTCATGGCCACCATGAACCCCATCGATCAGGAAGGCACCTATCAACTTCCCGAAGCGCAGTTGGATCGTTTCCTCCTGAAAATTAAGGTGAACTACCCAACGAGGATCGAAGAGCGGCAGATCTTGGACCTCATGGCCACGTCCTCCCCCAAGCTCACCACCAGCGCCAGCACCAGCCCGGAAGCCATCAAGGCCAGTCGCGAAGTGGTGAACGACATTCACGTGGATGACCGGGTGAAAGATTACATCGTGGAACTCATCTACGCCACGCGGGAGCCGGAAGCCTATCTGCCAGACGTCAAGCATCTCATCCGCTGTGGAGCCAGCCCCCGGGGCACGATTAACCTAACCCTGGCCGCCAAAGCCCTGGCCTATCTGGATGGTCGCACTTACGTGACCCCGCAGGACATCAAGGACCTCGTCCCCGACGTGTTGCGCCACCGCGTGCTCGTCACCTACGAAGCCGAGGCAGAAGGCATTTCCAGTGAAATGATTCTGGAGCGCCTCGTAAGCCGCATTCCGGTGCCGTGAGTTGTCACTAGGGATACACTGCGGAGGCGCGCACGAAGACCCGGCTGGCTGCGGGAAGCGTGAGCGTCCGAGTGGTAGTGGGTGCGGTGGCGGTAAAGACGCTGCCTTGGGGAATCCAATCGGCAGCGGATAGGCTGGCGGAGGTTTCTACGCGGTAGCGGCGGCCGGGGACGGTGTTGATGAGCAAGGTCTGGGTATTGCCCACAGTGGACACGCTTTGCATGGTTAGTTGGGAGGCCGGATCGTTCGGTCGCGTGCCTGCGAGCGATTCCTGAAGGTTCGTGGCACCGTCTGCATCGGAATCGCCACTGCCGGTTCGCGAGAGATCCCCGAACCAGGCGCGCTCCCAGGAATCATCCAGGCCGTCGTTATCTGTATCAGGGTTGACGGGCACACTAAGGGTGAAATTTGACAGGGTGAAGGTTTCCGTGGCGGAATCGTTGGTCATCGTGATGAGCACGCGAGCGCTCGTGACGCTATCCGGGATGGTGCCTTCGAAATGGAAGGTGTGGTTGATGAGTCCTGCCTGGAGCAAGTTTTGGAAATTGAATTCATCCCGGTTCGGGAAGGAATCGTAGGGCTGCTGGGTGGTTCCAGTGAAGCCGTTGAGGAACCCATCTGCGTTACGATCCGCTAAGCCCAGCAGGTTGACGGTGGTCTGGGTGGACCCGGGATTCAGGATAAGGGTGACTTGGAACAGGTCGTTTGTTTCAAAATTGCTGGTCGTGCTGGTTTCGGCAGCCGTTAGATCCAGCGCAATCCGCACCGCACCCGTCACTCCAGCGAGAGTTAGCAACTGAGTTTGCGGGGTGATGCTGGCTTGGTTTACGGTTACGGTGGGCGTGACTTCATCATACGTGACCCCAGCTAGCGCGGATCGACTATCAAAAATCAGGGTGCCGCCGGAAATGAGATTTCGCCCTACCACCGGTGGCAGGGGAATGGTAACGGTGGTCTGACAGGTGGTATCCAGACTATCCGTCAGGGTGATGATCACCGGGGCAGGAGGATTACCCACCGGGATGCCAGTGAAGCTCACTGGCACACCGTAGCCGCCCGTGGTGTTGGCCGTGGGGCTGGTCCAGTTGACTCCCGTGTTAAGGCCCGTGGCCGTGATGGTGAAGGAAATGGTATCGTCCGCTCCGTTAGTATTACCGCCATCATTGCGAACCACGTTGGCGGCGGTGGCGGAGATGGCGCAGCCCGGTTCTGCGGTGAGTTCCAAGGCCAGGCAGAGATCACTGCTGTTCGTGGCATTACTGCGACAGGATACAGCCAGCGTGTGAACTCCCGGGGCGAGGAAATTCAAGGCGGCATTGACCACGGCATTTCCACCGGATACAGCACCAGCGGTGCGGAGATCAACGGTGCGGAGGGAGGCTTCCGTGGTCGTCGAATTAGCAGCTAGCTGGGTGTAGGTATCGGTCACCCCAGAGGCCATATTCACTGTGCAGAGGAGGGCTCCGTCCAGATAAATGAAGCCGCCATCGTCCATCAGGTAGCGGAGTTGAGGCTTGACGAGTCCACCGGCCGGCACCGTGAAAGTGGTGCGGAAATATGCGGTGCGACGGTTGGCAGTTAGCGGAGTGGTCAGGGTGGTCCCGAGCGCGGTGAACTCCGCTCCGCCCACGGCCATGTAATCGATCACGTCATAGCCCAACGGGCCCGGACCCACTCCGCTATCATAAGTGGTCGTGGTGGCGGTATTGCCCGTTACACTGGGAACCGCCCCGAAGGTGGGTCCCGTGTAAGTGGAGGTAAAGTTCGCTTCACTCAGGAACCAAGTGGTCAGGAAATTACCCGGGCTGGCAGGAAGTGCGCCCATGGGATGGTAATATTTCCACACGTGATTCCAAGGCACCACCGTTTGTCGGGCCGCTCCGCTCACTCCAATCCCGGTTACATTGAACGTAAAAGGGTTCTCGTCGCTGTCGTTACTGGGGATGCTGATGGTGCCAGTAAACGTCCCTACTTGCGGCGTAAAGCGAACCGTGACAGGGATATTGGCACCGGCCGCCACCACCGAAGCATAACCCGGTAGAATCGTGAAGCGGGCCCCGCTGCTCGTTATGGTGCCAAGGTTGAGCGCAGAACTGCCGGAGTTAAATACGTGGAAGATGGTATCCAGCGGACCTGCTCCAGTGGCACGCGTGCCGAAGTCTGTTCCGTTAGTGACGTTAGGCACCGTTTCTCCACTGGCAATGTTCACGGTTCCGCTCGCTCCTCCGGTCACCGAAATCTCGGGAACCGGAGCCCCGTTTTCCGCCGTGAGTTCCAAGGCCATGACCATATCTGTGCTGGTTAGTGAATTATTCCGCACCGATATTGCCAGGGTATGCGGTCCTGTGGCCAGCGAGGTTATCGCCTGGAGCATCACAGCATTTCCGCCTGCCACGGCCCCGGTAAATGCTGGGTCCACCGTGTAAATGAAAGTCTCGGTGTTAATCGCGTTGGCCGCCAATTGGGCATACGTGTCAGTGGCTCCGGCAGGCATGTTGATGGTGCAGACTAGCTGCCCGTCCAGATAGAGGAAGGCCCCGTCATCAATGAGGTAACGCAGGCTGGGCTTCACCAAAGCATTGCCTGGAATATTAAACGTGGTGCGGAAATAAGCCGTGCCCCGGAATCCAGAATCCGGTGTAGTTAGAGCCGTGCCGAACGCCGTGAATTCTGAAGCACCTAAGGGGAAATAATCAATGGTTCCGTAACCGAAGGGTCCGTTTCCACTGAGGGAATCATACGAGTCCCGTGTGGCCGGAGTGCCCAATATGGATGGAGTCGCTCCGAAGGTCGGGCCGGTGTAGGTGCTGGTAAACGTGCTCTCGGGAGCGAACCAGGTGGTGGTGAAATTGCCCGCTGCCGCTGGGAACGTTCCCATTGGCTGGAAACATTTCCAGACGTGGTTCCAGCCCACTAATACCTGGCGACCTACAATCGGCGGATTCACTACTAACTGGAGTGTGGCCGTGCCCGTGCCGAACGAATTCGTAGCACTCAGCGTGACAGAGGAAATGCCATCGACTGTCGGCGTGCCGTTGATAATCCCTGTAGCGGGCACGATTGCTAGTCCAGAGGGTAATCCGGCAGCACTGAAAGCGGTAGGATTGCCAGTGGCGATCATTTGATAGACGAAAGCCTCCGCCACGCGGCCAGTGGCGCTCAGCGCGCTGGTGATCACAGGAACGCCTGCGGTTAGCGTGTCCACCCAGGCCGTGTCCTGCCCCTCCGCCGCAGAACCGTCCTTGGAATAGGTCCAGCTCAGCACGTGGGTGCCAGCAGTAATGACTTGCGTTAGGACCACCCAATCCTGCTCTCCGCTGATTTCGCTAACCAATGCACCGTCCACCTTGAAACGTAGGAAATCATAGCCACTTTCTGAGGACACCTTCCAGACAAAGGCCACGGTGCCGGGACCAGTGACCGTGGTCTGCATCGTGCTCGACTGATCATTCGTCACGACTCCACTGATGGCAGCATCACTGCCATCATACGTCACCGTCGTCTGCTTCGACCACGGAGCTTCCCCGCTGGCTGTGAAAGTGAGGCCTGGGGCGTCAAGCGCTTCTGGCAGCGAGGCACTCGGATCAGTGACGGTCAGGGTAACCAATTGAGATCCAGTGCCCTGGCTATTGGTTGCGGAGACGGTGAATTGAACCGTAGCGGGAGCAGGGGGCGTGCCTGACACCAGCCCTGTGGTAGGAGTAATGGTGAGCCAAGCGGGCAGGCCAGTGGCTCCATAAGAACTGGGGGCATTCGTGGCTGTGATCTGATAATTTACCGCCAAGCCCATATAGCCCGCCACCGCAGAGGCACTAGAAATTACTGGCGGCAGGGTGATCGGCGTGATCGTAAGCTCGTCCACCCAACCTGCATCGCCCCCGCTACTAACAGAACCATCCTTCGTGTAACTCCACCGCAGCGTGTGCGCCCCGGTAGGAATAGCCAGGGTTTGCAGCGTCCAGTCAACCTCTCCGCTAATCGAGAGCTGCTGCACATTGTCCAAAAAGACCTTCAGGAAATCATATGAACTCTCCGACGACACCTTCGTCCGCCAGGAAACGTTGGCTGGTCCAGTAATCACCGTTTCAACGGTGCTGGCCTGACTGTCTGTGATGTCCCCTGACTGAATCGCATCCACGCCATCATGTGTCGTGGCGGTCTGGGGAAACCAATTCGCGTTGCCGCTGATCGTGAAACTTCGGCCCGGTGTGTCCAACGCGTTAGCCAAGCCGGTGTTGAGATCCGTTATCGTCAACACTAACGTGGCGTTGCCGGTGCCAATCCCATTCGTAGCCCCGAGCGTGATATTCGAGGTGCCAGCCACGGTTGGCGAACCCGTGATAATTCCGGTGCCGGCAGTGAACGTCAGGCCAGCAGGCAATCCCGTGGCCGAGAACGATGTCGGGCCGTTGGTGGCTGTAATTTGGTAAGTGAAGGTGGCTCCCGTATTCCCTGCCGCGGTGAGCGGACTCGTGATGACTGGTGGATCGGTGGCCGCAGGATTTAAGGTAAATGTCATGGACGCGCCGGAAACACTGATGGACTCGATCCGATTACCCGAGGCCGCCACCGTGCCGCCTTGATAGCGATTCGTCGAAGGCACCGTGGCATCCGAGATGGCAGCCACCCCGCCACTGCGAAAGACATCCCCAGCATCGCCCCGGTTGACATTATGCTCCATGTTGTAGGCACCGTCCGCCTGTAACAGAGCCACTTTGTAATGGTTATTGTTTCCCGGCCATCCGGCCTGTCCGGGAAACCCCTCGCTCGTGTTGCCCGACTTCGCCTCGTCCACATGCCAGATGCACAGTCCACCCTGCGGCATGTTAGACTCAAAGCCAAAGGGTTGTCGGTTCTCTACTAGCAAATATTCTCCGGCTGGATAGCCACTCGTGATTTTGAAGATCGTCGCATTCGTCTCCACCCGCGGGGCCGTAAAATTTCCCGAACTAATCACAGTGGGCGTTACCCAGCCCAACTGAATTTTACACCAAGCGCTGAAGTGGGGAGGATGTTGCTGTGTGAAATCAAAGCCCCAGGAATTCGCCATTAAACAATACGAACCGATGCCCTCGCTGGTGTTATCCGTATCATACAGATCTGGCAGGCCGAAGAAATGTCCCGTTTCATGACAGATCACGCCAATCCGCAGAATGTCCGTGCCGGAAGTGCCCCACAAGGCAGGTTCCGTATGGTAATCCCGCACCTTCACCCGCACCCCGGATCCATTGTTCTCCGCGCTCGACCAGTTGGAAGGAAGCGCCCACTTATGGGACCAGATCCAGTTACCACCACCACCACCCGTTTCCGCAGCATAGCCGGAATGGATAATATCGATGGCGTCCACGAATCCATCATTATCCTGGTCAAACTGAGTGAAATTTACCAACGGATCCACCAAATTCAGCGCATCCTCCACCATGCGCTGGGCATTCTGCGGATACGTGCCCAAGCCGTCATTCCCAGCAGCATAATAAGCCTCCGTTTGCGGCAGCGTGAGCCATGCCACCACCGTGCTTTGCAGCGTCATCGTGCCATAAGAAGCCTCCGTGTAATAGTCCCGCACACTGCCAGTGGGGGCCAGGGTCGGACTACCGCCCACGGTATTAAACATGGTGTCATACTCCGCCTGAGTCCGTCCCTGAGCCGCAGTATGATTCGAGAAACGACAGAGCACCACGAGGTTTTTGACAGTTCCGGTGGGATTAATGCGCTGCGGCCCATCCACGGCTTGGCTGGTCATGGACTGCCTCAGCGCAGCCGACTGCTGCACTTGAACGGTTTTCGGCACCTGAAGCCCCTTTTTAAGTCCTGCGGCGTCTGGAGCCGCCCGCCCCACGACCAACTCAGTGGCAGCCAGGGTTCCATCCTGCGCCAACTGCGCATAAACATATTTCCCCGCCTTGTCCTGCATCACGGTGTAGCCCTTGACGTCTTCCAGCCAATGGAAATATTCATCGCCCCGCATCCGCAGCGAAATGCCCGCCCCGTCCGGTTGCTTCACCTCCACCAGATTCGGATTAGCCGTCATCGCGAAGCCCAACCCGCCCAGGCACAGCCAAAGCGCAGCTCCAAGCATCTTCTGATAAGCCAACAACGCCCGAAATTTTCGGGCGCTCCCCAACGAGACATGAGCACGTGAACACATATTTTAAACGGATTGAAGTTAATGGACGGATTTGCGGTTTGCACACACCTGCCCTAAGCTGCTGGGGAAGCAGCTCTAAGTATCCGGTGGGAGCATACTTGTCAATCTTGATCTCGCACCCCCGCCATGCGCGGGTGCAGGACAAAAAAGTTTAGAAATCGCGCGAAGGGTTCTCCATGGCGTGGTTGGGCGTGTCTCGGAAGGTAGACACTGGTTGCATTTCCCCCAGTCCTGAAGGGACGGGACATCAAAGCCCAAGGCAAGCGGTAGCGCAGCCTTGGGTTCCTGCCAGATGAAACAAAAGCCCTGTAAGGGCGATACAAGGCAACGTGGAAATCCCACCAGAACCACTTGGCAGCGTGCTCTGGGTGTCACACCCTTTCAGGGCTTAGTTCCATGGTGATGGATACCCAGGGTTACGCTTCGCTCCACCCTGGGCTTGGTTGTCCCGTCCTTTCAGGACTGAGAACCATAGAGCACTGCCAAGGGTTGTTGGTTTTGGTTGCGAAAAACGCTAGTAATTTTTTTGTCCTGCCCCCGCCATGCGCCGTGCTTTCAGCCGATTTCCACTTTCGGCCCCCTGGGTTTCGCAATTTCAGCTTTTCTTGATTGACAGCCCTTGCGACTGCCGCTAAAGGTCCCGCCCTCCCGAAAATCGGGAGTGTTTTCGTTTCTCCCAACCCTACTCGCCAGAGACAAATTTTACCATGGCCACCGTTCAAGTTATCCTCAAAGAAAAAGTCAGCAGCCTCGGAGCTGAAGCCGATGTGGTTTCAGTGCGAGCTGGTTATGCCCGTAATTTCCTGATCCCCCACGGCAAGGCCTATGAAGCCACCAAAGGGAATCTGCTGCAAGTCAAGAACCTGAAGGCCAAACGCGCTGAGCGTGAGGCCAAGGAAATCTCCGAAGCGCAAACCACCGCTGGTAAGATCAAGAAACTGAACCTCAAGCTCGAACTGGCCACCAGCCAAGCGGGCAAGGCCTTCGGTGCGATTACCAACATGGACATCGCCAAGGCCCTCGAAGAGCAAAAAATCATCGTTGACCGCCACGCCATTGAGCTTGAAAAGCCCATCAAGGGAACCGGCAAGTTCGACATTCCAGTGCGCCTCCACCCCGAAGTGGAAGTCACGCTGCGCCTGACCGTTACCGCCGCCGGCGGAGCCGAAGTGGCCGAAGACGAAATTGCAGGTTAATCGCCCGCACCTCGCTTCCCCTACAACTCCCCCCGAAAGCCGTCTCGCGTTGCGCCAGACGGCTTTCTTCTTTTTTGAAACAGATTCCAGCGGGCCTCCTAAGTCGGCCTCTACCCCTTATTTTTAATTTCCTCACTCTCTAACTCCCTTCCATGTCCCTAGAAATCTTCCGCCGCGGCACCGTGCACTTCATCGGTGAAAAGGAACTCAGTGATAAACTCGCTGCTGGTCAGAAACTTCGTGTCAAGTTAGGAGTCGATCCCACTTCCCCTGACCTGCATCTGGGCCACAGCGTCGCCCTGACGAAACTCCGTCAATTTCAAGATTTTGGTCACACGGTGGTCCTCATCATCGGGGATTTCACCGCCATGGTGGGAGATCCCACCGGCCGCAGCGCCACCCGGCCACAACTCACGCGCGAGGAAGTGCTCCACAATGCCGAAACCTACAAGGAACAGGCCTTCAAAGTGCTGAATCGCGACGGCGTGGAGGTGGTGCACAACAGCGAATGGTTTGGCAGGATGACCTACTCCGAGGTCCTCAAACTGAACGCGCAAGCCACCATGCAGCAGATGTTGCAGCGGGAAGATTTCCGCAATCGGATCGATTCGGCCCAGGAAGTTCGCCTGCACGAAATTCAATACCCGCTGATGCAAGGGTGGGACAGCGTGATGGTCCGGTCGGATGTGGAAATCGGAGGCAGCGACCAGTTGTTCAACAATCTGGTCGGGCGGGACCTCCAGAAGGCGCAGGGCATGTCGCCCCAAGCGGTGATTACGTTGCCGCTGCTGGAAGGTTTGGATGGCGTCAAAAAAATGAGCAAGAGCTACGGCAACTACATCGGCCTGAGCGAACCTGCTTCCGAGATCTTCGGCAAAGCCATGAGCATTTCCGACACCCTGATGGCCCGCTACTACGAGTTACTGCTGGGTGAACTATTGCCAGCGGACGTCCATCCGATGGAAGCGAAGAAATCTCTCGCGATGCGCCTCACGGCTCGATTCCACGACGATGCAGCCGCCGCTTCGGCACGCGAGAACTGGGAAGCACGTTTCTCCAAAAAGGACCTGGAAGCAGCCGACCTCCCATCCCTCCGTCCTGCCAGCACGAATCCCATCACCTTGGCGGCCCAAGCCTACAAGGAATGCTTCAACTTGGAACGTTCCAACAGCCAAATCCGCCAACTCGTCCAGCAAGGCAGCCTGCAACTAAATGGCCAAAAGCTAGCCGACGCCAAAGCGGAACTCACCCTGACTCCAGGCGATATCCTCAAGCTGGACAAGACCCACAGCGTCCGCATCCTGTAGCGAAAGCCCCGTCCGTTATCATTCCTCCCCGGCCAGCACCACCCAAGTGGCGCCCCAGCCACCGGTGGCACTATCCGCCAGGAAATATGCTTTCACCTGCGGCAACGTTGCCAGCAGGCGATGCACGCCCTCCCGCAGCGTTCCGGTTCCTTTCCCGTGAATCACCCGCACCCGCCAAATCCCTCGTGCCGCGCATTCCTCCAGATAGGCGGGCAGGAGCGCGCCCAACTCGGAAGGACGGAACGTGTGGAGATCCAACTCTCCGGTGATCGGCAGGGGCACGGGATCATTTTCCATGGGGTGGAATTTCTTCAGTTAAGCAGTGGTGCAAAGGGCAAATGAGACTAAAAGGACGTAAGGGACACTTCCCCGATTCATTTGTCATGCCCATTCGCCACCTTTACCTGCACATCCCCTTCTGCCACCGCATCTGCCCCTACTGCTCGTTCTACAAGCATACGCCGGGCAGCACGGATCAGGCGGCCTTCCTCCAGGCCCTGGTGACCGAGGCCAAATTGGCCCGGGAACTCTGGGGAGAGCGGATTCAGTTGGACACGATCTACTGGGGCGGCGGCACCCCGTCCATGGTGAGCACCGAGCATTTGGCTAAATTCCTCCCGGAGTTTTTAGCCGCCTTGGGGCAGCCCACGCCGGTCGAATGGACCGTGGAAATGAACCCCATGACGCTGACGAAATCGAAGCTGGAACTCTTTCGCGAGCACGGAGTCACGCGCGCCAGCCTCGGCGTGCAGTCTTGGGACGAAGCCACCCTCACCACGTTAGGGCGCGATCACTCACCAGCCCAAGCCGTGGCCAGTTATGAATTGCTTCGCTCGGTCAATTTCCCCA
Organism: Verrucomicrobiales bacterium; assembly: GCA_031411295.1. Taxonomy (GTDB): domain Bacteria; phylum Verrucomicrobiota; class Verrucomicrobiia; order Verrucomicrobiales; family V1-33; genus JAGNEJ01. Next base: position 13,354 of record JANOAV010000037.1, on the reverse strand, counting down.
TCGTCAGTCTTGATCTGATGTTCTCCATCCCCGGGCAGTCACTGGAAACGTGGATTGCCAGCTTGCAGCAAACCATCGACCTTCAGCCGGATCACATTTCCTGTTACAACCTAACTTATGAAGAGGATACTGACTTCTTCGAGAAATTCAGCGCAGGCACTTACAAGCGCGATGAAGCGACGGACGAAGCATTCTTCCAGGAAACGATGCAACGCTTACCGCAGGCTGGCTACACGCAATACGAAATCTCCAACTACGCCCGCCCCGGGGTCGAATCGAAGCACAATCAAGCCTACTGGGCCGGGGCAGATTACCTGGGACTGGGGCCGAGCGCGGTTTCCACGATCGACCGGGTGCGCACGAAGAATTTGCCAGACACCGTTGGCTATATGGCACAGTTGAAAAAACAGTTAGCGCCCACGGTGGAGGCGGAGCACCTAACCGAAAACCAATGGCGCTGCGAACGGCTGGCACTGGAACTGCGGACCACCCGGGGCTTGGCAAGGCATTGGCTGACCGAGGAAACGGACAAACTGCACGAGTTGTCATCCGAAGGTCTGGTCATCGTGACCCCTGACTTCGTCTCCCTGACCACCAAGGGAAAACTCGTGGCCGATGGCGTGATCGCCCATCTCTGGACATAGCATTCCGCTCTACTCAGCGCTCAGTTTAACTGCCACCAGCTTCTCTTTATCCCGCACATACAGCACGCCACCAGCCAATGCCGGCGGTGAGCGATGCCCGGCACTCGAGATCTGGCCACGGTCCAGCACCGTGAATTTCTCGGGATCACGGTCCACGAGGAGGCACTCGCCACGGTCCGTCACGACGATCAACTTTCCGTCCGCAGCGATGCATTCACCCGCTGCCATCTTGGGGGAACTCCATTTCAGCTTACCCGTGGCGGCTTCGATGCAGCGCAGTTCCTGTCCCTGTTCCTGCCGACCATGCATGCCATAGATGAACCCATCGACAAACACTGGTGTGGCATAATGACAATCCAGCACGTCTTTCGATTTCCATACTGAAGTCAATTTTCCGTCCGCATAGTTCCACAACGCAGCTCCTGTGTCATAACTTGCGGTGGTGAAAATTTCCGTGGGGCTTATCACCAGAGGAGTGGCGGCATTGACGGACGCTTCCATGGCGGAACGAAATGGCGCTTCAAACACAAGTTCTCCTGTGCTACTCCGTGCACAATGGATTCCTTCCCGAAGCAAACTAACTACAGTGCATTTTTCACCCGTTCTCCAGAAGATAGGAGAAGCATAGCCAGAAGGCTGGGTGCCCGCAGTCCATCTCGTCGTGCCGTCCTTCACATCCATGGCAACGACAGATCCCTTGGTGCCACCGGGACAAACAAAAACTGTTAAGCCAATTGTCAACGGAGCCCCCGCCCGACCGAAGAACCCCTGCTCGCTCTCAAATTCTGCGGCCAGATTCCGCTTCCAAATCAGCTTTCCCGTCAGGGCATCCACCGCATGCATCATGCCTTCCGCTCCGTAAATGAAGACCTTCCCATCGGCTAGCGTTGGACAAGCTCGTGGCCCATCATCAAAGCCAAAGCTGTCCTTGTAATCCGTTTCATAACTGAAAGTCCACATGACCTTGCCTGTCCCAGCAAGAAGTTTCTCCAGCCGAGCCTCATTCTTTACGCAGTGAAATAAATAAACATAACCATCCGCCACAATCGGCCCGGCAAAGCCCGAGCCGCAGTTGAACTTCCAGGAAATCTTCGGACCGTCTTCTGGAAACTTGGCCGCCACCTTCTCATTCGCCTCAGCCACCCCGGATCGCTGTGGACCAAGAAATTGTGGCCAAGATGGAGCTGCTGTGAGCGTTGCAGTTCCCAGCAGTAGTGAAAGACAGATGATTGATTTCATAAATGTAGCTTCGGTTATTCCAACATTTTCACGAGATCGCTCGTGACTTCCACGTTCAGAATTTCCCACCGATTATTCACCACGTAGGCATAGATTCGCCACTGGGTGGGATGGTGCTCACAGCTCAGTTGGAACAACGCCATTCGCAGATGCTTCCCGGTCGCCTTCTGCTTCAAAAATTCCACGTCCACCATCTTGCCGTGTTGCTTCAGAATTTCGCGCGTCTTGCTGACGAATTCAGTCACCATGGCCGGAAGTTTCCCAATCTCAGAGCCGCTGAGGAATTCCTTGTAAGCATCCGCCACATCGCCCGTCTTAACCTTCGCAAAGAATGCATCGCACATTTTCTTTAACTCGGGATCCAACGCATCCGATGACATCGCCCCCACATGCACTGCCAATCCGGGCACCTTCCCGGCCTCGGGATCGATCACACGATTCCCCGCGCCTTCCTGCGCGCTGGCAGAACCAAGTGAAACCAACAACATCAGCAGAGATCTAAGTAGCATAATGCAGAGCATGGAGGAAAATCACCCAACCGACAACCATATTTCGCATCCACCTGTAGGGAGCGCGCCCCCGCGCTCCACACGGTAACGGGGACGCCCTCGTCCCCATTATAATGCGATTCAGGAAGCGGAGGCGCTTCCTCCACATTTCAGGAACGAGGGCGTTCCTGCTACCATTGCTACTTCGCCCCCACCAGTTTCAGGTAATCAAGCCCGACCATGAAGCCCTTGACGGCCGACGGATTGGCTCCCGTGATTTCAACTACCAGCTGATGACTCCCAGATTTCAACGTGCGGGGACCGAAACTCAGCTCCGTGTTGGAAACATTCGATCCAAAGAGATCCACCTGATCCTCGCTCAGCGCCTGACCGTCCAGCCACAACTTCACCACGGCATAATCCGGAGCGCGCGTCAACACCAGTTGGAGATGGTAGTCGCCTGTTTCCTTCACCGGGAAACTCAACTCCAGCTTGTCGCCTGGCTTCCCGCCGGTCCACCAGAGATGTTTCCCGCCACTCCATCGACCATCCGTGAAATGGCGCATATCCTGCGGGACCGCAGTTCCGGTAAATCTCACCACCTTCATCCCCTCCCCTTCCAACACCCCCGGCACTGCCGCCGCCGGATCCAACTTGGGATCGATCGGCAAGGAAACCTGGGAGGGACTCGCCAGATAAGCCATGAGATCGCGCACCTGAGTCTGCTCCAACGCCGTCAGCAGACCCGGTGGCATCATGCTGGTGCCGGGTTCTTCGTGACTCACGATATCGGCCTTGGCCACCACCTCCTGATTGGTCATCGTCTGCAACGTCAGGGCGCTATCCGATTCCTGCCGCACCATTCCCGCCACCACGCGTCCATCTTTCAGCTTCAGAATGTGGAGTTCGTAATCTCTGCCTAACACGGCGTTCGGATTCGTGACATTTTCCAAAATGTATCCCAGGTCCGCCCGATTCGATCCTGTCAGATCCGGCCCAATTTTCCCACCCTCACCAAACAACGTGTGACACGTGCCGCAAACCGCCTTGAACAACGCCCGCCCCTCAGCCGCCTTGGCAGGCTTCATGAACGCTGGCGTCAGCGTAGCCTTCCATTTCGCAGCCTCCGCCGCCGCTTCCGCTGCCCCAGGAGCTTCCGTCCGAATACGTCCCCAGCAAGCTTCCAGCAACTGCTTCAGCGACTCGTCATTTAAATCCATGATCTGTCGCGCTACAAAACTTGAAAGGTCCGTGCGCGGAATCTGCCTGGCCGCCACGGCCTCCAGCAATAGCTTAGCCGACGCAACCTGACTGGCCAAGCCGGACACTGCCGCCTGCTTTTCCGCAGGGGAAAATTTCGCATATCCCGCCAACACCGCCTGCGCCAAATCCGCCCGCGTCAAAGGCTTCTCTGCACTAAATCCTGCCAGCATCGTTAGCCACAGCGCTCCAAAAATGTATTTTATCATACAGCCAAGCTACCGAAGCCTGCCCCGGTGCGTCAATTACGCGGAAAGGGTGTGTTGCAAGGCTCCAATAACAACAACTCCATCGTCAAAGAATGCAGTGGCGCTAGTTTCATGATTTTTTTCAGAATTGCCTAAAGGTGGCGGCTGTGCGGTATTGCTGAGGCTAGCCTACTCCCTTCTGCAGATCGCGCAAGACGCGCAGGTCTCCGACCTCTACTCCTTTGAGTTTCCTGGCACCACTTTTCCGGTTCTTCCCAAAGCGGTCCCGCATGGAGGCGAAGACTTCGTTGACGAACCCGGCACGGCCGAATATCCCGCCTCGCGTTAAGTAGTTCACTTTGATCCGCAGCATTTGCCCTCGGGAGAGCTTCCCGCCCGCAGCATGAACCGCTTCAATGGTTTCCAGTTTGAAGCCAGCCCGATACGCCACGCCTTCGGCGGGTAAGATTTCCTGTCCTTCCCCGTAGAGCCACAGGCGATATTTTGCGGCCACGGCTTCCCAGGCAGCTGGAGCTTCAGTTCCGAGCACGCGGCCCACCACGGACAATCCATCACGGGCTTTGGCTCCGGCATTGCCTGCTGCCACGGCTTCGCCATAACCGCTCCAGGCGTATTCCGCCGGATCTTCGACGATCTTTGCTCGGATCGGATTCAGATCAATGTAAGCTGCCATGGTGGCCAGTGCTTCCCCGGCGCCTTCCACTAGCACGCTGCGGAATCGCTCCTCCCACACGGTCCCCCGACGTCCCACGCGTTTGTTATACCAAACGGAGAACGCCTGTTTCACATCCTGCATGAAATTACTAACGTTAAACATCCGCTTCTCATACCCCGCAATGATTTCCGGAATCAGCTTCTCGCAGCCGTTCCCCCGATACATCTCAAACAACCGCCGCAATTCCTCCGCCTTGCCGTGGCCAAGACTGTTGGAAAGATGGACCAGAAACGACACCTCGGTAAACATCGGCTCCGAGCCAGTCGGACGCGGAGGAACTTCCACCAACAAATGAAAATGGTTCGTCATGATGCAATAAGTCACCACCCGCACCCCATGCAACGCCTCGTAGCGACGCATCTGCTTGAGCAGAAGCGCCTTCTCTTCAGCCTCCAGCAAGAACTTGCGGTCATAGCATCGGGAAACCACGTGGTAATAGGCCACGGACTCTAAATCGGCGGGACGGAATCGGTATCGGGTAGTCATGGGGTGAGTCTATGGAAATTCTGGCGGACCGCAAGTCGTTCTTTCAATAAGGTGGTTGCCACCTAGTCTTGGCCTAACGCCAAGCCAGAGGCCATCAGCAGAAGGTAGAGACCAGCGGAAACGATAAGAGTCATATCGGATCGATATGACAGATATGATGGCGAACGATGCGAGGAAATAAACATCCCAGAATCTACCACCTCAGGCCAGCTTGCCTACCTGTGCCCGGCGTGACGCTTACAGAAATGACGCCTCGGTAAACATCGGCCCCACCGAAGTTGGACGGGGTGGCACTTCCACCAGCAGATGGAAATGGTTCGTCAGGATGCAATAAGTCACCACGCGCACCCCATGCAGCGCCTCGTAGCGACGCACCTGCTTGAGCAGAAACGCCTTCTCTTCAGCCTCCAGCAAGAACTTGCGGTCATATCATCGGGAAACCACGTGGTAGTAGGCGACAGCCTCCAAATCAGCAGGACGGAAACGGTATCGGGTAGTCATGCGGTGAACCTATGGAAATTCTGGAGGATGTCAATTCTATTCTCCGATAAAGAGCCTGCCACATTGTTTTCAGCGCTCCGATAAAGAGCCTGCCACATTGTTTTTAGCGGGGGCAGGCAACCGCGCCGTCGATATTGTTAGTGCGACTACGGCCTCCGGTGCCGGGGCGCAGAGTTCGCTGCGCTCACCCTGCGCCCCGGCACCTGCGCCCTCCGTCGCACTAACAATATCGACCCATCCCAATCCCCGCAGCCAACCAAGACAAACAGCCTAAACCAAGACCGACTCGGTGCACTCCACTTATGAGTAATCCACACCATCCATTACATTTTCCTTGCGCACCTCCGGTGCACTACTTCTTTTGAGTCAACACGGGACTTACAGGCATTATGGAATTACATGTTTATCGCCAAATAAAACGCTTACTGCTACCGTTTTGGCCGTAAAATTTTCAATGTTCCATTATGAAGTAAGTTCGATATATTCGCACTCGAGCCATTCGTTAAACTCAAAGAAAGCTCCCCTTCCTTATTTGTGTTTATGCTATATAAATTACCGAGCGAATCACACAATATTACTCTACCGCCAAATAGCGCACCTGCCGATTTCCCGTTGTGAGGCCAAGTAAAAAAAAGTTCGTCACACGCATTAATAATTATTGGTAAATTGAACTCATTGACGACATTTTTGTCATATGAAAATATAAGCCCCCACGGGTTTTCTGTATCTTCCAAGTGTTGCAATTTCAAGAAACTTGCATCTTCAACGTAACCGAGTTGCACCAACTTCTCCAACTCCTCCGTAGAATTAGACGCGAAATGGTGGGACCCGTGTTGTATATCATCCTTAAATGCATCATTGTAAACAAATGCTATATTTCGCAGTTGAGACTCTGAGAGCCTAGCTTTAAGCATGGGTATTACGTTTAATGAAAGAATCATTCCCGTAATAATGAGCAATGGAATACCAGCTACTAAGATACGGCATCGGATTTTTTTACTCATAAATCATGTATTTGTTTAATCATTAGGAAGCGGTTTGCCGTGACGTGACGGTCGCCCCCAAAAAGAGTTATTGGCTTGCACGGCCTTTTGGTGTTTTGTGAACTCCAGTCTTCCACAGTTACAGCTGTAGTAGCCAATCTCTACTCTATTTAATTGCCCGACATCGAACGGCCCTCCGATTCCTAGTTTGATAGCCCCCTTCATTTTGTTGTCATACTCATGACGGTAGCCAGCTCGATCACCCACAGTGCTGCCGGCATCCCTTATCCCATCTTGTCGTGACGAATTAAAGTCACCCGGAAACGTCCCCTGAGGGTCCGGTGCCCAGCAACTGAAATAACGTATCTGGAGCTTTGCATATCGCCCACTTATTTTAATTGATGGTCGCAAAATGATATTAGGTGAAGACCAAGATGATTTCACTGAAAACTCATCCAAAGTGGCGTGGTCGTCACTACAGGGGCTACCTTGCAACGACATATCCCAGTTTGGCGCGTTATTCATAATACCCCCAGAGGGAGATCCCATGTCGCCCTCATAATTACGGCGCCCTGCGGGAGGCCGATAATCGTAATAAGGTTCAGAAGAAGGAGGAGGTGGAGGGTCCCCACGCGAAGACCACCAATCCAAGCCTAACCTGTCAAACCTCGTGATATTATTATTCCCTACCATCCCAACCAAATTCAGCCCGCCCGTTTCCCCAATCGGGTCCTGGCTCAGCCACCGACCCTTTGCAGGATCATACCATCTATATCCATAATACACCAGTCCGCTAGCATCGGCAAATTTCGTGCTGAAGTGATACGGCACCACATCGGCGGCGGGGCCGGTGCTGCGGACTTCTTGGCCGAAGGCGTCGTAGTCGTAGATGGCGTCTAGTTGGGCGGCGGGGGTAGTGGTGCTAGCTTTCTTGTAGGCAGTCACATTTCCCATGCGGTCCATCAGCGGGAAATAGTCGTCGTCGATGGGGTTGGGGTCCGAGGTATATTGGTATTCTGGCAGGGACACGCCGTCGAGGACCATCAGCAGGCCGCCCACGCCTCCTGCGCCTTGCATGGAGCGTCCAGCTTGATAACTGCTGGCCACGTCCGGCCCCCAGACGTAGGCGGCTTGCCTGCCTGTTGGGACTCCCGCACTGTTGAACCGCACAGTCATAATATGGTTCCACCCATCAAATTGGTAACCCAGAGCATCAAGGCAGTAGGTCGTATTTGTAGCGGTCCAAGTGATGCTGTTGGTCCGGCTCACGCGGCGGGACAGGCCATCGTAGGTGTAGGTAATCTTGCCGCTGTAGCCAGCCATCGGGCTCTGAGCCGCAGTCCAGTTGATCTCGATGAGCCGATTCTCCGCATCCCACACGTAGTTCCGCCGACCATCGGAGAGCAGATTGCCATCTGCATCGTATGTGGGAATCTCTGTGAGTGGCGGCACATATTGGTAGCCGTAGTCGATGGTGGTGCCATTTTCCTTGGTTTCCACCAGATCCCAGAAGTCATTGCTGCCACCGTGGGTCAGCCGTCGCCAGAAAAACAACCCAGTGAAGGATGGAGAGTAAATCGGGGTCTGGGCAGCCCCGTTATTTTGAAACAGTTGGATGGGAGAAGAACTACTGGAGCGATACCCACTGACATCAAACGACCGGGACGAAAGGCCTACTTGGGTGTATTGGTTCAGGGCATTGCTCGTGTAGGTAGTCGTCAGCGCTGGAGCGGAATTCTCCCTCACTGTGGTCCGGTTGCCAATCTGGTCGTAGTTGTAGGTGGTGTTCATTCCGCGCAGGGCTGGTTGACCGGTGGCTGTGCGTTTGATCGCAGTGCCCACTTGGCCTTTCGTATCGTAAGTATAATTCCATAAATGCCCATTCTCCCGCGTCACGTCTGTAACGCTGTAGCGGTCGTAAGCGTAAGTGAAGGACTGAAGCATGGTGGAACCGGAAGTGTAGCCAATGTAACCCGTCCGACCCGCCGTGTCCACCGTTTGTGTGCGGGTCATATAGGTGGCGGCAGTGGCTGGATTGGCTCCAATTTTAAATTCCATCGTGCCAGGAAGATTCACATCCGCAAAATTACTGAAAGCCACATGTCGGCTCATTCCGCTGACACGATTGAGTTTATCCGTCGTGCTATCATAGACATACTCGATCTGCGGCATAGTGGAAGCAGTGCCCCAAGTAGCATCCAAGTAATGTAACCGGCCCAGCGTATCGTGCGTGCGCGTCAGCGTCTGCGTGCCAGTATGGAATTCATGATATTTCAACTTGCGCATGTGTGTATTAAGCCTGGCCCGTCTTGCCTTCATGTCATCTTGTTTGCCGCTCCTTTTTATGGTTTTTTTACTCGAATGCATAGAAATGAAAACACTCAGCTGGATAAAATATCGGATTTAAAATAGTCCAATCTTTAATCAGTTCCCGCCTTCCATTTACGAACACAGTATTGTTAGCACAAAGACGCGCAGCGCATCGGTATTGAACGTGATTATATGAATCGTAAACCACAACATCAGTCGTCATTAAGCTATAAAATAGAAGCATGTAGGCTGCGCACATTATCATGACGCGCTTAAATATTTTCAAAAATCGGATTTTCATTTTGCAGAAATATTTAATGCAGCTTATCCCACTCGTTCTGTGCATTTTTCCAATGCTGTGTAGGATCATCCGCTAAAGTGCTTGGCGTTCCTATCAGGTTGCGCGTGAAGTTGTCGAAGTCAAACCGCTTGCAGCCTAGGATTACATCGGTCTTGCCACGACAGATTGCACAAACCTCAAGGTAGTATGTCCCCTTTTTATCGCCATCAATTATTGGCGCATCTCTCATCCATTGTTCTCCCACTCCTTCTCCACCACTTTTTCCAGGATAAGCAGGGGGAGGTTGCCCCCCCGTTTTAATCTGTTTCTCCTTTTGCGAATTAGTCCTATCAAACTGTGGCATATATCCTTTCGGACCATCATAACTAATCGCCTGCACGAGAATTATGGTATCCGGTTTTTTGCACGCACAAGGATCAGCCGGGGTATAAGCCACTTGATACCCCTGTCTGGCCTTTGGGCCTTGCTTAGCAATTGTCGGATCTGTGGGATCCCCTAATTCGCCCATATTTTCGACAGTGAATTCCCCTTCCGCTAAACCCAACAAATCCACACGATCAATCACTCTGTTCCCCACCATTCCATACAAATTCACCCCACCCTTCTCCCCGATCGGATCCTGACTAAGCCACCGCCCTTTCGCAGCATCATACCAGCGGTAACCGTAATACACCAAGCCCGTGGCATCCGTGAATTTTGTGCTGAAGTGGTAAGGGACCACATCGGCAGCGGGGCCGCTGCTGCGGACTTCCTGGCCGAAGGCGTCGTAGTCGTAGATGGCGTCTAGTTGGGCGGCGGGCGTGGTGGTGCTGGCTTTTTTGTAGCCGGTCACGTTCCCCATGCGATCCATCAGCGGGAAATAGTCGTCGTCGATGGGGTTGGGGTCAGAATTAGCGGGGTTGTATTCGGCGGTGGAGACACCGTCCAGCACGAGCAGCAAGCCGCCCACACCACCTGCGCCTTGCATGGAGCGGCCTGCTTGGTAACTGCTGGCAATATCTGGTCCCCAGACGTAGGTGGCCACGCGTCCGGTCGCGGTGATGACCGTGCCGACCAGATTGAGTCGCACGGTCATGACGTGGTTCCAGCCGTCATATTTATACCCCACCCAATCCATCACGGTGGTTACGCTCGACGAAGATGTGAGGGTGTATTTTCGACTAACACGTCGGGACAGGCCATCGTAGGTGTAGGTAATGTTCCCGCTGTAGCCTGCAAACGGGCTCTGCGCTGCGGTCCAGTTGATCTGGATGAGCCGATTCTCCGCATCCCAGACATAACTCCGCCGACCGTCCGAGAGCAAGTTGCCATCCGCATCATACGTGGGGGATTCCGTGGTCGGCGGCACATATTGGAGTCCGTAGTCTAGCAAATTTCCGTTCTCATCCGTCTGCACGGTGTCCCACAGGGTATTGCTGCCGCCATGGTCCAGCCGTTTCCAGAAATATTGCCCCGTGCTGGCGGGTTGATATCCTGGCGTCTGCGCGGTGCCGCCATTTTGGTAAATGGCAATCGTGGCACTGCTGTTGCTGCGATACCCGCTAACGTCAAATTTCCGGGCGGAGATATCCACCTGACTGTATTGGTTCAACGCATTGGGCGTGTAAGTCGTGGTCAGCGCTGGGCTGGAATTCTCCGTGACGGTGGTGCGATTGCCGATCTGATCGTAATTATAGGTGGTGTCCAAGCCTTTGAGAATTTCCTGCCCCGCTTGATACCGTTTCTGGACCGTGGCCACTTGGCCCTTGGTATCGTAGGTGTAACCCCAGACATTACTGTTCTCCCGCGTCACTCCAGTGACGTTATAGCGGTCGTAAGCGTAAGTGAAAGACTGGAGCATTGTGGAGCCTGAAGTGTAACCAATGTAACCTGGGCGACCCGCCGTGTCCACTGTTTGGGTGCGGGTCATGTAAGTGGTGGCGGTGGTTGGATTGGCTCCGATTTTGAAATCCATCGTGCCAGGAAGATTCACATCTGCAAAATTACTGAAGGCAACGTGTCGGCTCATTCCGCTAACGAGATTGAGTTTGTCTGTCGTGGCATCATAAACATACTCAATCTGCGGCATGGTGGCGGCAGTGCCCCAAGTAGCATCCAAGTAATGTAAACGGCCCAGCGTATCGTGCGTGCGCGTCAGGGTCTGCGTGCCAGTATGAAAATCGTGATATTTCAAATTACGCATGTGTGTATTAGGCCTGGCCCGTCTTGCCTTCACGGTCTCGCACGACTGCCGTCAGCGTCGCCTCGGAATGCGTTAATTCGATTTGGTAAGGCATCGGAAGTGTGAATTAAGCCTGGCCCGTTTTGCCTTCACTCACGGACACACTCCCTGGAGAATCCAAATTTCAAAGCGTCCATCATAAGGCTGAGTATACTCGTCTAGCAGCCTAACTAAATAATGTTTTTTCGTGATTGCTTCATCTTTGGTCACTCCGAAAACTCTGGACAATGCGTTGAATCTTATGCTGAGCGAATTTGTATTGTCTGGAAAACCAATTTGGCTTGTAAGTTCAAACGTTACGGAAAGCCGCCGACGGCTAGCTGCCTTCTCCTCAGCGGAAAGCACTTTAAGATTAGTTACTTTTCCTATTGCTAAAACTTGGAGCGTTGCTTTGGATGGCTTCAACTCGTCACTATCATTAGAATCCGAAACAGCGGAGGGCTTCCCTGCAGATACGCCAATATCAGCCCCCAGTAGCAGGCCCACTGTAACGGCTTTTCGCCTCGTGATATCTTTTGAACTTAATGCTGGGTTTGTATCATTCATTTTTTCTTACATTTACAGATTTCCTCTAACTTACTAATCATCTCCTGCAGTTTTGCTTTCGCGGCACCGTGGCCTGCTAGTTCCTCGTCCGCATAGCCCCGCCCCGTGGTTGAAGCGGGGCCTTTCTTTTGAATGGCCTGTTCATGAATTGCTGTCACGCTTTCGTTTAACTCACTGCAAGGAGCCTTCATACTTAGGTTATTTGATGATGCTTTCCCTTCATTGTTCGTTTGACCTGCAGTTTGTGCGCCTTGTGGTTTGGTCGCAGCGTCAATAGCTTTATAAATGTCGTCTGGCGTTGGATACTGCGGCGTTCCATCGGCTTTTTTTGCATCACGTAGCTTCTTGTAGAGGTCTTCCATCTTGTTGTCACTTTTCATCTGCCCCTTCAGCATATCGAGACAGCCACAATACTTATCGGATAATGGGAGGAAATTTGGTCCGATTTTCCCATTCAGCTCGCCACTCTGGTCCTTCAAAAACTTTGCACCAAAATCTCCGGGGTCCAAGGAGCTGTCAGGTCCTCCTCCAATATCGATAGTAGCTCTTCCGTCCGTATCAATCACACTAGTCATTCTATTTTTACAACTTAGATAAAGATTCACCCCACCCTTCTCCCCAATCGGATCTCGACTCAGCCACCTTCCCTTCGCTGCGTCATACCAGCGATAGCCGTAATACACCAAACCCGTGGCATCCGCGAATTTTGTGCTAAAGTGATACGGCACCACATCTGCAGCGGGGCCGGTGCTGCGGACTTCTTGGCCGAAGGCGTCGTAGTCGTAGATGGCGTCTAGTTGGGCAGCGGGCGTGGTGGTGCTGGCTTTCTTGTAGCCGGTAACGTTGCCCATGCGGTCCATCAGGGGGAAATAGTCGTCGTCGATGGGGTTGGGGTCGGAGGTGGCGGGGTTGTATTCGGCGGTTGCTACACCGTCTAGGACTAGCAGCAGGCCGCCCACACCACCTGCGCCTTGCATGGAGCGGCCTGCGTGGTAGCTGCTGGCAATATCCGGCCCCCAGACGTAGGTGGCCACGCGTCCGGTCGCGGTGATAACCGTGCCGACCAGATTTAACCGGACGGTCATGACGTGGTTCCAGCCGTCATATTTATACCCCACCCAATCCATCGTCGTGGTGGTGCCTGAAGCGGTGAGGGTGTATTTCCGGCTAACGCGTCGGGACAGGCCATCGTAGGTGTAGGTAATGTTCCCGCTGTAGCCTGCAAACGCGCTCTGCGCTGCGGTCCAGTTGATCTGGATGAGCCGATTCTCCGCATCCCAGACGTAACTCCGCCGACCGTCGGAGAGCAAGTTGCCATCCGCATCATACGTCGGGGATTCGGTGGTCGGTGGCACATATTGGAGTCCGTAGTCTAGCAAATTTCCGTTCTCATCCGTCTGCACGGTGTCCCACAGGGTATTGCTGCCGCCATGGTCCAGCCGTTTCCAGAA
>JANOAV010000036.1:0-28719 GCA_031411295.1 Verrucomicrobiales bacterium | reverse complement strand
CGCCCTGATCAAGGAACGCCCGCCGAGGAGCTGTCCCCGCACCCTGCGCCAACCCGTCAAAGCCTGGCCCAAAACCAAAATCCCCAGCTCCCAACCGCTCGTCAAAACCATCACCATCACCAATCCTTAAAGGCATTGGGCTGAAGCCGGGACTCCAACTTATGGCGCAATAGGGGCCTGCGGTTCCTTGGAACGGGATTGAAAAATCGCGTGCAATGCGAATGGCGGCGGGACGCGCGCCACTCCCAGAAGTGCCGGCTAACGCATGTGGGACAGTCCGCTGGACTGTTGGCCCCTTTTTGAGCAGTCCAGCGGACGGCTCCACATTCGCTCATCACTTTGTGTCCTCGTCCACGTTGGATTCCTTTTCAAACTGCGCCAGGATTTCCGGCAGGGCCACGCGACCGCGGGCGAATTTGGCGGCTTCGGTTTCGGGGAAGTCCCAGCGGCGGAAGGCGTTGGGAAGGTCGTTGGCTTTGCGGTAGTTGCCAGAGGATCAACGTCCGGTTTCCATTAGCATCTCCGCAACGATTCCTAGTGCGGCTGCTTGCTGTCATTTGCTTTCCTCTTTTCCTGCGTTCGGCGTAACTCTTTGATAATGAAAGGAGAGCGGGTAGAGGGAATCGAACCCTCGTATCAAGCTTGGGAAGCTCGTGTTCTACCATTGAACTACACCCGCGTGGCTGGCGTTTGGTGGCTAGCGAGCGCGAGACTAGAGTAATCTTTGGGGGGATGCAAGGGCGCGCGTGGGGATTTTTTTGGAACTGGCGGTGGGGCTGTGGGGCGGGGCTGGGCAGCGGGGTGCTCTGGGCATGGGAATGCCGAGCTGCGTGGGGTGCCGGGAGGCGTGGCCCGATTTGATCAGGCTTTCACGCCGGCTAGTTTGGCGATGGCTCCGACGAGGCGTTCGACTTGGAAGGGTTTGGGGATGACGCCGAGGAAACCGTGTTCTTTGTGGGTGTCGAGGAGGGCGTCGTCGATGTAGCCGGTGGTGAGGAGGGCTTTTAAATTTGGGTTCTCTGCGCGGAGGCGGGCGACGGCTTCCTGTCCGCCCATGCCGCCGCGGACATCGAGGTCCATGAGGAGGACGTCGAAGGGGGCTCCGAATTCTTTGGCTTTGCGGAAGACGTCGATGGCTTCCTGGCCGTCTTTGGTGCAGTAAACGTCGAAGCCGTGAGCAGTTAGGATTTTCTGCACGAGGATGCAGATTTGCGCTTCGTCGTCCATGAAGAGGACGCGGGGGCGGACTTGGTGCTGGTGGGGTGGGGTGGTTTCCCGGAAGGGGAGTGGGGGACTGCTAGCGGCTTGAGGATCGCTGCTGGTGAGGTCGCTGAGCAGGGTCTTTAAATTTACCGGGAGCCAAATTTCCACGGTGGTGCCATCGCCCAGGTTGGATTCCAGGGTGATGCGGCCGCCGTGGGCGCGGAGGATGGCGGCGGCGTGGGCTAGGCCCATGCCTTCGCGTCCGGAGGTGGAATAGAAGGGGTCGAAGACACGGGGGAGGTTCTCGGCGGGGATGCCGATGCCCTGATCTCGGAGGGTGATTTTCACTCCGGTGGCATCCGGAATCTGGTGGCGGGCTTCGCGATGGTTCTTGGCCTGGACGAAGAGGGTGCCACCGCTGGGCATGGCCAGGGCGGCGTTTTCAACGAGGTGGCGCAGGGTTTCCGCCAGGGCGGCTTCGTCTCCCTCAATGGGCCAGAGGTCATCGGCTACTTGGATGACGGGGCGGCAGTTGCCTCCCAACAGGGCGAAGGGGATGGACTTCTCTAACAGGGGCTGTAGATGGAGGGGGCGCTTCCGGAGGTCGAGTCCCTGCTGGCGGCGGCCCAGGAGGGTGAGGCGGTGGGAGAGTTCTTCGGCGTGTTCGCAGCCGAGGGTGGCGCTGGCGATGAGTTCGCGTGACTCTGAGCGGGTGGAGGGGAGGCGGGCGAGCAGTTCGAGGTTGCCGCGCATGGTGGTGAGGGAATCGCTGAGTTCCCGTGCGACGCCTAGCATGATGCGGCCGGAGGCGTCCTGGCGGGCATCTGCGAGGCGGCGGGTTTCGCGCTCTTTATGCGCGGTCAGATCGCGAATCTGAAGGAGGAACGCCTGGGTCTGGGGCCAGACGATTTTGGTGAGATACATATCGAGCCAGCGACGTTTGCCGTCTGGGCGCTGATAGGAAATTTCGCTCATGCGCACGGCATCGTGCAGGTTGAGGACTTGGGGGTCGTAGTCTTCGTGGTCGAAGAGGGTGGGGAGGACGAGGGAGAGGTAGCGGTTGACCAGTTCGGTGCGCGCGAGGCCGAGAATTTCTTCGGTCGCTGGATTCGCTTCCAAAATGTAGCCGTCCCGGGCGGTCACGATCATGGTGGCTTCAGGGACGGTGAGGAAGACTTCTTCGTAACGGGTGCCTTGGGCGGCGGTTTGGGAACTGCTGCGGTGGGCCGCTCGTTCGCGCATGAGGGCGTGCTCGGCTATGGCGAGTCGGTTCCGGACTTGGCTGAGGGAATGCTGATGGTGGTAGGCGATGAAATCGTGGAAACCGCCTTTGACCCAGGCTTCAACGCGACTGACCGGCTCGTCATCGTCGGTGAGGGCGATGAGAAACAGGTCTTGAGCGGCGGGCAAGCGGGAGATTGCTGCTAATAGATCTGCCACGGCGGCGGCGGTGGCGTGGTTGAGGCGAACGAGGACTAAATCGACCGGTGATTGCAGCAGCAGGGGGGGGGCTTCCTGGCAAGTGGAGACGCAGGTGACGTCGTGGCCCCGTCCGCCGACCAAGGAGGTAAGGGCATTGGCAGCTGCGGGATCGGGTTCGATGATGAGGGTGCGCAGCAGCTGGATTGCAACGTCCCGATCCAGGGCTTCGGGGCGGGCGTCGGGTGCAGGAGCAGTTTCTTCAGGAATGGGGTGGATCAAGGTTGGCGAATGTTCGGAAATTATTTAAGATTATCAAATTAACAGAATTTCTTAATTCGGCAACTAGGTTTGGGTTGCCGTGAAACTTTCTTGGCACGCAAGGAAGCTTGGTTCGGCTAGGGAAATTCCACGGTGGCGCGGATGGGGAAGTGATCGCTGGGATAGTTGCCGTCCTGATGGTCGTGCAGGATGGCTGCGTCGATGAGGCGGGTGGTGGCGGGGACGAAGATGTAGTCGATCTTGGCTCTGTCGTGGGCTCCGCTGAAGGTGTGCATGGTGCCGGATTCGGTGGGTGGGGTGTCCGGGTGGAGGTTGCGCCAGGAATCGACGAGTTGGAGGGGATGCTTTTTGATCGTTTGAATGACGATGTTGTCTTCTCCGGAGTTGAGATCCCCTGTTAGGATGACGGGCCCGGCAGGGGTGCGTTCGGTGATTCGCTTGAGGACGAGAGCGGTGCCTTTTTCCCTGGCTTCCTGGGATTCGTGATCGAAGTGGGTGTTGAAGAAATGGAAGCTGCGTTTGGTGGTGTGGTCCTGAAGTTTGGCCCAGGTGCAGATGCGGGTGACGCGGTTCTTCCATGTGCGGGAGTTGGGCACGTCTGGGGTGTCGGAGAGCCAGAAGGTGCCGCTGTCGAGCACGGTGAACCGCTCCTGGCGCACGAAGAGGGCGGAGTATTCGCCCTGTTGCTTGCCGTCCTCCCGGCCCACGCCTATTTCCTGATAGCCGGGCACGCGTGCAATGACGTCGTCCAGCATCGGGCGGAGCGCTTCCTGGAAGCCGATGAGGTCGGCGTGGTCCGCTTTGATGAGGTTGCCCACGGCATTGCGGCGGGCGGTCCAAGTGCGTTCACCTTGATCTTCTTTGTTGATATAACGGAGGTTGAAGCAGAGCACCCGGAGGCGCAGCGGGGCCTCGGCGGCTTGAGCAGCGGTGGGGAGGAGTGACGCTCCAGTGAGGGCGGTGAAATGTCGGCGGTTCATGTTCATGGATGGCTTAGCAACGGGCGAGTGGGGGAAAAGTCAACGGTGGGGCGTCATGGGGGATTCCTCGTCTGTTCTGCCGAGTATCTGGCTGCTTGCATGGCGGAAGTTGGCTTCTAGACTGGGGCGTCCATGATTTCTCTCTTCTTCTCCCATGTGCGATCTCACCTGCTGCGTTATGCGGTGGCTTTGGTGGTGCTCTTTGGTCTAACCGCGTTCTGCATTAAGGTGCAGGAGAATTATCCGTTCTCCCACTTCCCCATGTATGGGAATCCGCGGGCGGATGATGTGGATTACTATTTTCTGACGGATGCGGCCGGGAAGCCGCTCTCCACGGGCGATTACGCAGGCATGAGCGCGCCTCAGATTAAGAAACGCATCAACAAGCAAATGGACGCGGAGCGGATTCGGCTGAAGGTTAAGAAGCTGAAGGATCTGCCGCCGGGAACGTTGGAATCCGTGGCGAAGAATGTGCTCCAGAAGATGCGGGATGATGCCGCCAATCCCCAAGTGAAGCCTCCGTTAATGTCGTGGCCTGCCGGGGTGCAGTTGAAGTTGGGGTTGATTGAGACGGAGCCGGATGGGTTTCGGGAAAATTTCCGCACCGTGGCTCGGTTGGAGGATGCCGGACCGGATACGGGTGGGGCGCAGCAATCGCATCCGGATACGGATGTGATGCAGAATTTCCTGGGCTACATGATGAATTTCCTGACCTACTATGGTTGGGTGTTGCTGGGATTAGGGCTGGTGGTAGGCATTTGGAAATGGTTGCCAGAGCGTTGGCGCGCTTGGTTGTCAGCCGGGAATGGCTTCTGTTCGGTGGGGCGGTTGGAAGCATTCTTTCTGCGATTGGGCCTGGCGTATATCTATTACCAAGCGATTCAGACCTGGGTGGTCTATGACTCGCTGCCGCATCCGCAGGGCCTGGCGCATTGGGAAAGTTTCCGGGAGGCGGTGTTATGGTGCGGGCATCCGGAGCAATGGAGTTCGTTCCTCAAATGGACGGTGCCGTTGCTGGTGTGGTATGTCGTTGGTTGGGGGAATGTGATTCCGCTGACGATACTAACGTTGATGCATATTCTCCAACGCACGCTGTATGGCTCCCAAGGGGCTCCGCATCACGGGCATCAGTTGCTGAGCCTGGTGTTCCTGGCCCAGACGGTGATGGGCTGGGTGCTGCTGTTTCCCAGATTCCGCCAGCAGGGGGCGGAATGGTGTAAGCGGGGAAATGAAACGTTGGTCTGGCTGGGGATGGCGGTGGTGATTGGAGCGGCCTATGTGATCACGGCCGTGGAAAAGTGGGATGAGTCGGATGGCAAGTGGTTGCAGAACGCGCACTATTTCTCCAACCAGATCGTCAAGACCCATCGGCAAAATTACTACAACGATCTGAATCCGGTGTTCCTCGAGGGCGTGCCGCCCAAGGCGCAGGAAAAGGCGGATCCGGAGAATGATCGCTATCGGCATCCGATCCCGGTGCAGGCGCATTGGATGCTAACGCATCCAATCCTCAGCCGCATTTTTTTTTCGCTGGGATTCCTCATGGAGGCGACGGCATTTCTGCTGATCTTCAATCGTGGCTGGGCCGCGCTGTATGGGGTGGCGATTTTGGCGTTCCATCTGATGGTGCTATGGTTGATGAAGTTGGCATTTCCGCAGAATATCGAGATCATTTTTGTGTTGCTGCTCAATCTTCCGGGCTGGGTAATCTGGTGGCGATTGCGGAAGGAGTCGGGGGCGTTGCCAGCGGCGGAGAGTGGAGCGTTGCCTGCGGCGTAATTCATTCGAGGCGGAGCGGGGCTGTGCCCTCATTTCCGAGTGATGGCCGCAAAAAAACGCAAGGAACGCAACGGGCTTGGCGAGTTCGATCGAATAATGACTTCTAGCGTTTCCGCAACTCCGTTCAATTTCTATTGCGTGGGTTCAAATTCCGCTCCTTCTTGAGCCGTATGAAATCCCTCGGCCTGATCCTTCTCACGCTTCCCTGCTTCCTTTCGGCAGCGGAAGTGCCCTCGCAATTTACCCGACAGACGACGGCGGGTGCTGTGGCTAACCTGAATCAATGGTGGACCAACTTTCATGATGAACAGTTGAATCAGTTGGTGGCGGATGCGGTGGCGGGCAATCCGAATTTAACGGCGGCGGCGGCTCGACTGCGGGAAGCCAGAGCGCGTCGTTTGGCGGCGGCGGCGGATTACTATCCCCAATTCAGCGTCAAGGGCGGGGTGGCTCGGAACCTGCCCAGTGCCAATGGGAAATTTGCCACGGGGCAGCCAACGAAGGCGGACAATTTGTTCGATGCCTCGCTGGATGCCAGTTGGGAAATCGATGTGTTTGGGCGCACGCGCAACACCGTGGCCGCAGCCAAGGCTCAGGAGCAGGCTACGCAGGCGGCCCAGGGCAACGTGATGCTTTCCCTCATCGCAGAACTTACTTCGAATTACGTGGAACTGCGGGGCCTGCAAAGCCAGCTCAGCGTGCTGCAAGACAATCTGGGCAGCCAGGAAAAGACCTTGGAACTGACCCGGTCCCGCCTCAAGGCCGGTCTCAGCCCGGAACTCGTGGTCGCGCAGTCGGAAGCGCAAGTGGCCATTACCAAGGCCTCCCTGCCTTCCGTGGAAGCGGCTATCGCGGCAGCGATGCATCGGATCGCCAGTCTCACTGGCAAGACCGCAGGCGCCTACGCGCAAAGTTTGAAGGCTCCTAAAGCAATTCCCATCGGTCCTGCCGCGGTGCCTGCGGGGCTGCCCTCCGAACTCCTGCAACGTCGCCCTGATGTGATCCAGGCGGAGCGCTCCTATGCTGCAGCCACGGCGCAAGTCGGAGCCGCGCGCGCGGCTCGGATGCCTAAGCTGACCATCGGTGCTTCGACCGGGTTGGAAAGCAAACGTGCCAGTTCGTTTACTGATAGCGACTCCCAAACGTGGAGCGTGGGACCACAAATCAGCATTCCCTTGTTTACCGGTGGTAAGCTAAAGCAGAATCAAGCCGCCGCCGAGGCCGCGCGCGATGAAGCCCAGGCGGCCTGGGATCAAGCAGTGTTAGTGGCCATTGAGGACGTGGAAACCGCCTTGGTAAGTTACCGCCAAGCCCAAGCTCGCGTAGCCGCCTTGCGGGATGCGGAGAAGGCCAGCAATCGGGCCTATGATCTGGCCAACGAGTTATACAAAAATGGTCTGGGCGATTTCCTCAACGTCCTCGAAGCGCAGCGCACCCAGTTGAGCGCTCAGGAGCAGGTAGTGATTGCCCAGCGGCAAGTAAGCCTGGATCTGGTGAAACTTTACAAAGCCCTCGGTGGCGGTTGGGAAAATGAATTGCCCTCTGCCGTGCAATCCAAAAAATAGAAGTATTCGAGCGCGGGGGAATCGTGGCCTTAGTTTTGGTTTTTGCCGTCGAAATCACTCTCGGTGGATCCTAGGGCTGAAATTGGGGGAGAGGGGCGGGAGGCGGCACAGGGACTGTGGGGACACCCAGGGGCCGTTGGATGATTTGTGATTTCATTTCCGAGCCAATGGCCGCAAAAGAACGCAAAGAACGCAAAGCGCACAACAATAGGCCAGCTAAGATCATTTACTGCTAGGAACCGGTCCCAAGCGACGAATGTGGATCAGCCCGCTGGGCTGATCTGGAAGCATTGCGCGGTCCAGCGGACTGCTCCACACTCAGCCTTTTCCTTTGTGGGAAATAAAGTAGAATGAGGCTTTGCGTTCCTTGCGATCTTTTGCGGCCAGTGGTTCGAAATCAGCATAAGGTAGGATTACGCGGTGCTTCGCTGGGAGGGGTTTGCTCCGTTCGAGTGTCGTGCTGCCGCGTGCTGCCGTCGGCGCGAGAAGCCTACGGCATTCTCACGCTACATGTGATGTGCTGTGCTGTTTTGAGCAGTCCAGCGGACTGCTCCACATTCGAGCTGAGCCAGTGGGGTGGTTAGCTTTCCGCTGGTGCTTCGGCTGGTTGCTCGGTTGGCTCCTCTGCGACTGGCTCGAGGGCTAATTCCTCCTCTGCGGTCTTTTTCTTGGTGGTGCGGCGTTTCGGCTTGGTTGGTTCCTCGGGGGCTGGTTCCGTGCCGTCTTCGGGCAACGTGGGGTTCGCGATTTCCGGCGGCAAGGTCACTTTAACGCGACTGGCGGTGGAACGCTCGAAAGCTTTGAGTTGGGTTTGCAACTGATCCCGTTCCTTGGTGACGGTTTTGAGTTCAGCCTCGTAGCGTTTCCGGCCGCCCACGGCTTCGTAAAGTTTGTTCTCCAAATTCCGATACTGAATCCGCAAGGCACCGTGAGCTTTCTCTTCTTGCGAGAGTCCCGCTTTGAGTCGTTCGATGCTGGCGGCTTTGTCGATCGAATTAAAGCGTTGTTGCAGGGTGGAGTAACGGCTGAGGGCCGTGCTCAGATCGTTGCGGGTCTTCTCCATTTCGTTGCGCAGCGCCTCGTAATCTGCCCGCGCCACGGTGGCTTGTCTTTGGGCTTCGATGTCGGCCTTCAGCTTCGCCAGCGCTTCCTGCACGGTGGTGGTGGCTTGCTCGGCGGCATCGCGTGAGGCTTCGGCTGCGGTCACCTGACCTTGCAGGGTGCGGAGTTCCGCCAGCACGGCTTCGTGATCCTCGGGGACGTCTGCCTGGGCCGCTTTCATTTCCGCCAATTCCGCCGCTAACTTCATCTGGGATTCCCGGGTGATGCGAAGTTCTTGTTCGAGATCCGTGTAAGCTTCGTCGGCGGGCTTGGCCGGTTCCGCATTTTGCAAGGTCGTCAAAGTTTCCGTCAGCCGCGCGACATGAGCTTCGGCTTCCTCCAAGCGATGACACAGCAGTTGCGTTTCCTCCTGCTCGGCCTCGTTGGTGGCCGCTGGAGCGGAACGCAGGTCCTGCAACTCGGCTTCGATGGCTTCATTGCGTTGCAGGGCTTCGGCCAGGTCTTCGCGCAGAGCATCCAAATCTTGATCACTCGTGGTTTGAGCCTCTTGGAGGGCGGCAAGTTTGGCTTCCAGCGCGGAAACTTCCTGGGCATAGAGCGCAGCATTCTCGCGGGCTTCCCTGGCTTCGGCTTCAGCGATTTCCATGTCCTCTGTGAGCTGGGAAACGCTGGCCTGACCGCGGGTGAGTTCGGCCAGGGCGTGGTTGGCTTCATCCAATTCCTGGCGCAGACTGGCGATCTCTTCGGCTGCTGCCGCCGCTGCGGCGGAGGCTTCCTGATGGGCGGTGTGCTTGGCGGCAAACTCCATCTGCAAATTCGTGAGGTGGCTCTGGGGCACCATGGAACTGGCCTGGGTGGCTAGTTCCGCGTGCTGGGTCAGGGCGAGTTCGCGTTCAGCTTGAGCGGCTTCGAGGGCGGTTTTGGCTGCGGCCAATTCGATTTCGAGTTGGGCGGCAGTGGCCTCCGCTGCGCGCGCGGCTTGCTCTGCTTGAGCGAAGTCAGTGGCTTTGGCTTCGGCGGCTTGCAAACTTTCTGCGACTTGGGCCAGCTTGGCCTCGGCTTCTGCCAACTGAGTGTGCAGCATGCTGAGTTCTGCCAACTCGCTTTCGCTGGGGCCCGTTGGCGTGGCGCGCAGTTCCGTGAGTTCGGCTGCGATTTCGGCGGTGCGTTCCTTGGCTTCCTGCAGTTCGTTCCGTCGATTCTCCAGTTCTTGATCCGCACCGGCCCGGGCTTCCTCCAAAGCTGCTAGTTTGGTTTCCAGCACGCTGGCTTCGGCTTGGAATTGGGCAGCACTATCGTGGGCTTCCGCTTCGGCCAGCTTGGCCTCCGCCTCGGCCAACTGAGTGCGCAGCATGGTGAGTTCTTCCAACTCGCTTTCGCTGGGGCCCGTTGGCGTGGCGCGCAGTTCCGTGAGTTCGGCTTCGATCTCGGCGGTGCGTTCCTTGGCTTCCTGCAATTGGTCCCGCAGGTTCTCCAGTTCCTCATCTGCTCCGGAGCGGGCTTCTTCCAAAGCTGCCAGTTTGGTTTCCAGAGTGCTTGCTTCGGCTTGGAAATGGGCGGCACTTTCCCGGGCTTCGCGTGCTTCCGCTTCAGCCAATTCCAGTTCTTCGTGAACTCGCGCTACGCTGCCTTGGGCTCGCGTGAGTTCAGCCAAGGCGGCGTTGGCTCCGTCCAGTTCCTGTTGCAGGCTGGCCAGCTCTTCGGCCTTGCTGGCGGCTTGGGCACTGAGTTCCTGATGCGCTGCATGCTTGGCGGCAAACTCCAATTGCAAGTTAGTCAGGTGGCTCTGAGGCACGTGGGTCTGGGAAATTTCCGCCAATTGGGTGCTCAGCTCCTGCGCTTTCGCTTCCAATTCACGCACGACTTCCGACGCCTGCGTGCTTTGCTGCGCTTGGGCCTCGGCTTCCGTCAGACGGGCCTGCAGCGCCAGCAGGGATTCCGCAGCATGGGCTGGGGTCTCCTCCCGGGCGGCTGCCAGCGCGGCGGTGTGGGAGGAGATCGTTTCCTGGAGCTGGGAAAGTTTACGCTCAGCTTCGGCCAGATGTGATTTTAGTTCCGTTTCCCGAGCCTGTGATTGTTGCAAGGCCGCCTGTAACTGGGTGGCTTCACTGGTCGCGCTCGAGGCCTCGGTCAGGGCCATTTGCATTTCTGTGAGGCTGGATTCTAACTGATTGGCAGCATCCTGTTGGGCCGTGACTTTGGCGCGGAGATCGCTGAGTTCTTGCAGCGGCAGGGCGGCCACCTCGGAACGCGCCTGGGCCAGTTCCGCTTGGAGTTCTGCGATCGTTTGCGCCAGCTTGGCTTGGACTTGGCGCTGCTGGGTGTATTCGTCCTGCAGGCTGTCGAGCCGCGTCTTGGGGACGTGGGTGCTGGTCAGTTTCTCCAACTCGTTGGTGACTTCTTCATGCAGTTTGCGCCAGCGGGCCACTTGCTCGGACTCGGTGGAGAGGCGGAGTCGCTCCGTGAAGCCGCTGGGTTTGCCAGTAGGTGTGAGGGAGGCGCTGGGGATGGGTTCGGGTTCCTTGCCAAGCCCGGCTTTGATTTTTGGCAGCAGAGCGGTGGCCGCAGCGGCTTGAAATTGCTGCCGCAGGGAGGTGAGGTCGGAGAGGGATCGGCCGGAAGCGGTAGCCAACTTCGCGACGGCTGATGGAGTCGGGTTCCCTTGGAGGTCCAGCAAAATTTCCCGGTCTGGCTCGGGGAACTGTTGCAGCAAGTCCTGAGTTAATGAGGCGGTCTTTAGGTTCAGCTCGACTCCGCAGGAAAAGAACGTTTCCAGCGGAATGACCATGTCCGCAGCGGCTTGCGCCAGGCGCTGATGGAGGAATTCCTCGGGAGTGGCGTGGCTCGGGCTGGGGGATTCAGAGGGGGCGGCCGGTGGGGCTTCGGGGAGCTTTGGGGTGAGGGGCTGGGACGGGCTGGTAAGCTGGGCTGGGGGTGCGCTGCGTCCCTGCCGACGGCCAAGCCACCAGGCAAGCACAGTGAAAACCCCGAGGAGGAGGGCGAAAATCGAAAGCTGAGGCGCGGTCATAGAGGTTGGCAAAATAGCGGGAGAAAAAGCGGGGAAGAACCGCCCACTAGGAACGAGATTCCGCCCCGGGTCAAGTCTGCTGCGCCTGGCAGACGACCCGGTTTCGCGCTCTGGCTGAAGCCACATGTAGGAGTGGTAAATGCCAGAATTTCAAGAGCGTAGGTCGCCCAATATTCCGATGCTCTAAATTACCCGCCCGCTACGATTTGGATGACCTCGACGGCATCGCCTTGCTTGAGCACGGTGCTGGCGTGTTCGCTGGCGAGGAGCGCCTGGTGGTTGATCTCCACGAGGACGGGCCGCCCGGCAAAGCCGAGTTCGACGAGGAAATCCGCTACGATCTTGGCTTCGTGGAGTCGATGCGGTCTGCCATTGAGAATGATTTCCATCAGAGACCTTGGGAAATGTGGGCGAGGGTGAGACAGGAGTAGGCGGTGGAGAGGATCGGATCTTTTTCCATCCAGCGGGCGTTGTCGTTGAGCCAGGAACCGTCGGACTTCTGGGCATTGAAGAGAGCCTGCGAGAGGTCTTTGCGCCAGTTGACCTTCTTTCCGTCCGGCAGGGTTAGTTCATCGATTTTGGAGATTGTCAGCGCCTTGGCCATGGTGTGGTAATAGTAATACAACCCTTGCGCCCCCATGCCGGGGTTCTCGGTCACGGAATAGTTTTTGGCGAGCCATGTTTTCACGGACGTGATACGGGCATCGGTGGGTTTCATATCCGCGTAAATGAGGCTGAGCAGACCAGCATAGCTCATGGAGGCATAGGAACGCAGGGCTTCTTTGCCATCGGGCAGTTTCACCGGGTCGGCCTTGCTTTCACCGGGACGGTAAACGAAGCCGCCTTTGTTTTGCTCGTCCTCGCTGACCCAGGGTTGGTCATTGCTGCCTTTCAGATTCTGGCAGCGGGAGACGAATTTGATGGCGGCATCAAAGTCCAATTTCGTTTCGGAAGCCTCAGCGGCAGGGCTGTCCGCGAACAGATTCTTGGAGTAGTAGAGGGCCTCCAAGGCGAAATGCGTGTTCGAGAGATCCGAGTAGGCGGTCTTGGAGGTATAGCCGATGCCACCATTATAAGGACTATCAAAGGTGCCGTCCTTGGCGGGTTGGGCTTTGTCGTCGAAATTACTTTGCAGGCCGACCACGAAGCGGCGGGCCTTGAGGGCGGCTTGGCGGGATTTCTCATCCAGCGGGCAGAGGCTCAGTGCGGTCAAGGCCAGGGAGGTGCTGTAAGTGGCCAACGTTTTTTCAACATAAATGCCGCCGTCCTCCTTCTGGGTCGCCAGCAGGTAGGCGATGGCCTTGGTGGCCGCTGGCGAAAGCGTCGTCCGATCCCGCCCTGGTTCGCCCAGCAAACACATCAAATTGAGTGCCGTAATGGCTGGTTGTGGGCCGGGCACGGCAGGGTCTCCCCAGGCCCCGGTGTCCAATTGTTTGCTTTTGAGGAAACCGAGTCCTTTTTGCAGGGAGGCTACGACCTCGTTTTTCAAGGACGTATCTTCCGCCCGCAGGGAGGGCACGGCTAGGGTGACCAGGGAGGTGGCAAGACAGGAACGGAGGAAGTTGAGGCGGTTCATGGGGGTTATTTTTTGGAGGAGGGTTTAGCAGGTTTTACGTCGTCTTTCGTGGGCACGGCGGATTTTTGGAAAATGAGGGTGACGGGGGTTTCGGTCGTCTTCAGGGCGGGACGGCTATCCCAGATATCATCGTTATCGTTGCCCTTCCGGGGATTATTCGCCAGGGCCACGGGATCGATGTAGAGCGAGATGACGTTGCCTGATAATTGCGCGGCCAGTTGCTTTTCTGGCGTGAGAAAGGAGGCATTATAGACCCATGCTCCGGCGGTTACCGTTTTCTCCGTGGCCAAGTTGAAGATCCAATCTTCCGCATGATTTTTGGTTACTTTGCCTTTCTCGTCCTTCCACTCGACCAACACATTAAAGGCCGCGTCCGGGCCGATTTCAGGATTCAACACCGCCTGCGGAAACGCTTCGGGATCCTTCTTGAAAAAGAACGTCTCGCAAGGTTTGTAGCCCAGTAGCAGCAGCGCCACGTTGATTTCAAAGGGAGTGACTTTAGTGGTGAAGAGCGCCTCGTGGGCGCTGCCAGTTTCATGCACAATGAGGTATTCCAGCGGACCTTTGACGATTTTGACCATGGCGGGGAAACGAAGTTCCTTGGTCTTGGTGTCCAAGAGCATTTCCCCCAACTGGTATTCGTGGTCGGAAAGTTTCTTGATGGACTTCTTCAGTTCCTCCGGGTCCAACGGCTTGGGCTTGGCGGGATCCTCCTCTGCCGTGACCGATTCATTTTTGGGGATAATGACTGGGGGCGCTGGATCGCTTGGCGCAGGCACAGCAGGGGCCTGGGCGCAGGCGCAAGACGCCACGGTCCCGAGGAGTAAAAGATGATGGAGAATGGTCATGAATGTAAGATGGGGCAGAGACTAGTCGAGGCCGGGGATTCTGTCCACCCTCGCTGGAACGCAAATTAGCATCGACTCCTTAGATGATTTTTAGGAAATTGCGCGGAGTTCCTCGATTTCGTCCGCATTTGTGGGGAAAGCGCATCTTCATGCGGGTTTATTTTCTGGGGAAAGCTTGGTAGACACAAAGGTTCTATGCCGTTTTCCCACCGCTTTATCTTCCCTCTGGTTCTCTCGTTGCTGCTAAGCACCACGCTGGGCTCAGTCCACGCTGTGGAGAAACTAGATTTTAACAAGGACGTCCGCCCCATCTTGTCGGACAATTGCTTCGCCTGCCACGGGCCGGATGACAAGAAGATCAAGGGTGATCTGCGTTTGGATTCCCATGCTGCCGCAATCAAAGGCGGCAAGTCCGACGGTCCTGCCATCGTCGTCGGGAAGCCGGATGAAAGCGCGATGATCAAGCGAATCATGTCCACGGATGAAGACGAGGCCATGCCTCCCAAAGAGTCCGCGAAGCCAAAATTGAAGCCGGAACAAGTGGAAATTTTACGCCGCTGGATTAAGGAAGGCGCAGAATACCGGGGCCATTGGGCCTTCATTCCGCCAGTGCGCCCGACAGTTCCAGCGGCCGAACCACCAGTCGCCAACCCGATCGATGCTTTCATCCGGCAACGATTGCAGCAGGAGGGGCTGACGCCCGCTGCGGAGGCGGATAAAGCAACGTTGATTCGTCGCGTGACGTTGGACTTGATCGGCCTGCCGCCCACGGCGGAGGAGGTCTCAGCGTTTCTGGCCGACACCGCCCCTAATGCCTTTGAGAAGGTGGTCGATCGCTTGCTGGCCTCGCCCCGTTATGGTGAACGGATGGCGATGCCATGGTTGGATATCGCCCGATTTGCCGATAGTAATGGTTTTCAGGCCGATGGCAGTCGCCAAATGTGGCCGTGGCGGGATTGGGTGATTAAGGCATTCAATGAAAATTTGCCCTTCGATCAATTCACCATTCAGCAATTGGCCGGAGACTTGTTGCCCAACGCCACCCAGGATCAAATTCTGGCTAGTGGGTTTAATCGCAATCACCGCTTGAATGGCGAGGGGGGCTTGATTGCCGCCGAGTGGTTCGTCGAGACGGTGATTGATCGGGTGGAAACGACGTGTTCGACGTGGATGGCGCTAACGTATAATTGCTGCCGCTGTCACGACCATAAATACGATCCGATCAGTCAGAAGAATTTCTACGAAATGTTCGGCTATTTCAACAGCGTGGATGAGACGGGTATCCTCCAAGGTGACTCGCGCAACACGGAGCCGCTGATTCGGTTAGCGCCCGCCGACCAAGTGGCGAAGCAAGCGGAACTGGCCAAGGCCATGAAAGACGCCGAAGCCAAAGTGAAAGCCGCCGAGAAGCAGGCGCAAGCGAGCCAGGCCGCTTGGGAAAAGGAACAGGCAGCCAACGTTGCGGCTGCCGCAGCCTGGAAAGTGGTCAAACCGGAGACGATGAAATCTGCCCAAGGCACCGAATTGAAGTTGGAGGACGATGTGGTGTTCGCCAGCGGAGCGCACCCTGCTACTGACACTTACACGCTGACCTTCAAGACCGTAACCCCTGTGACCACCGCCGTGCGACTGGAGTTGCTGCCGGATGATCGGTTGCCCAGCAAAGGGCCGGGTCGGCACGCCAATGGTAATCCGATCATTTCCGAATTGAAAGTGGTGGTGGCGGGCAAAGAGGTGCCGTTCAAGGCGGTGCATGCCACGTTCGATCAACCGGACTGGGAGTCGCCCAAGGCCTTTGATGGCAATCCCGCAACGGGCTGGGCCATCCACCCTCAAGTGGGGAAAGCGCAGAGCGCGGACTTTGAGTTGCAGAAGCCATTGGAGCTTCCAGTGGGCACCATCGTGGGGCTGACGTTGCTGCAAAATTATGGCTCTGGAGCCACGTTAGGGAAATTCCGACTCGCGCTAACCGCGTCCCCCAAGGTGGTGCCAATGCCAGCAGAAATCGCCACCATTTTGGCGAAGCCAGCGGGCAAACGCACCAAGCCCGACAAGGCAAAATTGGACGATTTCTACCAAGAGCAATATCCGGCGTATGCGGAAGCGAAGGCGACGGTGGAAGCAATCAAAAAGCAGAAGTCTGCGCTAGATGTGAACATTCCCACCAGCATGGTGATGAAGGAACTGGACAAGCCGCGCGATGCCTTCCTGCTCAAGCGCGGGCAGTATGATGCTCCGGGCGACAAGGTGGAACGCAAGTTGCCCGAGTTCCTGCCGGGGCTGCCAGCGGGCGCGCCCAACAATCGGCTGGGCCTGGCGCAATGGCTCGTTTCTCCTAACCATCCGTTGACGGCCCGGGTCTGGGTGAATCGGACGTGGGAGAAATTCTTTGGTATCGGCCTGTGCAAGACATCGGAGAACTTTGGATCGCAATCCGAATGGCCCAGTCATCCGGAGTTGTTGGATTGGCTAGCCACGGAATTTATCCGTCTCGGTTGGGATATGAAGGCGCTGCAAAAGACGATGCTCCTAAGCGCCACCTACCGTCAGGCGACGAAGGTCAAGCCGCAGTTATTGGAAAAGGATCCGGAGAATCGCCTGCTGGCCCGTGGTCCCCGCTTGCGTCTGAGTGGCGAAACGCTGCGGGATCAAGCGTTGGCGGTATCCGGTTTGCTGGTGGATAAGATCGGCGGACCCAGTGTGCGGCCCTACATGCCGGAAGGGGTGTGGGATGAGACTAGCCGTTATGGAGATCTCCGGAACTATCAGGCAGAAAAAGGTGAGGGGCTGTATCGGCGGACACTTTATACCATTTGGAAGCGGAGCGCAGGTCCGCCTACGTTACAGCTCTTCGATGCCCCCACGCGGGACATTTGCACCCTGAAACGGAGTCGGACGAACACCCCGCTGCAAGCGCTGGCGTTGTTGAACGAAGTGACCTTCGTGGAGGCGGCTCGCGTGCTGGCGGAACAAATGCTAGCGGCCGGGGGAAGTTCGCCAGAGGCCAGGATTACTTGGGTCTATGAGAAATTGCTGGCACGCAAGCCACGGGCGGAAGAGTTGCAGGTGCTGACGACGAGTTTGGCCGGCCGCTTGGCGCATTACGAAGCGCACCCAGAGGAGGCTGCGAAACTGCTGTCCTTTGGCGAACGGAAATCGGCCGCAGTGACTGCCGAGTTGGCAGCTTACACGCTGGCGGCCAATGTGATCCTGAATTTGGATGAAGCGATTACGCGGGAGTGATCGACGCGCTCCTGAGATGGTTGCTCTTGATTGATCTTCGGAAGGACCACCTCTTGCATCCCTGGGAAAACCCGGCCACGGTGCTGGGTGAAGCAAACTCGTCAACCACTAGAACTACTCTCTCCCGCCGGAAACTGGGAATGCGCCCGGGCCGCTGTTGCCAATGGCGCAGATGCCATTTACTTCGGCATGCCCGCGTTCAATGCGCGACTCCGCGCGGATAATTTTACCGCGGAAGA
Source organism: Verrucomicrobiales bacterium (assembly GCA_031411295.1). Classification (GTDB taxonomy): domain Bacteria; phylum Verrucomicrobiota; class Verrucomicrobiia; order Verrucomicrobiales; family V1-33; genus JAGNEJ01. The sequence continues at coordinate 11,495 of JANOAV010000036.1, read as the reverse complement.
CCTGCCGGAGTTGATGAAATTTCTCCATGCCAATGGCGTGCGCGGCTTGGTGGCGTTCAACACGCTGGTGTTTACCAAGGAACTCCCGGATGCCGAAGCGCAGTTGGCGCTGTTGCAGGAAGCAGGCGTGGATGCGGTGATCGTGCAGGACTTGGGGCTGGCTAGCATGGTGAAGCGGATTGCGCCAGACATCGCGCTGCATGCATCGACGCAGATGACGATTACCTCGCCTGAAGCATTGGAATTTGCGAATCAACTCGGGCTGGATCGGGCGGTGTTGGCCCGGGAACTGAGTTTGCGAGATTTGGAACGTTTCAAGGAAACGACGGTTCCCTTAGAAGTGTTCGTGCATGGGGCCTTGTGCGTGGCCTATTCCGGGCAGTGTCTGACCAGCGAGAGTCTGGGCCAGCGCAGCGCGAACCGGGGTGAGTGTGCCCAGGCGTGTCGCATGCCGTATGAAATTATCGTGGATGGAGAGCTGCAAGATCTGGGTGATCGACGTTATTTACTGTCTCCGCAGGATTTATCTGCCGTGGCGGAAATTCCCCGTCTGATTGAGTTGGGGATTTGCAGTTTCAAGATTGAAGGTCGCTTGAAGAGCCCGGAATACGTTGCAGCGGTGACTCGCGTGTATCGCAAGGCCATCGATGCCGCAGTGGCTGCGCAGCCTTCGCCTGTGACAGCGGAAGACCACTACTCGCTGGAAATGACCTTCTCGCGCGGCCTGTTTTCTGGCTGGATGCATGGGGTGAACCATCAGGAACTGGTGGGTGCCCGCTACGGCAAGAAACGCGGAGCCTTCCTGGGCTTTGTGCGCCATGTGGAGCCGGATGCGGTGGAGTTGGACAACTTTGCGGTGGCGCTGCAACCGGGCGATGGGGTGGTTTTCGATACCGGAGAAGACACGAATCACGAGCAGGGTGGATTTGTGTTCGATATCCATGACAAGTGGTTGGGCTTTCAACGCGGCAAGCTGAATCCCCGCGCCATCCCACCTGGCACGCGCGTGTGGAAGACCAGCGATCCCTTCCTGGATAAGCAACTCCGCGCCAGCTTCAAAGGCACGATTCCCGTGCGGAAACATCGGCAACTGCGTGCTCGTATTTCCGGAGCGCTGGGCGGGGATTTAACCCTAGCCGCATTGAATGAAGCAGGCGAAGTGCTGATTAGTGTGGACTCCACGGTCCCACTGCAAGCAGCCGAGAAGCGACCGCTCACGACCGAATACCTCACGGAGCAATTGAGCAAACTAGGCGGCACTCCATGGGAGTTGGCGTCGTTGGAGAACCAACTAACCGATGCCGTGATCTTGCCTGCCAGTGAACTCAATCAGATGCGACGGAGTCTGCTGGCGCAGTTGGAGTTGCCACTGCAAACCCCGCGTGCGCCCGCTGTGACCGGGTTGATGGCGGAGGAGTTAGGAAAACTAGCCGCCCTCCCGCGCGAGACTGCCCCAGAGCCAAACGTTTCCCTGCTCTGCCGCACGCTGGATCAAGTGGCCATGGCCCTGAGCGAGCGCATTGGCACCATCTACGTGGACTTTGAAGACATCCGCAAATATCCTGAGGCGGTGGCCATGGCGCGCGAGTGTCCTGAGATCCAAATTTTCCTGGCCACGCCACGGATTCAGAAACCTGCGGAGGAAGGATTCTTCAAACTCATCGCCCGGGCGGAACCGCATGGGATTCTCCTGCGCAACTTGGGATCGCTGGCCTTCTTCAAGTCCGAGCCATTCCTGCTGCATGGCGATTTCTCATTAAATGTCGCCAATCCGCTCACCGCAAATTTCCTGATCCAACAAGGGCTTCATCGCCTGGCCATCTCCAGCGATCTCAATGCCGAACAAGCGCTGGACTTGATCAACGCGGCTCCCCCGCAGTGGTTCGAAGTGATTCTGCACCAGCACATGCCGATGTTTCACATGGAGCACTGCGTGTTTGCCGCCTTCATGAGCGAAGGCAAAACGTTCCTCGACTGCGGTCGCCCGTGCGAGAAACACAGCGTAAAATTGCGGGATCGCGTGGGGCAGGAGCATCCGTTGAAGGCGGATGTGGGTTGCCGTAACACGCTCTTCAACGCCAAGGCCCAGACCGGAGCCAAATATTACGAAGCCTTCCGGCAGGCAGGATTAACGAATTTCCGTCTGGAACTCTTGGAAGAGACCCCAGCGCAGGTGCACCACATGTTGGAATTATATCGCGGCCTGCTGGCCGGCACCATTGCGCCGGAGGAGCTTTGGAGCGACCTGAAGGCCCGTTCGCAGTTGGGGGTGACTTCCGGGACGTTGCGGCAGACGGTGCTGGCACCCTGAAGCTGGCGACTCATTTCGGCTTCACCTTTGCATTTGCACTTTGCCAGAACCAGTGAAACCTCACATCTATATGTCAGCCACAGTGGAATCTCACGAAGTGTTGCGCGATGCCCTCGAAAAGGTCAGCCCCAAAGAGGTGGCGGCCGAAATGGGGTTGTCGCTCTCAATGGTTTATAAATGGGCCCAGCCCCAAAACGAACAGGGCAGCGGAAGCTTGAATCCGCTGGATCGCTGTGCAGAGTTGATGCGGCTCACGAAAGACCCCGCCATCATCCAATGGCTCTGTCAGCAGGCGGATGGATTCTATGTGCACAATCCGCAGCACAATTTCCGCGGTGCCGCCAAAGGAGGCACGGTCATGCCAGCCATGAATCAGATTGTGCAGCAATTTGCTGATCTCTTGGAGGCCATCACGAAGGCGGCCATCGATCATGTCATTTCTCCCCAGGAGGCCCGTCGCATTCGCAATGAGTGGGACCAACTGAAGACATCGACCGAAGGCTTTGTGCATGCCTGTGAGAAGGGCGATTTTGACCACATGCCGAAAACGCAGTTTTCGCAGTAAACCGCGCCCGGCTAATTCAGGAAGATCTGCCGGATGCAAGGAATCATGAACCGAATTTCCCGTCTTAGCGTGATCGCCACCGTGGGCTTGGTTTCCTGCGCCAGCCCGAGTTATAAACGGGATTGGGAGGCTACACTGCACGCCAGTGCGGCGCCTCCAAAGGGATGTTGGGAAGGCACGTGGATTAGTGCCGCGAATGGCCATACTGGCAAATTACGCTGCATTGTTTCCGCCGCTCCTGCGGGTTACCGTTTCCATTATCAGGCCACGTGGGCGAAGTTTCTAAGCGGGGAATTCAGCTTGGTTTGCCCTGCGAGCAAGACCCGTCCAGCGTCCTGGACGGTGAGCGGATCCAAAGATCTGGGGGCGTCCATGGGCGGGACCTTTACTCATGAAGCCCAAATCACGGCAGACCGGATCAAGGCCGTGTATCGCTCGAAGCTTGATCACGGGACGATGGAGTTGCAGCGGGTGCAGTTGCCGTAGCGTGCGGGGGAACGAACGCTACAAAATCGGCTCCAACTTGGAGATCGATCGATCGTGAAATTTCGCCAAGAAAATCACCGCCACCGTGGCTCCGACCAAGGCAAGGAACATGTCCCATTGAGTATCCCAGATGTCGCCTTGGGTCCCGAGGAAAGCGTCTGCGCCTTCTCCTTTCAGGATGGCAGTCCACCACTCGATCAATTCATAGAAGGCGCTAAAGGCCAGACAGCAGGAGACCGCAAGCACCGCAGCGGGCCCGTTGGTGAGGCGCAGCTTGCGGAGCAAAATTTCCCGAATCAAAATGGCGGGCACGAGCCCCTGCATGAAGTGACCGAAGCGATCATAATGGTTTCTGGCCAGATGCAGGGCATCGCGCACCCAATTGCCTAACGGCACCTTCTCGTAGGTGTAGTGCCCGCCCAGGGCCAGCACCAAGGCATGCAGCGCTAATAGCACCAGACACAACCTGGAGAGGGGGAATTTCTTCCAAGTCAACCCGATGATGATCCCACCGATCCACACGGGCATATTTTCCATGGCCCACGTGAAACGATCCGCCGTTGGAGCCCAACCGAATCCCACTTGGGTCAGGGCAACGAAGGTGATGATCCAAGAGATAGGGAGGTTCATGCAGGCGGTCCAGACGCGTTAGATTGCTTTTTGTATAACCATTCAGTGCAAATGTTAACGTAATCCACAAACTGCATTTCTGCTTCCGCGAGATGGATGCTGAGCAGCATCTCTGGAAGTTCCATCCGAAACTCGCTGTAAAGGCGAACCAATTCTGCTTGTCCTGGCAGAGGTCGATGGCTGACGAAGGCAAGCCAGTTGCGCACTTCACCCATGGCATTGGCGGGAAGTCCAGTGTGGGATCGAATGTCTTGACCTGCTAGGTCAGAAACGAATTTCTGATAGCGAAATGGTTCGGAATCGAGGATAAGGCAGCGCTTGTCCTTTTGCTTCTCGGTGTCTGAGTAGAACTTGGCCCCGAGGAATAACCCCAATTTTAGCGGCATGTTGAAACGCGGCAGGGCATTGGTCTCGTCCAACTCGACTCTGGAAATGTCATGAATCCCAAACTTTGAATGCCGAATTATTTCGGTGATTTTGCTGATGCGCGTCTCGCCAGAATCATCCCGTTCCCGGGCGCAACGGACGGCAAACCCGGCAGCTAGAATGGTGAAAATGATGGCTTCGTAGATTGGACGATATTCTTGATCGAAAGGGCAGTTCAGAAAAACCTGGCGGGCATAGGCCGTTGAGCGCTTCATGGTTCGTTGCCGGAGGGAATTCCACGAAGGTTAGCGACTGTTCATTCCTCTCAGAGCTGGTTTCGCTTCGATTTTTAACAAGGTATGGTCCTTGAGGACAAATTGCCGTTCGATGGATCCCGAGGTGGTTGCTTTACTAACGATAAATGCGGGCGACTCTCCCGTGCCCCCAACACCAGTGACTATTCCTGTGAAGACCTGGGTTCTCCGCTTGGTGCCAGGAGCGTCAGAAATAATTCGATGCACAGAAACCAAGTTTCCTATCTTTACGAACTGATGGAACGCACGCTGCTTATTGTGAATCGAAGTAATGGCATCACGAATTTTCCGACGGGATACGCTCCCGGTGCCGTAGTCGTAGTCGTATTTTAAAACTTTGATCATAATGCAAGTGCGGTCATGCTATCCTGAGAGTAAACCGAGGATGGCCCGCCAGCAAGCAAAATCCCAACCACCAATCTCACCCGCCCTTCTTCAATTCCTTCTGCATCTTGTTCAGGAATTGTTCCACCCAGCCGATGTTGTATTTCCCGCTCTTGAAGTCGGAGTTATCCAGGATGGCTTGTTGGAAGGGAATGGTGGTTTTGATGCCTTCGACCAGAAACTCGGTCAGGGCGCGCTGCATCCGAGCGATGGCAATTTCGCGCGTGGCTCCCGTCACGATGAGCTTGGCGATCATGGAATCGTAATACGGCGGCACTTGGTAGCCGCTGTAGATGTGGGAGTCCACCCGGACGCCACGACCACCGGGAGCGTAGAAATTTTTGATACGACCAGGGCTGGGCGCGAAGTTGTTGAAAGGATCTTCCGCGTTGATCCGGCACTCGATGGAGTGGCGGCGGGGTTCGTTCTTGCGGACGTGGGGCGACAGGGGTTCGCCTGAGGCCACCCGGATTTGCTCTTTGATGAGGTCGCAATCATAGACTTCTTCGGTCACAGGATGCTCCACCTGAATTCGGGTGTTCATTTCCATGAAATAGAAGTTCTCCTTGTCATCGACAAGGAACTCAATGGTGCCGGCGTTGACGTAGCCAATTTCTTCACAAAGCTTCACGGCCGCAGCGCCCATGCGCTTGCGGAGGCGGTCGCTGATGAAGGGCGAAGGGCATTCCTCGATGATCTTTTGGTTGCGGCGTTGGAGGCTGCAATCGCGCTCGCCCAAGTGAACGACGGTTCCTTTGGAGTCACCAAAGATTTGGAATTCGATGTGGTGCGGATTCTCCACCAACTTCTCCATATACATCTCCCCATTGCCGAAGCATTTCTCGGCTTCGGAGCGGGCTGCGCTGAAAGCGCTGAGCAGGGTGGCTTCATTATGGACCGGGCGCATGCCCCGACCACCACCGCCTGCGGAGGCCTTGATCATGACTGGGTAACCGATTTTGGCAGCCCATTCCTGAGCTTCTTTTTCCGTGGTGATGAGACCATCGGTGCCGGGAGTGATCGGAATTTTGAATTTCTTGGCGGTGGCACGGGCGCGGTTTTTGTCGCCCATCATTTCGATGACGTCAGCACTGGGGCCGATGAATTTGATCTTACAGCTTTCGCAGATGCGGGCAAATTTTGCGTTCTCGCTCAAAAAGCCGTAGCCGGGATGGATGGCATCCACGTTGGCGATCTCTGCTGCGCTGATGATGCGATCAATCATCAGATAGCTTTGGCTGCTGGGGCCCTCGCCAATGCAGATAGCGTCATCCGCTAGTTGCACGTGCATGGAGCGTTCGTCGGCTTTGGAATATACGGCTACAGTGCCGACTCCTAGCTCTTTACAGGCACGGATGACGCGGAGGGCGATTTCTCCGCGGTTGGCGATCAAGATCTTCTTAAACATGAACGATAGGGGATGCCAGGGATGGGATGAAAGTCTGAAGTCGGTGGCAGGCCGAAATCAACAAACGACAGGGCAATGGACGAGAAAGTGCGTCAGAGATCGGAACCGGGCCGGAATCTGCCACACGGAAGGACGAATTATTTGAGTTCGAAGAGAGGTTGGTCGTATTGGACCGGCGTGCCGTCATTAGCCACCACCCGAGCGATGACGCCCGAAGTCTCGGCTTTGATTTCATTCATGACCTTCATGGCTTCGATGATGCAGATGACCTGGCCTTCTTCGATGCGGTCACCTTCTTTGACGAACGGTGCCTCGCCCGGATTCGAGCTGCGATAGAAGGTGCCTACCATCGGGGATGGCACCATTCTGCCGCCCCCGGTTGCGGATGGGCCGGTCGGCTCGCTGGACTCTGGTGCGGGAGCACTGGCCGGGAGCATGGAGGGTGCGGCCGGAGCGGGCGCGGGCGCATGGCTCATGCCGCCGCCGCCTTGATAGTTGCTGAGGAAGGCGTCGTAATCGACCCCTTTCTTGAGTTTAATCTTCATGCCGTCCCGCTCCAAGTGAAAGAGCGAGAGGTCGTGGCGTTTCATCATTTCGATGATTTGACGGATTTCTTTAAGGTCCAAGGCAGCCTCCTGGTGGATGATTGATAATTGGTGGAATGCAAATGAGTGACGATTGGCAATCGAGGACTTCCGGTCGCGAAATTTAGGGCACGGCCCACGGAAATCGCTCGAGAAGAGACGCTGAAGTTAATTTTAATCTTCCCCGCGTCAAGTCTGGGATAATCTCGCAAATGACATCAAGCAACGGTAAACTTTCTACACGTCCGGCATCGACCTGCCGTCAGCGCCAGAAGCTTGCAGCATGCGCGCTCTGCGTGGAGGGCAAAACGCGTGATCATGAGGCGCTTGTCAGCCAGGAGATTTTCCGCTACGAATCCCGCATTATGGCAACGACCCCTCCCGTCAAGAGTATCGGTGAACAATTCAAATCCCAAGTGGCTCTGCTGGTGGGGATCCTGGTGCTGCTTTTTGCCATCGAGATTGTGGATGCGTTCCTCCCGGGAAATCATCCGTTGGATCAATGGGGGATTGTGCCGCGGAGTCTGCGCGGCTTAACGGGAATCTTAGTCGCGCCCTTTCTGCATGGAGGATTCGAACATTTGTCGGAAAATAGCATCCCCTTTGTCGTGTTAGGATGGTTCGTGCTGCTGGGTGGGATGCGGCAATTTCTGCAGGTCAGCATTTGGGTGGTGCTCTGCGGAGGGTTTGGCACTTGGTTCCTGGGTGCTCCCGGCAGTGTGCACATTGGCTTGAGCGGAGTGATCTTTGGCTACTTTGGCTTCCTCGTGGGACGCGGATGGTATCAACGGAACCTTGGCTCCATCATCGTGGCGTTGGTCGTGGGGTTCCTTTATCTGGGCATGCTATTCCAACTGGTGACCGTGAAGGCGCACGTCTCTTGGAGCGGGCATTTCTTCGGATTCCTCGGCGGCGTGGGGCTCGCGTGGGCGATGTTTAACGGGACTCGAATCAAGTCGCTGACGTAACCATCAATGCTTGGGAAGGGCGCGTGCCGGGGCTTGCGTGGCGCTTTCTTCCTTACGGGAGCGAATGTCGATGTAGCTCATGCTGCCATCGTTGGCAAAGATGGGGGTCATGGATAGCTGATATTCCTGACTCAGCGAGTAAAGCAATTGTCTCCGCGTCATGGCCAAGTGGGTCATGGTGATCCGCGGATTTTCCTTTGGAGCTTTCGCCAGTCTGTAATTCAATCCAGCCAAGGCTGGTTGCTTGAAAGTGTCCAGTAGGGGCACATCCAAAATCTGCACATGAACGGGGACGTCCAGCCAATCGTTCAGTGGCTGGTAGTGGGTTAAGAGGAAATCCTGGGGGATCACAGCCTTGGTGGTGTAAGGCTTGAAAGGACCTGCCATCTTGAACATTTCGCAACTGGACAGGCCAAATGCGAGGGCGGAGAAAAGGAAGAGTGTGCGAATAGTCATGCGGAGATCGAATTTAGGGACGGAAGTGCTCGTTTCGTCAAGCACAAGCCGACTCCACGGGGAACTTTGACCCGCAACCATGCGGAAACGTTGAATCTTTTTCTCAGGAGAGGTTTGGTTGAGGTCGAGTCTGGGGAAAGTGGATTGCGTGGTGACATGGAGTTGAAAGGGGTTTTTACTTGAAATCATTAATTTCTATTGATGATTTGGAAGTTGGAAATATATTGGCCGACATGGATCACCCAACCACTCCTACCACTAGCGATTCCGTCCGCCGCGTTATCAAATTGAACATTGATCTACGTGAGCCGGCTCAGGTAGTTGAGGAATTTGCGCGCCTCCCGGAGATGAAAGCAGCGTTGTCAGAGCGGGTTCATGGGGTGGCCCTGGCCGCAGATCCCGATTGGGAACCGATGGTGTAGCTAGCCCGCATTTCTCACCAGATTCGGCGGCGGTTTGGTCTCGCTAAATTTGGTGGCGCAGAGGGTGGGCTTTCGTGTCCGCGTAAGCTTGGGGAAAATTTTCCCTGAAATTTACCGGAAAGAATGTATGATTACTCCGCTTGCGCTGGAAAAGAAGTGTGGCATGAGTGCCGCCCTCCGATTCCGGTCTCGTTCGCAGAACTGCTCGTGCCTTTGTATTCTGCGCAGCTTAAATTCAGCCCGGGTCAGCTCTGATCCTCGCGTCAGATTCTAGGTTTCAGACTGAAGATTCAGATGGGCTTGCCCTACTGAATACGACCTCTGAAAGCCGAACATACTATCTGCACAAACTCCTTTCCCCTCCTTTAACCCTCCCAATCCATGCAAAATAAAAACATTCGTAACATTGCCATCATCGCCCACGTTGATCATGGGAAAACTACCCTCGTGGACAAAATGCTGCGCGGCGGCGGAGCCTTTCGTGACAACCAAGTCGTGGCCGAACGTGCCATGGACAGCATGGATCTGGAACGGGAAAAGGGCATTACCATCAAGGCCAAGAATACTTCCGTCCTCTGGGGCGACCGCATTATTAATATCGTTGATACCCCTGGCCACGCCGACTTCGGTGGCGAAGTGGAGCGCGTTATGAAAATGGTGGACGGTGTGCTCCTCGTGGTGGACGCCTACGACGGCCCGCAGGCCCAGACCCGTTTCGTGCTGCGCAAAGCGTTGCAACACGGTCTGCACTTGATGGTCTGCATCAACAAAATTGACCGGGCCAACGGCAACCCTGCTGCTGCCAAGGAAAAGGTGCTGGAACTCCTGTTGGAATTGGATGCCACCGACGAACAATTTAACGCTCCGTTCCTCTACGGCAGCGCGCGTGATGGCTATTTCAAGAACAATCTGGAAGATGCCAACGTGGATATGATTCCGCTGCTGCAAGCCGTCTGGGACCACACGCCTGCTCCAATGGCGGATCCTTCCGCTCCCTTCAAAATGCTCGTTTCCAACATTGGTTGGGACGACTACGTGGGCCGGATCGCCATGGGCAAGATCCTTGGTGGCAGTGTTTCCAAGGGCGACCAAGTTTACGTGTTCCGCAAGGATGGCACCAAGGTGAAAACAAAAATTTCCCGCGTGTTCGAATACACTGGCCTCTCCACCACCGAGTCCGCCAACGCTGTGGCTGGAAATATCGTTGGTCTCGCAGGCTTTGAAGACATCGATATCGGTGAAACGCTGAGCGCCCAAGAAGACGACACGCCGCTGCCATTCGTGGACATCGATCCTCCCACGGTCGTCATGCAATTCTCCGTCAACGACAGCCCGTTTGCCGGCAAAGAAGGCAAGTTCGTGACCACCCGCCAAGTGCGCGACCGTCTCGTGAAGGAAGTGAAGTCCAACATTTCCATTTTCTTCGAAGACACCGACCTCGCAGGCACGTTCAACGTTTCCGCTCGCGGAGCCATGCAGATTGCAGTGCTCGTGGAGCAAATGCGTCGGGAAGGTTTCGAAATTCTCGTGAGCCGACCATCCGTTATTCTCAAGAAGGGCGAAGGCAGGACTCAGGAGCCATACGAAACGCTCTACGTCGAAGTTCCCGAGGAATATGTTGGTTCCGTGATGAAAACCATTGCCGAGCGCAAAGGCTTGGTTACCAGCATGGCGGTGCATCCGCACTCCACCTTCATCGAAGCTACGATCACTACTCGTGGCTTGATTGGTTTCGAATTCGACCTCATGAACCAAACGAGCGGTCACGGCGTGCTCAGCCACTTGTTCCTCAAGTATGACGACTGGGCGGGTCCGATCCCAACGCGCCTCAGCGGCACGCTGGTCAGCATGGAAACGGGTGAAGCCACGGCCTACAGCCTGGACATGATCCAAGCTCGCGGCAAGCTGTTCATAGGTGCCCAGGACCAAGTCTATGAAGGTCAGATCATTGGCGAAAATCCGCGTGCGGAAGATCTCCCGATGAATCCTTGCAAAGGCAAGCAACTCACCAACTTCCGTTCCGCCGGGGCCGACAAAGGTATCCAACTCACGCCGCCGATTCGTTTCACCCTGGAACGCGCCATCGAATACATCGCCCCCGATGAACTCGTGGAAGCCACCCCGGAAAACATCCGGCTGCGCAAACGTATCCTCGACAGCGGAGCCCGCCGTCGCGAAAGCAAGAAGCTGGAAAACGCCTAATTCGATCAAGGAGAGGGAGCAGCTTGCTCCCCAACTAGCAAATCACTTCAAAGGCCGGAACCGCAAGGTTCCGGCCTTTTTTGCAATCAAGGTAGTCATGGATTTCGGTCCGCAACCCACCATCCTAGCTAGGATTCCAAGTGTTGCCTAAAAGTCGTGCTCGAAAATAATTCCATGACGAGGTCCGCTTAACCTTAACCACTTACAACTGGAAAGTCGAAATGAAGTGCTAGTGAGAGGCGAATTTCATTGAACAATTCTGCAAATTTTGTATTCCTACGACGTAGTAATTCAAAAATTCACTTCACCTAACTGGCTTATGTTCCAAATCAATTCTCCCGATTCCCTTGGTCATTCTTCTGCGTTCAGCCAGCAACCGAGGATAGCGGCACTAAGCGT
>JANOAV010000035.1:0-149042 GCA_031411295.1 Verrucomicrobiales bacterium | reverse complement strand
GCGCTGTTAGGTCAGACGATTGGCTGCGCGCGGTGTCATGATCACAAGTTCGATCCCATTCCGCAGCGCGACTACTATGCTCTGGCCGGCATCTTTGCCAGCACGCGGACGCTCATGAGTTACGAGGAAAATGTCGCACGATGGATTTCCCAACCACTGCCTGAAGACGGCCCGCAAGAGGAACTGCTGGTGGCGCATGAAACGAAAGTCAAATCGCTTGAGAAACAACTAACCCAAGCGAAGGCGAAGCTGACAGAACTCTCGAAATACATTGCGGCTGAAACCTCCGCCCCCGCCATGCCCATCGCCCCGGAATCCTTGCCTGGCATTGTGCTGGACGATGCAGATGCCAAGGTCGTGGGCGAATGGAAGCATTCCGTGCACGTGCACAGTTACATCGGCAAGGGCTACCTGTCTGACGATAACAAAGCCAAGGGTGAGCGCACCATTACCTTTACCCCCGCCATCCCACAGACGGATTCCTATGAAGTTCGACTAGCTTACACGCATGCTCAGGGGCGTGCTAACAATGTGAAGATCAACATTCTGCATGCCGATGGCGAAGACACCATTTATGTGGATCAAACCCTGCCGCCCCCCATCGACGGACGATTCGTGAGTCTGGGGAAATTTCGTTTTGAGAAAGACGGAGCCGGTTACGTTCTCCTCTGCAATGAGGGCACGAAGGGTTTTGTCACCGTGGACGCAATCCAGTTGCTTCCCGCATCAGACAAGACCGCCACGGCCAAAGAATCCCCCAACGATGAGGTTGCGGTTAAGGAAGTGAAGCAGCAGGTCAAGACCTTGGAAGGCGAACTGAAGCAACTCACCGAGCACGCCCCCCGACGCCAAACCGCCATGACCGTGCACGATGATGCTGCAGCCATTGGCGATGCCCAGATTCGAGTGCGAGGCATCGAGAAACAACGCGGAGAGACCGTCCCCCGCGGCTTCCTGCAAGTAGTCACAACGTCGGCAGCAACCTTCCCAGCCAAGCAAAGTGGCCGCAAGGAGCTGGCGGAATGGATTGCCAGCGCAGAACACCCGCTGACTTCCCGCGTGCTGGCGAATCGCATTTGGACATGGGCCTTCGGTCAGGGACTGGTGCGCACGGTGGATAATTTCGGCACCACCGGAGAGTTACCCAGCCATCCTGAATTGCTCGATTTCCTGGCGCTGAAACTGACGAAACATCAATGGAGCGTGAAACAATTGCTGCGGGAAATTTTACTGAGTTCCACCTGGCAACAAGCCGTGCAATCGGCCACCAGTGAGGATCCGGAGAATCGGCTGCTGGCGCATGCGAATCGGCGGCGGTTGGATGCGGAACAGATTAGAGACACTCTCCTAAGCATGTCAGGGAAATTGGAACCAAGCTATCTCGGCCAGAACATTGCCGGGGCAGGCGACATCGATCCCAACAATTTCTCCGCGCAAGACATCGAGTATGGCTACAAGTTCACGGACACGAAACGCAGCGTTTACGTCCCCGCCTTCCGCAACAAGCGGCTGGACTTGTTTGAAGTGTTCGACTTTGGCGACATCAATCAACCCGTCGGCCAGCGCAATGTCAGCACCGTGGCTCCGCAGGCGCTCTATTTTCTGAATCACCCGTTCGTCCTCGAACAAGCCAAAGCAGCAGCCGAACGCGTCATGACTGAAGTGACATCCGATGAGGATCGCTTAGCGCTCACTTTCCGTCGCACGTTAGGCCGGCTTCCGTCAGCCGCCGAATCCGCCCGCTGCCGGGAGTTTCTCCAATCATCCCCCCACGCCTCGGACGCCTGGACCGCTGTGCAACAATCTCTTTTCGCCAGTCTTGATTTTCGCTATCTTCCTTGAACGAAGGTAGCCCACGCAATTTGCGTCACCACAAGGAGGGGGGCTTTGCAAGCCCCTCACACTGGCCTGAGCAGCATGCCGGGGCTTGCAAAGCCCCCTTGGAGCCGGAGCCACACACACCAACATCGAACTTGCGTGCGGCACTGGATGACCCTACGGCTCCCTCCTATGGGAGCCCCCAACTTACGCTTCAAGATCACAGTAGAAGAATATCTGCAAGGCGAGCCGCTCAGCGAACTGCGGCACGAATATGTGGATGGGGAAATTTTTGCCATGGCGGCAGGATTATTGAATCACAATACGATCAGTGGAAATTTCTATGGCGAGATCCGTAACCACCTCCGAGGCAAGCCCTGCCGCGTCTTTATGGCGGATGCCCTCGTGCGCATCCTAGCATTCAATCAAGACGCGTTTTATTATCCTGATGTCATGGTGGGCTGTGATGAACGCGATACGCACACTCAATTTCTCCGATTCCCCAAGCTCATCATCGAAGTGCTTTCCAAGTCCACGGAGCGGGTGGATCGCAGCGAGAAATTTCTCCGCTATATCACCATACCAACCTTGGAAGAATACGTCTTAGTCGAGCAAAAATGCCAAGCTGTCACCATCTTCCGCCGCCGCTCCAATTGGGAGCAGGAAATGATTGATGACCCGCAAGGGATCGTGCGCCTGGAGTCCGTGGCACTGGAATTGCCCCTGGCCACATTTTATGAAAACGTAATGCCGGTGGAGGAGCCCGAAGCGTAAATTTCGTTTCAAAAGCCCAAACCTCGATGACCTACTACGTGCAGACTCGCTGGGGTGATTCCGAGGACGCCCCGACAGAGGCAAGAATGCGAGAAATCCTCTCTGAACTCGACACTCCTGATCCTGAGCACCCTGACACGTGGCTGAGCCACGAGACCGGTTGGACATTGTCTGTTTTCGAGGGGGACACGGTGATCTGGGAAAATCCCGAAGAAGAACAGGGACCAAGATATCTACAAAAGGTCTCCCGTGAAGATGCGCTCCGAATGTGGTTGCTTCTTTCGCGTGGTGCATTCAATGAGCTCGAGTCCGAGCCATGGAGGGATGGTTATGGCCCTCCAATCCCCGAGGCTGAGCGAAATCAGCGCCAGCAAGAGGCGATGCAAATCACGCTTAAAATAGACCGTGATTTTTATGACTCTCTGGGACCCGAGGATCCAACTCGGACATGTCGCCACGAGGGATGCAACCGTGGGGCCGTGAAGTTCGGCATATTTTGTCGACCTCATCACTTCGAGAGTCTTTACAACCGGTCGTGCCCGTTCGAGCATTGATGGCCAAGCCGAGGCTCCCAACTCGCTGGCTGACCAGCTCCATTACCCAATTAAATCTACACAAATGTGGGCTGGCGGCTTGAGTGCAATAGTCCATGATACGCGATGTCTGTTTATTTCGGTCCGAAGCTCATCTGACTAAGTTTACCACTACCACCATGCTTACTAATTCCCCCCTCTACACCCGCCGTTCCGCCCTGCGCACGCTTGGTTGCGGCTTCGGTCAATTGGCGCTGGCAGGCTTGCTGGCAAGGGATCGGGCGCGCGCGGCAGGTCCGTTGCCCGGACAGATGACGCATTTTCCGGCTCGGGCGAAACGCATCATTTTCCTCTTCATGCAGGGTGGCGTGAGTCATGTGGACTCGTTCGATTACAAGCCGCGCTTGATTCAGGATGACGGCAAGTTGCTGGATTTCGCAGACCTCCGCAGTCTGGCGAAGACAGGCAAGAGCCCGCAACAGCGCGTGATGAGACCCCTGTGGGATTTCTCGCAGCATGGTCAAAGCGGCCTGTGGGCTTCGTCGTTGTTTCCAGAAATGGCGAAGCATGCGGATGATCTGTGCCTGATTCGCTCGATGCACACGGAAGGCATCGCGCATGGTCCGGCCACCTTGTTTCTCCACACGGGAACCACGACGGCGGTGCGGCCATCCATGGGGGCTTGGCTAAATTATGGTTTGGGCACGGAAAATGAGAACATGCCAGGATTCGTCACGCTCAGTCCCAGCTTGGGAAATGGCGGCCCGCGTAATTATGGGAACGCCTTTCTGCCCGCTTCCTTCCAAGGCACGGCCATCGGTCGCGCTGGGGTGCCTGCGAAGGAAGCTGCCATCCGTAATCTCCAACCGCTGCGTTCCACCAGTGAAGCACGGCGGCAGTTTGATTTACTGCAGGGGCTGAATGCAGCGCAACTGCACCCGGGCGACAGCGAACTGGAAGCGGTCATTAACAGTTATGAACTGGCATGGCGCATGCAGGGGAACGCCCCGGAGGTGATGGATCTGAGCCGGGAAACCAAGGAGACGCAGGCGCTTTATGGCATTGGGGAGAAGGCCACGGATAACTTTGGTCGTCAGTGTTTGCTGGCGCGTCGCATGTGTGAATCGGGCGTGCGATTCGTGCAGGTGAACTATGGCGATAACACCAACAACCCGGCGTGGGATCAGCATTCCAATTTGAAGAAACATGGCGTCCACGCCTTGGCGGTGGACAAGCCCGTGGCTGGGCTCCTGACAGATTTGAAACAACGCGGCTTGCTGGAAGATACCATCGTCTGGTGGGGCGGGGAATTTGGCCGCACTCCGTATGCGGAAAAGAACGGCACCGGGCGCGACCACAATCCCGCAGGCTTCAGCGTGTGGTTGGCGGGCGGTGGATTCAAGCCGGGATTGGCCTATGGGGAAACGGATGAATTCGGCCACCACGCGGTCGTGGACAAGGTTCACATGCACGACCTCCACGCCACCATCCTCCATGCCATGGGCTTGGATCACGAACGCCTCACCTACCGCTATGCCGGACGCAATTTCCGCCTCACGGATGTTTACGGCAATGTGGTGCCCGCTCTCTTCTCATGAAACTAACCGCTCTACTTACACTGACATTTCTCTCCACGGCTGCGTTGGCCGAACTCACGGAAGAACAAAAGAAAATCCCGCTGGAAGTCGCTCCCACTGATTCCAAGCTGGCCAAGATTGTCTTGCTAGCCGGAAGCCCCAGCGGCAAGCCTGGCGATCACGAATACTTTGCTGGCAGCGTGCTGTTGCGCGATTGGCTACTGCAATCGCCTGGCACCGCCCCCGTGTTAGTAGCGGATGGATGGCCGAAGGATGAATCCATCCTCGATGGAGCCAAAGCCATCGTGGTCTATGCCGACTGCGGGGTGAAGCTCCCTTATCTGGAAACAGCACGTTTTGAAAAAATGCGCAGCCTCATCGGCAAAGGCACCGGCTTCGTGATGCTGCATCAGGCAGGCGATGTGCCAGTGACCAAAGCCGACGAAACCAAGCAATGGCTGGGAGCCGTGTGGCAGGCTGATATTGGCTGCCGTGGCCATTGGGACATGACCTTCAGCGAATTCCCCAAGCACGCCACCACGCAAGGCATGACTGCCTTTACCGCCCCCTTCGATGGCTGGCTTTACAACTATCATTTCGCCGAAGGCGTGGTTCCCGTGCTCAGCGGCATGGTGCCGGATAAATTTCGGACCACCGCCGATGCCAAGACCTACAACGGTCGCGCAGAAACCATCGCCTGGGCCTACGCACGGCCAGCGGGCGGCCGCAGCTTTGGATTCAGCGGAGCACACCTGCACAAAAACTGGGCCCTCGAAAGCCAGCGCAAACTCGTCATCAACGGCATCCTCTGGACCGCTAATCTGCCCGTGCCAGCCACAGGCGCGCCCGTGCAGTTGAAGGCGGAGGACCTGACCAAGAATCTGGACGCCAAGCCTGCAGGCGGGGTGAAGTGATAGGAAAGGGGAAGGACAACGTTGCTTTTAGCGCGAGCATGCTCCCAGCGTTCTCCCGCATGCAGAATTTAGAATTGGTCGGGTAGGACGATGTCCTTAGATTGGGACTTGGTGCGTCAAATTAAGCTGGTGACCAAAGAACGTTCTTGAATGCCCGGGCGCGACCGGTATGATCGGGGGGTGTTCGCCAAGCCTATTTATTCGTTCCTGTTGTTACTCACCAGTTTGCTCGCGTGGTTGATTGCCTCGTTCGGGGGGAGTTCGTCGCTGCTTGTGTTCTGGCCGGGGGCACTCGCCTTGTGTGTGCCTGCGGTGCTGGGGGGCTTCGCGCTGGCCCGCGGATTTCATGGGCGGGCGAATTTCTGGTGCGTGGGGGCAACCTTCGTATTTTTCCTGTGGATCATGCTGCGAGGATCCCTGACAGAAGTGAAATACTTGGCGCGGCAGGACATGGTGATCGCAATCGCGGCGTTTATTTCTTATGTGCTCGTGGCTACGCAACTGGAGACGGCCAAGGAGCGACGTTGGATTTTGCTGACGATGGTGCTGATTCTGGTGGGAAATGTGGGCTGGGCGCTGTATCAGAAACAGTCGGGGCGCAATGAACTGCTGCCGCATAGCGCGATTGCTTCCGTTTGGCCTCAACTGGGGGAATGGCTGGGATGGACGACTTGGGGGCGGGATCGCACGCCCGGAGATACCACGGGATTCTATATCAACGAAAATCACTTTGCCGGTCTGCTCGAAATCACGGCACTGCCGGCGTTGGGTTTCTTTTTACTTAGCCGTGCGGGCCTAATCGCGCGAGGGCTGGCTCTGCTGGTTTATCTGCTGGGACTGCTGGGCGGCATTCTTTCCACGAGCCGTGCCGGGCTGGTTTGTCTGCTGGGAGGAACTTGTGTGATGCTCGGATTGTGGTGGATCAATCGCTTGCGCTTGGGGCAGCAATCCGCCCGAAAAACGTTTATTACCGGTGGCGTCTTAGCCGCATTACTGCTGGGCGGCATGATCATTGGGGTGCCTGCACTGGCTCGCAGCAGTCGAGGCTTTGTCGTTACCAATGATGAGTTTACGGTGCGCTGGAGCTATTCAAGTAACGCGTGGAAGTTGTTCCAGGAACTCCCGTTACAGGGCCAGGGAGCGCGGGCCTTCGAGGTGGAGGAGCGGCGGATGCGCGACCTCAATTTGGAGAAATGGTTGTGGTATAACGATGTGGATTCGGACGCTGTCTTCGTGCACAATGATTTCGCCCAACTACTCTGCGACTACGGTGGCGTGGGCGGACTGCTGGGGGCAGGCGTGTTGGTGACGCACTTGGGCGCTGGCCTGGCGTTCTTTTGGCGTCGGTCCAAAGAACAGTCTGTGGCGCAGGGCACTGATCGACGGGACGATCGTCTGGGCCTGACGTTGGGGGCTCTCGGCGGCATCACGGCCCTGATGGTGCATAGTATATTCGATTTTAACTTACATATTGCCGCCAACGCCATGGTGAGCGCCATCCTCTTGGGCCTGCTGGCCAATCCTGGCCGAGAAGCACTGAAAAGCTTGGTGGATGAGACTGGGGAACCATTGGTGCCCCGTCGTGGACTTTGGCTCCGCGCTCCCGTCGTCACGGCAGGGGTGGTGGCGGCAGGCTATCTGCTGCTACATGGCCCGGAGTATTTCCAAGCCGAGAAGTTTGCCAACGAGGGCAAAGGGTGGGCTGAAAAGGAGGATTACTACGAGGCTACGGCTGCTCTGCAGCGGGCGATCGAAAGGGATCCGACGTATTTCCCAGCTTATTTTGCGCTCGGGGAACTCAACTTGGGGGAGGCGGTGCGGGTGAAAGAGTTTTATCGTCCACGCAACGCTCAGGAAAAGGAACTCAACGCCAAGATTTCCCAAAGTTTCCTGCGTCGCGCCTGCGAAATATTTGCCGACGCTTACCCTCATTATCCCCAGTTCCCTTATGCCGCCATGCATGCCGCCACGGCCTTCAGCCAGCAACGGGATTTTACAGCCGCGGAACAATGGTTCAGCCGCGCCTTTAAGTATGGGAAATCCTGCCGTCGCCTCTACTTTCAATACGGTCAGCACTTGATCCGCCAAGCGGATGACTCGGGCGATCCGGCCCTGCGGCTCGCGGCCCGCCAACGTGCGTTGGATGAATACATCCTCCCAGCCCGTGCCAAACTGCGTTCCGGGGGCGATTATCAGAAATACATTGACGGTCTCATCGCAGCCATCAACCGGGAAATCACGACCCTGAAGGCTGCCCAGGAACAACCAGTTGCTGCCCCCACCACGGTCGCCCCACCCGCCGCCCCCGCTGGTGCGCCCTAAGATTCCTAGTTGCAAAACCCCACCACCTGTGGCTTTAGAAACCATAAGCACCCTCCAAAGCCCTGATTTGACCATGAAAACGCCGCTCACCCTCACCGCTATTGCCGCCTTCACCATGCTGTTTCCCGCCTGTGAAAAACAGGATTGGAAAGAGACGAAGATGTTTCATGACGTCCCCAAGCGAGTCAGTGAGGAGCCTGCTCCCGCTAAATTGCCCGAACCGCCTGCGGCCCCCAAGCCAGCTGAAAAGCCAGCTCAGTAGGCGTTTCCTTCAGGGGTCAGTAAGAAAAATCACTTCCTGACCAGTCTTTTCTTGCATCCAGTGACCTGAACCTACAGAATCGCACTGTTAAATCGTATGCAAAAAAGGAAAATTTACATCGTGGACGATCATCCGATCATGCGCCAGGGGCTAGGTCAGTTGATCAATCACGAACCAGATATGCAGGTGGTGGGTGAAGCTGAAGATGCCGCCGCCGCACTTACTGGGGTGATGGAGACCAAGCCGGACTTGGTCATCATTGATATTTCGCTGCCCGGGAAAAATGGCTTGGAATTGATCAAAGACATCCGGGCGGTGCAGCGCAACGTGGCCCTGCTCGTGCATTCCATGCATGACGAAAGTCTCTACGTGGAACGCGTCCTGCGGGCCGGAGCCCAAGGTTACATCATGAAGCATGAAGGCGGCAAAAAGGTGATGGACGCCATCCGCAAGGTGTTGAGCGGAGACATTTACGTCAGTAGTTCCATGTCCACCAAGATTCTGGAAATCTTCTCCAACCGCCGTTCCACCACTACTGACCCCGTGGAAGCGCTCAGCGACCGGCAGTTCGAAATCTTCCAAATGATCGGGCAGGGCAAAGGCACGCGAGCCATTGCCGAAGAACTCAACGTTAGCGTTAAAACGGTGGATGCGCATAGAGCTAACATTAAGGAGAAGCTCGACCTTCGCACTGGCAACGAACTCGTCCGTTATGCTGTGCGCTGGGTGGAGAGTCAGCATTTGAGCTAACTGTCAACGGAACTTGAAGGGCAACGACCACCTTCACCTCTGGTCCGAGCTAAGCTACGCCGACCGCCCCGGCGGCCCTATTTGGCCTCCGCGGTCACGCCGGCCCAAGTGTCGGTGCGGAACGGAGTAACGGGCAGTCCGTTCGTGCTATACAAGTTACAGACGGGGTTGTCCGCCCAGGCGTAGCGCACGGCCACGGGCGCAGGCACGTCTGGGCAGGTGACCTCGACCTTGTCCTGGCCGTTGAGTTTAGCTTGCGCCCAATGCCATTTCTTGTCCTCGCCTGCAATGGCAAAGCCTTTGATCTCCGCCCCATCAAAGGGCTTGAGTCCGGCCCCGACTTCCTTCAGGGTGACGATGATTTTGTTCCCTTGGGTTTCCATGCTCGCGTAGGTAGGGCTTTGATAAGCCACCTTGATACCATAATCCTTCGCCAGTGCCCAGCGGGCCAGTCGCAGGCCGACATCGTGTTTCTTGCGGGGATGGATGTCGTTGGATTCACCCAGATCATCAATCACGGCTTGACCGCTGTTCGGGACGGTTGCCAGGGAGAGGGTTTGCGCCTCGCGCAACTCGGCCCAGGAGGAATCGCCTGGGTCTGGTTTCTCAGCCAGATAGTCAGCCAGTTGCACCCAGTAGAAGGGGAAGTCACCCATGCCCCAATCATCCCGCCAGTTCTTGATCATGAGCGGAAACAACTCCCGATATTGATACGCGCGACTGGCGTTCGATTCGCCCTGATACCAAATGGCTCCGCGGAATGCCATCGGCATGAGGGGTTTGAGACGCCCGTTGTAGAGATTGGCAGGGCGATGCTGCCCTACCATCACGTTCTGAGCAGCCTGGGGCCGCTTTGGTTCAGGCTTCCCGGCGGCTTTGGCGGCCTCGGCAGCCGTTTTCCACTTCGTCATGGCTTCGTTAAATTTAGCCTGTTCCTTGGCGGGATCGTATTCGGATTCGGTCTTTTTCCAGCGTTCCATCATCGGAGCATACATTTCCTTGCCTTCGAGCAGATCCCGCCGAATCCAAGCTTCACAGGAACTGCCGCCCCAGGAATTATTGATCAGGCCGATGGGCACATCCAGCGCGGTGAGTAATTGGCGGCCAAAGTAGAAGCCCACAGCAGAGAAGGAGGGGATGGATTTCTCGTTGGCCGTGGACCATTTTTGATCCGGTTGTTTCACCGGAGTTTGCGATCCCTGAGTGCTTAGCGTCAAGAGACGCAGTTTGCCGAGCGGGGCGGAAGACAAGGCATCCAAGTCCCCGTTGATGGAATTATTGATCACATGGCCCATGTTGGATTGGCCGGAGCAAATCCAGACCTCGCCCACCAGCACGTCGATCACTTGCACTTCGTTCTTGCCCTTGGCGGTTAGGATGCGGGGCTCGGCAGAGGTCTTCAGCGGTCCCAGCTTTACGGTCCAGGCTCCCTCCGCATTGGCTTTGGCGGAGACGGTCTGGCCGGCAAAGGCAACCGTCACTTCCTCGCCCGGTTCCGCCGAACCCCACACGGGAACGGCTTGATCACGTTGCAGGACCATGTGATCGGAAAAGAGATTGGACAAGGTAACTTCCGCCGCGAGCGGAGCAGTTAGGATTAAGCAGGTCAGAAGAATGGATTTCATACGTGGCAGGAGGAAATCAGGAGCGGCCGCTTTCGTCAATCCAGTGTGGCTACGCGAACGGAGAAACGCCAGTCCACCAGTCCTTAGCCTCCACTGGGCTTCAGGGCACTGAGCAGGCAGCGGATCTCGTCCTCTACTTCCTCTGGTGTCGTCACCGTCTGGGCAATTTCATCCCTGAGGATGACGCCGTAGCGTTGCCGCAGCTTGTAAATGGCAGACTTGACGGCACTTTCCGAGAGCCCGAGCCGCTGGGCGGTATCGGCATAGGACACGGGATCATATCCTTGGAGTAAATATCGTTTTAGCGCTTCGAAGCGTTCCGTTTGTCCTGCGGCCTCGAACTCGCGGCGGGTGCGCGCATTCACTCGCGCCAGTAAAATTTCCGCCCAGCGACGATCATAGGCCAGCTCCGGTGTCTCGTCGTCGCGCGGCTCGCAGGCGGCCCGAAGCGCTGGTTCCATGGCATCGAGCGAGAATACTTCCCGTCCGCCTCCGCGCTTTTGGGCTGACGTGCGCTTCCATTCGTTAAGCAGGAAATGACGCAGGGCTCCCAGCAGCCAGGAACGGAACCGTCCCTTCTCTGGCCGGACACTGGCCAGGGAATCGTCCGCCAGAATGCGGGCGAAGAATTCCTGCGTCAGATCCTCGGCTTCATGGCGGGCGTAGCCTAACCGCAGCACGTGGGCGTGCAGGGGAGCCCAGTAAGCGCGGCAAAGTTTCTCCAGAGCTTCGGCAGAACTGGCCGTCCGCTGGCCAGCGGTGAGCACCATGCTCCATTGGGTAAGCGCGAACGCATTCCCTCCGGCAGCGGCAGGAGGTGGGGGCAGAGATGATTCGGAAGGGGAGGGCATGCGCTGCACTCTTAGCGGAAACTCCGCCCGGGCCAATCGAAAATTTCGGTTGCCCGAGCGATACGCAAAGCATGTGCTCCACGATTCCACGCTTGTGAGAACCTCGGCCATGGGCCCTCCTTCTACTTATCCTGCTCCTATGAAATGCCGCGCCCTCCTTGTCACCATTATCTCCGCCAACCTTAGCGCGTCGCTCGCTGACGAGGTGCCATGGTCACAAGATCCGGCCCAACTCTGGGAACGTTCCTGTTTCCAAACCAGTGCCCCCTGGAGTGAGGCGGGAAATTTGCGGTCAGATGTTGCCATCGTTTACGGCATCGGCCCGGACCTCCCGGATCGCATCAAGACCTGGCGAGACCACGGGTATCGGATTCATGTTATGACGGGCGTTTCCTGGGGGCACTATCAAGATTACCTCTACGGTCGCTTCGATGGGGTGAACCATGAGGACGAAGCCCAGACCGTGAGTGACGGACGGAAGAGCAGCCACGGGGGCGACGTTTACTACATGTGTCCGGGCATTAACTACGGGAAATTTCTCTGTGTTGGAGTGCAACGCGCCTTGGATGCCGGAGCGGAGGCAATCCATCTGGAGGAACCGGAATTTTGGGTCAATGCGGGCTACTCCGAAGGATTCAAGCGCGAGTGGCAGTCCTACTATCATGAAGCATGGCAGCCGCCGCACAGCTCGGTGGATGCGCAATGGCGCGCCTCGAAGTTGAAATATTTTCTCTATCGCAGGGCCCTGCAGCAGGTCTTCGATTATGTGGGCGAGTTCAATCAACGCACGGGCAAGCGAGTGCGTTGCTACGTGCCAACCCACAGTCTGCTCAACTACGCTTCGTGGAATATCGTCAGCCCAGAATCCAGCCTGGCCCAGCTCAAGGGTTGCGATGGTTACATCGCCCAAGTGTGGACGGGCACCGCGCGCACGCCCAACGTTTATCAGGGAAAGCTTCAGGAGCGCACGTTCGAGACTGCGTTCCTGGAATACGGAGCCATGCAAAACTTGGTGCGGGCCACCGGTCGCACGGTGTGGTATTTGAATGACCCCATCGAGGACAATCCCAATCACGACTGGACGGATTATCAACGTAACTGGGAGTCCACGCTCACCGCCTCGCTGCTGCAACCGGAGGTCTGGCAATTCGAGGTGGCCCCGTGGCCGGAACGTATTTTCAACGGCCGGTATCCCAAGTCTGCCTCACCCGCTGAACGCAAAGGCATTCCCGCCGCCTACGCCACCGAACTCCAGATCGTCATGCAGGCCTTGAATGATCTGCAGCAATCCCGCATCGAATGGGATGCAGGGACCACTGGCATCGGCGTGGTTGTGAGTGATTCGCTGATGTTCCAACGTGGTGAACCCAAGCCCAGCGACAAGCATTTGAGCCATTTCTACGGCTTGGCCCTGCCATTGGTGAAACGCGGCATCCCAGTGGCCCCAGTGCAGTTGGAAAATGTTACGGTGCCACATTATCTGGACGCCACGAAGGTGTTATTACTGACCTATCAAGGGATGAAGCCGCTCAGCGAATCCGTGCATGAAGCCATTGCGGCCTGGGTGCAGCAAGGCGGTTCGTTGGTGGTGATCGATGATGACTCGGATGCATTTAACGCCGTGTCGGATTGGTGGAATCAAGCAGGGAAGGCCTTCGCTACGCCCCGCGCCCATTTGTTTTCCAAGCTGGGATGGGATGAAAAACAGAGTGGCAATTCCTGGAAATGGGGCGCAGGCCAAGTGCAATGGCTGCAGCAGAATCCGGTTAGTCTAGCCGCTTCGGCGGCAGGTGCCAATCAAGTTCTGGCAGCCACCAAAGCGGCTGCGGAAGCCGCAAAATTATCCTGGCGCGAAACCAACACCCTGCTGCTACGACGCGGCCCCTACATCATCGCTGCGGGACTGGAGGAATCCATGGCCGCGGAGCCGAAGCAGTGGCACGGGCGCTGCGTTAACTTATTCGACCCCGCACTCCGGGTTCAGGAAAATGTCACAATGATCCCAGGCAGTCGCTATTTCCTGCGGGAAATAGCGGGGCCGCCGCCACGGGAACCGCAATTGCTAGCCTCCGCCTGCAAAGCTTTGGCGCAACCATCGAAGCCTCATCAAAGCGACTTTCTCGTGGAAGGCGTGGGCCGGACCGCCTGCGTGATGCTCTTCCGCGTGGCGGTAGCCCCCGGCACCATCACCTTGGACGATCAACCGCTGGTGGCGCATGAGTTTTCCCAAGCTGAGGGTTTACTCTGGCTGCGGTTTCCCAATGAGGCTAGGGCCCGCAAGCTGCGGATGACGTTTTAACGGTGCCAGACGCCATCATTTTCTCCAGTTCTGAAGGGACGGAAGATCAAAGCTCAAGGCAAGTGGCAGCGTGCTCGGGTTGTCCCGCCCTTGCAGGGCTTAGTGCCATGGTGGTGGTTACCCAGGGTTACACTTCGCTCCACCCTGGGCTTGGTTGTCCCGTCCTTTCAGGACTGAGAAGCATGAAAACCTTTCAAGATTTGACGAGAGGGGTTGCAAAATTAGTGAGCAACTTTTTTTGTCCTGCACCCTGCCACTACTGCGGCGCGGAAACCTTCCTCCGCACCGGACTTTCCACGTAGCGATAGAACACGGCCCCGGCCACCGTGCTCAACACCCAGGCCAGCGCCATGCCGGCTAGATTAACCGCTGGATTCTGCCCCGCGTAGCGCACGACCAAGGCATTGATGACCAGACAGACGGGGAAATGAATGAGGAACACCGAATACGAAATTTCCCCCAACCAACTAATGAATTTGGAGCGGGGGAAGCGGGTTAGGAAATCGAGTTTGCGGCCAAGTCCCAGGACCAGCGCTGTAGCCAAGGCCAGGGCGATCCTTGACCGCCAGTCGCACCACAGCGCGAAGGTTCCTACTCCAGCCAGGGCCAGCAGCCAGGTAGGCGAACGTTTCGGATCTGCTAACCAAAAGGCAAAAACCCCCAAGCTATACGCCCCGAAGAAATACAGCGCCCAGATATCCCAGCTGGGGGACCGATTGAAATAAAATAGCGATCCCACACCTAACCCCGCCACCAATACCATGCCCCATACGCCTCGGGCCAGCCAGAGGCAACCCAGCAACAAGGTGAACAATTGGAAATCAATCGCCACATACCAGATGCCCGCAGACAACCCATCATAGCCCAGGATATCCTGGAGGAAAAACATGTGCGCCAGCATCTGGAGAAACGTTGGTGCCTCCGGGACGAGCAGGGGATCGGGCAGCACCTCGCGCGCCACGCTGGCGCACGGGATACTCAGCAGCATGGCGACCAGAAACGGTATTCCTATCACCAGATAACGCCGCCAGACCGTCCGCAGGGGATTCATCGGGCGCAGGGTCCCCGTGGGTGCCAGGCTCTTCACTGCAAGAAATCCCCCGATCACAAAAAACAACTGCACCACGATCCGCGCTTCCGCGTGCAGCCAACCAACCAACCGGGGTGCCACGAGTTCCGCGTAGGAAGCCATGGGTCCGTAAAACGCCAAATGGTGCAGCACGATCAATTGTGACGCCAAGGCTCGCAGCGCATCAATCAAGACCCATCGGGGTGATGGCAATGTCATGCTAGGAGAGTTGCGGAGCGATGCTTCCATGACTTGGACCAACTGGATAATTTTTCGCCAGCGCAGGAACACTCAACGCCCCCGCCTACCAATTCAGAGGCTTCAGGTCCGCTGACAGGAATTGGCCATTCTTGCGGATGAGTTCTCCATCAAAGAAAATTTCCCCGCCACCGTAGTCGGGTCGTTGAATGCAGACCATATCCCAATGCACCTGCGAGCGATTCCCGTTGTCCGCCACGCCTTCATAGGCTTGGCCGGGCGTGAAGTGGAAGCTGCCCGCAATCTTCTCGTCGAAGAGGATATCGCGCATCGGTTGCTTCACCTCGCGATTGAAGCCAATGGCAAACTCCCCGATGTAACGGGCACCCTCGTCACTGTCCAGAATGCGATTGATCGCCTCCGTGTTATTGGCTGTGGCCTTGATGATTTTGCCTTTACTGAATTCCAGTTTGATATTATCGAAGGCGATTCCCTGATAAATTGTGGGAGCGTTGTAAGCAATGACGCCTTCCACGGAATCTTTCACGGGGGCGCTGAAGCATTCGCCATCGGGAATGTTATGTTCTCCGCCACAGTAAATGGATTTCAAGCCCTTGAGGCTAAACGTAAGGTCGGTGCCAGGCCCCTTGATGTGGACTTGCTTGGCTTTGTTCATCGCCTTTTCCAGCGCCTTCATGGCTGGTTTCAGGGCTGCATAATCCAATAAGCAAACGCGGAAATAGAAGTCCTCAAAGGCCTCCGTGCTCATATTGGCCAACTGCGCCATGCTGGCATTGGGGAAACGCAGCACACACCATTTCGTCTTGTTCACCCGATGATTGAGCACCGGACCCATCTTGGCGGCCACCAGTTTCATGCGGTCGGCGGGCACATCCGAGGATTCGGTAATATTCGAGCTGCCACGGAAGGCCACATAAGCATCCATTTGTTGCATCTGGTGCATCAACACATCCGCTGAAGCTTCATATTGAGGATCCGTGGCGTGCATCGCCATTTCCCGCCCGATGCGGCCGTCCAGCACGTTCACAAAGGGAATCCCACCGACGGCCCGGGCCGCCCGGATCATCGCAATCCCCATTTCCGCCGGAGTATCATAGAGATCGATTAGGATCTTCTCCCCCTTCTTCAAGGTGACAGAATTCTTAATGAGTTGCTTGGCCAGTTGATCGAGACGGGAGTCGTGCATGGGATGAAAGTTAGTGTGAAATCAGGAGATGGACGGGGGATTTTGGTGACTTATCACACCCACAACCCCATCTGGCAAGTTCCACTTATCGCTTCCCCGGCGGAGCTTTTTTGGGGTTTGCTGCTGCGGCTCCACCTTTGACTTGAGCGGTTTCCTTGGGAGCCGCCAATCGGTCTTTGCTTCTGAATCCTGGGCAGTTCGCAAGGCCATTCAGAAATGATACTTCACTTTTTGAGCCAGCCGAGATCCACGAGGAAACCGTCGGCTTCAGCGAGGGTCTTGGCGAAATCCTCATTGCGGTTGAAGAAGCCGTGGCCTGCACCCTCATAGCCGACCAGCTTGCACGGCCGGTCGGCTTGCTTCATCGCGCGCTCGAAAGCCACGACGGAAGCGTAGGGCACCGTGGTGTCCGCCTTGCCATGGAGAATCAGCGTTGGCGGCGTGTGCGGGCCGATGTGATGGGCCGGTGAGAGCACCTGCGCCTCCACGCCGAGTCGTTCAGTGCTGAGCCCAGCCGTGGCCCCTGGGGGTTGCCAGTCCGCGATCGGAGCGAGCGTGCAGGCTGGGTTGAAAAGGATCATGGCGTTCGGACGTTCGTCGCTGCCGAAGCCGCTGAGGGTGCCGGTGCTGGCCGCGAGGTGACCTCCGGCGGAGCCTCCAGACGCGGCAATCTTGTTGGGATCGATGCCGAGACGCTGGGCGTTTTCCCGGACCCAGGCGATGGCCGCCTTGGCGTCTTTCACGCATTCCACCACTTGCACGCCTTGCCGGGACTTCACGCGGTAGTCGGCGGTGATGGCGATCATACCGCGCTTCGCAAAATGCCGGGCCTGATGCTCGAACTGATTTGGTGATCCCCCATTCCAACCACCGCCAAAGAAGAACACTATCGCGGGTTTCGGCGCTTTGGGATCCGACTCCCCGAAGATCCAAAGCTTCAGTTCCGTGGAGTCGATCTTTCGGTAGGTCTCGACTCGCGCGCCTTTGAATGTGGGTGGATAGGAAGGCGCTGCGTCCAGTGGGGCAACGAGAAGGCAAAGCAATAAACGGATCATGGATTTCATCGGGCGTTGGTGGATTGAATCCGAGAAGCTAGAGTGCGGACAATGGATTGGCAATGGCTTTCCGCACGCGGCACCCACTGCGGGAGAGCGTGACTTAGAGCGGATGAAGCAATGAAGGAGCGGGCCGCTCCTGCTCTCTTAGCTGAAGTAGTGTTTCTGCCAATCTGACCTCTATCCGACTAAAGTCTTATGGCAGGCTTGGTGGAGTGGCAGCATTGTGTTGACCATGAAACACTTTTTACTGAAGCCGTCTCCGATGACTGAGGGGTTGCCCCCTTGGAATCCAAGCCTAGGCTGGTTTGCAAACTCTGGTCAACCTTCCAACCCCGCCCGGTAATCCTATGACTCCGCCCGACGACTCCGCTCGACGCCCGCTTAAATCACGCACCACGGGATGGGCGCGCGCGCTTTCTGGGGGGCTAATTGCGATGAAATTATCACCCAATGCGATTTCGGTCGTGGGGATCGTTTTTGCTGGGATGGGGGCGGCGGCTTTGGTGCTCATGGCGCAAGGTTGGCTGCCACCTGTGGCGGGTTTATTGCTGGGGGCCGTTGGGGTGCAACTCCGGCTGCTATGTAATATGCTGGACGGATTGGTGGCGGTGGAAGGCGGCTTGAAATCGAAGGCGGGAGATCTCTTTAACGAAGCTCCGGACCGCGTGGAAGATGTATTGCTGCTCGGTGCAGCCGGCATTGCCTGTGGGCATCCTCAGCTCGGGTGGGGTTGTGCCACGCTGGCGGTTATGACGGCCTATTTTCGCGCCTTCGGCGCATCACTGGGATTCGGTCAGGACTTCTGCGGCCCTTGCGCCAAACCACATCGGATGTTTATCCTTACGGTCGGTCTGCTGGCGTCGTTAGTCAAAACAGACGTCCCGTTACTCCAGATTGCGTTGCTAGTCATTGCGGTGCTGACAGCCATCACAGCGGCCCGCCGCGTGTGCCACATTTACACCAAGCTACCATGATCGGACGCCTCCTTGCATTCACCACGCGTTTTCTTACGGGCGGCACGCCCCGTTGGAACGGATGCTTGCCGGACCGACGTCAGCGCATCTATTTTGCTAATCACACGAGCAATCTTGATTTCGTGCTGCTCTGGTCAGCGCTTCCAACTGTGCTGCGCAAGACCACGCGCCCCGTGGGTGCCAAGGATTACTGGAGCACGCGCTTCCGTGGCTATCTGGCGAAACACGTTTTCCGGGCGGTGCTCATCGAGCGCCAACGCGTCACGCGGGCCAATAATCCGCTAACACCCATGCTGGAGGCCTTGGCCGCCGGATCATCGCTGATCATTTTTCCTGAAGGCACTAGGCTTTCGGGAGGTGACTTGGGCGACTTCAAGCCTGGCTTGCATTATTTGGCGGCAGCGCGGCCGGACGTGGAGTTGATCCCGGTGTTCATCGATAACTTGAACCGAGTCCTACCCAAGGGTGAAATTTTGCCGGTGCCGATGCTCTGTTCCGTGCACTTCGGAGCCCCCGTGGCGTTCGATGCCGAGGAGTCCAAGGCCACCTTCCTCAATCGCGCTCGCGCAGCGCTCAACAATCTTCGGCCCCAATGAATCACGACGCTAAATTACTCGTCATCATCGTTCTCAGCATCCTCTTGGTAGGATCGCTGGTCGGGGAGATTATGAAACGCACCGTAAAGAGCGAAGGAGGTCAGCGCGTGGTGGCGAATCTCGTCGCGCGCGTCAATGCCTGGTGGATCATGAGCGTCTTCATTGGCGGCGCATTGTTCGGCGGGGAGCGCGCCACGTTGATTCTCTTTGGCCTGGCATCATTCTTCGCCCTGCGGGAATTCATTACCCTAACACCGACGCGACGGGGAGATCATCGCGTGCTTTTCTGGGCCTTCTTCATCATCACTCCGCTGCACTATTGGACGGTGGCCACCCATTGGTATGGTCTGTTTACGGTGCTCATTCCCGTCTATGCCTTTCTCTTCATTCCCATGCGAAGTGCGCTGGCCGGAGATACGGCAAATTTCCTGGAACGCACGACCAAGATCCAATGGGGGCTCATGGTGGCAGTGTATTTCGCCAGCTACGCGCCCGCCTTGCATGTGCTGGAAATTCCCGGCTATACCGGTCGCAATGCCTTCCTGATATTCTTTCTCTTCTTTGTCGTGCAGATCTCGGATGTGCTGCAATACACTTGGGGAAAACTCTGCGGGCGTCGCAAGGTGGCACCTCTGGTCAGTCCCAGCAAAACGTGGGGAGGCTTGATCGGAGGCGGGTTGTCCGCTTGTGCCGCAGGCGCCTCACTCTGGTGGATCACGCCATTTACCCCACTCCAGGCCGCTGGCATGTCCGCTGTGATTGTGGCCATGGGATTCTTCGGTGGCCTCGTGATGTCCGCTGTGAAGCGGGACCGGGGCGTTAAAGACTATGGCGATCTGATTCCCGGCCACGGCGGCATCATGGATCGTCTGGATTCACTATGCTTCGCTGCGCCTGTGTTCTTCCACCTCGTTCGTTACCACTTTACCTAATATTGCAAAATGACGCCTACGCCAAACCAACTCACGTTCCAAGCCAGTGATGGGGCCTCCATCCATTATAAATCATGGGTTCCCGAAGGCGGAGCCAAGCGCGCGCTGGTGCTGCTGCACCGTGGTCATGAACATGCGGATCGCTGGGATTCCGTAGTGCCCGGCTTGGTCCTGCGGGACACCAGCATCTTCGCTTGGTCTGCCCGGGGGCATGGTGACTCCGATGGCAAGCGCGGTCATGCGACCTGCTTCATGCAATATGTCAGGGATTTGGCGGAGTTTTTTGCGCATATCAAAACCACCCACGGGATCGGTGAGGAAAGGATCGTGCTCGTAGCACACAGTGTCGGAGCTGTCATTGCTGCGACCTGGGTGCACGACTACGCACCGCAACTAGCGGGCTTGGTGCTGGCTACTCCGGCCTTCGATGTCAATCTTATCGTGCCAGGCGCGCTGGCTTCGATTCGACTGCTGCTAAAGCTGAAGCCGGCCACGATCATTAAAAGCTATGTGCAAGGTGACTGGCTGACGCGCGACCCTGTGGCCGCAGCGGTTTATGATGCGGACACTAAAATTTCCAAAGACATCTCCGCCCGCATTTTGGTGGATCTATTCGATGCCTCCCAACGCGTGATTAGCGATGCGATGGTGATGGATCGTCCGTTGCTCTTTTTCTCCGCCACCGCCGACCGGGTCGTGACGCGGGCATCCCTGAACCGCTTCTTCACCAACTACGGATCCACCGAGAAGGAGCACATCACCTTGCAGGATGCGCGGCATGCGATCTTCCATGATTTGTGTCGCGATGAAGTGACGGCTGCCATTCGCGATTTTGCGTTGCGGAGATTCGATATCGCTCCGCGTCCCGTGCTGCGGCATGATTTATCACATCCAGCCACCCACGCCGAGTATCAATCGTTGCTGGGTCCATTGCCCACGATGTCATTGAAAAATCTTAGTTTTGCCGCCCAGCGGCTCTCCATGAAAACGCTGGGGAAACTCAGCCAAGGGATTCGGGTCGGCTTGGCCACAGGCTTCGATTCAGGGGAATCGCTGGACTACGTTTACGAAAATGAAGCACGGGGCGGGCTTGGTCTGGGGAAACTCATTGATCGGGGTTATCTGGACGCCATTGGCTGGCGGGGCATTCGGCAACGACGCCAGTGCATGAACGAAGCGCTCCGCTCTTGCATGCAGGCCGTGCGGCAGGCTGGACTGCCGGTGCGGCTCATGGATGTGGCGGGCGGTGCAGGACGGTATTTGCTGGATTTATTGGATGATAAAACCGAAGGAACGGACCTCACGATACTGTGTCGCGACTGGAGCGAATCCGCCCTGGCGACCGGTCGCGCCAATGCCACGGAACGCGGACTAGCCGATCGCATCACGCACGAGCGAGGCGACGCCTTCAATGAGTCCTCCCTGGCCACGGTGAGTCCCCAGCCTTTGGTGGTGGTGGTTTCCGGTCTCTACGAATTATTTCCTGACAACGAGCCGCTGCGGCGTTCGCTGCGTGGAATTTATGCTGCGTTGCCCGTCGGAGGCTGGCTCATTTACACGGGGCAACCCTGGCATCCCCAAGTGGAAATGATCGCCCGCACGCTGACGAATCGCGATGGAAAACCCTGGATCATGCGTCGTCGGCCGCAGGGAGAAATGGATGCGCTCGTGCGCGAGCCTGGCTTCAGCAAGGTGCGGCAATGGACCGATGATTTCGGAATCTTCACGGTGTCCATGGCACAAAAATGAGTGCGCGAGAACCTGGACTATTTTGGCGTGCGCTGGGTTCTCTCGCCTTGGCAGGGGCGGTTTTTATCCTAGTGTATGGCGGGTGCAATCAATTTACCGCCACCCGCACGGATGTGGGCACATGCTATTTCGCGTGGGAGCGCAGCCTTCCATTCGTCCCGTGGTTGGTCGTGCCCTACTGGACGCTGGATTTGTTCTTCTGTGGGGCGTTTTTCCTCTGCGCCACCCGCGCAGAGCTTCGATTACTAACCACGCGACTGATTGTCGTGGTCTTGGCCACCGCCATTTTCTTTCTGCTCTTTCCCATGAAGTTTGGCTGGGAACGACCGGAGCCGAGCGGTTGGACGGCTCCGTTGTTTCGCGCCCTGTATGCCAACGACCTGCCCTTCAATCTCGCTCCTTCGTTGCACATCAGTTTGCGTTCCATCGTCTGGGTGGCTTACGCAGGGCACTTGCGTGGCTGGTTGCGGACGGTGGTGAAAGTTTGGTTTGTGCTCATCGGCATTTCCACGCTGCTGCTGTGGCAACATCACTTTCTCGATGTCGTAGGCGGTTTCCTGATGGGCTGGCTGATCAAGGCGATTATTCCAGCAACGCCACGTCGCGTGGAACCTGCCACGCCCGCGCATCGCAGAATGGCTCTGCGGATAGGTGCGTTAGCCGTGGTATTTTCTGCCATCGCCCTGTGTGGCGGAGGGTGGCTTTGGTTTGGCTGGCCAGCAGTTGCTTGTGGCATCGTGGCTCTGGCTTACCTCCGACGCGATGCTCGCCTCTTGGGAAAAGAAAACGGAACCCTCTCACCAGCCGCTGAGTGGTGTCTGCTCCCATGGATTCTGATCGCGCGGGCCGTCCAGCATCCGCATCTGGGAGGTCCATCCGCCCATGAAATCTCCCCGGGATTATTGCTCGGCAGACGACACACGCAGCGTGAAGCCGACGAACTGGTGGCTCGGGGGCCGTTGGCGGTGTTGGACCTAACCGCTGAAGGAAACGCCCCGCACGCCTTTCGTGAACGGGCAACGTATCGCAATGTCCCGCTGCTCGATTTGGTGCCGCCCCCGGAAGCTGCCGTGCGTGAGGCGATCGGGTTTATCCGGACCCATCATCAGAGTCACACCGTGCTCGTGCATTGCCAGTTGGGCCTTTTTCGTTCAGCCACGGTCCTGGCGGCCTGGTTGGTGGAGGCGGGCATTGTGGCAGATCATGCGGCTGCAGTGGAAATGATCCGGAAGCAAGATCCACGGGTGAAGCTGTAGTGCTTTAGACGAACCTTGCGGTTACGAAATCCCACGAGATTGACATTCGCAAAAGGTCTGGCCTGACCGTGGAGGGCGACGTGAGGAGACCAGCGCCACGCAACGCTTATTCTACATGGCCTCGCGAAGGTCTCGTTACCTCGACGTCTACAGTTTTTGCTGTCGAATCTTTTGCAATTGTCAATAGAGGTCGGACGCACAGAACCCCGACCAGCGGGAGGCCAGTCGGCGCTTGTGTGTGGGGCGGCTTGGGCGAGGGGCGACTATTTCGAAGCGGTGCGGATCACCACGGCGGAGATATCGTCGAGAGCGATGACGGCATCGAACATTTCCTGGCCGACGAGACCGGAGAGATGCACGGCTTTTTGGCCGAGGGCTTCAACTTTGCCGCTGATTTTTTCGCCTGATTTCAAGCGGAGTTCGACGCGTTGGCCCTCTTGGCGTTTGAGCACCGTGGCGGTGGTGTCGTCGGGTTTGAAATCAACTTTGCCATCGGCCAAGACAGAGCTGGTGAGGGCGACGGACAGAATGAGGAGTTGGAGTGTTTTCATAGTAGGTTAGGTTGTGGTTAGCGGTTTTTAGTTTGATGGAAATTGAATGAATTAGGCGCCAGGGGCTTTGTAATCAGCAGGGACTTTAAACGTCTCTTCACTGACGGGCTTCTCCTCCAGGCTGACGAGGCGGGTGGTAAACTTCAGGCCGGCCTGCTCATTTTCCGACTTGATCATCATGCCGGGAATTTCAGGGGGCTTCGGGGCTCCTGGGGTGCCCATCTTTTGGAGAGGTTCCAACTGCTTTTTGAGTTTCTCCAAATTAGGATAGTCTTTGGTCATCCACATTTTCACCACCGTGCCCATCGACTCAAGGGTGTAGATTTCGCACTCATAGCCATCGACTTTTTCTTTCTTGCCGGTGGCGGTTACCTTGGGCGGCGTGATCTCGATGGGTTTTACCCCGACTGGCAGTGGCTCATTCAGGGTTTTAGTATTCATGGTCATGACCATTTTTTGCTCATGCACCAAGGTCGTCATATCGCCCGTGGCGGTGTTGATGATGACGGATGTTTCCGTGCTGCTGTCCGTGCGCATGCGCTCGCCTTTGAGGGACATCGTGGTGCGTGTCTTGATTTCGCCTACGGTGGTTTCCTGGACCATCACGAGATCCGCCTGGGCCATGTGAAGCAGGCCAGAGAAGGCCACGAGAGTAAGGACTATTTGGTGTTTCATGGTGTTGTAAGTTTTGTTGTTTTGATGAATTGGGGTGTGCCGGGTGGCGTGAGATACCTTTCCCACACCTTGATCCACTTGGGTATCGGACCTCAGTCGGATAAGGAGAGTATTTATGGTGCGATCTTATCCGACTTTAGTCTTAGCCCGCAGGTGGACGATGATTTGCCAGCTCACCCCCACGCTGGAATGCGCACGGTGAATGTGGTGCCTGAGCCCGGGGTGGATTTCACTTGGATGCTGCCGTTGTGGAGATCTGCGCAACGTTTGCTGAGCACGAGACCAAGGCCAGTGCCGGGGATTTCCCCCACGTTGCTGGCGCGATGGAAGGCTTCGAACAACTGGGGCAGATCCTTCTCTGGTATGCCAATGCCGCTGTCCTGCACGGTAAATACCGCCATGAGTCCTTCGCGTCGGGCGCGGAAATGAACCAGAGCTTCGGCAGGGGAATATTTCACTGCGTTGCTGAGCAGATTCGTGAGAATATGCCGCAGCAGTGCTTCGTCCGCGTGGGCCCCGGAGAGGTCGTTTTCTGCCTGCCATGTGATGGGACACTTGCGGTTGGTGGCGGAGAGCGACTCATCGGTAAGCTTGCGTGCCAAGGCGTCAAGGTCCACCGGCACGGGCTTGTAGGCCAACTTGCCTGCATCCACGCGGCCCAGTAGCAAGACCTGTTCCATGAGGCCGGCCATGTTTTTGGTAGAGGAATGAATGTCCTCGAAAAGTTGCTTCTTCTCCGTCGGTGGCAGGCGATCTTCGTAGTGCCGCAGGAGTTCGATGGCACTCATGGTGATGCCCAGCGGGGTGCGGAATTCGTGGCTGACCGTGGTCACGAAGCGACTCTTTAATTCGCTCACCTCTTTCTCGGCAGCCAGTTCCTGCGTCCGACGCGCTGCGAGTTCTGTTGTTTCCACAAACTCTCCGGTGAGCCTCCGCTGCCGCCGCAGCACCAGGGCTCCTAACGCCGCAGCGACGCCGACCGAGATTAATCCTAACAGCGCAGGACCCCAGGCATTGGTGCCGCTGCTAGTGGTCACGGTTGGAGTGGTGGTGCTGGCGCGCAATGGCCAGTCGAGCTGCAGCGTGGCCAAGACTTGGCGCAGCGCGGTCATGTCCACACTGGCGATGCGGCCCTCCAGCCCGCCAGCGAAGAGGCGACTGCCATCCGCAGCGAAACGCAGGTTGGCCACATACAGCAGATCGCGGAAGTCCCACTCCGCTACCGCGTCCCCCTGGAGCGTGTAGAAAACGACCCGCGCTGATCCCATCGAACACGCCAGCAGTGAACCATCTCCGTTGAACGCCGCTATGCCGCAATAACTCTGCTGTAGATCCCGTTCCCGCTCCCAGAGCAGTTTCCAGCCATCCATGGCAAAGCACACCAAGCGAGCTGAACTCACGACTGTGAGATAAAGTCCGTCCGGACTGAAGGTCACATAACCCAATGCGCAATTCAAGCGTTGCACGATCCTGCCGGAATGAGCATCCCAAATCACCGGACGCCCGCCGTCCACATTCATTCCCGCAGCCACCCAGCGTGCGTCGGGACTCATGGCCAGTGGGCCGCCGCCAGTGGTGGAGGCGGGGCCGGGCAGCGAACTGTCGGCACTGGTAAATGCTCGTTCCAATGTGACTGGTGGTGCCGTCGGCGCATTGAGATCCATGACGGCAAGCGCCCGCTGCGGCCCGGAGAGCGCCACATAGCGTCCGTCCGCGTTGAAGCTGGCGACAATGCCGTTGATCCCTTTCGGCAACGCCATCGTCAGCGCGGCCGCCTCGGGCACCGTGCCTTCTGCTGGCAGGTCGTAAAATTTTAGCGCCCCGCCACTGGTCGTCCAGAGCTGATCATGCCCGGGACGAAATCCAGCGAATAACCGATCCTTGTCCGCGCGCACAATGCTGGTGCCTTTTTCAAAATCGAAAACCTCGTAGCCATTCTGCCCCACCCACCACGGTGGCGACCAGACGCCCCGCCGACCATCGCCAGTCAGGTCCATCATCCATGCCGTGGCACGCTTTGCCCACGCGCCACGAAACAACTTCAGCGCCACCGGTTGTTCTACGCGCCAGATGCCCGACGTCTGGCGGTGCCGGCCACCTGCGATCCGCTGACCATCTGGTGAGACCCTCGCAGCCAGCAGGCCGCCCTGCTCGCACACGAGCCTTCCCGAAACCGCATCCCACAGCCGCGTCATGCCATCTATGCCGGAGGCCACTAGCAGATTGCCGTCACGGCTGAACTCTTGGAACCACGCGCGGTGTGCCTTGCCATTCAATTGCATCATCTGACCTCCGGAGGGTTCCCAGATTGACACTGACCAATCATCGCAGGCCAACGAGAGCCGCTTTCCCTGATAGTCCCACGCGATCGCCTCAATGGTTGATTGTCCCTGCACGGAATGTCGCAGTTCCCCAGTGACCGCATCGAAAACATAAATCATATTTGTGTCCCAAGCGGCAATGAGATCACCGCGCGGGCTGACGCGGACGAAGTTGAAACCGCCGCGGTAGGCAAGCTTTCCAGGCGTGGCCCCCAGTGGGCGCACTTCCCCTTTTTCCAAATCATACACCATCTGGAACCCTGCGCTTCCGTTCATACTCAACCCCATCAGTCGATCATCCGCGCTGAACGAAGGCGGCCAGGAATATTGGGCCGCCCGGGGATCCAGATTCAATACCCGCAGCATCTGCGCCTTGAGCGGATCCCAGAGTGTAAGCCCGCCGCCGTTATAGCGGATCACTAAATACTTCCCCGTGGAGGAAAAGACATAGTCCCCCACATTCGCATTCTTGGGATAGAAAAACGGCATGGGAAAATTATGCACATGGGAGTTATCCTCGACCCGAAAGAGTGAGAGCACCCGGTCCTGATAACGCTCCACATAGTATTTCAGTTCCGGATCAAACACCGTCCCATAGGCCTTCGGTTGCAGGGTCCATTCTCGTTCTTGCACCAGATCCCGTTGGGACAGCGCAGCGATGGCCTCGTTGCGCAACTCCACTGAGGGGCGAATTTTCGCAGCCGTGCGCACCGCTTCCAGCGCGCCCTCCCGATGCCCCGCCTTTGTGCCCAGATTTTGCGCCCGCGCCTGCTCCAGCGATGCCTTCCAGAGCCGGTCTGTCGCCCCCTGTTCCGCCAGCTCCGCCCGCCGCTGGCTTTCCCGTGCCTGCTGTCCCAAAATTACTAGCACCAATCCCAGTAGCACCACCACCCCCAAAATCAACCCCACCGCCCGATTGGCCCGCAGCACCGAACGCCGGACGAACTCGCGACGCTGCGCGAAATTCTCCGTTTCAGCGGTCTCACCCGTCTGCTGGCCTTCATGATTCATAGCCAATAACTTCGCAGCGACCCCCACCCGCCGCAAGCCCAACCCCCACCCGGCACCTAGGACTTTAGTCGGATACGCCGCCGCCAACATCCGCAATTCTTCGCGAATCACTGCCTGTTTACTTGATCCGCCATGCCATGCGGATGAGCCACAGGCTGCCAGCGCCAGTGCTGAGGCCGACTAAGGTGTAAACACTCAGCGCACCCCAGAAGGAGGCTGGTGCTTGATTTCGGATGAGGGGGCGTTGACGTGAGGCGTGTTTGGAAGGCATGACGGTCTCACCGCGTTCGATACCACGCAGCACCAGCCATCCCATGGCGCTGGTGATGGCCACCAGGACGAGGATCACGGTCCACAAGGCGGCGTGTTGTTTCGCGGTCACGATTTCTTTTGCTGGAAGAGCGGGAGTGAAAGCGGTGGCGCTGGATACCTGTGGGATGGTTCCGGTCTTGATCATTAGGATTGGAATCCTTTCGGGGTGGGGAAGAAGGGCTTGGCGCGGAAGCACCGCAGGCCCAGAAACAGGCAGATGGTGCTAAAGATTACTCCGGTCGTCATGGGTAACCACAGTTGCTTGGCGCTATAGATCATGGCGCGCTGCGGATGCCATGGGAGATAAATTAATTCGTGCTCGTCACCTACTTTGGCCTCGGTGTGGAACGTGGCGGTGTGTTTGCTCTCAATCGGTTTCCCCTCCGTGGTCGTGTGGACCATGTGCATGATCGTGGTGGAGCCACTGCGGCTTTGCGGTTGACTGTAGCGCCATTTTGAAGCCGTGCTCGTCTGGATGACTTCCACTTGTTTCACAAAACCAGTGGCGTGCATCCCAAAGAAAGCCAGCGGGATTTCCTTCAGGCAAAGCGCGGTAATGCCGACAAGGGCGAAGGCAATCAGGCACGTGCCGATGATGCGTCGAAAAATTGTTTGTTGGCGGGTGGCGGTTTTCATAGATCAGCGGAGCTTTCGTGATGAGGTGGCTTATCCCAGCGGTGGCCGCCGCCACCCTGGGAGCAGGGTGGCGACGGTTGGCAAGACGTTCGTTGGATTCCGTTATTCGTTATGCGGCAGGCACGGGCAGGGGGATGACGATCTTACCGTCCTTCTCCGCCACTGGCAGGGATGACTTGGAGGTGCCGCTGCCATTGGCTCCCTCCTCTTTCATGATAATCACCAGTTGTTTCGTGGGGGTCACGGGCAGTTTGTAGCTTTTGCCATCAGGCATTTCCATGGCCTTGTTGTATTTCGCTGCCTCTTCCGCAGTTGGAGTGACCAATTCGACGCTTTCAATCTTCATGCCCGCGGGCAGGTCCATCATCATGGTGAAGAATTCCACGATCTCCGCGGGAGTGCCATCCTTCAGGAGAAATGAATCCAGCGTTTTCTTGTCGTTTTTCTCCAAAGCTGTGCGGAAGGCGGCCACAAAGGTTTGTTCCGTGTTGCCTGCAGCCTTGTCGGCAGTAGGTGCAGCCTTACCGTTTGCAGCAGTGGCCTTTTCGGAACAACTGGTGAGCCCGGTAATGCTGGAGAGGCTGAGGAGGGCGATGAGGGGGTGTTTAATAGTAGTGTTTTTCATAGGATGGTGAAGGTTAGGAGTTTTGATTTATAGGTTAGTTGAGTGAGTTGATTTATTTGATGAAGCGGAAGTTGATGGGATAACGGAGGAGCCTTCCTTTGCCGGCCTGAATCATGGCGCAGACGACCAATGCCAGGAGGCCTAGGCTCAGCACGCTGGTGCCCAGGGCCACAATTTTGGCGACGGTCACGCCGCAGAAGCCTGCGATGAATCCGATGGGCCAAATGATGAGCAGGGCGGTAATCGCAAAATTCAGCGCTTCTTTGCCGTGGGCATCCACAGCCGAGCTGGACTTGCGTTTCCAAGGCCACACGATGAGTGGGAACAGATGCGCCAGCATGGCGAAGGTGCGCTCTTCAGAGGCTGGCATGGAGCCCGCACCGAAAGCAGGTGCCTCCTCCAGATTCAGTTGGAAACGACGGGCTTTGGCGAGTTGGTTTTCGATGGTGGTATGGTTCATAAGGTTATGATGGTAAGGATTATTGATGGTTGAAGTGAAATTGCGCTTTGTTAGTCGCGGAGTTAGCAGCTGAGTGTTTTGCTGCATGTTTCATCCTTCCACAATTCTGCTGATTGTGGTATTGGACCATGGTCGGATAAGGGATCTGCTAGAGGGGCCTGGAGCATCCGACTTTGGTCCTGCATTTCAGTTCCGTATCCGACTTTAGTCGGATGGCAGAGGATATAAATCTAGTTGAGGCTCTGAAGGTCCGGTCTTAACCGTGAGATCTCAATCACATGAAAATAAAAGGTTCCGCCAACCAAAGAGAAGCCAAACTCTTGACCAAACGCCGCAATGAAGTGCAGGCTGATCTGCTGCGCGCGAATCGTGCTTTGGGGCTGCTGCTATTCGTGGCGCTGGGCCTGGCGTGCCTGGCAGTGTATTTCGCCATTCGCAGTGGGCGGCATCAGTTGCGAGCCGAGCAGGCGGAGAGTGAGGCCACCGAACGGCTTTGGGGCGTGTCGCTGGCGCGGGCCAGCGCGGAGCGCACCAACCCGCAGGCAGGGCATCGTGCGGCCGCGCTGGGCGCAGTGCGGGCGGCGGCGGCCATCCGACCTTCTGTGGAGTTACGAAACGAAGCGATCGCGGCGTTGCGATCCCTGGATTTTGAAACCGAGGTGGCGTGGGATTTGAAAGAAAATGTCCGCGGCTTCGCGTTCGATCCAGAGCTTGAGCACTATGTCACGCGCTACCAGTTGGGCGTGGTTTCGATGTTTCGCTTGGAAGATAATGCTCTGGTTAGGGATTTTCCCCGCCCGCCGGAAGTGCCGGCCGAATGTGCAGCCATGGACTTTCAGTTTTCCTCCACTGGGAAGTATCTCGCAGTGCGTTATGAAAAGGGCCCGCTGGTGTTGTTCGAGCGTGATAAGGGGAGCACGGTCTGCATTTTAGGAATGGATGCGAAGTCCGCAAACTACTCGTGGCCGCCTACCTTTACTGCGAATGATCTGACGATGGGAATCACCCTTTCCGGCTCCCAGGGAACTGATGTGCTCTATGATATCGCCAGTAAACAGCCACGGCGGCCCGCCACTATGCCGGATCTTTTGAAATATACCGGCCCGCAGAATCAAGTGGCGGTGAGCCCACGCGGAGATCTGCTGGCATGGTTTCAAGGGGCGCAAGTTTTTCTCTTGGATGCGGTCTCGGGTGCGGTGAAACACACGGCGCTAGCTCCGACCTCTGTGAAGACGCTGGATTGGGATCAGCGTGGGGACCGTCTCGCATTTGGTTGCGGGAATGCCACGCTCTTCCTCATGGAGGCCGCCTCGGGTCGGTTACTGCAGCTGGGTGGTCGCACCGTGCAGCCGTGGGTGCAGCGTTTCAATGAGGATGGTTCACTGCTGCTTACGGCTGGGTTGGACGGAGTAACCAGTCTCTGGGATGTGTCCACCGCCAAGCTGTTGTGTCAGTCGAATGCGGCTCGCGGGGTGGTGATATCGAGACGCGGGGATCGCATCGCCTGGGGTATTCCGAAGCAGAAAGTTGGCGTTTGGCGCGTGGCGCAACCTTCATCAGATACGCTGCTGCAAGGACGCTACACGGACGGGGCCACCATTTGGCAGCAGGATTTCTCAACTGATGGTCGTCGCGCGTTGTGGTCTCCGCCCATCTGGACCGGGGCGCATTCCCTCGAGCTTTTTGAGCCGGATCGTTCCCTGCAGGCCTTGCTGCCGCTTGGACGCAAGGTTTGCGCTGGATTTTTGCCTGGCACCAATCGCATCTGGCTCAGCGCTCCGGGAGCGCTCACGATTCACGAATGGCCGGATCTTGCCAACTTGCCGAAGGGAGGTTTGCCGGAGGCCGGTCGCATTCCATTGCCGGCTGGTCTGACTCCCGTGATGGCAGCGTTTAGCGATCTTGGAAAAGTTGCGGCCATTGCCTGCAGTGATGGCCAGCTCTATGTCGTGAAAATGGCGGACCCTTCCGCGCCCTTGGCTCTGGAACAAGGGACGCGCTTTCCTCAGGACTTGCCGGGGCCGGCTAGTGCGTTGGGTTCCGGGGCGCTGGCGATCAGCCCGGATGGGAAATGGGTCGTGGCTGGACGCGACACGGTTTCGGGAGATCCCACCATTTGGGATGCGGGCACGGGCAAGCTAGTAGCGCGCCTGCCTTGTCCGGTGGCGCATGTGTGCTTCAGCCCGGACAGCCGTTCGCTGGTGACGATTGGCGTCCGCAACGTGCAACTGTGGTCGGTGGGGTCATGGCAGGAAAACTGGTCCGTGGCCCGTCCGGCATCGTTGGCAGGATTTCTCGGGGCCGCAGCATTTTCGGGAGATGGCACCATGCTCGCATGGACTGGCGATCTGGACAGCGCGGAGATCGCCAGCGCTGGCAATGGCAAGTCACTGGCATCGTTTCAAGTGCCGGGACTTTACCCGCTAACAGGCTTGCGTTTCTCTGCCGATGCCTCACGCATGTTCGCCACGGGGCCGGGGGGAAATGCTCGCGTCATCAATCTGGGCGCGTTGCGACGGGATCATCTGGCTGAACTTGGTCTGGATTGGACGGCTGGTTCACCGATTGCAAATCATCTTACCAACAAATCAGAAACCAGTAACTCCGGCCTGCTGCCCATTGTCCTTGGTCTCGTTTCCGCTACTGCTGCTAGTTTGCTTGGGGTGGCGCTCTTTCGTCGCCAGAAGCGGCTCTCGAGCGAGTTCGTGGAAGCGGTGGATCTGGCGTCATCAAAGGAA
This sequence comes from Verrucomicrobiales bacterium, assembly GCA_031411295.1. Classification (GTDB taxonomy): domain Bacteria; phylum Verrucomicrobiota; class Verrucomicrobiia; order Verrucomicrobiales; family V1-33; genus JAGNEJ01. The sequence goes on along the minus strand of JANOAV010000035.1, from coordinate 116,949 downwards.
CGCGAGCTTGCCGCAGAGCGTGAGGTCAATGAGCTGAAAAATCGATTTGTGACCACGGTGAGTCACGAATTCCGCACTCCGCTGGGCATCACGATGAGCGCAGTTGAACTATTGCAACACTATGAGGATCGCCTTCCGCCGGAGGAGAAAAAACAATTGCTCCAGGACATCCATTCCTCCACGCGTAATATGGCTGGCCTCATGGAACAGGTGCTGGTCTTGGGACGGGTGGATGCTGGCAAACTCGGTTCCAAGCCGGTTCCGCTGGATCTGAATGCCTTCTCCCGCAAGGTCACTGACGAGCAATGGTCTCTGACAAACGGCAGGTGTCCCATTGTCTGGACTGCGGAAAGTGAACTTGCGGGAGCCCAGGCGGATGAGGCTCTGCTGCGCCATATTTTCACCAATCTACTTAGCAATGGGGTGAAATATTCTCCAGAAGGATCGGCAGTGCATCTCAGCGCACGACGCGATGGCAGCATGGCGGTATTTACCGTGCGGGACAGTGGCATCGGCATCCCGGAGGCCGACCTGCCAGAGCTCTTCGAAGCCTTCCATCGAGCCAGTAACGTCGGTAACATTGCCGGCACTGGCCTCGGTTTGGTGCTCTGCAAGCGGTGCACGGAACTACATGGTGGCACCTTGGAAGTGCACTCCAAACTTGGGGAAGGCACCACCTTCACAGTGCGGATTCCGGCATGGAACTAAAGGATCCAACGCTTGGCCGTTGCGCTTTGGGATGGGAACAATTGGGTAGCATCCGCCATTAGTCGGATGCCCGATACCGCAGAACGTTGCTTTATCCGACTGAAGTCCGATACCCTATTTGGTCCGGTGGTGGAAAGATTACCCACGCCACCAAGAGCTTCCATAGCCATGAACCCTGAAACCCAGTCCCTCCCCAGTTTTAAATCCCTGTATTTCGTAGATCTTCCCCTGCGACGGTCCGGGAAACTATGCCTGGCCGGAGTAGTCCTGGCCGCTGGGATGAAGTGGATCTCACCATCCATCGCAGCGGCTCCCGCGTCAGCCGATCGGGACTTTGATATGTCCTTAACGCACTATGCTACGCTGGCAGCGAGCGGAATGATTTTTCTGGGACTGATCCTTTTGGTGCGGCGTTATTTGCTGGTGAAGCGCATTCTAACGCAGGGAAATATCATCCGTGCAATGGTGGATGATCTGGAGGCAGTGGAGGTGCGACGTGAAGTTGAGGATTCTCCGATTAGTCGAACGGTTGGCCATTCCTACTATGCGTGGATCCGTTACACCTACCAAGGCGCGCAACGGACGGTGCGCCTCCGGCTTCCTTCCTCCGGCTTTGTTTTTGGCCTGGCCAAAAATCATGGGACTCAGGTGGTCCTCTTGGATTCCAAGCCGAGCCAACCGCTCATCCGCTCGGTTTATCTTGGTCGTGCCTAAGCCGCACGCACGCTCGCTAACTTTCGCCAATGAGGGGGCAGAGTTCGCGATAGCTGATGCCACCGCCTGAACTGTGTGCTCTGGAGCGCAGTGGGGAAGCGAGCTTAAACACCGCGCCACACGGGGCTGCCGGGAAGCCGTGCTCCACCGCCACCAGTGCATTGCCAGCAGCGAGTTCAGCATCCAGCACGGCTCGAAGCACGTGTGGCAGGGCCGCAAGATCTATGGCTTTGGCAACGCGCTGCCGCATCGCATTGGAGGTCACATCCTGCATTAGTCTGGCTAAGGTGAAAAAGGACTTTATTCGGAGTCACTGGCACCGGACTGGTCAGGCTGGCTGCTCCGACCAAGGTCGGAATTGACACGGGCTTCTAGGACTAAAGTCGGATGATCTAACAGCTAATCAGCAGCAACGTATCCGACTGAGGTCCGATACCCGTTTTCTGCCAGGTGTGGGAAGCTAGCCTTACACCAACTGAGTGTCGCGGCCTGGCGCTGCACTTTCTGCCTAACCTCTAGGCGGAGAATTGCGCGGACCTGATTAACCTTGGTGGGCATCAGCAATCCGCGCCACGCCGGGAGCCCTCGTGTGAGGGATCCGGGGAACCACGGAAAGTAACAGTGCCAGGCCGCGACATCACTTTGGATTCCATTTCTTCAATCACTGCAAAACCCAAACCAACAGGAGAATTCCTGCAACTTCATTCATACCATGAACAGACTCGCATTGCTTATCGCCTTACTCCTTACCACTGCGACTGCGCAGGCGGGTTTCACTTCCGGTCAGACCCCGGACCTTGTCATCGGCGGCATGGAAGCCGCAGGGCTCTTTTCTGCGAAGGACATCGCAGTGGATCCCGTGCAGCAGAAAGTGTTTGTGGCCGATGGTGCGCGGCACCGTGTGCTGCGCTTCAGTTCGGCGGCATCGCTGCAGAACGGCGGGTTGGCGGAGGCGGTGTTTGGGGCCGCCGACATGGATGAGTTGCTGCCTGGGGCGGGGACGAATCAATTGAATGATCCCTCGGGTATCTGTGTGGACGCTGGCGGCAGACTCTGGGTGGCGGATACGGGAAACAGCCGGGTGCTCCGCTTTGATAATGCACTCACCGCCAGCAGCGGTGCGGCAGCTTCCGTAGTTCTGGGGCAGCCAAATTTTACTTCCACAGACTTCGGCACGGCGGCCAACCGCATGAAGTCACCGCAAGATGTGGAAATGGATGCCGCTGGCCGGCTGTGGGTGGCGGATTCCTCAAACAGCCGCGTGTTGCGTTTTGACAATGCCGCCAGCCGCAGCAGTGGGGTGAATGCCGACGGGGTGTTGGGCCAGACCTCCATGACGGGTGGATTCAGCGGCGGAACCGAAACTGAGTTCAATACACCCACTGGTCTAGCGGTGGAAAATTCCGGCGGCACCACAGTGCGCCTGTGGGTAGTGGATTGGTATAACAACCGTGTGCTTGGATTCAACAATCCCGGGGCCAAAATCAATGGGGCTCCGAGCGACAAGCTGTTGGGTCAGTCGGTCTATGGCGCGACTCCTGGTGCGGGCGGCCCGAGTCGTCTCAACCGGCCTTACAAGGCTGCGATGGACAACGGCGGCCTGTGGGTTGCGGACTTCAATAATCATCGTGCGCTCTATTTCACGGCTGCAGGCAGCAAGGCGATCGGAGCCAATGCCGATCTCGTGCTGGGACAGATTGACTTCAACTCCGCCAGCATGTCCGAAAGCGCGGGCGGCCTCACGCTTCCGACCAGCATTGCGGCCTTTGCCGGACGCCTTTGGATTGGTGACACCACCAACCGCGTCGTGCGCCACGACAATGCAGCTACCAAAGGCAACGGCACGGATGCGGACGGCGTGTTGGGAAGGAAGTCCTTCGCACGCCCCACGTTCCTTGGGGCCAACGAGGTGCTCGTTGAGTCCGTCAGTGGGAAACTCTTTATGTCCGATGCCTCTGGAAACCGCGTGCTCCGCTTCCCTGCGGCACCATCACTCACAGCCGATAGTGTGCCCGAGGCCGTGCTAGGGCAGCCTGATTTCAATACCACAACTGGCGGCACCACGGCCTCGAAGATGGACGGCCCGGGCAGTCTGGCTTACGATGGACTCGGCAACCTTTGGGTCGCTGACGCCCGCAATCATCGTGTGCTCCGCTTTGCCAATGCCACCACGATTGCCAGCGGCACTGCGGCCAGCCAAGTGCTCGGCCAGGCAACCTTCACTGCCGCTGGCAGCGGACTGGGCGCGTCCCGCCTCAACACTCCGTCCGGGCTGGCGGTGGAATGGGGATTTAATGCGACCTTCCAGACCGTCGTCCGCCGGTTGTGGGTTTCCGACCGCAACAACCATCGCGTGCTGCGCTTCGACAGCCCGATCACTCTCGGCAACGGCGGGGCAGCCTCCGGCGTGTTAGGCGCGTCCAATCTCACCACCGCCGGCACGCATCCGCTCAGTGCCAGCGGTCTTTATTTTCCTGGATGCCTCGCAGTGGACTTCATCACTGGCCGCCTCTGGGTCGCAGACACGGGCAATGAGCGAGTGCTGCGTTTTGAAGCTGCGGTGAATAAACCGAACAACGGCAACGCCGACGGAGTGCTGCTGCAACCGAACTTCACCACCAACAACGCGGCCACTGGCACGCTCGTCTCCGGCCTGGGCCTCGGTGCCAGCGACACCCTTTACCTTTCCCGCTATGATCAGAAGGACATCGCATGGTATCAAAGTGCCCACACCCAGCCTGCCACCGTCGTGCCCGACGGCTCCTTCGGTGATCCCGCAAAAGTCTATGGCACCTATCAGGGCGCCTCCCGCGTGGCGCTGGACAGTGCTGGTCACATCTGGGTGGCTAACGGGAACCTCCTGCGCTTCAGTCCCGGCCTCTCCAGCAGGATCACCGCGTTCGGCTTCAATCCTCAGAATCGCTTCACCCTCACCATCAGCGGTCCCCAGGGCGAACAATACGACATCCGCTCCTCCACCGACCTGCTCGACTGGAGCACCATCGAGCGCACTGACACCATGCCCGCTGGTGGCATCCTGACCTGGACCGCCACCGCCCCTCCCTCAGGGCCGAAGAAATTCTATCGCCTTCAAGGGCGGTGACATGAGCAGTCGGTAAAGTTTGAACCGACGCAGCCAACACCCGCAGGAGGAAACTCCGGCGGGTGTTTTGCATGATCCCGTAGCGGGCGAGGTAACGAGACCCACGCCTCGCAGGAGAAAGACTGCGAGGTGCTGGTCTCGAGCTTTGTCCTCTACCCATCCGACCAACGTCGGACTTGTCAGCCATTTCTAAGACTAAAGTCGGATATTCTAACAGCTATTCAACAGCAACTCATCCGACCGAGGTCCAATACCGCATTTCTCAAAACATGGGAAACTACCCTCACACCAAATGAGTGTCGCGGCCTGGCGCTGCTCTTTCTGCCTAACCTCTAGGCGGAGAACTGCGCGGACCTGATTCAGCCTTGGTGGGCATCAGTAACCCGCGCCACGCCGGGTTCCCTCGTGTGAGGGAGCCGGGGAATCACGGAAAGTAACAGTGCCAGGTCGCGACACAACGTTGGAAATATTTTAACCCATCTCAATCTAACTTCCAAAATCTCATGAAATTCACCCCGTCCCTTTCCAAAGTCATCACCCGTCGCTTCGCTGGTCCCGCAGTGAAGCTCATCTTCTGCACTGTCATGATGCTCGCGGCATTGCTTCCTCGCGCGATGGCCTATCCTTTTACTGGGCCGACGACGATCCAAACTAGTTTCGGCAAAGTGGTGGGAGTGGCGGATTTCAATCGGGATGGTCAGGAGGAGGTGCTGACAGCCTCCACGCATAATTTGGTATGGATGCGTTACACCACCGGAACCTCGTTCACTCAGGTGGCCACGCTTTCCTGGCCGGCTGCCTCGCTGGGCCGGGTGGTAACTCGGGACATGGATGGCGATGGTGACACGGATGTGGTCCTCAATACCTTGAGCCCCTCGCAACTCGTCGTGCTGCGCAATGACGCAAACTTTGTTTTTACGAAAGTGCTGGAGGTTGCGGTTCCTGATGCCGCGCTGCAAGCAGGAGCGATTGTGGGTGATTACGACAGCGATGGGGACCTTGATGCAGGATTGTTTCACACCGTGACCGGGGAATCGGTGCGGCGCATTGCTTGGGCGGCAAATAATGCGGGAGTCTTCACGCTCCAGCCACCAATGACGCAGAATGTCACAGCCACCTATTGGCTCGAAGCGCTGACGGAAGATTTCGATCAAGATGGTTTCATGGATCTGACGATGGGAGCGACCAATGTTGCCTCCCTGGGCGGCACCCCGTCCGGCATTTTTCAATCCTGGCCGGATATCACGTTTACTGGATCCATTACCCACATGGAAAGTGGGGACATTGATCGTGACGGTTACCCCGATCTGGTGTTGACTAGTGGCACCGCTGGCTTGGCTCAGCGGAGTTCATGGTGCCGTTGGAACGGGGCTGGATTCGATGCGCCAAGCTCCATCCAAAATCACACGACGGGCCGGGTGCGTGGCACCCACCTCGTTGACGTGGATGAAGATGGCGATCTGGATGCCGTGTTCGGAGATCAGGCGTTCTACGTGGACAACAGTAATCAGGGCTCGCACCAGATTTTGTGGGCGGAGAACAGTGGGGGGAGTTTTCTAGTTCCCAAGGTGCTGCTGGCTGGTAACGAAGCTGCGGAAATCTACTCCGGTGATGTGGATGGTGATGGTGACCCGGACCTCGTTTATAGCGCTATCGGCAGTATCTTTTGGTTGCGGAACACGGCCATTCACCGCAGCGCTGAGTTTAGCTCCCAACAGGTCATCCATGCGTCCGCCCCCATTGGAGATATTTGTCCTGGGGACATGGACAATGATGGCGAGGGAGATCTGGTGTGGTCCATTCCCTCCCTTAATACGGTGAAATGGGAAAGTGGGCATCGGTATACCGACGTCGGGCCTGCGCTGGGTAATTCGCAGGTGATATCCACCTCCATTGCTGGAGCTAGTGTGCTGGCCGTGGGCGACCTCACCCATGATGGTCGTGACGATGTGGTGACCGCTGCTGAAGGCATTGGGCAATTGCAGTTGGTCTCACGCGCAGCCTCGACGTGGGTGGTAACAAACGTCGCGCCCCTGCCGCCCGGCACCACTGAATTGATGGTGGCGGATGTGGATCAGGATGGCCACAACGATATCATCATCGGTCATGCCACTGGAATCACGTTGCTGCGCAGAGGTGGCGCATATACTCCCAGTTGGACTACGGAAATTGTGGTCAGCAATATAGGACCCGTGACGAAGATTTGCCCGGTGCAAATCAATGGCTCCGGTCGGCTGGAACTAATGGCCATGACCACGGAGACTAGTCCGGTCCGCAGCCGCATCTATCGTTATGCCTGGAGCTCGGCCTTTGGCTTTTGGCTCAATCCAACGCCACTGTGGGAAGGGGACAGCGCCTCCGGTCTGTTGGCCACGGGCGATGCGAATCGGGACCAAGCCTCCGATGTGTTCTATGCTGTCACTGGCACCGTGAATTGCGCGCCTTCCACGATCACGAGCTTGACCTTGGGCACGCCGAAGCCGATTCTTGGGCTGCCTGCGGGCCTGCGCTGCGCAGAAGCAGCAGACTTTAACAATGACGGAGTGCTGGATCTCGTGGCCGCTGGGGGTGGCGTGGCGGTGCTAGTCTTAGGGAAAGGGGACGGGACTTTCGGGGCCGCCAACGTCATTTTTTCAGCTTCCGGTGCCGCCTTGAATCGCATGGTCGTGTATGATGTGGAGCATGATGGAGACATGGACATTTTGTTGCTGGATACCGCTGGGAACGAGGTGCAACTCGTTTACAACAACTGCGGTCAGTTTGATCTGATGGAACTGGGGATGGGCGACGTTATCCCGGTCACGCCTTCAGCCGCCCCTGTGGCCATGTTGCTTAGTTTTACCCATGCCGGACGCACCGGGGATGCCTCCGCCGCGATCCGCAGTCTGCGCTTTCGACTCCTGTCGGCCGTGAACTACGGCAATAGCTTAAATCCGGGTGCAGGCCTCACGACAGCCCAAGCGTCTGCCCTCATTAGTGCCGTGGAGATCTATAACGACCTCGGTGAGCCAATGAATTTCGAGTCTGGGATTGATCCCTTGGTTGGCAGCGTGGGGTCCGTTACTTCAACCGGCTACCTAACGGTTACACCAGCAACGGGTATCAATTTTGCCCCCGGCCAGACCGTGCGTCTGTGGGTCCGCATTCGTATGACGGCCAATGCCGATGCCTCCGCGTTGCGCGGCTGCTTCATCCAGCACGTCACTGACCCGACCACGGCAGGCACCTTGGTAGCGCACACGGGAGTGCCAACGCTCGACTTCCGTCTGGATCCCATGCTCACGGACGAAGCGTTAGTGCGCCTCGTCGTCACTGGGACTCTGGAAAACTGGCGCTTCACCAACTGGGGTCAGTATGACGGCACCGGCACCGCAGCCAACTATGCTGACTCCGATGGCGACGGTGTTTACAATCTTTTGGAGTATTTTCTGGGCACGAATCCCACAGTGGCAGAGCCATCGCTCAACGCCGCTGCGCGTCTGACCGTGCTACCGATGCCTACTGCGCAGTCGCCCGTGAACGTCAGGGTTACCGCCAGTAATGCGGCACTGGCCAATCCACGGGTGCGGATGAGGATTGAGGACGGTTCCCAGATGCCGATCTGGAATAATTTCGCCAGCGAGACTGGCGGCGTTTGGACTCGCGGCAACCCGACCATTCAGGTTGTCGGCGGGCGGACGTTTTTAACTTTCGCCACGGGCCATACGCCGCAGACGATGCCGAGATTTTTTGTGAGGATGCTGGTGGAGGAAGTGCCGTGAGGACAAATGGTTGTCGCTAGGATTCAGCTTCTTGCCTCCGATCTAAATTTTCACCCGCCGCGAGCACTGGCTTCGGCGGGTGATTTCATTGAGGAAATGGTTACCTCGCCTGCTACGGGTTATGTGGAGGGCGACGTCAGGAGACCAGCACCATGTGGCGCTTTTACTGTGGGGCGTGGGGCTGGTCTCGTTACCTCGCTCTCTACCTATTTTGCAGGATGATTCTTTCCTACATGATCCTGTCCTCCATCCGACCAAAGTCGGATATTCTAACAGCTAATGAACAGCAACGCATCCGACTGAGGTCCAATACCGCATTTCTCAAATCATGAGAAACTGCACTCACACCAAATGAGTGGCCCGGCCTGACGCTGCACTTTCTGCCCTCACAGCCCTGGAACCACTTCACTCACTCTCAATCACCGCAAACTGCGAAACTCATATGAAACAAAACGCCTCCTATCCCAAAGTCATCATCCACCGCCTCGGTGGTCCGTCCATGGCCGCACCACGTCGCTCGGTCCGTTCCGTGTGGCTGCGCCTGCTAGGCCTGACCATGCTGGGCTTCGCTGCCGGATCACTACAGGCTGGCACCCACAAGTGGTCGGACGCGGGAGCCAACCCAGCACCCGCTTCGGCGGTTCTGATCACTGCAGCCCCGCGCTGAGCTACACAGACAAACTTCAGCCAATCAGAAGTCATGCCTTTACCATCCGATCATCCCATCCGCAAAAAACTCATCACTCAGTTGATCTGCGTTGTGCTCTTCATCATCGTCCCCGTGCTGGTGACGGCCATGCTTCCGGCATCATGGATCACCCTGGAGCGGGGCGCGGATGGCCGCGTGTCCGCCACGGCCCGCACCTGCGTGCTCTTCTGCATTCCCTGGCGCACTCAGCGCGTGGCGGAAGTGACGGAGGTGGAGGCCAAGACCATCCGGAGTGATCGGTCCGTAAGCCGTAGATCTGGCAGCTACAGCCGTCCTGACAAAGGTTACATTCACCAGGATGGAGAGGATGAATTGAGTCTGCTGGGGCGGAATGGAAACTTAACCGTGTCCATCTCCCCAGCCAGCTCTGATGCTGCTAGGACGAAGGTGCAGGCGTTTCTCAATGACACCACCCAGCAGCACGTGTGGATGTTCACGCTCCCCAATTGGAAATTCGGATTGGGATTCTGCGGTCTCTTCGCTTTGTTCTCCTGGCTCTACCTCATCGGCTCCACCCTGGCCATGCTGCGGTTCCTAACGCGCCAGCTCCGAGTCCTGCGGCCCCACGCCGCTTGATGCTTCGCGGAGCTATGGTCCTCCTCTGCATCATGAAATTTCCCCTCAAACAAAGGGAGGCGGGCCTGCTGCGCCTGTCCTCCCTTTTGTGCTTCGGGTGGTTGGAAGCCCCGGGTCTTCGCTGCGCGGCATGGTGGGCTAGGGGTTGGTCTAACGTAAATTCTCACCTTGTCTTTATCCGACTTTAGTCGGATATCGGAGGTGGCGACTTCATGGTAATCGTTGCCGAGTTTTATGCGCGCTCCTCGTTTTCAGCTCTTCATCATCGCAATCCTTTCCAGCATTACAGGCGGGGTAATGCGTGCGCAGGAACAGACGAGCATTGACCAAGTCACACGGCGGGAGCCAGGGGAGCCCGCTTCCCCGGTGAAGTTGAACGGGGTGGTGATCGATGCCAGCCCGGTGGATCATGCTCTCACGCTGCATGATGGCACTCGCAGCGTGGGAGTGCATTTGCCGGGAAACATGGTTTGTCCCAAGGTTGGAGTGTCCCTGGAGGTGACGGGCGAAACCTTCACCCATGTGATCGCAGGCCACTCGCATCCCAGAGTGCGAGCCCGTGAAATTCAGGTTCATGAGCAAGGCCACCTCCCGCCTCCGAAACCCATTTCCATTAGGGCGCTAAATCGATTCGAGAACTTCGACCAATGGGTCAGCGTGGAAGGGCATGTGCTGCGCTGGAAATTCCGGAGCCACACGAACGAGCTAATGATCGTCTTGGTGGGCGCTGACGGCTGGACCACGGTGGCAGTGCGGGTGGAGAGCCGTCCACCGATCGCCACCCTTCTCATGGGGGCGAAACTTCGCCTAACAGGCGTCAATGCCAGTGAGACCAGCCACGATGCCTTTGGCGCGATGACGGTTCCCAGCGTCGCGCAAATTGAAATTCTCCAACCTGGCCACGCCGACCCCTTCGAGGCCCCAGCGGTTTCCTTGCCGGAAGTGGCGGCCCAGCGCACGGTCCCTGGCTCTCGGGTCAAGGTTTCCGGCACGGTCCTGGCACGTTTTGGCGAACGCATGATCTATCTGCGCGGCATGGCAAGTCATGAGGGCGCGCAATGCAATCTCCTGGCGACCGCCTGGCCGCGGGTAGCCAGTGATGAAGAATATGCCGATGCGGGATCCTTGCCACAGTTGCAGCCGGGCGATGTGGTAGAGATGGTGGGCACGCCGATGGCGGACACCGCAGAGCCTGAGTTACAGAAATTTGCGCTCTGCTACTGCCACGTCCGCGTCCTTGGGCACCAGCCTGCACCAAAGCCCATCCCCACCACTCTGCGCGAAATCTCTGCGGGCAAATGGACGCATGATCTCGTGCAAGTGCACGGCCGCCTCACGCTGTTGCATTCATTACCTGTAGGCGGTGGCGAGTGGCGCACCGTCATGCTGTTGGAAGATGAGGGCGTTTCCGTGCCTCTGAGCTACCAAACCGCTGGTCGCACCGCTTTTGCGAATCTGAAGGTGGATGATGAGCTGCTAGCCAACGTTCTGGTAGAGCGCATCACTCCGCAGGAACCGATCCAATTGCGACTTTCATCCCTGAGCGACGTGCAATCCTTGGGTGTTTCCTCCCATGCGCGCTCCCGCCAACTCTGGCTCTGGGCGGGTAGTGCCCTGACGTTGTTGGCGCTCTTGCTAGGCTGGATCGCCATCCTGCGCCGCACCACCCGCAGGCACGCGAAGGCTGCGGCGGAGTTGAAGTCCATCACCGCGGCCGCCCGGGAGAGCGAGTTGCGCTGGAAACTGCTCTTTGAGCAAAGCCCGCTCAGTGTGCAAATTTTCGCGCCTGATGGTCAGACCAAACGCGTCAACGCTGCCTGGATGAAACTCTTCCGGCTCACCGAGGAGCAGGGGTTGGCTTTTAACGTGCTGCAAGATCCCGACCTCAACGCCTCCGGTGCCGTCAACCTCATTCGCCAAGCCTTCGCAGGGCAGGCCATTCAAGTGCCGCCGGTTCCTTACCCCGTTAGCCAAGATCCACCCACCTACCGCTGGATCGGCGGGGTGCTCTATCCTTTGAAAAATGAAGCCGGTCAGATCATTGAGGTGGTCACGGTGCACAATGATATTACGGAAACAAAAGCGGCTGAGGAAGCCATGCTGGCCTTGAATCAAACGCTGGAGCAGCGCGTCAATCAACGCACCGCCGAATTGAAGCAGACCCAGGCGGAACTCACCCTGGCATTGGAAAAGGAACGTGAGCTGGGCGAATTGAAATCCCGCTTCGTCACCATGGTGAGCCATGAATTCCGCACGCCGTTAGGGATCATCATGAGCGCGATCGAGCTAATTCGCCATTACGATGAACGCCTAGCGGCCGATAAACGCGCGGAACTACAACAGGACATCTTTTCCTCCACGCGTCACATGGCCGGACTGATGGAACAAATGCTCGTGTTGGGCCGGGTCGAAGCGGGAGCTGTGTCGTGTAAACTAGCCTCCTGCGATCTGGAAACTCTGGCAGGCAAACTCACCGATGAATGCCTCTCCGCCACGAATCGTAAATGCACCATCACCTGCGTGACCGAAGGCTTGCTGAGTAACGCTCAGGCTGATGAAGCGCTGTTGCGGCATATTTTTTCCAACCTCATCCACAACGCTGTGAAATACTCACCGGACGGAGGAGCGGTCCAGTTCACCAGCAAACGTGAGGGGAATTTAGCGGTTTTTCAAGTGATCGACCAAGGTATCGGGATCCCGCCTGAGGATCAGAAAAATCTTTTCGAAGCCTTCCAACGCGGCAGCAACGTAGGAGATATTCCTGGCACTGGCCTCGGTCTCGTCATTGTGAAGCGCTGCGTAGATCTCCACGGAGGCACCCTGCACATCAATTCCATCGTCGGTCACGGAACTACCTTCACGGTTAGCATACCATTGTTCATGAATTAGTGCTCGCTCGTAGCTTAATTAGCCTTCTGTTCCCCCTGCCAACTCTTTGGCAATGGCGGCGGCAAACGGATAGCCAGTGACTTTCTCCAGCCAGAGCGGGAACTCGAAGGTCTTGAATCCGCTTGCCCAGCGTCTGATTTCCGCCACAATACCCGCCCTATGCTAGATATCCGCCAAATTCGTGAACAAACTGATGACGTCAAACGCCGCCTGCAACAGCGGGGTGGGGACGTGTGGAAACTCCTTGATGACGTGTTAGCCTGCGATGAAGCACGCCGTTCTGCCGAGACCGAGAAGCAACAACTCCAGAGTGACCGCAATCGAGTCAGTAAGGACATCGGAATAGCCAAGAAGCAGGGGCAGGATACGACCTCCATCGAGGCTGAGATGCGGGGGATTGGCCATACCATCGACGAACTAAACAAGACCAGTGCGGCGGCGGAAGCGCGGCAGGAGGAGTTGCTGCTGTCCATCCCTAATCTACCCCACGCCGAGTGCCCTGTGGGGGCCGATGCGGAGGCCAATCCCGAGGTCCGCGTCTGGGGCACCAAACCGGATGTGGCTGATCCTAAGGATCATGTTACGCTGGGCAAAACCCTGAATTTATTCGACTTCGAATTGGGCACCAAGATCGCAGGCAGTGCCTTCCCACTCTATCGCGGCCAGGGCGCTCGCCTGGAGCGGGCGTTGATTAATTTCCTGCTCGACCTCCATACACGGGAACATGGTTACGAGGAAATTTTGCCGCCCTATCTGGTGAATCGGGATTCACTCCTCGGAACGGGTCAGTTGCCCAAGTTTGCCGATCAACAATACCACTGTGAGACGGACGATCTGTTCCTGGCTCCCACGGCGGAAGTCCCCGTCACGAACATCCATCGGGATGACATCCTTACCGCCGAGCAACTGCCGATTCGTTACACTGCTTACACCCCGTGCTTCCGTCGCGAGGCCGGGGCTGCCGGGGTGGGAACGCGGGGCCTGATTCGAATGCATCAATTCGACAAAGTGGAATTGGTGAAACTGGTCCGTCCGGAGGATTCCATGGCGGAGCTGGAATCGCTCACGGCCGAGGCCGAGAAGGTGCTGCAGTTGCTGGGATTGCACTATCGCGTCATTGAACTGTGCACTGGAGATATTGGCTTCAGCGCCTGTAAAACCTACGACATCGAAGTCTGGGCTCCAGGTCAGGGAGCCTACTTGGAGGTTTCCAGTTGCTCCAATTTCGGTGACTACCAAGCACGGCGTTTGCGTTGTCGATACAAAGATCCAGAGACGAAGAAAAACGTCTTTGTGCACACCCTCAACGGCTCCGGCACGGCCCTAGCCCGTTTGTATGTGGCCCTGCTGGAAACGTATCAGCAACCGGATGGAAGCATTCACCTTCCGGCAGTGCTCCAGCCCTATTTTGGGGCGGCCGTCATTCAGTAGTGACGGCTCCATTCGCTCTGGCGTCCGGCTAGGACTGATTATTCCGCAGGCTTCGCTGGGGGCGGCGTGCTTCCAGCCGCCGACGCTGGCCGCGTTCCCGTCACACGTTAAATCTGCTCGGCATAATGACGACGGCGGGACGCGCGTCGCTTGTAACTCTACTTTTCATTTCGAAGTTGTGGTCTAGCAAGGAACCTGGCACGCAGGCGCAGTAACCCAACGCCGATCCAAATGACACCGTAGAGGTAAGGGACTGGGGTGTTCAAAAGACGGCTCCTAACCGGGACATAAATCCTGCCTTATCTAAGCCGGGATTGTCCCCGGCAGGGGCCGCAGTGCTTAGCCGGGGTTGAGCGTAGCGATACCCCCGGACAGATCCCTAAAGAGTTGCATCCCGGTAGGGATGCCAGATCGGCAATCTGATCGGATTGTGAGCCTGACATGTTCCCAGCCTGCTCCTTTTCTGGCATCCCTGCCGGGATGCGGTCATTTTGTAAGGTTACCGGGGGTATCGCTGCGCTCAACCCCCGGCTAAGCTCTGCGTCCCCTGCCGGGGACAATACAGTCTTAACTAACGCAGTAATACATCATTGGTTAGAAGTCTGATTTTGAACACCCCCGTAAGCAACTTTCCTGTGGAACATTCCCTCTAACGTCCGGCTTCAGGAAACAGTTCTGGCTTGCTCTCAGTTGCTAACCGTGCTCCAATGCAACGGCATCCAACCACCATTTGTCTTATGCCTAAGCTTACCATCCGAAAATCGATTGTGATCCAAGCCACCCCAGAGCAAATTTATCCAGCGCTGCGGAACTTTCAGCAATGGCCCGCTTGGTCCCCTTGAAACTTGATTGAGCCCGGTTGCAGCATGACGTATGCTGCGGATGGCCGGAGCTATCAGTGGGATGGCAAGATCATCGGCAGTGGGCAAATGGAACTCCTCGAGGAAGATCCCGCGCATCGGATGGATTGCCGCCTCACCTTTCTCAAGCCTTGGAAATCGGTGGCCTCCGTGAGCTTCGAACTTGTTCCCCAAGCCGGTGGGACGCAGGTCCATTGGAGCATGGATGGCTCCCTGCCCTTCTTCATGTTCTTCCTCAAACGGATGATGGAGACGTTCGTAGGCATGGGCTATGACCGCGGACTCAAGCTCTTGAAAGACGTGGTGGAAAAAGGCTCGGCCCCATCCCGTCTGGAGTTTTTGGGCGCGGATAATTTTGCCGGATGCAACTACATCGGAGTGAAATCCCGCTGCGCCATTCCTGACATTGGTCCAGAGATGGAGCGCGCACTCCGGAAACTGGAATCGTGGTTCCAGCAAAGCGGCCTGGAGCCCACTGGGAGCCCCTTCGCCCAGTATCATCGCTGGAATCCCATGAAGAATTTCGTGGAATATACCGTTGGCATTCCCGTGGCCTCGCTGCCGCAAGTAACGGCCGAATTTGTCAGCGGAAACCTGCCTGCTGGTCCCGTCTATACCATTCTGCATGTGGGTGCCTATCGTCATCTCGGCAATGCCTGGAGCGCGGGCATGAGTCATGGCAGGGCGAAATTGTTTCGCTCCAACAAGTCGATCCACCCCTTCGAGATTTATGAAAACAGCCCGCAGAGCACACCAGAGGCGGAACTCCGGACGAAAGTTTGCTTCCCGATGAAAGGTTAGTCTGCCCGCAACCGGGACCGTATGTCCACCCTCCTTAGTTGATTAGTAATCCGCCGACTATTTTTGCTTGAGCTTGGTCTGCACCGATTCTCCGTCCCGCTCCGTCGCAGAGCCGCCAACCTTCTCCGTGTCCTCCGTCGCAGTTGGATTTACTTTCTCGCCATCCCGATCGACTTGGGCGTCCAGACGCTTTTGCTTCCGTTCCTCCCGCGCCTTGGTGCGATCTTCCTCGGAGAGTTCGCCATCCTTCGCTAGCTTCTCAACTTCCGCCTGCCCTGACCCCAGACCGGCATAATTCCCAATAGTCGTAGTGGACACTGGTCGTTTGCCCCAGAGGATTTCGACATTCAGGGCGTTCAGATCAGAGGTCCACTTCTCGACGTAACCGGCGGTGTTCGTGCCGTAAAAGTTTCCCACCGTTAGATCATTCGTGTTCATCACGATAGAACCGAAAGCCGGCAGCGGTTCCAAGTCCATCGAACCGGCTTCTTTGAAAATCTTGAGCATCTTGCTCCGCTCCGTTTCCATCTCGTCCTTCAGTTCCTTAACCTGCAGGTAGTATAGCTTGAGGTTTTCCACCGGCTCCGGGGTGTTGTTTTTGATCGTGATTTTCCAATGCCCTTGATCAATCCTCCCACTCGCGGACGGGGTTCCTTTTTCGGATCGCTATTTCATGGCCGACACCGTTAGTTTGATCTCAGGATTGACCTTCCGCCACTGCACCACAAATTCCCGGTCAGCAGCCACCACTTTATTCAGGGGAATGGTCAGGCGTTTCCGTTCTGGTGTTTCAATGACAAAATTATCCTTCGTAGCGGAGACAATCGTTCCCTCAAGCTGCTTCCCCTCAGCGTTGGTAAATTCACGTGCGCAGACGAGTGGCGGCCCAGTCAGCCAGAAGCACATCACGCCCCAGCACAACCTTGCTGAATTAAGAAAATTTCTCATGTTCGCACAATCATACCGGGCAGGGGCTCTTGCAATCCCATAAACACGGTTAGTGCCCAAGTGCTGCGTGGGGGCCGCAGCTGAATCTGGTGAGAAATGCGGGCTAGACTGCGGCTGGCTCGGCCATGAGGGATTTGCGGCAGAGGTCGGCGTAGAGGCCGTTTTCGGCTAGCAGTTCTTCATGGGTGCCTTGTTCTACGATCTGTCCTTGATCGAACACGTAGATGCGATCTGCGTGGCGCACGGTGCTGAGGCGGTGGGCGATGACGAGGCTGGTGCGGTTGACCATGAGGCGCTCCAACGCTTCCTGGATGAGGCGTTCCGTTTCTGTGTCCACACTGGCAGTGGCTTCATCCAGCAGCAGGATGGGCGGGTTCTTCAGCAAGGCGCGAGCAATGGAAATGCGTTGTTTCTCTCCCACGCTGAGGCGCACCCCGCGTTCGCCCACTTGGGTATCCAAGAGTTCCGGCAGGCGCTCGACGAAGGCTTTGGCGTTGGCGGCTTCCAGCACGCGCCAGAGATCTTCGTCGGTGGCATCCCGCTTGGCGATGACAAGGTTGTCGCGCACGGTGCCATTGAAGAGGAAACTTTCCTGGGTCACATAGCCGATGGCGGCCCGCAGACTGGGCTTGGAGAGAGTTTGGATGTTTTGGTCGTCGATCGTGATGGTGCCGGATTCCGCCTCGTAGAAGCGTGTTAGTAGATTGATCGCAGTGGATTTCCCGGCTCCCGTCGGCCCGACGAGGGCGATGGTCTGGCCGGGCTTCGCTTCCAGACTAACCCCACGCAGGGTGGCGTTTTTACCGCTATAGGTGAAGACCACGTTGTCGAATTTCACATGCGCGGACGAGATTTTCAGCGTCGCCCCATCGCTGACGTGAGGCTCTTCTGCGGCATCCAGGATACCGAAGACGCGCTCGGAGGCGGCCCGGCCCGCTTGGAAAATTTGATTAAGCGAATGGAGTCGGCCCACGGGTTCATAGAACAGAACCAGGCTCCAGAGCAGACCGGTTAGTTCGCCCGGGCTCGGAGTGACCGTTACCCAGTTGAAGCCAACGCTCAGCAACACGAGCACCACGCCCATGGAGCCCAGGAAGCTCATGGTGGGATTATAGACCGCCCAAGTGCGCATGACTTTCAGGGTGGCCAGGCGCAGCCGATTGCTATAGCTGTTGAAGCGGTCATGTTCATCCTTCTCCATGCCGTAGGCCTTGATTTGCCGAATGCCGGAAATGTTATCGTGCAGCAGCGAATTCATTTCGCTGGTGGCGGTGCGCATGGCTTTGTAGCGGCCCTTGGCCGTCAGTGTGTAAAGCAAAGCCCCGATGGCTAGCAGCGGAATGGGCACCAGCGTCATCAATGCTAACTGATGGTTAATGTGAAATAAATACGCTCCCACGGCCAGGATTTGCAGCACGGCTACGAGCCCCTGCTCCACCCCATCGATCAACATGCGTTCCATACTGGGCACGTCCTCGGCCACGGTGGTCATGAGATCGCCTGTGGGTTTGCTGTCGAACCATGGGAGCGGGAGACGCTGCAAGCGTTCGTAGAGATCGCTGCGGATGTCGCGAATGACCTTTTGCTCTAACGTATTATTCAGCATGATTCGGGTCCCGTTCAGGAAATCCCGTCCGAAGTAAGCCAGCGCAGCCAACCCGGCCATGGGGAGCAGGGCAGTGGTGCCGATGTGCTTGTTCACGCCATCGACAATTTGTTGAATGGCCCACGGCGGCACCCACACAATCAAGGCCCCCCCGATGGCGCTGAGCAGTTGCAGCACGATCATGTTGGGATAACGCCGGACGTAGGCAAGGATGCGGGATAGTTGCATGGAAAATCAGATTGGAGGGGGGATGCTGGTGCTCAGTTGACGTAAATTGGCAATCAGCAGGGTTTCGCATCCTGCTCGCTGGCCCGGGTGGCAAGGAATAATTTTCACGGAGGAGCGCCTGGTAGGAGGGTTTATTCCACAGGCGAAGCCCTTTATTGGAAGCACACCTCTCCCAGTGGCGGCTGTGGAATAATCAGTGTAGATCAGCCCAGCGGGCTGCCTCACATTCTACCGTTTGGCTTGGTCATCGGGTCGCGCTGCCTCCTCTTCCAAGGCCCCAGTCCCTGGGAAAAGCAAACGAGCTGACCCTGGTTAGGATCAGCCCGTTTGCGGATTTGGATTTGAACTCTTGAGTTATTTGGCTTTATCAGCCCCTTTGGCGTCAGCTGGGGCCACTGCGGCAGATGGCTTGTTGCGCATGCGGTCCACTTCCTTGTTGGCTTCTGCGATTTGTTCCTTGGTCAGTGTTTTAACCACTTCCTCGCGCTTTTTCTTGGCGGGCTCGTAATCACCAGCGGCCAGCAATAAAGCATAGGCGCGGATGACATCCTTGGAGGTCCCTTTGCCTTCGTAGTTGTTGTTGGCGAGGCGGAGTTGCGCTTCGGGGGATCCCGCTTCGGCCACCTTGGTCAGCAGGGCGTTGCTTTGACGGAAATCTTGCGGCAGATCGCTTTCCCCCTTTTCCAGCATTTCGGAGAGGATCATGGCAGATTCCGCATCGCCCGCCGCCAAGGCTTTTTGCAGCCAAGTGATGGAGGCCACGATGTCCTTGAGGGCACTTTTGCCGTCCTTGTAATTAACGCCGAGTTGCCGCATGGCGGGAGCATATCCGCCGATCGCGGAATACATCAGCCATTGTTTGGCCTTGGCCGGATCTGCCTTCACCCCAGTGCCCTTTTCATACGAGATGGAAACGGCCATCATGCCCGCAGGACTGCCGCTGAGTTTACCAGATTCGGTCTCCGCAGTCGATGCGAGATAGGATTTGAAAGCGCTCTCGGGATTCTTGGCCGTGCCTTGGCCGTCCGTCAGCATGTTGCCCACCTTGACCATGGCGTTGTAATCACCGATCTCCGCGGCCTTCTTGTAAGCGGCCAAGGCGTCTTCCGGCTTCTTCTCATAGAGTTCATAGAAGGCGGCCAGGTTCATGGTGCCGGTGGTGCCGTGCTTTTTGTCATCTTCCTTGGCGGCAGCGGTTTGGAGATAAGATTTGGCCTTGGCCAGATCTGGCTTGATCAATTCCTTGTCGCCATCCTTAACGCCATTCGCGTAAATGTTGCCCAGCTTGAGCATCGAAGTAACCGAATCGAGCTTGGCGGCATTCTCATAGTTGTCCACTGCGTCCTGCAGGCTTTGTTTCACGCCTTTGCCAGATTCATACATCTGGGCCAGGAAATTGTAGGCCTCGCCTTCGCCTTTGGAGGCGGCTTTCTCGAAATTTTCCCGTGCCGCCGACAGGTCCTGGGTGAAACCCTGACCGTTGGCTTGCAGTTGTCCTAGCAGAAGCATGGCTTTGGAGGATTTCTCCGCCGCCGTTTTCAGCAGGTCCTGACCTTCCTTCTGGCGCTTGGCGTCGGCCGCATCGCCCAGCAGGATTACCGCCAATTCCAACCCGGCAGCTTCTTCTCCGGCAGCGCTGGCCTTCCGATAGTATCCCTCGGCTGCTTTGAGATCCGGCTGGACGCCATCCTTGCCAGGCAGGCCTTGTTGATAAATCCGTCCCATGGCCAGCAGTGCTTTCTTGTCATTTTTGTCAGCCAAGCCCTTGAAACCCTTCAACGCCTTGGCGTAGTCATTGGTCTGCAGCGCTTCATAAGCGGTCTTGAGTTCTCCTTGGAGGCCCTTGCTGTCCCCTTCGGGGAAAACAAGAAAGGCTGCGAATGCGATACTTTGAATACAGGTAGTCAGAATCATGGGAATTAGGGTAGATCGAAAATTTTGGGGTTCGGGGGGAATTAGCCGGGGTAGTTCTGCGATGTTTTTGTGATTTGCGCAAGAAATGATTGCCGACTAAAAATTTCTTTTCAGCCCGTCTCATTCCCTGCCAAGCCACCAGACAACAGCAGCCGAGCCGCTAAAAGCGGCATCCCTCCAGCAGATTGTCTGTAAATTCCACACTGTCAGTGGTGGAAATGACGAAAGCGTCCGGAAGTAAGCATGAACGCTCTTATGACTGATATTAAGCGTTGAAACGAACTTGGGCGCTACCAAGGGAAGTCATGGAGACGAACTCCTTCTATGACGACGACCACCGTCTCAGCGATGGCCGCCTGCTCTGGGGAAGCTCCATGGACCGGTCCAAGGATGCGTCGATTTCGAGCGTGAGGGTGGATCTGGAGGAAGCAGACTTAAGTTTTTCCCGAAAGCTTCTTAAACAAATGCGCGACCAGACCCGCATTCCCCAAATCAAAAAACCGCTTGGTGCCCCCAAGCGGCTTTTTCTACGTGCAATGCCCTTAATCGTGAACCAATCGTTTGGCCTCTGCTTCGCTCATGCCTCCGGCCACAAGTTTGGCTACCAAAGCCAGTTCTGTTTCGGCCTTTCCTTCGGCCTTTCCTTCGGAAAATTTTCCTGAAATAAGGGTGCGCTCGGAACTCACTGCGTCCCAGTAGCGGTCATAGGCTTCCAATTCGCCTCGGCTGAAACCGGCTTCGCCTGACAACTCCAGCGCATTTTGAATCTCTGGGGCCTGGCTGGCTACTTCTGATTTCAATACAGCCTGGGCCTCACTGGTGGACGCATCGCCCGTTTCCCGCAGGAAGCGAATCCACGCCCGTTTAAGCGGAGCCATGGCTCGCGAGGGCTTGAACTTGGGTAACTCGACGAACACTAACTGTAAATCCTTAATCACGCGTTCAGGCTGACCGGTGTTTACCAATTGATAGTGATGATAATATTCGTCGCTCTTGCGGTCAAAGATATCATCCAGCAAGGACAGGCCCATCACTGGCTGCAGCAGTTCGTATTGCTCCCCGCGTTCCAGCTGTCTAACGTAGGCTTTGCTGGCATTGAAGAGCACCCGTTGCAAAAACGCACTGGTCCAGTTCATTTGCATTTCCACGATAAATTGCCGTCCCTGTTGATCTCGACAGCGAACATCCACGATGGAGTTTTTCAGCAGCGGCAACTGCGGCACTTGCTCGGGATTGAGATACTCGAGTGAAACGATCGGACCATCCTCCGGCAATGGCAATAACGCATTGAGAAACGAGCGCAGAATCAGCGGATGCTCGCCAAATATGCGCTTGAACACGATGGCGTTTTTCGGGTCTAGATACCGCTGGGCCATGGAGCAACATGCGGGACGAGCGGGGGCTTGTCAACTTGGGCTTAACCGCGCCCCATTCGGCGCCCATGAAGTGGGTGGATAGTCGTCGAGCGCGCACATGACGTCTGGACTGCGCTTCATGATTTTCTGACGAATGCCACGAACGTTGTGCCGCATGGCCTCGGAAGCAAGGTAGGGTTCGGTGTTCCTCATTTCAGGCAAGTCAGGGGGCGCTGTCAAATGAGCGGTGAGTTCAGTAGCCGTCACAGCCTATCCAATCAACTTCCGTGCCTCAGTCAGGGCTTGGTCCACTTTGCTGCTGTCCTTGCCGCCGCCGCGGGCGAAGTCGGGTTTGCCGCCGCCTTTGCCGCCGACGATGGGGGCGATGGCGGAGATGATTTTGCCTGCCTGCACGCGGGCTTGCCAATCTTTACCCACGCTGGCCACTAACGCGACGTTTCCGCCGCCGGTGCCGCCGAGGACGACCACGCCGTTCAGTTGCACTTTGAGCACATCAGTCACGGCTACGAGGTAGTCGGCATCCACATCGCCCAGGTTGGCGATGATGATGTTTTCCTTGGCGCTGGCGAGAAGTTCCTTGGCTTTGCCGGAGGCTTCGCGCTGCTGGGCGGCTTTAATAGTGCGTTCTAGTGACTTGGTGTGTTCCAGCATAGCGTCCAATTTCTTTTCCAAGTCAGCGGTGCCTTGAGCGCTGAGTTTCCCGGCCAGGGTGCGGAGGAGTTCGGTTTCGCTGCGGGCGGTGTGGTAGGCTTCGAGGCCGGCAATGGCTTCGATACGGCGGACGCCTGCGGCTACTGCGCTTTCGCTGACCAGTTTGAAGAGTCCGATTTCACCCGTGCCGCGGGTGTGGGTGCCGCCGCAGAGTTCCATGCTGTAACCGTTGAGCGCATGAGGCTTCCCGCCGATCTGCACCACGCGGACCAGATCGCCATATTTCTCGCCAAAGAGAGCCATGATGCCGGGGTTGGATTTGATGTCGGCGTAGGGCACTTCGCTCCAGGAAACGGATTCGTTCGCCACGATGCGTTCGTTCACCAGACGCTCGATGTCGGCCAATTGGTTCGGCGTTAGGGCTGCGCTGTTGAAATCGAAGGTGAGTTTCTCTGGAGTCACGTTGGAGCCCTTCTGGGTGGCGTCTTTGTTGACGACCTCATGCAGTGCCCAATGCAGAATATGGGTCACGGTATGGTGCCGCTCGATGGCGTGACGACGCTCCGCATCCACTGCGAGTCGCACCGTGGAACCAACCGCCGGGGCGTCTTCGCCTTCCAGGAAATGCAGCCATGTGTTGCCGACCTTGGTGGTGGAAACGATGGGGAAATTGTTGGCCCCGATGATGAAATTACCGGCATCACCCACCTGACCGCCCATTTCGGCATAGCAAGTGGATGTGTCCAAGACCACCGCTGTCTTATCCTTCATGGAAACGACTTCCAGCACCTTGGCATCGGCTTCCAATGCATCGTAACCGATAAATTTCGTCGGTTCCTTGGTCTCGATTTCACTGACGGAAACGATCTGTTTGTTCTTTTGGCCAGCCGCACGAGCGCGAGCCTTTTGTTCATCCATTAGTTTTTCAAAGCCAGCGGTGTCTACCGTTAGGCCGCGTTCGCGCGCTAGGAGTTCTGTGAGGTCTAGTGGGAAGCCTTGTTCGTCGTAAAGGCGGAAGGCGAAGTCTGCGGAAAGGGGCGGGACACCCGCCCTACCTGAGGAATCGGCGCAAGTTGCGCCAGATGGGACGATGCCGGAGGCATCGCAAGGCACGGGTAGGGCGGGCGTCCCGCCCGCCGCGTTTGGCGTCTCGCCAAACGCACGAAGCGTCTCGCTTCCTTCGGGCGTCTCGCCCAGCCTGTCATCGTGCGTCCAAGTCCACTGATACTCCCCAACCATGGAGACAATTTCAGCCCTGCGAGGGTTATCTAAAATATAGTTATACTTCTCCTCCAAATCAGCATCTGACCGAATATAGCGATCAAACCGTTCCTCATTCCACACCGAGCCAGTAGTCCCTTCCTGCTTGTTAATCTCCTTTGCAGTAAAACTCTTTACGGAATGCATAATCTCGCCCAACGTCCAGAACACGGAGGTTCCATCGTTTTCCTTCGGCCAAGGTTGTAGGAGCATGTGAAAATGGTCCGGCATCACACAAGCTGCAAATAGCTCGAAACGCTTGCCATCAAAATGTTTGATGGCGTCCAGCGTAATGGTTCTTGCCTCGGGAGTTAGGAAACGACGATCACGCGTGGTGACCGTGAGGTTGTAAATGGCCCAAGGTTTTTCGAAATGGGGCAGCGTTCTGCGTTTGGTGCGAGACGCACCAGAAGAGGGCGAGACGCCCTGAGAGGTCGGCGGGACGCCGACCCCGGCGGGTGAGACACCCGCCCTACCCGGGGCGGCACCTGCGGTGCCTAGCAATCGATTCGCTTCGCTCTCGAATAGCACGATGCCCTTATCCAGCGTCCGATTAAAGCTCTCCTCTTCGACCTTCAGCACCGCCTTCACCTGCTCACGCTTCACACGAATCTCCGGGAAGACATCGCCCATGTGTTCGGCCAGCACGTCCACCAGTTTGTAGAAGAACGGCTCCTGGAATTCCAGGGTGCGGCCGTATTTTACCGCCCGACGCAGGATCCGGCGCAGGGTGTAATTCCGATCCGAGTTCCCCGGCTGAATGCCGTCCGCAATGGAGAAACTCAGGGTGCGCAAATGGTCGGCAATGACGCGGAAGGCCACGTCGATTTTCTCCTGCTCGGTCACAGGGACTACGTTTCCTTGCTCGTTGGCTTTCGGGAGCGTGCTCTTGTAGTGCTTGCCGCTGAGTTTAGTTAGTTCATCGAAGATCGGCTTGAAGACATCCGTGTCATAATTGCTGATCTTCGCAGTCTCGAAGTCGGTGAAATTTTTCGTGCCTTGGATGATCGAACACACGCGCTCGAAGCCCATGCCGGTATCGACGTGTTGGGCGGGCAGCGGCACGAAGGTGCCATCGGGATTGGCATTGTATTGAATGAACACATTGTTCCAGATCTCAATACAGCTCGCGTCCGATCCATTCACCAGCTTTGCACCAGCGCGTTGGCGATCTTCATCCAAGGCAATCGGGCCGGGTGTTAGGTCGATATGCACTTCTGTGCACGGACCGCACGGACCGGTGTCGGCCATCATCCAGAAGTTGTCCTTCTTGTTGCCGTTCACGATGTGAATGTCCGGGTCCAAGCCCACGCTGCGGAATTTCTCCGCCCAGATGTCCCAGGCCTCCTGGTCGCGATCCGCTGGATCCCCGGGGCCGGGTTGGTAAATGGTGGCGAAGACGCGGGTGGGTGGAAATTTCCATTTCTCGATCACCAGTTCCCACGCCCAAGCGATGGCTTCCTTTTTGAAATAGTCGCCAAAACTCCAGTTCCCCAACATTTCGAAGAACGTGTGGTGGTAAGTGTCCAGGCCCACATCCTCCAAATCGTTGTGTTTCCCGCCTGCGCGAATGCACTTCTGCGTGTCCGCTGCCCGCGTGGGCAGGCCCTTGCTGAGCACGCCCGGCCAGGTGTCCACATCGGCGGTGCGCTCGCCCAGGAAGATGGGCACGAACTGATTCATCCCTGCATTGGTAAAGATCCGCGCGCCATCACGGCTCGTGTAACCCACGTTGTCGCTGGGCACGATGGTGTGTTGCTTGGACTTGAAGAAATCGAGGAAGGATTGGCGAATTTGAGCGCTGGTCATGGCCGGAGGGAATGGAAAAAGGAGAAAATGGGTCGGTGCGGGAGCGCGGAGAATAGCAGCGATTGGCGGAAAGAAAATGGTTTTTCTTCCGAACCGACACACGACAATGCCATCGGTGGATAGCAGCATGGTCCATCGCAGCATTACGCACCACACGCGCATTGGTTCTGGATTACGCGGAACTTGCGACCGATCGCATTTTGGTCCATGTTGCGCGATGCTCTGCCCTGTCACTTGCCCATCCTGCTTCGAGGAATTCTCCGTGCTGGCCCCGTCCCTGGACGAGGTCCCGTGTGAGGTCGATTACGATTGCGAAGTCTGCTGTCGCCCCATGCTCATTCGCTTCGATGAAGCGGATGATGAAGTCTGGGCGGAGGCGCTGGGACTGGGCGATTAGCTCTTGCCAGTGGGGGAAATTTAGCGCACCGCTCGGAGGGGCCCGCGTTTGTCCTGCCGCCACTCCTCGCTCCAATTCTCCTGCTCCGTTACTTATCATGCCCCTCCCCACCCCAATCCATCCCGACGGCCTCACGCGCTTGAAGCAAATTGTGCATGATCTGCGCAGCCCGGGGGGCTGTCCCTGGGATCAGGAGCAAACGCACCTTTCCTTGGGCACAAATTTACTGGAAGAAGCTTACGAAACGCTGGAAGCCATCCAGTCCGACGACACTGAACACATGCGCGAAGAGTTGGGCGACCTCCTCCTCCAAGTCGTCCTGCATGGCGAAATCGCCTCCGAGACCGATCGCTTCAACCTCGACACCATTGCTCACGGCATTTCTGAAAAGCTCATCCGCCGCCATCCTCACGTCTATGGCTCCAGTGATGTTAGCGATACCTCCGCCGTCTTGAAGCAATGGGATGAAATCAAAAAAGCTGAAAAGGGGAATCGACCGCAGGCCTTTCTGGAAGGCATCACCAAAGCCCTCCCCAGCCTAACCCGAGCCGCTAAACTCCAGAAGAAGGCGGCCAAAGTAGGGTTCGACTGGCCAGACACTGTCGGCATCATCGAGAAAATTCGCGAAGAACTAGCCGAAACCGAGGTGGAACTAGCCAAGGGCGATCCCGTGGCCACCGCAGAAGAAATTGGCGATCTCCTCTTCAGCGTCGTCAATCTGGCCCGCAAACTGGGCCACGACCCCGAGGTCCTGCTCAGTGCGACGAACACCAAATTCACGGATCGTTTCCATCAAATGGAAACCAGCCTCCAAACCACGACCACGCCCTTGGGCGTAGCGGACGTCGCAACCATGGAGGCCCATTGGCAAGCCGCTAAAATGAAATCCTAACGCGTGCCACCGCAGTCCGGCGGACTGCGGTCACACTCGATTCAGAGCAGCAACTCTACTCATCATCGGCCTTGGCGGCAGCGGATAGGCTCGCCAGCACGCTGAGGTCATCCAAGGTCGTGGTATCACCCTTGATTTGTCCGCCCGCGCAAATTTCCTTCAGCAAGCGCCGCATGATTTTGCCGGAGCGTGTCTTCGGCAACGAGGCCGTGAAACGAATATCATCCGGGCGCGCGATGGCCCCAATTTCCTTGGCCACGTGGGCCTTTAGGGCTTTCGCCAAATCATGGGAAGCTTCAAATCCAGTCTTCAACGTCACAAATGCCACGGGTGCCTGACCTTTGATTTCGTCCGGGCGACCCACGACGGCGGCTTCCGCTACTGCTGGATGGCTGGCCAGCGCACTTTCCAATTCCGCCGTGCCCAAGCGATGGCCGGAAACATTCAGCACGTCGTCCAAGCGACCCACGATCCAGAAATAGCCATCTTCGTCACGACGCGCCCCGTCGCCTGTCAGATACCATCCGGGATACTCTGCCCAGTAAGTGGCGGCATAGCGCTCGGCATCGCCCCAGAGCGTGCGCAGCATGGAGGGCCAGGGATGACGCACCACGAGGCGACCACCTTCATTGGGGCCGCACTCTTGACCGGTCTCATCGACAATGGCGGCATCAATGCCGAAGAAGGGCAACGTGGCGGTGCCGGGTTTGGTGGGCGTGGCTCCGGGCATGGGAGAAATCAGGATGGCTCCCGTTTCCGTCTGCCACCAAGTATCCACTATCGGACAGCGGCTGCCACCGATCATTTTGTGATACCACATCCAGGCCTCCGGATTGATTGGTTCCCCCACCGAGCCTAACAATCGAAGGCTGGAGAGATCATATTTCGTGACATGCTCGTCCCCCCACTTAATGAAGGCACGGATGGCGGTGGGGGCGGTGTAGAGAATGCTCACCTTGTATTTCTCCACGATCTCCCAGAAGCGGCCGAAGTGCGGCGTATCGGGCGCGCCTTCATACATCAGCACCGTGGCCCCATTGGCCAGTGGTCCATAGACAATGTAACTATGCCCCGTGATCCAACCCACATCTGCCGTGCACCAGTAAACGTCCTTTTCCTGCAGGTCGAAAATGTATTTGGTGGTGGCGTGAGTTCCCACCGCATACCCACCGGTGGTGTGCAGGATGCCCTTCGGTTTCCCGGTCGATCCGCTGGTGTAGAGAATGAACAACGGATGTTCCGAATCCAATCCCACTGGCGGACAATCCGTGCTGGCCCCTGCAATCGCCTCATGCCACCAGACATCCCGTCCCGCTTCCATCGCCACCGCCTGCTTGGTGCGTTGGAACACCACCACGCTTTTTACCGGCGTCGTGCCCATGGCCAGGGCGGCGTCCACATTGTCCTTCAGCGGCACCGTCTTCCCCCGCCGCCAACCGCCGTCCGCAGTGATGATGTGCGTGGCACCGCTATCCAGCACCCGATCATAAATCGCACTGGCGCTGAACCCACCGAAAATGACGCTGTGCACGGCTCCAATGCGGGCACAAGCCAGCATCGTAATGGCCGCCTCGGGAATCATCGGCATGTAAACAATCACGCGATCACCAGACTTAATGCCCTGCGCAAGGAACATATTCGCAGTGCGGGCCACTTCGTGCTGCAGTTCGCCATAAGTGATCGTGCGGGTGTCGCCCGGTTCGCCTTCGAAGATGATGGCGGCCTTGTATTTGCGATCGGGATTATTGGCGTGCCGATCCACACAGTTCTCGCACAGGTTGATTTTCCCACCCACAAACCACTGCGCGAAAGGGACCTCCCAACGCAGTGTTTCCGCCCATGGAGCCTGCCAATCCAACTCCGCCGCCTCACTGGCCCAGAAGGCCGCAGGGTCCTTGATGGAAGCCGTATAGCGTTCCTGATAGTCCTCCATGGAAGTCACCCGAGCCCCCCGGGCAAACGCCGCTGGCGGAGCAAAGACGCGATTTTCAACAAGATGGGATTCGATGGTTTCGTGGCTCATGGCAAGATGGACTAGGGTTTATCGGAAATTCAAACAGGAGGAAAACAAACCGTGAACGCACTTCAAGGCGCACCTCCGGGCGCGGAGATTAACCAACCACCCGCAGACTGGCAACGTAGAAAGCGGGGAAATTTTGAGGTGCGTAGGGCAAGCTAATCCCAAACCAATTGCCACATGAAGATCAAGACGACTCCTAATCCCACGCGCCGGCTGCGGCTGATGCGCTGCCTCGCTTTTGGGTGGGCCGCCTTGCCTGCCCCATCCAAGCCCTGAATCACCCCCCCCCGCTCGCGCCACTGCCAGACAAATGGCCCCGCAAGTTGGCCTGCCAGGCCGCGCTAGTCGGGCGTGCTTCGAACTCGCTTACGCCTGCCAACGACTGCCGTCACGCGGAGCGATGACGGCTACTATCCAGAAAGTAGTCATCATCGCTCCGCGTGATGACCAGCACGATTTCCCTCGCCCCATCTGCTGCGGCTGCGCAACTCGGTGTTGATTGGCACCGTGCAACCGCTGTCCACCACGGTGAATCCATGCCAGGAGACGAATGGAATGAAGTATTATTTTGGCAGGTCGTTACGCAGCCAGCTTTGGGCGACCTGCGCATCCAAGCAAGCGATTTAGCAGTGGGGCTAATCCTCCTCCTGCAAGGCTACGGCCCAATGGGGGAAGGGCACTTGCGGGCCTTTGACGGCACGCCAGAGGATCTCGTTGAGGATGTCCTCCGGGCATTGGTCCATTTCCTCAAATGGCAGCGTAGCTGAGACCTCGGCATCCTTGCGCAAGGTGGCATCGGTGATTTTGGCAGGGGTGGGATTCATGTCATCCAGCGGCCAGCGAGGCTTCTGGGCGATGTATGGGGTGAAGTCCGGTTCGTCGCCAAAGCAATCGAACATGGGGGTGGCGGTGGCGTCCAGTTCGTTCATGGGAGGCAACCCTAGCATGAGTTCGATAGTGCGCAGCACGCTGGTCTGATTGTATTGCGTGGAAACCGTGCCGCGCCCGCGGGACCAGGCGCTGAGGACGTAGGCCGTGGTGCGATAGCCGCTGACGTGATCCCATCCGTTCTGTGGATCATCTTCAATGGCGATGATGCAGGTGTCTTTCCAGAAGCGACTCTTGCTGAGGGCTTCCACCATTTGACCGAACGCCAGATCGTTGTCTGCCACTTGGGCGCGCGGGGTGGGCTTGCCGGGCTTGGTGCCGCTGGTGTGGTCTCCGCCGAGACTCATGATGCTGAGGGCGGGCATCTTCCCGGTGGTTTCCCACTGCGCCAACTCCTTGAGAAACACTTGGGCGCGGATGACGTCAGGGATGTCGTTATCAAAGGCGGCAAAATCCTCATTCAGGTGCGGCTGCACGGTGGAGATGTTGGCCTTAGCGCCCAGAGAAACTTCACTATCTGCCCCACCATGATGGGTCAACCAGTCCTGCCAGATCTCTGGAAACAATGGCTTGCCAGGTCGCTCGGGGTCTTTCCAGGCCCGCCGCACCGTGGCGAACTCACCGTAGATCCGAATCGGCAGGCCCTTCGCCAGAGCATGATCCCAAATAAAGCCGCCGGGGGACCACGCCAAGGCGTCGGCGTTGGCCGCTTCCGAGCCGTCCGGATAGCTCCGGGGGAAGCCGGCAAATTGTTTCTCCATATAGTCCGTGGTGAAGGCGCTACAGGACCAGTTGTGCCCGTCGGCACTGAGGATGCCGGAACAGTAGGTGTTGTCTAGCAAAACGAAATCCCGACAGAACTGATGTTGGTTCGGCGTGATTTGCTCGCCAAAGATGCAGAGTTTGGGATCTCCGTTGCCTTCTTTCAGGTCGCCCAGGACTTGGTCGTAAGTGCGATTTTCCTTAATGATATAGAGCACATGCTTGAAGACACTGGGCTCTCCCACGCGGCTGGGGAGGGGGCGGGGCAGTGCGCTCGGACGAGGCGGGGCCATGGCCAGGGGCAGCAACGGAACCCGATTATTCACGGTCACGGTCTTAGTGTGGGCGGCTAGCGCAGACTTATCCTGGGGCAGCGGAATCAGACTCACGGTGCCGAAATATTGGTGGGTGTTGAAGCCCCTGTTCTTCGCCGGCTCAGGGCCGATACCTTTCACGTTGCCAACACAGAGTTGTTGCCTAGCCGCATCCACCACGACCGCACCGGGATACCAACCAGTCGGCAGCAAGCCTTGAAATTCAGCCGTGCCGTCTTCCCACTCCAGCACTGCCATGGCGTTTTGGGTGCCATTGCAGACATATAAGTGCTTCCCGGCGGGATCAAACGTCAGCGCGTTCGGCCCGGCTCCGAAGAGGTCGGCGGGGGTTTGCTTGGGAAAGAAGTGCCCTCGCCAGGTCTCACTAGCCACATCCAACACCTCCACATAATCACTGGTGGCACACGCCACGCAGAGGAACTTTCCATCGGGCGAAACGGCTAGTCCGCTGGCATGCCGACCAGTGACCAACTCCTTGGGCGGTTGGTTGCCGACGAGATCAATCACGGAAAGCGATCCCTCGCTGGCGACCTGGGTTCTGGCCTCCACCCGCACCGTCATCCCGCGTCCGGCATGGGCTTCGGGGCTGGATCCATCCGGGCGACGACCGCCCCAATTGCTAACGTATAATTTATTCCCCAGCACCTTCACATCATAAGGAGCCACCCCGCAGTCCCATGTTCGCAGGACGGTGCCGGACGCCACGTCCATTTCCGCCACGCGGTTACTGAGGTTCAGGGCGATGTAGAGTTTGCGATTATCCGCTGAAAGCGTCAGCCCGGAAGGGATCTCGTTCTTGCGGTTGGGAGCGTTCGCTGGCGGCAGCGGGAGATTGCGCAGCGGCTTGATTTCACCTGCTTCACTAACGGAAAACTCTTTGATGCTGCCATTGACGTTGGAGAGATAGAGTCGTTCGCCAGTGGCGGAAAAAATCAGCCCGGTGAAACTCAACTGACCACTGCGATCCGGCTTGAGGATGTTTCCGGAAACAGGGTTCGGTGCTTCCTCAGAGTCTCCTGGCAACTCAACGCGGCCTTTAACTTCGCCTGTGGCCGGGTTGATGAGGGTGATGCCGGAGATCTTGCCCGCCGCCACGAGGATTTTCCCATTCGGGCTCAGTGCCAGGGCTTGGGGACGCATCCCAGGCAGCGAGATTTGTTGCCCAGCTGGTGTGAGCAAATGATTGTCCGGTGTGATCACCCGAGCCTGACCAGTCTCAGGATCCGGCCCCACCAACGCCAGTGTGCGGGCGAAGTCGGGTTCGGTTTCCAAAAGCACCTGGGGAGTGCGCAGGCGGGACATCAGGAAGGTGAGGATACCAAAGGCAGCGATGAAGAGAATCGGATGACGCAACATGGCTGCGTCATAGTTCCGGGATGGCACGAGTTGAAGCAGAAAGATGCCGCATACATGGATTCAATGCTCATCTGGGTGTTGCTGCAATCACGCACGTGCTCGGATTCAAGCGGGTGTAATTTCAGTTTGTCAAAGCGCGCATCCGGACCGATTGCTACGGCGTTCCTTCGATCTCCATGAATTCCACCTCCCCCGCTCACGAGCGACCGTTTCGTTTCGATTCCACCAATTCCTTCCTGCAGCCACTCGTGGCCGGCCTGAGCAAGCACCCCAAGCGGGTGGTCTTCCCGGAAGGCAATGATCCGCGCATCCTGCGGGTGGCACAGGAGTTAGTGCGACTGGAGTGTGTGTCCCCCATTCTGATTGGGAATCGACGGGAAATTGAACGCACTGCGGCGGGTCTGGGCGTCAGCATGGAATTTATCGGCGTGGTGCAGCCGGAGGACAGCAGTGATTTCCAAGCTTATTGCGAACGGTATCGTCGCACCGAGCGGTTGCGCCGACGGATCATTCGCGCTCCAGAGGAAACGATGGCGCTGCCGCACTACTTCGCAGCCATGATGGTGCAATATGGCGCAGCGGATGCGGTCGTGGGCGGTAATAAAGTGATTCCCGCCGCATTCTTCCGAGCGTTGTTTCATCTCATCAAACGCCAGCCCCATTTGGATAGTGTCACCAGTTGCATGGCGGTGCGCCTGCCGCACCGAGCGGATCTGGGAAATGGGGGCGTGTTGTTTCTGGCAGATTGTGCGGTGATCCCCACACCCACGGTGGGGCAGTTGGCGGACATTGCGGTGGAAACATCGAAAGTGGCTGGCCCGCTGCTGCATGATCGTCCCCGCGTGGCCATGCTCAGTTTCTCCACCAAGGGCTCTGCGCGAAATTTAACCACCGACAAGATGCAAGCAGCCACGCAAATGGCGCGGCTGCGTGCGAGTCAACGACAGGTGGCGATGGATGTGGATGGTGAGTTGCAACTAGATGCCGCCATCGTGCCGGCCGCAGCAGAGCGCAAATCTCCCCAAAGCCTGGTGGCGGGGCGGGCCAATGTCCTGGTCTTCCCAGATCTCAATTCCAGCCACATTGCTTTCAAAATCCTGCAGCACATCAGCGGAGCCGAGTGCTACGGCCAACTGTTGCTAGGCTTGGCCCGTCCTGCGGCTCACGTTTCCCGGGTGGCCGATGAGCTAACCATTTTCGGAGCGGCCATCTGTGCCGCCCACCAAGCCATTTCTTACCGGGAATTGATTCTGGATGAGGCGTGGGATGAGATTGGGCCGTAGTTGCCTCCGGGTGAAAATGGATACTCCCTTGGTGGTATTGGCTTTGCGGGGAAATAGCGTGTAGGGTGTCCCAATGAAAATATTTCGCTGGATCAAGCAACCTCGATGGCTGGCCCTGCTGGCACTCGTCTTTGCGGCGGTGCCGGTTTGGGTGGCCTGGGTTTCGTATCATGAGGCCAGGGAGAAAGAGGCGCGGCTCTTCGAAACGACGAGTGAGGTGCTGGTGCAGCAGTTGCGGCAAAGCACCGGGCGTTGTGACTACCTGCTCGAGGTTCTGGGCACGCAAGCCCGGAATCTGAACGAGGCGGCGTTGGCTCGGGGGCAACTAGCTTCAGCCATTCCGGGATGGCAGAAGCAGGTGCGGCCGCTGGCAGCCTTGGGGTATGCGGAGGTGGTGGCGCAGCAATTGCTTCTGCGGTGGAAAAGCGAGGGGCGCTCGGCGGGGCGTGAGCTGGGCAGCAATCTACGCGATGACCTCAGGGTGGCCAAGTTGCTGGATACGATCCCGGCGGAGCAGCGATTGGCCAGTCATGCGGTATTGCTGGATCGACACCAATGGCTGATCTTGGCTCCGGTATTCCTCACGACGACGGGGAATCCGATTCGGGGTTACATCGTGGGGTGGGTCGATTTGGACGCGATTTGTCAGGATGAGGCGGTGGAGTTGGTGCGGAAGCAGGTGCTGACGGCGGTTCCGTTGGCGGAGAACGAACTAGCCGCAAATGGGGCACAACGTTGGCAGGTCGCGGAGGATCGACTGGAGTGGGCGGTCAGCATTTCCCGCGGACCAAATTTCAGCAGGCATGTGGGACCGCCCACGCCGTGGTTGGCGTTTATTGCCGCAGGGTTGAGCGCGTTGCCGTTGCTGGGCCTGGCGATGTTGGCCAGCCGGGCAGCGCAGGCGGATGCGGCGTTAACGGCGGAACGCGAGGTGTTGCGGCAGCAACGATTCTTTACGCAGAGCGTCTCGCACGAGTTTCGCACGCCCTTGGGGATCATTTTATCGGCCGCAGAATTGTTGGAGACCTATGCGGAGCAACTCACACCGAAACGCCGCAGCGAGTTGCTGGAGGAGATCAAGCACAACACGCATCATATGACGGAGATGATTGAGCGGGTGTTGTTGCTGGGAAAAATTGATTCGAGCCGTCTGGCGTGCGAACCGAAGCCGATTAATCTGGCAGAATTCTGTCAGGGGATGGCACGCCAAGTGAGTTCTGCAAGCAACCAGCGGAACCCGATCAACGTGGATGCGCCCGCGGTGGAACGAAGCTTGGATGCGGGATTGCTGCAGAGCATGCTGGATAATGTGCTCGCCAACGCGGTCAAATATTCCGCTCCAGGAGAACCAGTGAACCTGGCGGTCGAATTAGCACCAAACACCATTAAATTTACCGTGAGCGATCATGGGATCGGGATTCCCCAAGCGGAGTTGAGCCGACTGGGAGTGCCGTTTCATCGCTGCGGAAATGTTGGTGAGGTGCCGGGATCCGGGCTCGGGTTGGCGATTGCGCAACGCTGCGCCCGCTTGCATGGAGGCACGCTGAGTTTCGAGAGTGCGGAAGGGAAGGGGACGACGGCGGTCCTGGTGCTGCCTGCAATTTCATGATTTCTCCGTTTCAAGCCATGACGACAATTTTGCTTATTGAAGACAACGCGAGCCTGCGTCGCAACCTGGAACAAATCCTGGATCTGGAAGGATTCCGCGTGTGCTGTGCTGCGAACGGCCTGGAAGGCTTGGCACAGCTGCGGGTCATGCAGCCGGATTTGATTTTGTGCGACATTATGATGCCGGGGCTGGATGGCTACCAAGTGCTGGAGCAAGTGCGCGCAGACAGCGCCATGGCGGCCGTGCCGTTTATATTTTTGACCGCAAAAGGGGAGATGCCAGACTTGCGATTGGGAATGGCATTGGGAGCGGATGATTACCTGGCCAAGCCGGTAGCACGCGTGGATCTGTTGGAGGCGGTGCGCAGTCGCCTGCAGCGTCATGCCCAACAGCGCTCGTTTGTGCCTTGCTTCGATGACGCCCGACCCTTGGAGCAACTGGGAATCTCTCCGCGGGAGGCGGAGATCCTGCTCTGGATGGCGCAGGGGAAAAGTAACGGAGACATTGCCAGCATTTGCGGTATCAGCCTGGGCACAGTAAAGAAACATACGAACCACATCTTCGAGAAGCTCGGGGTCGAAGGCCGCACCAGTGCCACGGTCCGGGCGCTGGAACTGCTGGCGAAGTAGTTGCAGGGCTGGACCATGGCAAGGGAGGCTGGGGGCGATTACTGCTTGGTGAGATTCAAGTTTAGACCATAGAAAATGTCATCCGCTGGGTAGAGTGCGCCTCCCTTGGAGCCGCCCCCCATGTTGCAACTGAACCAGCGCATGCTCTTGAAGGAAGGGCCTCCGGGCGTAATCTGAAAGAGTTGTTCCCAGTAGCTGTAAGCCACCGCATAATGCATCATACCCCAGAGGCCTAACAGGGCAGGGCGGCCGGCTTTGAGCGCATTGACGCCTGTCTTGGCTGATGGGTTGTAGCTGTCTGGAGACGTTTCCCACTGGAAGTTGGCGCTCCAGTTGACGAAGCCCTGTTGTTTGATGGTATCGACCAGAGTCAAGCCGCCGTCCATGTCCCAGGGAAAGGTAGCGCCCTCGCCAGTGAAGGGCACACAATGGGTATCGCATAAAGTGTGCAGGCTATCCGCCGTATCATTGACGACGACCGTGTTCTGCTGCAAAACGCTATCCACATTGAGTGGATTGCCCAGAGCGGCGGGCACGCCTTGGTGCTCGAACCAACCCAGGAGCATGGTCCATGCGACGGGGCCGCAACCGACATAGCCGCTCCCGATGGCGCAATACTTCGAGAGCTGGAATTGTTTCCACCTGGGCTGGGCACTGTAGTTCAGCGCGCTCCATTCTTGAATGGGCTGCCAGCCGGGTTTGAAATTCAGGGGCACCAGCGGACTGTTGTTTGGTTTCCTCGCCAACGCCGGAGCCGCTCCGACGACGATGACGAATGGTTTCACCTGATCGTGATCATCAATTAAATAAATCGGAGCTGAACCGATACTCATGCCAGTTACCGCCGCGCCTCCAGCACCATTTCCGGTAACCACGCGCACGAAACCTTCGGCCTCCGTGTCCGCATCCACCCGGTAACTAACGATATGCTCGGTCGCGTCCACCAACGCTCGGGTCTCACCAATATGTAAGTTGATCACAGCGGGCATGCGGCCGGCGTCCAAATCCCAGCGCAGTTGCGCGAAGGCTGCCCGGCGTTTCCGCAACTGGATTTGCAGCGGGTTGGTCTGCCACCATGTTTTAAGTTCCGCGTAGCTTGCGAAAGGAGTCGCGACCGGCAAACCGGGAGGATCGGGCTGGGGATTAAACGCCACGTCGCTGCCGGCGGCCGCGAAACCGAAACTCGTGTCCGCCGTGGGTAGATTGCCCAATTCCAACCGCAGCGGCAAGGAGCCGAGGCCTTGGATTAGATTTCCACTGGCATCTTCAGCCGCCAAATAGGCAGGACCATAGCGGAACACTTTGGTCGCCCGCCGCCCCGCCGCAAATTCCAGATCCTCGGATGGCGTGCGTCCATCCTGCGAGAAGCACACCACGGGTTTCTCCCCAGTCGTCAACGATACCAGCATAAAACCAGCATCCTGCTGGGGCGGGACTGGCGTGGCGGCACCGCCCACCACCGGTCGCACGATCTTCAGCTCCATAAATGCTGGGAGGGCGCCTCCGTCAATGCCGACGTCATAGACCGGGCGGGCTTCCGCCATGACGGCCCCCTCCCAGGGGCTCGGGAGAAGATTGCCGCGGGGGTCTGTGATACTGGTGCAGTCCAACAGATGCTGTTCCGCAATCGCCCGCACGTTAGCAGGAATTTCGGATAGTGGAATGATGGTTCCGGGAGCTCCGAGCGGATCCAGATCAATGGCGGTGCGGAAGAATCCGGCCCCTGCGGTCGGCTTGGGGAGGACAAGTTGTCCGGCCGCGTTGACGGCCGCTTTATCAATCTCCACCGTGGTCCACGGACCGGCGGGTGAGGGCGCGGATTCAATCCACACGCGCAGGGTGGACGCGAGGCAAGGGGTGGAACCCAGGAGGGTGGCGCAGAGGAGTTTAACAAGGTGGTGCATGATGATTAGGAGTTAGGATGGAACCTGGAAACACCGGTGTTCCGAGTGTTAGGCATCCTCCATCTGCTGTGGGTTTCCCGCAATACTCCTTCCGTTCCACGGGCTCCTACCACCTTCGTTCCATTGCTGGAAGCGATCCCTTTACGCTACTGAATATTCGCCAAAGCAAAACCGCCGCACGGTGGCCCGTGCGGCGGTTGGTAAATAACGGTTCTGCGAGTGAGAACTATTTCTTGGCGGCCTTTTTGGCGGCTGGGGCGGCAGCAGCAGGAGCAGCGGCGGCTTTCTTGGCGGCACCTTTCTTGGCCGCAGGGGCGGCATCGGCGGCTGGGGCAGGCTCTTGGTTGCCCTTGAGTTCAGCGATGATGGCAACGACGACGTGACCGTCAACTTCCGCCTTCACCCCTGAGGGCAATTGCAGATCGCTCACGTGGAGCGCACCACCGAGGCCCAGATTGGTGACGTCGAGGTCGATGGTCTCTGGCAGATCCAGCGGCAAACAGGTGACGTTGAGGGAATGCAGGAGGAACTCCAGCAGACCACCAGCTTTGACCCCTGCGGCATCACCGACGAGGTTGATGGACACGTGCGCATGCATTGGCTCATTTTCCTTCACTGCATGGAAGTCCATGTGAAGAATTCCGCCAGTCAGCGCGTTATGGGTCACTTCCTGGATCAACGCCAATTGATTTTCCTTGGTGTCTTCGATTTCAAGTTGGACGAGAATTTGTTCGCTCACGCTGCGGGAGAGCAGGGCGAGAACGGCCTTGCGATCCAGGCGGATCATCTTGGCGGGGTGGCCTTTGCCGTAAACGACGGCGGGGATGAGTCCTTCTTTACGCAGACGCTTGAGGGCACCAGTGCCGGAACGTTTGCGGGTGTGAGCGGTAAGTGGGGTTGGCTTGGCCATAATATATTTTGGTTTTGGATGGGTGTTGAACCGAAGGTGAACCCCTGTATTCGCTGGGACCGGAAGGTGGACATCGGGCAGGGTGTGTATGGGATATACGATTTCCGCCAGGGCGGAAGGGCGGCCATTATAAGAGCCGATTTCCCGTTGTCAAAAGGAGTTGGGGAGATATTTCCACGAGCGGCAGGTGCGCTTTGACGGCCCCAATAAATATTTTTCCCCTCCGCCAATCAGTAATTGGCAAGTCGCGAAATCTAAGCCACATTCAGTCAACGTGCGCTCAAGCCGCTTCCTAAAGGAGGCGCCAAGGCGTGCCCCAAGCTTCATAACTAAACCCAAAACGCTAGATCCATCCCATGAAATCACTCCTCTCCCTCTTCACGGCCCTCGTTACGTTCATGACCGCCTTTGGCTCTGCCCAGGCTGAAATGACCAAAGATTGCCCTGTTACCGGCAAGGGCACCAGCATGCCTGTCGAATACAAGAAGACCATCACCTTCGCCACCAGCAAATGTAAAGAGGAGTTCGACAAGAACCCGAAGCTCCAAGTCACCAAGATTGCTGCCTTCCAAGCCAAAGACGGCAAATGCCCGATGTGCGCCCGCAAGGTCGATCCTAAAATCACTTCCGAGTTCAAAGCTACAGTGGGTGTTTGCTGCCGCAAATGTGTCGCTAAGTTCTCTGCTGATCCTGACAAATACATCGCCAAGGCCCTCGGCAAGTAACGCCCCGCCTCGCTAAATCTGGAGAACCCGATTTCGCCATCTGCGCGGAATCGGGTTTTCTGTTCCCTACGACTGACCGCGGCCCGGGAACGTCAGTTCCGCCACGCCCGACTTGTCCAATTGTCCTAGCCCCGCGGTCACCATCCGATCGAACTGCTGGGCGGTGGCCGCAGCCAAGGGTAAATGCAAGCCTTTCGCAGTGGCCAAATCCAGCGCGATGTGACTGTCCTTGGCGGCATGTTCTGCGCTGAAGAAACAGTCGTGCTCCCGGTTTAGCATATCTTCCGCATCCGTTTGCAGGACCCGACTGTTGGCGCCAGTGACCGCGAAGACCTCGCACAGCATCTTCAAATCCAAGCCCAAGGCCGCCCCCAAGCCCAGGCCTTCCGCCAGCGCTGCGGTGTTGATGTTCATCACCATATTTACCAGCGCCTTCACCTCCGCCGCCTTTCCGGCCGGACCCACATAGGTCAGCACCGCGCTCATGGATTGCAACAGTGGCTCCATTTTGTGGAAGACCTCCCGCTTGCCACCGATCATTAACTGCAGCGTGCCCTGCCGCGCCTGCGTGATCGAGCTGGCCATGCAGCCCTCAATGCTGCTGGCTCCAGCCGCCTCGCAGGCTGCTTCCAGCTCCACGTGCAATGCCGGAGAGAGCGTGGCGCAATTCACAAACGTCTTCCCCTGCGCCTGCATCAGTAAATTATCCTCCTGCGGGAAGAACAAGGCCCGTGTGGCCGCATCATTTGTCACTACCGTAAAAATAACGTCAGCGGCCTCCGTGACCGCCCCTAGCGAGGTGCAGGCCGTGGCTCCGATCTCCTGGGCCAGCGCTTCCGCCACCGCACGGTTTACATCATAAACTGCAGTCACCGCATACCCAATTTCATGCAGGCGACGCGCCATATTCGCGCCCATGCGACCGACTCCAACGAAGGCAATTTTTTCTTTCATAGCAGTAGATTAAGCAAAACTCATTTAAACTCAGGGTAAAACGGATTGTGGCGCTTTTCCTCGCCAACGGTCGTCATGGGACCATGCCCCGGGCAGAGCACCGTGGCCTCTGGCAGGGTGAAAATTTCCGACCGATTGGTCGCCAACGCATCGGCCCACGAAACCATCCCGCCCCCCATGGAACCGGCAAAGATCGCATCACCTACCACCGCCACCGGCCGCTCCAGCCCGCCGATAACATAGGTAATTCCACCGACAGAATGTCCATGCGTCAGGCGGCATTCAATGGTCAATCCTCCGATCTCCAATTGCTGCCCGGACTCCACTAATTCTGCCGCCGGCAGCGGTTCCTTTTCACCGATATAAACGGTGGCGTGGGGATAGCGTGCTTGAAGGGAGCCCAGGGCCGCGATGTGATCCCGATGGGTGTGCGTGAGGCAAACGGCCGCCAACCCACACCCCAGCGACTCAATCGCAGCCAACATTTCCCGAGCATCATCACCTGTGTCGAACGCCACCGTGGTTCGACTGGGCGCATGGAAAATCAGGAAGAAATTTGGGGCCATCCCCTCCTCATTGCGAAACGCATAAACGCCTGGCACCGCCACCTCCGCTGGCTGCCACGCGCCCTCACCCGCCGCCACAAAAGAAGCTGGGTGCAGCTTCAGCACAGTCGCAATGCGCTCCGCCACCGCGGCCGAGAATCCGCCATCGCGAAATGCATTCACCTCATCCACCCCCAGCCCCGCCTGGCTGGCCACGGCATCCACGCTGAGGCCGTATCCACGCATGGCCTTAGTCATTATATCTTGATAGGAGTCTTCGAGCGCAATCATGGCCATAGCATGAATCACTCCGCTCCGCTGTCAACGCCAGCGTGACCCCACTTCAGCGGGCTTCAGCCCGTCGAACTCTCCCCCGTGGATCAGGCGTCTGAATCCGCCCGGGACATGTCTGCGGGCTAAAGCCCCTGACTACTTAAAGCTAGCGGGACCCCACTTCAGGATGTTTCAGACATGCCAATCGCGTCAAATTGTCGCAACGGATGCCCACTTGCGGCCTTGGAAAATGCGGTAAATTGTCCCCCTACATTTCTCCCCCTATCAAATTTTCCTGTTTTAACCATGTCCCAAGCCACCGAACCCAATCCATTCGAAGACCTCGAACCCATTACTGAAATCCCCATCGCAGACGAGGGGGCGGAACCTGGCCCGCCGCTCAGCCCGCTGGAACAAGCTCAGGCAGACGCCCAGCATTGGAAGGAACTGGCCCTGCGTTCTGCCGCGGAGTTGGATAATTTCCGGAAGCGGGCCGCCAAGGAGCGCATGGATGCCGTCAAGTATGCAAATGGTTCCCTGCTGGAAACCTTGCTGCCTGTGATTGATAATTTCGAGTTCGGCCTGCAGGCCGCGCGCGTCGAAGGAGAAAATTCTCCGGTGCTCATGGGCATGTCCATGGTGCAGAAGCAAATCACCGATTTCCTGAAAGAAAATGGCGTGGATGAAATTCCCACCGTCGGACAGAAATTCGATCCCAACCTGCACGAGGCCGTTTCCTCCCAACCCACCGCAGATGCTGCCGAAGGCATGATCCTGACGCAACTCCGTCGGGGCTATCGTCTCAGGGATCGCCTGCTGCGGCCGGCCTCGGTCGTCGTGGCCGCCGCTCCCCAGGCCTAACTTCGGGTTTGCCAACAAACATTTTTTAAGACGAAAACTATGGCTGCAAAACGCGATTTTTACGAGGTGATTGGAGTATCCAAAAATGCCTCGGAGGAGGACATCAAAAAGGCTTACCGCAAGATGGCGATGAAGTTTCACCCCGACCGCAACCCTGGCGACAAGGTAGCAGAGGAGAAATTCAAAGAACTCAGCGAAGCCTATGGAGTGCTGAGCGACGACCAGAAACGGGCGGCCTACGATCGCTTCGGGCATCAAGCATTTGCCCCCGGAGCAGGCGCAGCCCAAGCCGCCAGCGTGGATCCCTTTGATCTCTTCCGCCAAGTCTTTGGCGGCGGTGGTGGCGGTGGTGGGGCTGGCGGTATTTTCGAGGAATTCCTCGGCGGATCACGGCGTGATCCCAGCGGCAGAATGCGGGGCGATGATCTGCAGTATAATTTGCAAATCACCCTGGAAGAGGCCGCCAATGGCGTGGAAAAAAAATTGGAACTGGAGCGCGCCATGGAATGTGAAAAGTGCCACGGCACCGGTTCGTCCACCGGCAAAGGCTTAAAGACGTGCCCCACCTGTCGTGGAGCGGGCCAGGTCATTTCCAGTCGGGGTTTTTTCCAAGTCCAACAAGCCTGTCCCGATTGTCAGGGCACGGGCAAGATCATCTCAGATCCGTGTTCCGATTGCCATGGCGATGGTCGCATCGAGAAGACCTCTCGCATCACCCTGCGCATCCCTCCGGGCATCTCTGAGGGCTCGCGACTGCGTTCCAGCGGTAATGGCGAGGCGGGCTTCCGCGGTGGTCCGGCGGGAGATCTCTATGTGGTGATGCACTTGAAGGAACATGATATTTTCCAACGGCACGATAACGACCTCTACTGTGAAGCCCCAGTGCCGCTGGCCACCGCCGCGTTAGGCGGAGAACTGATGGTGCCCACTCTGGGCGGCAAAGCCAGTGTCAAAATCCCCGCCGGCACGCAGAGTGGAGAACTCTTCCGCCTGCGTGGCAAAGGCATGCCGATACTGAATCGCAACGCTCACGGGGATCTCCTCGTGCGCGCTAACGTGGAAATTCCGACCAACCTGAACTCGGATCAGCGCGCCAAATTGCAAGCCTTTGCAGAATCCGTCGGCCAGCACAATGCCCCGCTGGAGGAAGGTTTCCTCCAGAAAGCCAAGCGCTTCTTCAGCAAATAACGCAGACCATTTATAGAGAGAAATCGGTGAATCGCGAGGAGTCGGAGCCGCTGGCTTCGACGACGAAACGGCCCACCGAGGGCAATGAAGGCAGGCCCGTCCCACGGATTCTGATGTTTCACTCAATTCACCATACAGAATCGTCCTCGGTTGCGTGACTTATGTGCTTGCCACCCTGCGGGGAACTCCCTAGGATCGCCCCGATTATGAATACCGCTGTGCGCAATAAACTATTTGTGATGATGATTCTCGAAATCGCCATCTGGGGAGCTTGGTTACCACTCATCTTTGGCTATTTGCCAAGTCTGGGATTTACGGATGGCCAGCAATCGTGGATTCTGAATGCCTTCGCCATCGGAGCCATCGTGGCCATGTTCTTCAGTAATCAGTTCGCGGATCGGAAATTTGCGGCGGAGAAGTTTATGTCCTTCAGTCACTTGATTGGCGGCTTGGCGATGCTCGGGCTGTTTTTCCTGAAGCATGATGCTGCGGTGGACGCTGATCAATTGAAAGCGATGTCCGCAGGCACCGTTGGGAACCCACTCTTCGTGCCGTTCTTTGGGCTGATGTTGCTGCATTGCTTGTTCTACGTGCCCACGCTGTCGATTGCCAATACCATTGCCTTCTCTCACCTGAGCGACGCTAAGAAAGATTTTGGCATCGTGCGCATGGGAGGCACGCTGGGCTGGATCTTGGTCGCTTGGCCTTTTGTATTCATTCTGGTGGACTGGGCCAAGGTGCCAGCACTTTCCTCCTCTTCGCTGAAGGATTGGTTCGGTGCCATCTTCGCCAACGGCCTGACTGGTCCCGAATTGCAGGCTGGGGTGCGGACCACGCTGCTTGTCAGCGCGATCATTTCCCTGGCGCTCTCCGTGTTTAGCCTGACACTGCCACACACCCCCCCGAAACCGAAGGAAGGTCAGTCGCAGGCTTGGTTGGAGGCGTTTGGCCTGCTGGCCAAACCATTCGTCCTCGTGCTCTTTCTGGTTACTTTCCTGGATGCCTTTGTGCATAATTTGTATTTTGCGTGGACCGGTTCCTTCTTGGGCGCGGCCAAGGAAGTGGGAGGCGTCGGGATTGCCGGAAATTGGATCATGCCAACGATGACGATTGGTCAGGTTGCTGAGCTGCTAACGATGGGAGTGCTGGGCGCAGTCTTGGCGAAACTCGGCTGGCGGATGACCATGATTATCGGGATTCTTGGTCATGCGGCCCGCTTTGGGGTGTATGCTTTCTTTGCGGATCACCAGTCGGCCATCGTGGCGGTGCAGATTC
This sequence comes from Verrucomicrobiales bacterium, assembly GCA_031411295.1. Lineage (GTDB taxonomy): Bacteria > Verrucomicrobiota > Verrucomicrobiia > Verrucomicrobiales > V1-33 > JAGNEJ01. Next base: position 72,799 of record JANOAV010000035.1, on the reverse strand, counting down.
TTCATGGCATTTGCTACGCGTTCTTCTTTGCCACGCTGTATATTTTCATCGACGAATATTTACCCAAAGACATCCGCACCAGTGCGCAGGGACTCTTCAACATGCTGGTATTTGGCGGCGGTCCTCTGGCCAGTTACTACTTTGGCCCCATGCTGCTGAAGCATTACACGAATGCTGACAAGGTGGTGGAATGGAACAAACTCTTCCTCATTCCCTGCGGTGCGGCCTTGGCAGCGGCGGTGTTACTCGCCTTGCTCTTCCATCCTCCCAGCGCTGGGGCTCCCAAGAATCTGGGTGGGGCGGCACCTCCGCACTAGTTCTCCAAGGAGAAGTTCCGAGGAATTCGGTTTGGTATTTCTTGAGAATGTTACGAAAAATCGTTACACATTTATAAACAATGCGTGTTGCTCTCGTCTAGAAGGAGACCACCCTTCTAAGCCCCCGGCGTGCCCATGACCAGATCGTGCGCTCCTATCAACGGATGACGGATCTAAAACGCAAGAGCGAGGTCGCTTCTACCCTGCAAGAATATCTGGAATTCTGGCAGGGGCGACCGACGCAGCTATTTGAGTTTTCAGACCTCGTCAATCCGGCTCAGACGACCACGCTGCTCCGACGCCTGGCGGAGCTGTTGGGTGTGGGCTGCGGTAGCCGACCAGTGGGCCCCCCAATCGCAAACGCCGCCTCCGCGTTTACTTGCGCAAGCTGGGAACACGGCTCTTAGGCAACCAGCTTTCCAAGGTGAATACCACCGTGGGATTCGCCAAAACCAAGCTCCTCTAGACGGCAGGCAGGTGGCCTCCCCGCATCAGGGACATCACTTGCAGGAGCCATTTTTTGCACATACGATTACGCTATGAGCGGACATGATGATGATCATTGGATGAAATTGGCGCTGGAAACGGCCGCTGCGGGACGGGGACGCACGAGTCCGAACCCACCGGTCGGAGCCGTGATTGTAGCGGAAACAGGCGAACTCCTGGCGGCGGGCGCTCATTTGCAGGCGGGCGGGCCGCACGCGGAGGTCGCTGCGCTGACGCTGCTGTCGGACGCGCAACGCCAGTTGCTGCCAGCGTCCACGTTGTATGTCACGCTGGAACCCTGCTGCACTCAGGGAAAGACCCCCCCTTGCACGGAGGCCATTTTGCGCAGCGGCATTCGTCGTGTAGTTTATGCTCTGGATGATCCCAACCCCGCTCATGCCGGGCGGGCCCGAGCCATTCTGGAGGCAGCGGGAGTCCGGGTCACCGTGGGCGTGCAAGCAGCCTCAGCGCGGCGGTTGCTGGCTCCGTGGACTCATTTTATCCGCACCGGAAGGCCCTACGTGATCGCCAAGGTGGGCATGAGTATTGATGGTCGCATCGCCCGGCGGGCGGGTGAAGGTCAGTGGCTAACTAATGTCGAGTCTCGGGCGGACGCCATGGAACTCCGGGTCTGGGCGGACGCCATTTTAGTGGGCGCGGAAACGGTGCGCCAGGACGATCCCGCCCTCACGGTGCGGGGCCCGGCGGCCGCTTGGAAGCTCCAACCGTGGCGGGTAGTGCTGACCCGCTCGGGGAAATTGCCGGAAGAGAGCAAAATTTTCTCCGACAGTTTCGATGATCGCACTTTGGTGTGGCCGGGGAAAAATTTATCAGAGGTGCTGGTGGAGTTAGGTAAACTGGGAGTCGTCGGATTGCTCGTCGAAGGCGGTGGACAGGTCTTTGCGGAAGCATTTGCGGGGGATTTGGTGGACGAATTCCACGTCTATCTCGCCCCGCTGATTTGCGGCACCGGGAAGCTGGCGGTGGATACCACCGCGTTTGCCGGCGGGGCCACCGTCGCTTTGGAACTTCGTGACCTGCGGACGCTGGGCGGGGATGTGAAGCTGGTTTATGGCCGGGGCCAATCTTGAAGCATCCTGAGATAAAGCATTTGGCGGAATTGGGAAGTTGGTTTATGGGGACTGCGTATGAGTCGTGCTCCGAAATCTCCCATCGCCAAATCTTCCTCTGCCAAAGCCCCTGCGAAGGCTGTGGCTCGCAAAACTGTCGCCAAAAAGGCTGTCGCCAAGCAAGGGGCGGCTAAGAAAGCAGTCGCGAAACCGGCCGCTCCCAAAAAGGTGATCGCCAAGAAAGTCGCGGCCAAACCGGTGGCAGCCAAGAAAGTGGCAGCCAAGAAGGTGGGGGCGAAGAAGGTCGCTCCTCCAGCCAAAGCCAAACCCACCCCTGCGCCCAAGGCGGCCAAAGCCGTGAAGCCGCCCGCCCCTCGCAAGGCTATCTTCTTTGATCGCGATGGCGTGGTCAATGAATCCCCGGGCGAGGGCAGCTATGTCCTGAGTTGGTGGGATTTCTATTTCCTGCCCGGCGTGGAGAAAGTGCTGGCCTATCTGAAGACCAAAGGCTATTTCCTGGTGCTGGTCACCAATCAGCAATGCGTGGGCAAGGGCATCATCAACCAAGCCCAGCTCGACGCCATTCATGAGCGGATGCAAACCGAGCTGGGGCCCAAGGCCAGCTTCGATGCCATTTATGCCTGCACCGCCCTGAAGTCCGAGAACTCGCCCATGCGCAAACCTGCTCCGGGAATGATTCTGGCCGCCCGGGATGAACATAATTTAGACGTGGCTGGCAGTTGGCTCATTGGCGATCACGATCGGGATATCGAATTGGCCCGCAACGCCCGCGTCGGCACCGCCGTGCGTTTTCTGAGCGAAAAGGCCGTTAAAGTGCGCGCGGAATACATTGTGAAAGATCATGTGGAATTGCTGAAGTTGGTGAAGTCCAAACTATGAAATTCCTCCTTGGTTGGGCTCTCTTGACGAGCGTGGCCATGGCGGAACCCGCCAAGTTAGTGGCCACCAAATGGTCCGGCACGTTAAACTTGGCGGACCCGGTCGCCTGCAGCGTGGACGATCACGGGCGCGTCTTTGTCACGGAAACAACGCGTCGCAAGGTGGCGGATCTGGACATCCGCGAGCACGCGGACTGGATCGTGGCGGATCAGAAACTCCAACATATCGATGACAAAATCGCTTTCTATCACGACGTCCTCGCCCCTGGAAAACTCAAGGGGCCGAGCGGCAGCCTGATTGATCAGAACAAAGATGGATCCGTCGATTGGCAGGATCTGACCGTGCCCAAAGAACGCGTCTGGCGGGTTGCGGACACCGATGGCGATGGCGTGGCGGACGAGAAACTACTCTTCAGCGAAGGCTACAACACTGAAGTCAGCGGCATTGCGGCGGGCGTCCTGGCTTTCGATGGCAGCGTTTACCTAACGGTGGCACCCGATTTATGGAGCCTGGAAGATTTGGATGATGATGGGAAATCCGACATCGGCAAATCCATCGCGCATGGCTTCGGTCATCACATTGCCTACGCCGGCCACGATATGCACGGCCTAACCGTGGGACCGGACGGTCGCATTTATTGGACGATTGGCGACAAAGGGGTGCACGTGAAATACAAGCGCCACCCGGCGGTGGCCCAGCCGAATCAAGGCTGCGTGCTGCGCTGCGAGCCGGACGGCTCAGGATTTGAAATTTTTGCGCACGGCTTGCGCAACGTGCAGGAGATCGCCTTCGATGAATTCGGCAACCTCTTCGGCGTGGACAATGATGCCGATAAGCCTGGGGAAAAAGAACGCTTCGTTTATATCACCGAGCAAAGCGATAGCGGCTGGCGTTGCGGGTTTCAATATCAGAAAAATTTCTGCCCCTGGATGGACGAGGATCGCTGGAAACCAGCCACGGCCGGGCAACCCGCCTTCCTCACGCCGCCGCTGGCCAGCAGCCATGATGGCCCCGCCGGCTTTGCCTATAATCCCGGCACGGCCTTGGGATCCGCATGGCAAGGCTGCTTTTTCCTCAATCAATTTCCCAGCGGGAAAATGAATGCCATCCGCCTCGAAGCCACGGGTGCCAGCTTTAAAATCGCCTCGGATGAAGTCGTCAGCAGCGGCATCATGGGCATCGGCATGAGTTGGGGACCGGATGGGAAACTCTATTTCGCGGATTGGATCGGCGGCTATCCGTTGGATGGGAAAGGAGCCGTGTGGACCCTCGATGATCCCAACGCCTCGAATCAGGCTGCACGCAAAGAAGTCCAAGCCTTGTTGGATAAAGGATTCGATAAACTGGAAACCCCGGAGTTGGTGAAATTGATGGCCCATGCGGACGTGCGCGTGCGCCGGGGAGCGCAGTTTGCGTTAGCCGGAGATCATGAGTGGGCCGCATTGGAAGGCTTGGTGCTGGAGCAAACGGCCCCCCTGTTGGCGCGCTTGCATGCCCTTTGGGGATTAGGTCAAGGGGCTCGGGATGAGAAATGGGAGAACGTTGCCATATTGGAAAAACTCTTCGCTTCCACCGAAACTGAGGTGGTGGCCCAAGCCGCCAAAGTAGCCTCCGAATGCATCCTAACGCCAGCGCTAACGCAAGCTCTGGGCCGCCTCCTCACTCACGCCCAGCCCCGTGTTCGTCTGCTGACCGGCTTGGCCCTGGGACGCATCAAATGTCCGGAAGCGGTGCCGCTGTTGCTCGCTGCCTGCAAGGCGGAAGCCGACACCGATGCCTTCCTCCGTCACGCCTACGTCACGGCTCTGGCAAATTGTGCCGAGCCCACCGCGCTAGCCAACTTGGCAACCGACCCCACCTCCAGTGTGCGTCGGGCGGCCTTGCTGGCCTTGGCGCGCTCGCGCTCCGCACAGTGTGCGAATTTCCTTCAGGATGCGGAACCAAGCATCGTCCAGGAGGCCGCCCGGGCGATTCATGATGACATTTCCATTGTCGAGGCCCTGCCGAAGCTAGCCGCACTTGTTGGCAGCAAGTTGGACGAATTAAGCCAGCGACGCGCCCTGAACGCAGCGTTCCGCCTCGGAACCGCCGCCGATGCGCAACGCTTGGTTGCCTTCGTCGTCAATGAATCGGCAGATCCTGCGTTGCGCTTGGAGGCGTTAACCTTGATTTCGCTCTGGCCTCAGCCGCCGCCGCTGGATCGGGTGGATGGGATGTATCGCGAATTGCCGCCGCATGACGTAGCCCTCATGAAGCAGGCGCTGGAGCCCAAAGCCCAGACCCTGTTGGCCAGCCCGCAACAGGACTTGAACGCCTTGTCGCTCCGGATGCTGGCGGATTTGCGAATTCCTCTGGATGCCGCCCAGTTAGTGCGAATTTTGCAACAACCCAAAGCCAGCATGAGCCTGCGCACCACCGCTCTCCAAGAACTGGCCCGCCAACATCCCCAAGCGCCCGAATTGAAACAGGTGCTCCCGGAAATTTTCCGGGATAAAAAATTGTCCGCGCTCCGACCGACCGCGTTGCCACTGCTGGCGCAGGTGGATCCAGCCGCAGGCCTCGCGTCCGCTGTGGCGATGACAGCCCAAGGATCCGCCAGTGATATGCAAACTGCCTGGAAAGTCCTCGGCACCTTGCCCGCAGCCGTCGTGACCGTGCAAACCGCCCTGACCAATCTTTCCAGCAAACCACCCACCGTGCAGTTGGAAATCTTGGAAGCCGCGGCAGCCTTGGGGGACAAACTCAAGGATGGCGCAAAACAAATCGCTGCGATCACCGAGAAATTGAATTTCTCCGAATGCCAGGAAGGTGGTGATGCCAAACTGGGGCGCGATATCGTGCTCAACAATCTGGCCGCCAACTGTGTGGCCTGTCACCAGTTCGAAGGCAAAGGAGGCTCTGCCGTGGGGCCGGACCTAAGCAAAATAGGCCAAGAGAAGGACTCACGGTATCTGCTGGAGTCACTCGTCGCCCCCAGTGCCGTGGTAAGCAGCGGCTACGGCTTGGTGACCATCACCCCCAAGGAGGGCGAAGCCATCATCGGCACCTTGCTCAAAGAAGAGCCCGATAATATTTCCCTAAAACTCCCCGAAGGCGCGACGAAGGTGATTCCCAGAACCACCATCGCCAGCATGACCCCGCCTATCTCCGTGATGCCCCCCATGTCGGCCATCCTAACGAAGCGTCAGCTTCGTGACGTCGTCGCCTACCTTGCCAGTCAAAAGGCCAAAGCGAAGGCCTCTACGAAGGAACATTAGGGCGTCTGCAGCGACGGTGCTGCCCGCAACACTTGTCCGGATCGCTCGCCAGTGAGTTCGTTGTTTCGCAGCACAGGCAAGCCGTTGACAATGACATCTGTGAATCCCTCAGAGACATGGTGCGGGTCATCGTAGGTGGATTTATCAGTGACTGTGGCCGGATCGAAGATCACCATGTCCGCCCAGGCGCCCACACGCAGTTTGCCACGATCCCCAAAATGGAAAGTCTGTGCGGGCAATGAAGTCATGCGTCGCACGGCTTCCTCCAGAGTTAGGATTTTCTGCTCCCGCACATACCGCGCCAGCACACGGGCGTTGTTGCCATAGCTGCGCGGATGGGAGGCGTCCGTGCTGGGCTTGCAGGAACGCGGGCCGCCATCACTGGCAATCATGGTTAGCGGATGCCGCAGGAATTGTTGCAAATCCGCCTCACTCATCCCATGGAAGACTCCGCTGCCACTGCCCCGACGGTGGATCTCTAATATCGTCTCCACCTGATCCTCCAGCGAATCCGAGCCGCGAGTTAGCTTGGCGGCCTCAGCGATGTTTTTCCCCACCAAGGTGGCATCTGGACGAAAACGCGCGATGACTGCATAGCGGTAATCCTCACGGCCGGAACGTTGCAGCATTTCCTTCATGCCCACCATGATTTCCGCCTTTTTCGCTGGATCTTGGAGACGTGCCAGGAAGTCTGCGTCTGTGCCTTCGCGCGCTTGGTCCGGAATTAATTGTGATAGGGTGGTGCTGGAGGCATTGTAGGCGTAGGCGTCGTGCGTAATCTGCAAGCCTTCCGCTCGGGCCTTATTCAGCGCTGCGATCACCTCATCCGCCTTCCCCCAAGCCGATGGACCGGATAATTTCAAATGGGAAACCTCCGCCCGAATCTTTGCTTCCCGTGCCACGCGAAAAACTTCATTCAGCGCATCGAAGATTTTTACATTTTCCGCCCGCATGTGGCTGGCATAAATTCCGCCATGAGCCGATGCCACTTTGGCTAGCTCAATGATTTCCTCCGGCTTCGCGAACGTGCCGGGTAGATAGATCAGGCCGGTGCTGAGCCCTACTGCTCCGTCGCGCATGCCTTGATCCACTAACTGCTTCATTTTTTCCAGTTCATCCGTCGTGGGCGGTCGATCCCAACTGCCATGCATGGCTAGAGTGCGCACGGAATTGTGTCCCACGAGGGTGGCCACATTCACCGCACACTTCGTCTGTTCCACTTTTTGGAAAAACTTCGCAATGTCCGTGTCGGAGGCACCGCAGTTGCCCGTCACGATGGTCGTCACTCCCATGCGCAGAAAATTTTCCGCCACTGGCAGGCTGGCAATGTCCTCCGAGTGGGTATGCACATCGATGAATCCTGGGGCTACGACTTTTCCCTTCGCATCGATTCGGTCAGCCGCCATCGAGCCGTCCAGTTCGCCCAGCGCCACGATTCTGCCCTGCCGAATGCCAATGCTGCCCATCACGATGGGTCCGCCGGTTCCATCGGCAAGGCGCGCATTTTCAATCACCAAATCATACCGCTCCGGCAGCGCAGCCGAGTGCTTGAAGAGCGCCATTAACAAACCGCAAGACGCCAGTGCTGCTAGAATGGAAAGGAATTTCATGATGCCAACGGTAAGCGGGAAGGAGCAAGGGCGAGATGGTAGCGTGTGCTCTTCAAGCTTCCGGTGCGGGTGAGAGCTTTCATTTCCACCAGTTCTTGCAAATCGCGCGTAGCTGTGGCGCGTGAGGTTCCTGTTATGCGGAGGTAGTTCTCAGCGCTCAAGCCGCCTTTGAAGCCGCTGGGGCCTTCACGGAACATGCGGGTGATGGCTTTATCCTGACGCTCGTTGAGCTTGCCCCGAATGCGGTCGTAGAGTTTGGTCTTAGCGATGAGGAAATCCACCAATGCCAGCGAGTGGGCTTGGGCGGCAAGAACGGTCTGGGCAAAGTAAACTAGCCATTTGGTGATTTCGCAGTGCTGATTGTTCGCCTCTAGCATTTCGTAATAGGTCTTGCGCTGGGCATTGATCGTGGCGGAAAGGGCAATGAGTGCGGCGTATGCTAAACCTTCGGAAATCACCTTTTCACAAAGGGCGCGTCCAATGCGTCCATTGCCATCTTCAAAGGGATGGATGCACACGAAATAAAGATGCGCGATGCCCGCACGCCTTAGGATCGGCAATGGTTCCGCCCCACTTGGAGCGGTGCGTTGATACCACTCCAGGAAGCACTTCATCTCTGCGGAAACGCGGCTAGATGGCGGGGCTTCGAAATGCACCTTTGGATCGTGGATGGCTCCAGACACTACCTGCATAGGGTGCTCGTCGGTGCGATACCGTCCAATGTCCTTCAAATCTCGCCTGCCATTCATTAGTAACTCATGCCAGTGAAAGAGCGTTCGGTCAGTGAGTGGCTTGGCAAAATCTTTGTAAAGCTCCACCATCATTTGCGCGATGCCGTGCTCGGCAGGCGGAATCCTCCGATTGTCAGTCGTCAGCCCAAGGTTGCGGCGGATGGATGATTGCAAGCTATCGCGACTGAGAATTTCCCCTTCGATTTCGGAGGTGAAAAGTGCCTCGTCGCTAATGAGTTCAATGGTTAGCTGCTGCTGATCCTCTGTGCCCACATGGCGAATTGCACCGCTGAAGACGCCAGTTTGCCGCAAGAATTCTGCCTCCAAGTTTACAAGCTTGGTGCTGTCATAGCAGAAGTTCGGCCAGTCTGGCTTTTGCCAAGTCCAAGTTTTTTTGATGGGCATGAGTTACATTCTTGTCGGTTATAGCTCACGATTATACCAAATCGTGAGTTATAAAGCAAGAAGTTATTGCTCAAGGTGGCATCGGTGGTTGCAGGACAAAAAGTTAAGGCTGTGTTCCATATGAAATAAGGGTTTGATGACCCGGAGGGTCAAAAGATAGTAGCCGGGGATGCAGGGAGGAACGACCGGAATCCCCGGATTGCAGGTAATTGGAAAAGCGTCCCGGCAGGGACGCGAGAACCGCCCATAGCCATTGAAATCTAGCCATGGTCCTTTCTCCCGCCGCTGCCGGGGCGGTGGCGAATCCTTGAGTTACCGGGGGTTCCCTCGTTCCTCGGTCACCCCGGCTACTCTCTTGTTGACCCTCCGGGTCGTCCGATCGCTTAGGGGACATCTACCGTGCCCGCACCGTGACCCGGCCGTAGTTGCGGGTGGTGGCAGGGGTGTTGGAACGGGCCGTGACGAGCACGGTGCCGTTGCCGAGTGGGGCTTCGGTGATGGTGAAGTCGGAGGTCCAGTTGGTGAGATCCTTGGAGGATTGGGGCTCGGTGATGAAGTCTTCGGCTGCGAGTTTGCGGGTGTAAGTTAGGGTTAGGAAATTATCCTGATCGAAACTGGCAGTCACTCCGCTGCTATTGGAAACGGTATCGCTGGTGCCGAGGGCGTATTCGATGCGGGCGGTTAGCCCGTCCTGGTCGGCATCCGCATTGGGATTGCCCGTGAAGGTGGTGGCGTCGGTGGTGCCGGGATTTCCGCCCGGAAGCGATCCGAGGCGCCAGTTGGCTGCGAGGTTATGATCGGGGTTGGTTTGCGGGGCAATTAGGACGAGGCTGTAGCCCACGCCATCGGCGGCGGTGGGCCAGGGTGCGTTGTCATCGTAAGTAAAGTCCTTGATGATGGCTCCCGCGGCTCCGACGAGCAGCAAATTTTCGCCTCCGTTGTTGAGCGCACTAGCGTTGAGGAAGGACCCCGTGGCAAGGCTGCCGGAGGCTCCGGGATGACGAGAGAGGAAGGCTGCGCGTTCCCGGGCGACGACGATGCGTGCTCCGGGCTGGAGCATGAGACCCTGGGCAAAGTCATAAAAGATGCCGCCAGTGAAACTCACGCCAGTCAGGTCAACCACGGAAGCGCTGATGTTTTGCAGCTCGATCCATTCAAACTGATCGGAATCAACAAAGCCTGCGGTAATCTCCCCAGCGGTGGGGTCGCCTGGGTGATACATGAGTTCGGAGACGACCAGATTCGTGGCGCTGCCGGGCTGCACGGTGGTGGTGTTGTTGACCGTGATCGTAGCGGTGCCAATGACGGTGCCGGAGAAATTTACCGCCTGCAGGGTGACGACGTTTGCGCCCGGCGGGGCTGGCACCGTGACTTGCCAAGTGCTGGTGCCGGTCCAAGTGACCGCGAGCGCTTCGGTGCTGCCGAGGACGCGGATTTCCCGCACGTCCACCCAACCGTTGCCAGTGATGATCGCGCTGCTGGAGGCAACCACGAGTGGGCTTGGGGTGGTGATGGCGAAGGCGACACTGGGAATGGCGGCGGAGATCTGGGCGAGCACATTGTTGCTCCGCGTCGTCATGTAACTGAGGTGGTTGGCCCAGGGCTGCGAGGGGTCCAGCGTAGCGAAATGATTGGTCCAGAGGGACATGTAGCTGTTGTTATAAGTCGTGGTGATGATGTCCTGGAGGTGGCCGAAATACTGCCGACGTCGCGCAGGATTGGCGGTCAGCGTGGCGCACTGAGCATTGGCGGTAATGCTGCGGGTGGCGTCGAAAGAAAAGTCCATGTCATGCGGCAGGAAAATGACGCGGCCATCGGGCCGGGCGTAAAAAATGCCGTTATGGCCGTCGCCTGCCGCGTGGTTATCACCCGCTCCGCTGAGCACTGCGTAGGCCATGCCACGGAACCAGATATCGAGGTCCATGCGTTGCGGGAGTAGGGTTTCAAACTCTGTCCCGGAGGTGCTGAAGAGTTTACAATAGTTCATGATGGGCGCAAAATTGTCCGCCTCCCGATTGATCTTATTGAGAAAATGCATCCGATAGCGTTCGGGATCATCGCCCAGATTGGTGATGCCCACGCCGTTAATGCCATCAGGCTGGGGCAGTTTGTTTCCGGTGGGACTGCCGTTGTCGGTGGTGGTGGGAAAATAAATAAACTCGTATTCGTAGAGCGTGCCGTCCGAGCCGTTTTCAAATTGCTCATCCAGGAAGATATCGTTGTAGATCGCCATCTGCAGCGTGGCCCCGCCGGTCAGGAGGCTGTTAGGAGAGAGGACTTTGACGAAATCGTAGTAACGACTGATCGGGCCGCCGCTATTCGAGATCATCATGTCAAAGAGCAGTTCCAACTGGCCCGGAGCCTGCCCTTCCGAGCGGTCCACCGCCACGCCCCCGTGCACGCCCCGGTAGAGGCCGTCGGAGGGGAAGTCGATGTTGTAGCCCACGCGGCTCGTATTATCCCGACCTCGCTCGCTACTCTTCAAGCGCAGGCCGGCATTGTAGTAAATGTCCCCTTCGCGATCGATCACGGTGCATTCGATGCGGTCATTGCTCATGACGTTGATGCTCGTGTGCATCCAGTCCCGATCGGCGTTGGTGGTGATGACGCGGAAATTATGCCAGCCATTGGTGGCGGCCACCCCATCTTGAACTTTATAGAGAGCCCGGGAATTCGGCCCCAGAGCGGGATAGAATTCGTTTACGCCGAGGCTGTCGGTGCCCCTAATATAGAATTGGACGACCGCTCCAGCGGCCTGGCCGGGGATGCTGCCGGAGTATTTCCCACCACCGCTGGGGGTCATGCTAGTGTTGGCAAAGGCCGCTCCATTTACGGAGTAAAACAGCGTCATGGCTCCCACGCCATCGGGGTCCGTGGCGGTGCAGGAGACGGTGGCGATGGCATTGACGGCGGGCACGGCTGGGGAGTGATTCAGGTTCGTGAGGGTGGGGCCGGCGTTCGTGAGATTGCGGGAATTCACCACTCCGGGCGTGCCGGGATTGGCGGGGCGGTCAATCACGTTTACTTTGGCGAGGCGGTTGAAATAGCATCGCGTGTGGAGTTGATTACTGCCGGTGACCCAACGGGCGCGGAAGCTGATGGTATATGGCAGGCCGTTGGTAATGGCACTCACGAGCGTGGTTTCGATCTGATTGTGCATGTGCTCGGTGGGACCGCTGGCGACGAGGCGAAGGATGTTGTTGCCCGCATTTCCAGGTTCCGGGATGACCTGACTGGCGCGATGATTCCCCCGTAGACGCCACGCTGCGGCATTGTTGAAACTGGGGTCGGTGATCTTCTGGGTGGCGGCTCCGGCGGGATTCTCGATGACGCTGAGATCATCAATCCAGACTTCCCCGGCTCCCAGCATGCCCATGTTGAATTCCAACCACTGACCGTCCGGTCCATTGCTGGCGACTGCCGTGCCGCTGTAGGTATAGGTTCTCCAGGCGGTGCGGCTACTTTCGTCACTTGCGGCCCAGGCTCCACCAACGTTGTTATCCGCGTCGAGATCGCGCAACTCAATGCTGGAGCCACCGCCATCGCCATACTCCGGCCAGGCTCCACTATCAAAATACCGCACTACGTCCACGCTATTGCGCAAGGCGTCTCGCAGCACGATTTCCTCGCCACTGCGGGACATCGATCCAGTAAAGGTTCCCAGCACGCGTGCGGTTGGAAACGCCGCCGAAAACAGAGCGGCATCCCGCACGATGCAGGCGCGTTCGCCCGGGGCCAGGCTGGTATTGGCCGCAAAGGCAAACGCGATGCCGTCCTCGAAATCCCAGCCGGTTAGGTTGACTGGAGCGGCACTGCGATTCGTAAGTTCCAGCCATTGGTTATTGGAATTGGTCAACGGTTGCGCCGGCGTGCCTGGCGTGAGTTGCACGCGGGCGTCCATTTTCATGCCGAAGACAATGTCGCTGCTGCCAGTGCCGCTTTGGTGCACCTCCACGGACAGACGGTTCGCGCCCAGCAGCAGCCCGGCGGTGGGAATCACCAGGGTGTTCAGCGCGGCATCCCCCACACTGGGAGTGGCTAGAGTTTCGGGATTCACGGCACCTGCGGGCATGTTGAAGCGCGAAGGAAGCTCCACGCCGTTGAGATAGAAAATCGCCCCGTCATCGATCTGATGCGTAATTTCCAGCGAGGTGGCATTGGCCAATTGTAAGGCGGTTACCGTAAAGTCTCGTTCGAAATAATACGTCACGGTGGCCGGGACATAGGGTGCCAACACGGTCACGAGCGGGACGGGTAGCACGGCTGATTCCACGCCGATGGGGGCATTGCCAGACTTCCAGTTGCCACCGACGGCGTGCATAACGGTCGCCCAGTTCGTGGGAAGGTTTTCGTCCGCCGCATTGTAGCGCCAAGCGTCGGCATAGGCGATGAGTGGATCATTCTGAAAGGTCGCTGGAATGGCGGGCACGGGAGCGATGGCGGGCGGATTGTATTGCAGTTCACTGATAACGATGCTGTCGTTGAAAACAAACGTGTTCGCAGTTCCGGGAGTTGCCGCCGAGGGGTAAGCCCATTCGCCACCACGGGAGTCGGCCCGTCCCCGGAGCCGCCCCGTTTGTTGGCGGGCATCCATCAGGGCGATCTTGCCTGCGGTGTAGAGGAATATTTTCTCCCCATCGAGCGGACGGAACCCTAACGTGGCTTGATTCAGCAGGAGGAATCCACCTCCCGCCAACGTCCCCGCCGGAAGCGCATACTCGCGAGCGGAATCCCCATCGATGCTGAGGATGGCCCCCGTGAGGTCAACGCTGCCGCCTCCGGTGTTGACGATTTCCACCCACCAAGCGGCTTCGTTAGACTTGGGCATTTCGCTCAGACGCAACGGCGGAGCCGATCCAGGCACCGGATCGAAGACGTCCAGATCCAACTGCGCGCCCCACACAATGTCACTATTTCCCGAGGCAAACTGATGGACTTCGACGGACAGTCGATTGCTTCCCGCCACCAGCGCATTACTGGGTAGGGGAACGTAAGCCGAAAGCGCTGTTCCCGCCTCCACGTTAGTAGAAGCCAGCGTGGTCGCAGTGATGGTGCCTGCGGGCATATTCACGCGCGTGGCCTCCACGCCATTGAGATAAATGACCGCGCCATCATCCAAGGCATGCTTGAGTTTGAGCGTGGAAATGCTGGCTAGTTGCTGCGACGTGAGATTGAACTCCGTTTCAAAATAGTAGGTGATGACATAAGGCGAATTCAAGTTGGGAAATGTCAGGGTCGTTCCGATGGGAACGGTGGCGCTGGTTTCATAAGCCAGCGCGCCCGGGCCGGAAGCCCACGTATTTACGCCGGTTCCGCCCACGGCGTGGGCTACGGTGGGCCAGGTGGCATCATAACCGGGGCCTTTCTGATTGTAGCGCCACGGGTTGTTGAGGTTGAATAAATTTATCGTGCTCACCGGGGGCGGTCCCGTGTCTGGGAAATTGAGCGTGCCCGGGGTGCCATTTTGCTGCCGGCTGATGGTCCAGTTGGCATGTCGCCCGCTGTCGGTGTAGGGCAATTTCTTGGCGAGGGTGAACCCCGAGCCATCGGCCCCAGCGGGCCACGGATCATCATCCCCGTAGCTGATCTCATCCATCATGCGGTCGCTCTGATTGATCAGTCGCAGCTTCTGACCGTCGTTGGCAAGATTGCCCGTGAATGGTCCTAACTGCCCGACCGCTGGGGTCTTGGCCACCACGAGGTAAGCCCCTGGATTGATAATGGTATTAGCAGGAAACGTGTAGCCAATGCCGTCGATCCTCCAGCCGGAAACGTCCACCTTGATGCCTTGTTGATTGAACAGTTCCACATACTCACCCGCTTCCGTGAGGCCCGCAGGATGGTATTGCAGTTCATTGAAAACCACCACGGAATCTGCCGAGGCTGAGGCATGCTGCACGAGGCCGACTGCGGCTAAAAGAGGAATAAGGCGGCGGATCATGAGAGGAGAGGGGAAATAGAGGAGAAAGAGGGGGCAGGAGCATACGTTGGAGTCCCGGTTTTAAGCGCTTTTAAGCGGAGCAACACGCTCAGACCCCAGGGCCATCCCGTGTTACTTCTTCTGATGTTAGGCGCAAAACAAGTTTTCAGGGTGTGACATCATCCACCCGATAGAATACGCGTTGAAGGTCTGAGACCGCCTCATCCACATAGATCGTGGACGTGCCCGTCGCTGGCAGTGAGTCGGTGAGTTCGTTCCATGTCACCAAGTCCGTGGAGAAATAGACTGCGTAGGTCCGCCCAGGGCGCGTCCTAATATCGAGCGTGGTCCGGAAGCCGGTGGCAGGGAGAACGTTGGCGGCCCGCACCACACTGTTGAATACCAGTGCTGGCGGCGGACTGGTGACGCGGTTCGTCAGACCATAGAGGTGGAAACTCCCGTTCCCGGAGGAAACGTTAGAGACCGTCGCTTCCATGCTTAGGGTCGTGGTCTGGGCCACATAGGTGTAGCTGATGTAGTAGGCGGATTCATTGTTGCCATTGCCCATCACAATGCCGGGGCGGTCTTCCAGCACCTGGAAGTTCGTTACCTGGGCCCCATTGGTAAATTTCAGGACATGGGGGCGCACGGTGCCATCGTCCCATTTCCGGATAAACACGCGCATCTCATAAGTCCGCCCCACTTCGAGAGCGGAGAGGATATACTGCTGACTGCTGCTAGGAGCACCACCGCCGCCTGAATAGGTGAAGCCGCCGAACATGTTTAAATTCCCCGGTCCCGTCACATTGCCAGTGGCGGGAACCCATCCGCCGTTGTTGATCGGCGGGATGTGATTCTTGCCGCCCGCATTGGGATTCCAGGTGAAGTTCGGCGGGGTGGTCGTGGTGTCCAGGATATCCAGCACGACTTCGTTGACCGTGGCCGCCCCACCGCCGGAAATTTTGTGGGTGTAAGTTGCCAAATCACTGAGCTTGAGACCCGTGCTGGCTTCATCCGTCACCACCCCCAGCGCGATTCCCGCTGGCAGAATGGAGGGATACGAGGTGTTGTTCACCGGATTGCCACCCTGGGCGATTTCATAAACGTCAGGATATTGATCACCATCGCTGTCGTTGGAGTTCGGGTTCGTGCCGGGATTCCCCGGGCTGTCAAAAGTTCCGGAATTGTTTTCCACGAAGTCATTCAGTCCGTCGCCATCGCTATCAGGGGCGGTGGGATTCGTGGCCGCGCGCGGGGCGGTGGGAAGGAGTTCCGCACGGTCGCTGAGCCCATCGCCATCGGTGTCCGCCAGCTTAGGATTGAGGGTGGGGTAAAGGCTGCGGAGCACGTATTCATCGGCATCGGAGAGGCCGTCATTGTCGAAATCTCCCGTTGCCGTGAGGTCGGTTAGATTTCCCGCCTTCTCCATTTCCCATGTGTCAGCCAGGCCATCGTTGTCCGTGTCACCTGACACGATAACCCGGCGGTTGGCCAACGCAGACATGTGAAAGGTGCCCTGACCGCCCGGCATCGCAGTGATGGTCAAGACCTGCGAGGTGGCGGTGGCGACGAAGGTGTAGGTAATCCGGATCCCGTTGTTAAAACCGAAGGCATCCTGGTCTGCGATGTAATTGTCTCCACCGGACGAGAACGTCTGGACGCGGCCTGAGGCATCCCATCCGTAAGCGAAAACGCTGGTCTCATAGGTCTCACCTGGCGTGAGATTCGTGAGCGTCACGGTGCGGGGCGAGGCATTGAAGATGAAATTGTTAGCCAGTGTGGCGCTGGCACCAGTGACATTGGTGCCGCGGCCTGTGGAGGCAATCGCACCACCTATGACGTAGTTGGTGCCAGAGACTGCATTGGTCTCGAAGTTAATCCCATTCACAGTGACTGCAGCATCTCCGGCCGTGCCAGTGTTCACCGCTACGGTGTAGTCAGCCTGCGCGCCGGTGATGCCAGAGTCCGCATCATTCGTCCACGGACTGTAGCGCCACGCACTCTGCCGCACGGTCACGCTGTAGTCCTTGGTGGAAACTCCGTCCTGGGCCGTTACGATGTAGTGCACCGTTCCGCCAATGCTTAGATTCGGGGTCGGGCGCGCGTTGTTCAACTGGCTGCAAGTGGCCCCGGCGGAAAGGGTGAAGGTAGGCGCAATGGCACCCACGAGGACCGTCGGTGTGCCGAATGGGACCACCACTTCAATGGTGCCGGTGTTGGCCCCCGTGCTGGTGATGATGGCATTGGTTCCAGCGGAGTTGGCATTGAAGGCCGTGATGTCCCGAGCCGTGCTCGCAGGAGCTGCCGTGGCAGTCACGGTGTAGGTGTTCACGGTCGCCCCGTCGGTCACGGTGTAAGTCACCGGGCCGGCCCCAAAGTTTGGACTAGGAACCGCTCCGCTGGTGCGATTACAGGTGGCCGCAGCAGAAAATATCGTGAAGGTCGGAGCGAGCGGAGCCAGCGCGGTTCCATAGGGCACGGTCCAAGCGATCGTCCCGGCGTTGGCGACGACTGGGCTAATGTTCGCAGTGCTGCCAGCGACGTTGGTCCCAAAGGCCAGGAAGGTGGCCGCCGTGGCGGGAGCCTCGATAAATCTGATTTCGGAAATCCCCGTGTAGGCATCACCTGGAGCGCCAAAGTTTGCAGTTACATAGATTTGGAGATAACGGGTGGTCACCGGGGCCGTGAAGGTGTAGTCTTCACCAGCGTATGTGGTCAGCCCGGTCGCTTGGGTGAAGGTCATATTCTGCACCAGCGTGCCCCAAGCAAGCCCGCCAGCGGAGTAGGCAGCCCCACTGGCCAGCAGGCTCGTTCCTGCGTAAATGCCCGCCGTTTTCACGCCACGTCTGGTAAAAGTGGCCGGGTTACCCGAATTTTCATTGTAGTTCCAAAGGTGAAAGCCGCTGACGGTCTTGCTGCTGCCCAAGTCAAACGTGATCCATGTGGAGGGGGTTGCATTGCTCAGCCACATATTGTTGCCGGGGCCGTTGCCGCAGGTGGAAGTCTCCACGACCGGAGCGCTGGGGGTCATGCCGCTGCCGTCGATGGCGCGCACGGGCGAGCGACCATCGGGGGCGTAAAAACTTTGTGCTGTCACTGCCGTGGGCGTGATTAAGGCCGCCTGACCGGTTTCCGTTCCTCCACTGAAGCTGAGGGCCACCCCAACCGCCCATGTGAGGACAGACTTTTTCCAGCGGTGATATACCTTCGTAACTGTGCTGATTCTCATGAGGTTCGTTGAGGGTTAGATTTGGTCCGCCGCCATCGGACTAGCAATTCAAAAAGCGGCCTAAAAACGGATTCTTGAAAATTCGGGTCAGGATGTCAATTTTAAATTAAGCTAAAATGAAAATCCACGGTGGCAGGTGAATGCGGAAGAAGTTTGGTTTGAAAAGGGGATGGCTTGCGCGGTTGATAGAAGGCAGCGAGAGCCTGCCGTCTTGCGGAACTCCTATGAACTCTGACCTCCTCCTCAATCACCAACGTGTCACCCGTCGCCAACTCTTCGGTCATGCCAGCAATGGCATTGGGGCCATGGCGCTGGCCTCGCTGATGGGGAAGGGGAATGCTGCCGCGGCCACCGCTGCGGGCGCCACCAGTCTATCGCATTTTGCCCCCAAGGCGAAACGCGTCGTTTGCCTCTGGCAAGGCGGCGGGCCTTCGCATGTGGATTTATTCGATCGGAAGCCCATGTTAGAGAAAATGGCTGGGCAGGATATTCCGGAAAGCGTGCGCGGCACCACCCGGCTTTCCACCATGTCCTCCGGCTATAAAAAATGGCCGATCACCCCCGCCATCAAACCATTCAATCGCTATGGGGCCAGCGGGCTGGAGCTTAGCTCCATGCTGCCGCACATCGGTTCCATTGCTGATGATATTTGCGTGGTGAAATCCATGAACACCGAGGCCGTAAATCACGCGCCCGGAGTGACATTTTTCATGACCGGTTCCCAAGTGCCGGGTCGCCCCAGCATGGGCGCTTGGTTAAACTATGGCTTAGGCTGCGAGTCAAGTGAACTGCCGGCCTTCGTGGCGATGACCTCATCGGATAAAGGCAAAACGTGCGGTCAGTTATTTTACGACTACTACTGGGGTAGTGGCTTCCTCCCCAGTCGATTCCAAGGCGTGCGCTTCCGCAACGTCGGGGATCCCGTGCCTTACCTGCACAACCCGCCCGGCATGAGTCGGGACCAGCGTCGTGTCTTGCTGGACGACCTCCAGGCCATGAATCAGGCGCATTTACAGGACTATGGCGACCCGGAAATCGACACGCGCATTGCCCAATACGAAATGGCCTATCGCATGCAGGCCAGCGTCCCGGATTTGCTGGATTTCTCCAAGGAACCGAAGCACGTGCTGGAACGCTACGGTCCGGATGTTCTAACCAAAGGCACCTTTGCCAACAACTGCCTCATCGCACGTCGATTATTGGAACGCGGCACCCGCTTCGTCCAGTGCATGCATGCCGGTTGGGATCAGCATGGAAATTTATTCACCCAGTTGGAAGAACAGTGCAAAGACACCGATGCCCCTTCCGCAGCGTTAGTCATGGATTTGAAAGAACGCGGACTGCTGGATGATACGCTCGTTTTCTGGGGCGGAGAATTCGGTCGCACGCCCTTTGGCCAAGGCGATTCCGCCAAGCCCGCTGGACGCGATCATTTCGGCCGCGCCTACAGTTGGTGGCTGGCCGGTGGCGGCGTGAAAGGTGGCCACACCTTTGGCGAAACCGACGATTTCGCCTGGAACATCGTGAAAGATCCCGTCCACGTCCACGACATGCAAGCCACCATCATGCACCTCTGCGGGATCAATCATGAAGCGCTCACCTACCGCTATCAAGGCCGCCAATTCCGCCTCACGGATGTCCACGGCACGGTGCAGCAGGGGATCCTGGTGTAAGGCATGAACCACTCGTGCGCGGCATCCCAGTTGCAATCTGACAATGCCCTTTGAGCGGCATTCCATTCTACTGGCGACTCGTGGACTGCTCGTTCGAAGTGATTCGCGTGCTTCGGATACTCTCTTGTTTACGGCGGTTGAAACGCTTGGAGCAGAAGTCTCCGTTGGCAGCTTATTCCAAGGAGCGTTCCAAATGGGGGGCATCGTAGAAGCCTGAAAGCCAGTATGAAGTTCCTTCGCCAACATTTCCGCCGCCAAATTCATCTGGCGTCGGCGCGAGACATTCGGGGTTTTCCCAAGAGAACTCAGTTCCGGATAGCGCAACGGCCGCACAAAAACCTGCGGCGTCCCATCACCAGAAGGTTCCAGTTGGGTTTGGAGGAAATGCAGGGTGGAGGGAAACTCATTCATCGGGCAAGCGCTAGTTTCCGTTACCTAGCTTTTCCACGATGCAAGTCCCGGAGATTACTTCGTTTGTTTTGGTCCTACCAGAACCGCGCATCCCACTCCGAGTCCAAGTCCTACAAGATTTGCTAGCGTAAGAAGGCCCAAAAAGTCTTTGCAGCGTGGGAAGATGGGATCTGTATCATGTCCATGAGCCCGGTGGAACAGCTGGCTCTGGCGACGAAGCAGCAGGCATTCTCGGGCTTATTCCGAATAAGGGAATGGCACGGCAGGTGGTCAGATGCAAAACAAGGCTCAGAATTCGCCTTTTTTGGAAGCACCGGCATCTTGACAGCATCAAATTATAGCATCATGCTGTCATCATGAGAACGACTGTTACCCTAGACCCGGATGTAGCACGCCTGCTGGACCATCATGCGCGCCAAACGCGAAAATCTTTTAAGGCCACTCTGAACGCAGCGGTGCGGGCGGCTTATGGTCAACGCGCGGGAGTTGATACACTGCCCCCATTTGAGGTTAAGGCTCGGCCAATGCACCTGCGGACAGGCGTGGATGCTTCCCGGTTGAACTCCTTGCTGGATGATCTGGAGGCAGATCAGTTTCTGGAGAAAACAACCGCGCCGCTCACCAAAACGAGGAACGCAAAGCAGGTATTATGATTCTCCCGGACGTCAATCTGTTGGTGTATGCTTACGATGCCAGCGCAACACAGCATAAGGCAGCGGCCTCTTGGTGGCAACGATGCTTAAACGGAACAGAGATCGTGGGGCTGGCTCCGGTGGTGATTTTTGGTTTCATCCGCTTGGTCACGCACCCTAGGGTTTTCACGAATCCGCTCTCCGTGGCAGACAGTGCGCTGCACGTCCAATCTTGGTTAGTCCGACCGCAGACCATGGTAATTGAACCCTGCCCGCACCACATTTCAGAAGTTCTGGCGCTGCTGCAAAAAGCAGGCACAGGAGGGAACCTAACAGCCGACGCGCAGATTGCGGCTCTGGCCTTGCAGGAAGGGGCTACCGTGCATAGCAACGATACGGATTTCCATCGGTTTTCTGGCCTAAAATGGCACAATCCGCTGACGGGCAAGTCCGGTGTAGGATAGAGTTATTCAAAAAAAGGATCAGGCAGTAAAGAACAAGCCCACACGCCGGACGTGGCCTATGGAGCTTGTGTGTATCCTTTCAGACTGCCCTACTTCGCGAGCGCAGCGCCCATGAGTTCATACATGCGCTGGACCATTTCACGGGGGTCTTCCATGAGGCCGGCGGAGATGAGGGCTTCGATACGGTGTTGAGCCATTCGGCCCACTTTGCCTGCTGACCGAAGCACTAGCTTAGCGTCGGCGGTCACTTCGTCATCGCTTCATCAGCAGCGCCTTCGCCTTTTGAGCTAGCCCCGGATCCCGAATTGTGGCCGCCCAGTTCTCGGCCGCAGCCCTGTCTGTTGGAAGCATGAATTCTACGAGATACCTTACTGAATGGTCGTAATTTACGGAAGTTGGTCGTGCCTTGATCCATTCCGCACAAGCGTTCAAGTCTTGTTTAGTCCATTCGAAGATAGCAACCTTCAGACCTGCTGGTGCTCCTCCAGCCGTCTTTGGGACAGCTGCGGTCTCCAGCCATTCCATTAGATCCGCCGGGCTTTGCCTTGCCCAAGCTTGGACAGGTTTTGAGTCAAGAAAGGCCTGAGCCGTTATTCCAGGTTTGGCTAACTCAGCAGAGACGACTTTCTCATGTTCTGCTTTCGGGAGAGCAGCCTCGGACGCGACAGGCTGAGCAGAAGGGGCGGCCTGAGGTGCTGCTTTCTGCACTGCTGGCGATTTTTTCAATACTGCCGGGGGAGCATCTTCAACCTTTGCTGTAGTCGGGGCTTTGCCCAGCCAATAACCAAGTGCGAGCACAGCCGCCACGCCTGTTCCGATGACCGCAAGCATTGCAGGCGATGCACCTCCATTTTGGTTGCCAATGAGTGCAGGAAGTTTTTGGAAAGAATTATTGTTCATGATTTCAGTAGTGAAGTTAATGTTGGCAAATTGGCATTTGTAATCTCGGGCCGTGCCTCGAAAAAGTTTCCCGAAGCCCAAGCCATGGCGGTTGTATTCACCGCAGAGGCTGCGTTGGATTCTGCGGGAGTAAAAACGGGATTTCGCCCCAAGACTGTCTGCTCTAAATCGAACCCCTTGAGCCGCAGCACGCTTGAAGGATAGTAGCACCATGGATCGTCTTTAATCCAACTACAGTATTTGCTATAATCTTCTTCAATGAGCGCCTTGGCGTGCGCTACGCTCAGCACCACCGCTCCAGAGTTTCGCGACCACGCCGATGGGATGAACTGAGTTGAATACCTGATCAGTCCAAAATCGACATCAGAGGAACCAGCGCCCGAACTGACATTTTCGGCTGCCTTTGTGTGATTTGCAGGAAACATCATTTCCCATTCAAAGATGCTCGGGCCACTGAGTTCCAGAAGTTTGAGGAAATCCCCCGCTGACCGCAGCGGTCTTGCCTCTTTTGGCAGAAAAGCCACTCCTGACAAATTCCACTCCTTAGCAGCCTTCCGCAGTGCATCGAGCCTCAGACGTAGGTTGTTCCAGACATCGTCAGTCAGTAGTAACTCTACAACCGACACACGTTCATTGGCTGCCACAGCCCAATTTTCCCATTCAGTCTTGAATTCGTCCTGGGGAGACAACACTGACATTTCCCGAAATATGACCGCGTGCCCGGGCCTAGCATCCGCAGCCGTTGGCTCTGCTTCCGCAGTTCGTAACGTATGGACCGGCGGCTGCCAATTAGGAAACCAACGCCGCACCTGAAATACAAAATTTGAAACCCTGCGTCCGGCCCCTACCGAGGCTTTCCCGCCAAGAGCTTCAGCTCCGAGCCCAGCCAGAATTTCAGGATGTGGCAACTGGTCACCCGTTGGCCCGTAATTGCTGTAGCGCCCCTTCGCAATGTCGGAATCCTCTACTCCCTGCCAGGCCAGATT
This sequence comes from Verrucomicrobiales bacterium, assembly GCA_031411295.1. Taxonomy (GTDB): domain Bacteria; phylum Verrucomicrobiota; class Verrucomicrobiia; order Verrucomicrobiales; family V1-33; genus JAGNEJ01. Next base: position 49,808 of record JANOAV010000035.1, on the reverse strand, counting down.
CGGATACGCCGCATAGGTGGGTATTTCCGCGTGCAGCGTCCCCAAGCTCACGTCAATCGCAGGGAATTGGCCGTTAGCTGATTTCTTACCTGCGCCCTTGAGCAGCCGATACACACGTTCCAGATACGGCCCTCGGATTGCATAAGCATGAGCGTCCAGAGCATAACCCACCTTCACGAGTCCCTTCTCCACAGTCGTAGGACGCAAATGATGCTGCGTCCCAAGGTAGAACATCGCCCAATCATCAGGCAGCTCTAGTTCGGACACGCGCTCAACAAAATCCGGAGCCAGCACCACGTCATCTTCAAAGATCAGCAGTGCCGATGCTTTCTCGCGCATCGCTTTTCGGAGTAGCATACGGGTTGTTAAAGCAAGAGCGTAGCGTGGTTTGGTTTCGTAACCACGCATCGACTGAAGCCAGCTTGCATCCACTGCGGGAAATCGTTGCACCTCCAAGTCGATTTCACGGAATTGCACTTCTGTCTGCGCCCTGCGATCTTGACGGCGGGCCAGATTTAGATAATAGCGGTGGGGGAAAATTTGCTCAAAGTCCATAGTCTGCTTCCTAGCTTACATGTCAGTCACATTAAGCAGCGTGCCCGCTACATCGTGGAAATAGGTTCCCATGTAAATGGAGAACATCATCTGCATTTTCTCGATGTTGCTGCCACCCAGAAAATGCAGGATGGCTGCATTCCGATATTCACGGAAATCTTTGTGAAGGTGCATTGGAAATTGGATTTCATGTGACTCGAATGGCTTGGCTAGCCACCCGTTATCCTCACCCGACTTCCTTCGTGAGGCCGCATCCAGCAGGAGCCTATTCCAACTTGCCTGATCACTGCACCAACGCGGGGAGGGAGGTTCCGTCTTCTCGATGCGCTCCCACTCTTCCATCACAGTTTGATAGAGCGAACCCCGCACTGCCAGCGTGCCACTGTTCACCCCATTACATCTCAGATTGGTCTTCTCCTCTGCGGTTAGATAACAGGAAAACTGAGACATTGCTATTCCCAGACCTTGCTCCCTCTGGAAGGCGATATCCCAATCCCCGTCTAACAAGTGATCCAGATTCCTCAATGCCAGACAGTCGGCATCCAGAAAGAGAATTTTATCATATTTCTCAGCATCAATGAATTGCCGCACCCGGTATTTCCAAGTCCATGCCTCTTGTGCCAATTTCAAGGCATCATCGGGCGTTAGTGGGTCCACCAGCACTTCCTCCACACCTTTCCGCTCCACGAAAAACAATGGAGCGCTGGAGTTGTGGAAAATCATGATGTCACCCGGAAACTGAGAGCGGCTCAGGGATGCAGCCAATAGCTTGGCCATCAATCGGCACCCCGTCTGCCCTGGCGGATCAATCGCCACCGTATAGACCAAATGCGGTTTTCTCATGGAGGCGTCTGATATTGGCTAATTATAACTGGGGTGAGCGGGGAGGGCAGCATTGGGATGAGATGAAATATTTTCAAATAACATTGACCAAACGACAGAGATGTGGTTAGATCCATCACTTGTCGGTCAATTAACTAAACTCAACTAAAAACATCATATACTTATGAAGCCAGTTATAAGAGAGAGAGAGAGAGAGCCATAATAGTAATAATGAACCTTCAACCCCGCGTAAACTAGCACGACGTGACTTCCTGAAAATTGGTGGAGGTGGTGCTCTGGCTTTTGCGGTCGCTGCTACACCGAAGAACGCGAATGCTGTGGAGCTCTCATCCGCAGGAAACCCTAGTGCGGTTCCTTGGTATAGGGATTACATTTTCTCTGAAGACTACGGGAATGCGGATCTAACGGCAGCAACCGCGCGTTACAACTTATTTTACTCTGCGTCGTCTGGAGTTGACCTAGGGATTAATTATCTAGACGAAACAGGTGCGGTTTTGGGACTTTTCAATAATGCTGTAAGCGATTTTACAGGCAGTTGGGTCAGTGGACCAACTTTTACCACGCTTACCGTTCCTGATACATGGAACGAGAGTGGTTTCCATGTAGAATATCTGGTGCAGGGAGTTTGGCGCCAATATTTCCGCAAAGAGGGCTAGAACCGCAAACTAATCTAGAGCCGTGATCCTGATCCGTTATATTTTTGCAACCCTCCTAGGCTTAACTGCTGGATTTATCTACTTTAGGCCAGCCAGCTCTACGCTTCAAAAAGTTGTTACCCACAAGCCGGTGGAGGCTGAAGGTGGTGAACGGGGCGGATCACATGATCCTGAAAGTCCTGGGAAGGAAACTTCCCGGGACTTTCTCAGTTCTCGTCCTATTTCTTTGGACGGTCAGCTGGATGCCATTGCTTCAATCGAAAGCTTGACACGAGAACGAGGTGCCAAATACTGCCTTTCTCTAATCTCGGGTTGCTCGGATATCAGTTGGAAGCGAACTCTGACAGAACGTGTATTTTTTGTTGCTGGTCAGATGGATGTTGATGATGCAGAAATGGTTTTGAAATCAGACCGCTTGTTGTCGGCAGGACCTAATTCCCAGAGGTATATGGAGTCTATTTGGCAGGGAACGGCGAAGAGGGATCCGGCAGGCGTTCTCGACAAATTCCTCGCTGCTAACGGAAACGAAAATAAGGTCCGCACAATCCTTAATGAATGGGGTTCGGTTGACTATGCGAAAGCCAAAGCATTCATTGATAATTCACCGATAAAGGCTAAGCAAGGTTTATTAAACGACATTGCGGTAGCTTTCCTTCGACGGAACCCTAAGGCGGCACTCGCTGGCGCGAATGCTGCTAGCTTTGAGTCTGTGGCTAATCTTGTATTTAACACTTCAAAGCAGGGCGTAGGCCCGCAAGGCTATATGGCCCTTCGAGATCCAGCTGAGTTAGGATCCCTGATTTTAGCCGATCATAACTTGTCGACGGAGGCTTTATTAAAGGAGTCTCACAGCGATTTTTATTTTGCGTCGTGTTTGAGATTTCTGAGTCAAAAAGATTCCGCGCCATCTTTTGAAACACTCACTCCGTTTCTAGGTGTTAAAGGAAAGTTTACTGATGAGGCAGTTTTAGACTGCTTGGTGCAAATAGAAGGAAATGCAGTGGAGAACTTTAACAAAATGTTTCCTCAGCCAACCGAAGCATTGGTGGTTAATTTTCTTAAAAAAGCGTCTTCACTTGACTTTGTCTCATCTCTCGATTTGCTTGAAACCAGAGGAAGCATGATCAAGCCATATATGATGGCCGAATTAACTCAGAACGCCGTCAAATTTGATCCTGAGTTAGCAGTGAGCGCTGAAATAGTCTCACGTATACCGGCAGAATTGCAGGAAAGCTATAAACGTGGGGTTGCTGCTCAGGTAGCCGCTAGTCAACCCAAATTAGCGTGGCAAATGCTTGACGCTGAGAGACTAGGACCGATCGCCAAATCCGTTGCTGAACAATTAGTTCAGCAGCTAGGAGCTGAGGATTTTGGTGCTCTACTGCAAAAGCCGATCCCAGACAACCTCGGACTTACTCAGGCTGAGGTAGTCATGAAGGGTGTAGAAGGATGGGTAAAATCCGACCCGCTGAGTGCCTCCCAGTGGGTGAATCTCCTTGAGCCAGGATCCCAGAAAGACGACGCGATTGTCGGGCTGATTGGAGCGATCAAGGATACCGATCCAGCCAGTGCTAATATCTGGGCTAAGTCAATTAGTAATCCAAAAACAAAAGAACAGGTCATTGGTTCAGTGCTTAAAGCTCCAAAATGAAAATTTCAAAGCATCTAATTTTTCCCGCATTCGCTTTTTTTATCGGCTTTATCATGGCGAAGTCATTTCATCCAGCAAGTAATGAGCAACCCCATCCACCTAACTACCAACTGAAGGAGAGACGTCCGGCAGAGCGACTACCAAATAAATCAGATCTCGTTGCCATACTAGAAAAAATCAAATCAATGTCATCCGCCGAAGCGTTGAATTTCATCGAGTTGGCTAGAAATGATTTTGATAAGGCTGGTGGTGATGTTGGGATATTACTTCAGCGAAAACTACTTGAAAAGTTGTTCTCCGAAGAGAATTCAGAGGAAATACTGGGAGAAATTCTGAAACACCAGAAAGGGGCGAGTGCTTTTGAATATCAACTTGTATTTGACGCAGCTGCTGAAAAAGCGCCCGAGCAGCTTAGAAAATGGCTGGAAAGCCCCCCTTCATTTGTGACCACGGATGTTGAGCGCCAAGCGTTAATTTGCTCTGCTGCCAAAATTGACCCGGAGGCGGCAATTCAAGCAATCGTAGGTCTAAAGAATCGAGTCAATGATCAATTCGTAAGTAATTGCTTTAGTCGTATGGCGGATTTTTTTGGCGTTGCTGGCTTTGATCAGATAAAGAATATGCCAACTGGCATTAGAGATGCAGCGAGGATAGGGCTTAGCAAGCAATTGTTAAAGCGAGATTTAACCACTAACTGGAAATACCTGTCAAAAATTTTAACCGCTAATGAAAAGCAATCCATCGGTCCAACGATTGCCACAGAATGGTATTCACAACGCCGAGAGGACATGATAAGCGTGATTGGATCCCCGAAATCTCCAGACCGCGAACTACAAAACATTCTACTCAGACATGGAAGTGGTTTCTTAGCGGAAAACCTCAGCCCTAACGAAATAATTGAATTAGCGAAAGCATCGGGCGGCGGCCTTGGCACAAGTAGCTATTTATCAACTCCATTGTTGTTGGCTGTGCCTAATTCATTTGATAACGTGCCGGTTTACCTTGATGCTATTCCTGAAGGGGCTGCGAAGGATTCACTGGTAGGTAGTGTGGCATACAGTCTAGGTTCGAAGGCATCTTCAGAAGGGTTGAATCAAATTAAAGCACTCATCGGTGATCCGAAAACGAAATTAGATATCCAAAATTGGAGCACATTCTGCTCCGCTTGGGCTGCTCGCGATCCAGCCGGCTTAGGACAGCTTATCGAAAGTGGGAGCATTCCACAGCAAGTTGTTTCGATAGCACAAGCATTCATAAAAAACAAACATTAAACAGTAGAAGTGCTTTTGATTGAAATAGGTGGCTCCGGCTTGCGGCATAGAGAGAGGTCAGGTCAAATTTCAAAAACCGAAGGCTTTCTACCCAGCACTTTAATCTTGGGCCTTCAGAGTTTGATACAGCAATCAGTTCCATCGAGTGTAGCCATCTGCATCTCTGGCGGAGTTGAGCATGGTGTCTACTATGGTTGGTTGAGGAATTTTGGACTCAACGCAAATTTTGCCAAACACCTCCAATTGGCAACAGATGTTCCCGTATTTGTTGAAGGCGACGCCATTTGCTGGGCGGCTGGATTGACACAAACTTTTAGAGCGGAAATCAGCGATCAGCCGTGTTTAAGCTTAGTATTCGGCTCAGGTGTCGCGGCAGCCCTAGTGGATGCCGAAGGGGGAATTATGCCGCTGGATTTACTCACATTACCCTCAGAAAAGATAGGATTGCTAGCCGAAAGATTCCCTGAGTATTCTCCTGTGGCTGAGGGGATTCACAACTCGATGGCCCACTGCTACAAGGAATATTTGTTAAGGCAAGGCCTGTCAGTTGCAGAAGTAGGTCGGCGGTTGGCTGAGCGCTGGAGTGCGCTCATGACTTGCCTGCTCGAAGGTGCTGAGGAACCGTGGTGCGTGCTGGTGGGCGGTGGGCTCACAAACCTCGTCCAGGCAGAAGACTTGCAAGTGCCCGCCCCACACAAAGTTTTCATGACCACCGATCCAACCATCGGCATGCATGGGGCATGGCTTTTATCCGGCTTCGGTGAGGAGGGGGAGGCAGGTTGAGGGTTGAGGCGGGGACTCCGCCTCGTCTGTTCAGTTTCGTCGAAGAAACCTATCCAAAGCAAACAAAAAGCCCCAAAGGCCAAATCTGGCCTATGGGGCTTCTGTGAATGCTTTCAGACGGCGTTACTTCGCGAGCGCAGCACCCATGAGTTCATACATGCGCTGGACCATTTCTCTTGGGTCTTCCATGAGGCCGGCGGAGATGAGGGCGTTGTCGATAAGTTGGCGGGCGACCTTTTCGGCGGTTTCCGGCTGGGCGGTTTGGGCGGCGGAGAGTTGGTGGATCAAGGCGTGGCGTGGGTTGATTTCCAGGATGATCTTCGTGGCCGGAGCGTCTTGATTCATGGCTTTCATCATGGCGCGAAGTTGGGCACTGGCTCCGTCTTCCGGTGTTAGGGCGGCGGCGGGGCTGCCGACGAGCCGTTTACTGGCGCGGACGGTTTCCACTTGGTTGCCACCGATCTCCTTCAGCCAAGCACACAGGCTCTCGGTGAGCGCTTCGTCCAGCGGGGCATCTTCAGAGGCCACGTCGTCCAGCTCCACTTCCGCGCGATCCACGGCCACGAGTTTCTTGCCGCTGAATTCACGAATCGCTTCGCAAACGTATTCGTCGATGGGCTCGAAGAAGTAGATGACTTCCAGACCACGGGCCTTGAATCCTTCAAGATACGGGCCGCTTTCGATGGCTTCACGGCTGGGGGCGATCTGGAAATAAATTTCCTTCTGCTCTTCTTTGGCGCGTGTTAGGTAATCTGCAAAGCTGGTCAGCTTGCCCTTGTCCGTCATGGAGGACTCGAAACGGATGAGCTTGCCGAGCGCTTCACGATGCGTGTAATCCGTGGCGATGCCTTCTTTCAGGAAACGGGAGAAGGATTGATAGAACTCGGTGTATTTCTCGGGATCTTCCAAGGAGGAAGCATCCAAGAACTTCAGGAAACGCTTCGTGATAACATCGTTGAGTTTCCGGATCAGGGCGCTGTCCTGCATGGTTTCGCGGCTGATATTCAGCGGGAGATCATCGCTGTCGATCACACCCTTGAGGAAGCGCAGCCACTCTGGCAGCAGGCCCTTCGGATGCGGATCGATCATGACCCGGCGGCAATAGAGCGCCACGCCAGCTTCCATCTGGCCCATGCCCCATTTTTCCTGATTCTCCTGCGGCACGAAGACCAGCGAGTTGATGGAAATAGGCGAGTCCGCATTGAAGTGGAACGTGTAACGGGGATCGTCGTAAGCGTGGCCCACGAATTGATAGAACGACTTGTATTGCTCCTCGGTCACTTCCGTCTTGGACTTGAGCCACAAGGCTTCCACGGTGTTCACGCGCTCGGCGTTCAGGAAGATGGGGAAGGAAACGAAGTTGGAATACCGCTCGACGATGCGCTTGATGGTGTCCTCCTCGGCATAGGTGTCCTGATCTTCCTTCAGCTCAATCACAATCTTGCAACCGCGGGCCTGACCGGGGGCTTCCTCGATTTCATAACCGCTAACGCCATCGCTGCTCCAGCAGAGGTGTTCAGCATCCGCCTGCCAGGAATGGGTGTAAACTTTGACCTGCTTGGCCACCATGAAGACGCTGTAAAAGCCCACGCCGAACCGCCCGATGACATTTCCAGCCGCTGCGTGATCCTTTTCCACGCTCTGCAAAAATGCACGCGATCCGCTGTGGGCGATGGTTCCGAGGTTCGTGATCAACTCTTCGCGCGTCATCCCCAGCCCGGTATCGGTAATGGTGATGGTGTTGGCTTCCTTGTCGGTGGTGAGGTTAATTTCCCGGCCGACTTCGGAATCGAAGATGGTATTCTGCTGGGTGAGTTCCAAGTGACGCAGCTTTTCCAGCGAGTCGGAAGCATTGGAGACTAACTCACGAATGAAGATTTCCTTATCGGTATAAAGCGAATTGATGACGATGTCCAACAACTGCCGGACTTCGGCTTGGAACGTATGGGTGGTAGGGTTTGACATAGACAATTTGATTTAGGTTATTAAGGGGCGCTACCCATAGACGGAACCCGCCAGTCGTCAAGAGAGACCGTGCCGCCGATGCTCGGCATTTTCAAAGTAGCTAGTGGCACTAACGTCCCAAATACTTCAGGACCGCTTCGGTGCGGGAATGCACATGAAGTTTCTCGTAAATCTTGCGCAAGTGAGTCCGGACGGTATCGATGCTGATCTGGAGTCGATCGGCAATTTCCTTATACATGGCGCCCTGCGCCAGGTGGTCGAGCACGGATAATTCGCGCTCAGTGAGGCATTCCAGTTTCTCGTTGCGGGGGGCTTTGTGGAAAAAGTTAACCACCTGCCGAGCGATTTGCGGGGACATGGGTGATCCGCCTTCGGTGGCTTGGACGATGGCGCTGATGAGTTCGGAGGGCGGGGTGCGCTTGAGGAGATAACCACAGGCTCCGGCCTTGAGCGCGTCAAAAATGAGGCTAGATTCTTCATAAGTGGTGAGAACCAGGTAGAGCACTTTCGGGCACTGGGATTTCAGGCGGGCGATGAACTCGATGCCGCTCATCCCTGGGAGGTTCAGGTCCACAATGGCGAGGTCTGGCTGGTGGGTGGGAAGTTCTGCCACGGCCAATTCGGCCGTGGGATAGATCGCTTGCACGGTTATGCTGGCGGCACTGGATTCCAGGCATTTCTGGAGGGTTTTGGCGAAAGGCAGATTGTCTTCAATGATGGATACGCGAATGGCCATGAGGATGGGTCTATGTTAGTGAAAGGGTGAAACGGACGATGGTGCCGCCGGGGGGATGGGAGATAATTTCGGCGGTGCCTCCGATACTCTGCAAGCGGGCCTGCATATTGTCCAGTCCGTCCTTTTCGACTCCGTCCAGGGTCTCAGGCAGGCCTTTGCCGTCATCCTTGAGGGTAACGGTGAATTGGGTGTCTGCGAGTTCGAGCTGAAGCGTGGCGACGCGGGCCGCAGCGTGTTTGGCAAGATTTTGCAGGGCTTCTTTAAAGGCGAGAATGAGTTGGTGGCGAGTTTGGGCACGCACGGTTAAGTCAGGCCATTCCGAGGGGGCATCGATGCGGCAGGTGATGCCGAGGGGGTTCAGATAGCTCGTGGTGCAATGAGTTAGGTAGTCCGCCACATTGGTCAGGGTGTCGTTGCGGGGATTCACAGACCAGACGACCTGGTCCAGAGTATCGACGGCTTGGCGGGCGTTGGCGGTGAGTTGCTGCATGCTGGTGGTGGCGGCGGGGAGCATCGGGTGCTCGACGAGGAACATTTCATGCAGCATGGCTAGCTGACTGAGCCGGGCACCCAGATCATCATGCATATCCCGGGCAATGCGCGTGCGCTCGTCTTCGAGGGCTTTGCGGGCCCGACGCTTGGCTTCCAGATGGCGAGCCCGATGGTCCAATCGGTGCTGGTAGAGTCGGACCGCAAACAGAGCCGCCAGCCCGGCCAAGGACCAATAGAACCACCTCGTCTGCCAGAACTGGGGTAAAATTTCCATGGGAACGAGCAGGGATTCGGTATTCCAAATACCGTCAGAATGCTGGATCTGAGCTTGGAAATGATAGCGACCGGGATCGGGCAACGGTATTTGAATCGAGAGGCCGTCAGTGAGCTGCCAGTCGCCATGGAACCCCCGCAGTCGCCAGCGGATCGGCAAATTCTTCGGCAAACCGCTGCGAGGATATTTAAATACGAGGTCCAACACCTTGCTCCCGGACGGCATGGAGAGCACGTTGCGCAAGTCCAGTGGCTTGCCATCCGCCCGGGCTTCGGTCAGGTGGGGCACCAATTCTTCGTAGGCCTCCACTTCAGCCAATTGTGGAGAGTAGGCCACGGAGTTGGTGCTGGAGATGCGCAAAAACTGGCCGCGGCAGTCCCCTTTGCCTTTCTGGGCGGGTATGACATCCACGCCCCCGACTTCTAAATAAGACCCGTCGGCGCGCACTTTTTCCGTCCAACGGGGGGGACCATCGATGCTGTCGCTGAACTCCAGCAGCCCCTTGGACCACCGATCTGGCACCGCTCCGTCTCCGCGATTCCGCAAGGCAAAGTGGTCAATCGTCCGCACCGCACCCAGATCAATGGTAAACGAAAAGGCGGGCCCCAGATTCGGCTTGGCGGGGTGGGAAAACGTTCCGGGCAGGCCATCGGTGAGATTTTCCACTGGCAGGGAACGGTAGGCCTCAGGCGAGGAAATCACCTTCCGATGCAACGCCACATTGGTCGTGGCGAGTTCAACGGTTTCAGCCCTAAATTCGGTGAGGAGAAAATCGCGATCAGGAGCCCGCCCCAAGCGCAGTTCCGACTCCGACCCCTCCTGCCACGGAGAAACCTCCAGTCGCAGTCCGGTCAAGGGCGGGCCCGAATGGGCAACGCGCAGTTGGAACACCGCGTCTCCCGCAATTCTGCTGACCGGACCCGCGGCCAATTGTCCCCCCGCCAGCACTTCCAACGTGGGGCCAGTGGCGGCGGAAGAAATGATCCGCAGCGGTTCCCACAGGCTGTTCAGTTTGGGATTGATCTCGGCGGTGCCGGAAATGGACCAGATCGCAGGGAAACTGCCTGGTTTACCGGAGAGGAAACAGAGTGTTAGATTGACCTCTTCCGCTGCCACGGGCTCCTTCATTCGCAGGACCAAGGATTGGGGTTCACTGAGTCTGGGCGCTAATCCCCAGCCTTGAGTTCCGGTATCCTGACCGTCCACCACGTGGGTGATGTCTCCCGCTAATTCGCTCTGGAAGGTGGCCTCTCCCACAGTCATGGGCACAGCGGTTCCGGCCCGGACAGACTGGCCGAACCAACTGCCACCGCAACCGACCCAAAGCAATGTTCTCAAACCGCGCATCATGATTTCCTAATATGAACCTCCTGACCCTAAGCGCGGACAGATCATATTTCACCCATTAATGTGACCTGGGTGGTGCGCTGCGAGTGCTGAATTGAGGAGCCGAGAAGTGCGGCCAACACCCTGCACCGAGCCCGCGCAGATGAGGAATGCAGGCCGCGACAACTTTTTTAGAATTCCGCTTGTGAAATTTTTCACAAGCGAGTATTTACGGTCGAATGATGGGGTGCAGACTGTTCTGTGCGACCCTGTTTTTGTGATTTTCACCGTTAAATTTGCCATTTCATCCACTACCATGAGTCAGGAAGCTACCTTGCCCCCGCGACCCAATCTGAGCACGCCGGAAGACGTGATTCAGCGGGCTGCGATTGATAAGACGACGCGTTTGCCCGTGCTGTTTTTCTTCACCAGTGCCGCCGCATGGCTCATCGTGGCCACTTTGTTGGGGTTGCTTTCCTCCATCAAAGCGTTTGCGCCAAATTTCCTGGATTGGGAGTGGACGAATTTTGGCCGGACGCAGCCCGCATTTATTAACGCCTTGGTTTACGGTTGGGCCATGCAGGCTGGATTTGGCGTCATGATTTGGATCATGGCTCGCCTCTGCCGCACCGAACTGAAGAATCCCATCACGGTCGTCGTAGCCGGTCATTTCTGGAATCTGGGTGTGCTCGTAGGAGTAGCTGGCATCCTCGGCGGCTACGGCACGGCCGCTAAGTGGCTGGAAATGCCGCCAGTCGCCTGGCCCATCCTGCTTACCGCTTACCTCCTCATTACCGTGTGGATGGTCATTATGTTCCAAGCCCGTCGCAAGGGTGAGGTGTTCATTTCCCAGTGGTATCTGCTGGCGGCTTGCTTCACTTTCCCATGGATGTATCTCATTGCCAATGTCATCATCAATACTCTTAAAGGGACTGGGGTCATGGGCCCTGCCATCGCCTCTTGGTATGCGGGGAATTTAACCTTCCTTTGGTTTGCTCCCGTGGCCCTCGGAGCCGCCTACTACATTATTCCCAAAATCACTGGTCAGGCTATTTATAGTTACCAATTGGCTAAGTTGGCCTTCTGGACGCTGCTGGCTCTGGGCGGATGGACCGGCATGCAGGAACTGCTCGGGGGACCGCTGCCTCGGTGGATGCCTGCCATCTCCGGTGGGGCGCAAATCCTCCTGCTGGTTCCAGTCATTGCGGTGGCCGTAAACCACTTCAATACGGTGCGCGGGAACCATAATTTGGTCCAATATAGCGCCACCCTCCGGTTCACCTTCTTCGGGGCCATCGGCTATAGCATTTCCTGCTGTATCATGGCGCTGCTGACCACGGCCTCGGTGGGGCGTTTCGCTCAGTTCTCCTATGCGCAGGATGCCGCGCACTTTTTCGCTATCTATATGTTCTTCTCGATGGTGATGTTTGGTGCCATTTATTTCATCGTTCCCCGAGTCACTGGGTGTGAGTGGGTGAGCGGTTCGCGCATTCGCTTCCACTTTTGGTTCTCCGCCTACGGCAGCGTGGCCATTGGCATGCTGCTGCTGGCGAGTGGCCTGTGGTATGGCGCCTCGATTGACGAATGGAACCGGGATATGCAAGCAACCATCACCTTCGGCCAAGGCTTCCGCACTGGCACCGCAGTGGCTTGGATGCTGGTCCTCGTGGCCAACCTTTCTTTCTTCAGCCACCTGGCTCTCATGGTGATGAACAAGGGCCGCAAAGCGGGCGCTCCCACCATGATTCAAGACCCCGAACCCGAGGTGGATCATGCCGAATTGGTCATGACCCACGAAGGTGCCGAAACCGCTTAATCAAACCGCTCAACGACTGATTTCACTCATGGAAAGTTTGCCCAAATTCATTCTCGGTCTGGCCGCTTGCTTCGGCTTGCCAGCCTTCGCTCTGGTGCTCAAGCCTTATGCGGAAGAACGCGCTCGTCAGCCCATTCCGTATTCTTCTGCGGACACCCATCCTGATCTCGGAATGGAAGTGGATACCGAGTTCTATGAGCGCCCTGATTTGAAAGGGGTGGTTTATCCTGCTGCGACCGTGGGGTCCAAGAGCCGCGGGCAAAAAGTGTATGCCCGTCTGGGATGCGCCCAGTGCCACACCCAAATCATTCGTGTTAGCGCCAATGGAGTTGACCAATTCAAAAAGGGTTGGGGTGCAGATCAAACGGCCAAAGGACTGACGGAAACACGCGAATCCACTCCGTGGGATTATCTCGGAGAAGATTTCGCCATGATCGGGCAACGACGGATCGGGCCGGACCTCGCCAATGCAGGATATCGTTTCAAATCAGAAGCCGAACTGCATCAATATTTGTTTGCCCCCAAGAGCGTGCGTGCTTGGTCCAATCACCCCAGCTTTCATAGCCTCTACGATGAAGTTGAGATTGAAGGCCAGCCACGAGTGGACGGAGTAAAGAACGCAGGCATCCCAGACGGCAAACAAGTCGTTCCTACTAGTGACGCGAAAGCCCTGGCAGAATATCTTCTGGCCTTGAGACGTGACCTCCCCCTGCCGATCTCTATCAGCGGCAAAACCGTAGCCGAGAAGAAAGCCGCTGCGAAATAATTCCCCACCCTGTTCCTTTGCCGCCATGAGCCAACCAAACGACAACATCGATGCCCAACCCACCATGAATGTGGCCCGGGCCCATTCAGCTGCCGCCCGTGAAAACGTCGTCCAACCGACCCACGAAGCGCCTTTGAGCAATCTCCCGTTGATTCTCTCCGCTGCGGTTTTTATCTTTGCGGGCGGATTCATCGGGGCCAACATTGGAGCGCCCAAGGCAGAGCGCCCTAAAAATACTGGAGCTGCTGAGGACACCACCCCACCAGACGTCAAGTGGCTCAAGGATGGAGCCGGAGTTTACAGCACCGCCTGCCAAGGCTGCCATCAGCCGAACGGTCTGGGAAATGCCTCTGCTGGCATCCCGCCACTGGACGGTTCCGAATGGGTTGTGGGTGGTGAAAAGCGCATCGCTACCATCGGCTTGAAAGGCCTGATGGGACCGATCCACGTCAAAGGAACCACTTACGGCACTGCCGTGATGAATGCCAAAGGTGGCGTAAATTTAAACGACAAACAGTTGGCGCAAGTGCTCTCCTTCGTGCGCAATAACTGGAGCAATAAGGGCTCGTTCATTATGGATGATCAGATCAAAGCTTACACTGCGGAGATCTCCGCCTTGCCAAGTCCAATTCCTTTTGCCGACTTGGAGAAGATCCCGGCTGACGCCAACCTTCCTCCCAGCAAAAAACCGCTTGTCGCTGGCGGTGCTGCTCCCGCCGCTGGTGCCGCTCCGGCCCCTGCCAACGCCCCGGCCCCGGCCGCCAAATAATCTTCTAACCCTTTACGGAATTCTCCATCCAGAACCGGAAAAATTACCATGAGTGCTGCTGCCCACGCCGATCACACCCACGATCATGACCATGGTCATGATGACCACCACAATCCATCTTTCCTGAGGAAATATGTCTTCAGCACCGATCACAAAATGATCGGCATGCAGTATGGCATCTGCGGTCTGATTTTCCTGGCTATCGGGTTTATTTTGATGATTGCCATGCGTTGGAGCATCGCGCATCCAGGTGAAATCATGCCAGTGTGGATTCGCACGCTGTTGGGCATGTTCGGTAAAGGATTCATGGATCAATGGGCTCCCAACGGGGTCATGGATGGCACGCTCTATAATATGTTTGGGGCCATGCACGGAACCATCATGGTGTTTTTCGGGGTGGTGCCACTGGGTGTGGCCGCTTTTGGTAACTTCGTCATGCCGCTCCAAGTGGGCGCAGTCGATATGGCCTTTCCCCGGTTGAACATGTGGAGTTTCTGGCTCTTCCTCGTTTCCGGCATCCTGATGTTTGGCAGTTTCTTCGTCCCTGAAGGTGCTGCTCAATCGGGTTGGACGAATTATTCTCCCCTGGCATCCACGGTGGGTGCTCATTCGCCAAACCCGTGGTTGCACGGACAAACGATCTGGCTGCTTGCGATGGTCTTCAACATCAGCGCTTCTTTGTTGGGCGCGGTCAATTTCATTACCACGGTCATGAATCTCCGGGCCAAGGGCATGACTTGGATGCGGGTGCCATTCTTCTCCTGGGCCATGATGGTCATTGCCTTCCTTCTGCTGCTGGCCTTCCCACCACTCGAAGTAGCCGCCTTGCTGCAATTGTCCGACCGGGTCTTCGGTTCCAGCTTCTACCTCCCCACTGGCCTGTATGTCAACGGCCAGCACCTGGACATTTCCGGTGGTGGCAGCCCGCTGCTCTATCAGCATTTGTTCTGGTTCCTGGCCCACCCTGAAGTTTACGTGTTGATTCTTCCTGGCATCGCCATCTGTTCTGACATTATTCCAGCCAATACGCGTCGTCCGCTTTGGGGCTATAAATCCATGGTCGGTGGCGTGCTCGTGCTGGGCTTCCTCAGTTTCATCGTCTGGGCTCACCACATGTATATGACCGGCATGGGTCAATCCATTTCCACGTTCTTCCAGTTTACTACGGTCATGATTTCCGTCCCCTCGGTCATCCTGCTGACCTGTTTGATGATTTCTCTGTGGGGTGGGTCGATTCGATTTACGGTGCCCATGCTTTGGGCCACGGCGTTCCTTCCCATGTTCGGAATCGGTGGTCTGACGGGTCTTCCGTTGGCCTTCAACATGATCGACCTCTACTTGCATGACACCTACTACGTGATCGGTCACTTCCACTACGTGGTAGCTCCAGGAACCATCTTCGCCATGTTCGGTGGAATTTATCATTGGTTCCCTAAAATGTCCGGTAAGAAGCTCAATAGCTTCCTCGGTCACCTGCATTTTTGGCCAAGTCTGATCTGTATGAACCTGATTTTTGCCCCGATGTTCTGGCAGGGGATGGCTGGGTTTCACCGTCGCTGGTATAACGGTGGTCTTGGCTTCCCAGAAACCTCCAAGGGATACCTCCACCTCAACGGGTTGATGTCGAGTGCAGCCTTCTGGCTGGCTGCCGCCCAGTTGCCCTTCATCATTAACTTGGTTTACACCATCTTCTTCGCCAAAAAGGTCAACGATGATAATCCATGGCGCGCCACGACCTTGGAATGGGCCACTCCCACGCCTCCTCCCCATGGCAACTTCCTCATCGAACCCGTGGCCAACCGCGGGCCTTATGAATACGCCGCTCCTGGAACCACCGATGACTTCATTCCTCAGTGGGCTCCGTTAAATGATTACGAAAAGGCTCACGGTGCCAAAGAATTGCCCGAGACGCCGAAAGCGCCTGCCCACACCCACTAGGACATTCCTTCACTCTTCCACTTCTCACTTTCATTTCTCAATGGAGATTCCTTATACCGTTCAACCACGTCCCGATACCGGACTGGCCAACCCCAAGCTTGGCATCTGGCTGTTTCTAGCCTCTGAAGTAATGCTCTTCGGCGGGTTGTTCTCATCCTACATCTTCCTGCGAGTGGGGGCTGACTTCGCTTGGCCGTTCCATGACCTCATCGTTTGGCCCGGCTTGACCAATACCTTTGTCCTGATCTTCTCCTCTGTCACCGTGGTGATGGCGTGGGCTTCCTTGAAGATGCGGCAATACCGCAAATATCAGATGTATTTGGCCATCACCATCCTCTGCGCGGTGGCCTTCATGGGACTAAAATCCTACGAATACTGGGGTAAATTCCACCACTACGGAATCACCCTGACTGATGGCACCATCATGGAAGGCCACGTGGGTCACAGCAAACAAGGCGACAAAATTGTCTTTGGCGAAGTCAACAAGATTACCATCTCCCTGAAGAACCCAAGCTCTGACCTGCGGGTCTTGGATTACCGGGTGGAGAAGAACGCTAAATTTGATGAACACCATCCCGTGGAAGGGGAACATCTCTACCATGACGTGGAGGGGAAGGACCCGATCAAAGTGAAGACTCAGGATGGTAAGGAAGTTGAGTTGACTAAGGCCTGGCTCAGCGAGGAGCGTGCCAAGTATATGACCGCCCATAAAGCGGCCAATGCCTTAGAGCGTGCCGCCTTGGATGCGGGAAATAAAGAATATCAGCGTCCACCGCTAACGGTGCCTGAAAGCGTCACTTTAGAAGTTGTCGGAGAGCCATTACTCTTGAAGGTTGGAGAGCGCGATCTGCTTTCGTATGACAAAGGCTCACTGGTCTTTCGGGAGGAAACCAAAGTAACTGGGAAGCTGGTAACCGATTCCATCGAATTCATTCCGGACTGCATTGATCTCCGCCATGCCAAAAACATGGACAAATCCACCGCCTGGAAATACCTGGGCGAGGACATGAAGGCTAAGTTCTTCGCCTCGCGCGAGAAGAGCCTTAAGGAATTAAAAGAACACAAGCCTTGGCTCTTCAACAACATTAAGGTGGATGCCGCAGATCGAGTGAAATCCACTGGCGATGAAGACGTTACCCGCCGCGCAGACCGCTACAACGATGAGGACGATAAGGAATGGGCGCACAGTCTGGATCACAGCAAACTGATCGAAATTGACCGGGCCGACAAGCGCTTCTTCTCAAATTTTACCCCGCGTTACAACAACTTCTACGCCATCTACTTCATGATGACAGGTCTGCATGGTCTGCACGTGATTGGTGGTGCCGCAGTGCTGCTTTGGTTCCTGTGCACCGGACGTAAAATGTATGAAACGAATCCTGATCAGCTGGCCAACCGTATCGAAGTTGGTGGGTTGTTCTGGCACTTCGTCGATCTGGTTTGGATCTTCCTGTTCCCGCTCTATTATTTGATGTAAGCTGACCTCATCTCTTTCTCTATGTCTGATTCTACTTCTCCCACCCTTCCTGGCGATCCCCATGATCACGATTGGTCCGCCCACATCAAGACGTATCTCATCGTCGGGGCAATCCTCTTCGGTGGCACGGTTCTGACTGTCGGAGCCGCCTTCATGGATGTTTTTGACCTCCACCATCGCTGGGCCAACATCACCCTCGGTTTATCCATCGCTACGTTCAAGTGCTCCCTGGTAGCGTTGATCTTCATGCACTTGAAAAACGAGAAGACGATCATTTTCAAGTTCCTGATTTTCACTTCCATCTTCTTTGCCGTGATGATGTTCTTGTTCCTCTCTGCGCAGAAGGACCCGCTTCCGGCAGATCAAACTCACAACATGGTTTTCAAAAAGTAACCTCCCAATCTCATGTCCCTCAAAGGCTTCCACATTTTTTTCATCACGATTGCAGTTCTGTTCTGTGCCGGATTTTCCGCGTGGGCGTTCTTTGGTGAAGGTAGTCAGGGGATGCAGATTCCAGGAGCCGTCACGGCTGCTCTGGGGGCTGTGATCTTGATTTATGGGGTCTGGTTCGTCAGGAAAAAGGCCGCCCTTATTATTGTCCACTAAACTTCTTTTCGTATGAGCACCCTCATCTCTTCCTTTCACTTCCTCGCGTGTTCCACGTGTATGACTGACCGTGGTGGCGTCACCCAAAAGGCTGCCAATTTGGGTATTTTCATGATGCTCGGAGTTCTCGTGCTCATTTTTGGCTGCTTGGCCGTCACGGCTTACAACTTTGCCAAGCGAGCCCGCAAGCACGCTCAAGACTCCTAGATTAAACTTCCCCCCTTCTATTCGCGATTTATCCTACTTTCATAACCTATGGGCATTCTCAATAAACTCCTTGGCATTACCGAATGTGGCTCCGTCCACGGAGAGTTAGTCGATAACCTCCTTGAACTGGTTCACTGGTTCATGCTCTTCCTTGGCATTGGCTGGTCCGTGTTTGTGGTCTTCGTCTTGTGGCGTTTCAATCGTCGGAACCACCCCAAGGCAGATTACGGCGGTGTGCAAAGCCATGCCTCGAGCCATATCGAAATCGGCGTGATCGTGACAGAGGTGGTGCTGCTGCTCGGATTCGCTTTTCCGCTTTGGGGTCAGCGCACCGATGACATCCCAGTGGGGGATGACGTTGTGCAAGTTCGTGCGATTGCTCAGCAATATAACTGGACTTTCCATTATGCCGGGGCTGACGGTCGATTCGGCAACACCGATCCCCGCAACTATAGCGGATCGAACAATGCCGGCATCGACCCCGATGATCCGAACGGTAAGGATGACATTGTCGTCTCTGAACTCTGGGTGCCATTGGACAAGAAAATCGTGGTGGGCGTTACCTCCAAGGACGTCATCCATAATCTGGCGCTGGTCCGCGCTCGGGTTACGACGGATGCGGTTCCTGGTCAGTTGAATCGTGTTTGGTTCATTCCCACTCTGGTGGGTCAATCTGAAATTATTTGCGGTCAGCTTTGCGGGCCAGGTCATGGCGTCATGAAGGGGCTGATGAATATTGTCTCGCAGAAGGAATACGATGCCTGGGTTAAGGAGCAAAACACCTTTGGAGCGGCTGCTGCTGCGCCAGCCACTCCCACGCCTGCTGCGGCTGCAGCACCAATTGCTCCGCCAGCTCCGACACCCGCCCCTGCGCAGTAGTTGCCATGAGCACTACGTTCGACCGTTGGTTGCTGCGGTTGGCTTTGAGCGCCACCATTCTTGTAGGCTTGGTGGTAGTGGCTGGATCAGTCGTTCGGGCCACGGGCTCCGGTATGGGGTGTCCTGACTGGCCAAAGTGTTTTGGCCATTGGATCCCACCCACGGATGTTTCAGAGTTACCTGCGGACTACCAGACGCGCTATCCTGGCCAGGAAATTTCCCCCTTCAATGCTTTCAAAACGTGGACCGAATACACGAATCGTCTCCTGGGGGCGGCATTTGGATTTGCTTTGCTCGGAGTTTTCATCGCCAGCTGCTTCGCCTGGAGGAAGGACCGCGGGACACCATTACTGCTCGTGAGCGCGATGATCTTGGCAGCGATCGTGATTTGGTTGGGTAAAACGGTGGTGGACAAAAATTTACACCCTCGCCAGGTGACGATTCACATGCTCGGCGGACTGCTCTTGGTGATGGGATCGGTGATTGCCAGTGGTCGCATCTGGCAGCGGGTGAAACAACAGTCCGCCATTGTCTTATCTTCAAAAATGCGTCAAGCGCTGTGGTTATCTCTCGGACTAGTGGTGGGGCAAATCCTGTTGGGCACCCAGATGCGGGAGCAGGTGGACACCTTCATTGATGCAGGTCATTGCTGTGACGGCAGGGTGTCGTTGGAGTCTTTCCTTGGACAGACTTATCTGGCCCACCGCCTCCTTGCAGCGTTGACCGTATTTGGGGTGGCCTGGCTCTTCTTCGGGCTCCGCCTCAATCCCGCCCGCCCGTTTGCTGGATTGAACATGGTTCTCGGTGCCTGTTTGGGAGCCAGTTATGGCATCGGGGTTCTGTTAATCCGCTTGAATCTCCCAGCCTATTTGCAACCAGCCCATCTGGTCCTGGCCACCGTCACGCTGGGGGTATTGGTTGCCATGGCCACGCTGAGCCGCCGTGGTTCGTCCCCAGCATAGCCCAGTTGGGGGGATTTGTCTGCGCTGCCAGCGGAGTCGCAATGGCGTAGCGCACGACGCCATTTACTATTCGCCAAGCGGCTGTATGCGTTTACGATACTTGATGATCAAACGTCTGCTCGCTCGTTGGAAGGTATGGCTAACACTTTTACTGGTATTGCCATTACTGCTGTTGGTTATCCTGCAATGGTTGCTCTCGCGATGGGCCCAGCCTGCTGCGCTGGTGGAACGCATAGAGGCCACCTACAACTGCCGGGCCGAAGTGACGGGTGGTTCCGTGAACTTATGGAGTCTGCCTGCGAAAGTCACCTTAAAGGGGCTGAAACTTGCGGCGCGTGAGGCGGATGCGGACGCGGGCAGGCCCCTAGCCGAAAGGCTGCCTTTGGAGGGCAAGGCGGTCATTCTGGGGGTGGAAAATCTGGATTTATCCATCAGCTTGTGGGGCCTGCTGAAACGGGATTTGCAGGTGGATCAATTGCTGGTGCAACAGGTTAGTTTGTATGCTGAGACCCCTGAAACCGGGGCGAGTGCCCTCAATGTGCTCTTTACCAAACCGTTGATCGTGGCTGGCAAGCCGAACCCTGCGTTGATTAAACAACCCAACCTGCCCGGGACTGAACCCGCAGTCGAGCGTGAGTTCCGCGCCAAGGATTTACCGCTGGCTCCAGCCATCGCCAATGCCCGCATCGAGCATGTGCGTCTGGATTTCAAGAACATGAAGAGCCGGCAGTTGGTGCGTTTTGAGGATGCTAATCTGACTTTACAGAACGTGCTGATTGATGGCGGTCATCTGACCCAGAAAAACCATCTGGGAATGAGTTTGGATGGTCGGTTCCAGATCTTCGCCAAGAAGATGGCGCAGCAGGTGGATCTGGGCGTGCAGTTGCGATTGGACGCGTCTCCCTTTGATCCCAAAACCGGCCATCTGCAAGAAGTTCCCTTTGCGGTCATGATCGCGAAGGATTCTACCTTTCAGGACGTGCCTGCACTCAAGCGGATTTATGAAAAGATGAAAAAGTGGGAAAAGTATGGCCTAATCGTGGAACCGCTCCCTGACCGAGCCACCATTCAAAATGACGCCCGTGTCGAGATGACCTATGGGGCCAACAAACTCACGACCCAGAGCGACTTTTTGCTCGCGCTGGACAACTACGAACTAGCGCTGAACCGAGGTAGTTGGTTCAATTTGTCCGACGAGACCTGCCAACTGGATCTAAAAATAACCGGTTCGAAATCTGTGTCAGATCAGGCGCTCAAAGGCCTGCAGGAATTCATCCGGAATAAACTGGGCAGCAGCTTTGGTGGCCCGTTGGCGGATAAAGTTATGGAGTTGTTTCGCAAACAGAATCTCATTCTTCCCGATGGACGCCTGAGCATTCCCATGGGTCTCACAGGGCCGACGGGTAAGCCCGAAGTCGAAGATCGGGTGACCCCAATTCTGGAGAATGCGCTGCTTAACTCGCTGATTCCAGGATTATAATTCTTCAGGGCCTCGATTTCAGCCGGAAGCTCAGAATGCGTCCAGGTTGCCCCAGTCCTGCGGCGTAAGTAATGCCTCGGCTATATTCTGCGATGAGGAGGTGGCCAGGGCGGTATTCGATCAGATCGATTGGACGGGCCAAGGGATGCAGAATCGTCTTGATGGTGGCGGTTTCGCCTGATTCCGTGGCAGGGTTTAATTTGATCTGAAGCAGGTCGAACCCGGAATCTTGGTCCCGCGTGAGGAGATTTCCGAAGCGCACGGTGAAGAAGCTGTGGCGATACGCTGAGGGATAAATTTCATCTTCCAACCAAATGATTCCTGCGGGACTGCTGTGCGGGGTAAAGGTGGCGGTGGGGATCTTCTTCTGATAGTCCAGCCCGTCCGGCCCTTGATTCAGGACTGGGTAGGTAAACGTTAGTCCCACCGGGGCTTCGGGGGTGTAGGGATAGGCTTTGGCGGTGGAGTCTCCGAACTGATAGGGGAACCCGTAATGTTTCCCTGGCTTGAGGTGGTCGAGTTCTTCTGGCATGTCCGCATCGGGACCGTTGACTACGGCATAGTGCTCTCCGGCACTGGTCCAAGCGAAGCCGAAGGCATTGCGCATCCCATGAGCGAAAGTTTCCAAGATGGGATGCTCCAGCTTGGGATCCAATTTCCAGAGGCAGGCCGTCACCGGAGTTTCGCCTTCTTTGGAGTATCGTTCATCATTGCCGAGTTCACCGCCGTCCGTGCGGCTGCCGCTGGTGACGTAGAGGAATCCGTCCGGCCCCTGTGCGATGTGAGAGATACCGTGGTTAAAGCCGCCGATGCCCCAGTTGTATTTCGTTTGGAACCACGCGGTTGGTTTCGGTAACGAAGTTAGGGGTGAACCGGGGAGAATCGGAGTGGTGCGCCAGACGGTGGCAAGGTTCACGTTGGGAATGACGAACTCCTGGCGTTGGTTGCTGGTGATGTAGAAGTGATGCTCACGATCCCAACCGATGCCGTAGGAGGCGGGCGTGCCCTGCTTGGGGTCCAGGTAATCCGAAGGCGCCAGCAAGTGCGCGGCTTGGCCAGTGCTGGGGGAAAAATTCCAGACATGGCCGTCCCCGGTTAACAGCAGCACCATGGAATCCCCGGGTCGATAAGCCATGCGCGCGGGGGAGAACTGAAGTTGTCCGGCTTCGGCCAGTTCCCAGCCTTCCGGTGCCGTGGGCAATGGACTGAAGCCATTGGCAGCCTGCAGTTTCACGAAGGTGGGAAACTTGGTTCCCGCCCGCGCCTGAGCGACTTCCTTTTCATCCACGGGCGCTTCGGCATTCCCCCAACTGGTGAAAATATAAGTCATCACGGCAGCCAGCTTGACATCATCCAGCACCACCATGGGCATGGCGCTGTTATATTCCAGACCGTTCACCACGATCTTCCCAGAAAGGCCTTCACAGGGAGCTTGGATGGCCTTGATCCGTTGTTGTTTTAGGAAATCAGATTTTGCCAACGGCGGAAAAATTGCAGGGATACCCTGGCCACCCGCCTGGTGGCACATGGCGCAATACTGAGTGTAGAGGGACTGACCGTCCGCAGCGGCATGCGCAGGCTCTGCGCGGGAAAGGAACCACGTTAGTGCAGCATAAACGGGCGCGACTAGGAGCGGTTTCATCCTCGTCGTGGCTCTGGTGCTGGCGATTAGCGGTTTCCGCCAGTGGGGTCGTAATCGATGGGAATCCGCACGCCGGGGAATTCCTTCAGCGTAAGACTGAACACCATGCCATATTCGGTTTCGCCACGGTTGTCACGGATCACTGCACCCAAGGACATAGCCCATGAAGCGAGGTCGCGATGAATGGAGTATTGTTGCATTTCCAGCGTGCTGTCGTCCGCTTCGAAACGCTCGTAAGCACTGATGCCCCAGTTGTCATTAATCCGGTAGTATGTGCCCAGGTCGATCAGGCTGCTATTTTCAAAGTAAGGATGGTCCTTGAGGAAACGGTGTCCAATCGTGAACTCCAAGTCCTTGCGGGGCATGAAGCGCACGCGAGTGTTGAGTTGGGAGAATGAATTGTCACCACCGCCGATGGGCAATTGGGAATCGATATTGAGGCGCATCCAGCTCAGTGGTTCGAAGGTAATCTCGTTGTAGAGGTTGGAGAGCGAACGGTCGAATTCCGGATCCTCGATGTAGGCATCGACGTAGGTGTTGGTTTGGAGCCAGTTGAAACTTCCTCCATTGCGCTTGGTTTGGAAGCGATTGGTGACACCAGCGCGCACGATGTTCCAGTTACTGAGTGAATCAACCGCCGTGAAATTATTGACGTCGAGCGACCGCGGCTCGGTGCTGCGGACCAAGCGGTCGATGCCACCGAATTCGGTCCCTTGGTCGTCGGCGTTGACATACGACCAGTTGAGGTAGGGCTGGACCACATGACGCACGCCATTGAGCCCGAGGCTGGGGATGACCACATCATCATAGGTGCGGGAGAATTTGGTGGATGCCTCCAGTCCTGCGGCCACGATGGCCCGGGAGGTATTCAGCGGCTGCGGGCCACTCACACTGGAGTAATTCGTAAAACCAACGCCAACCCGGGGTGCCAGCGTGATGCCACCGCCTACCACCGTGGGATAGCTCAGCTCGTGGTAGGTATGGAAGCGATTGAACTTGGATTCATTGGCTTGGCTGCGCAATTGGCTAAGAACGTCGTCCGCTTGGGATAATTTGAACTTCTCACCTGGTTTCAAGATGCCGTTGCCAACCTTCTCAATGTTGACCTTTTTGCCGTCTTTGGTCAAGGCCTCTTCCAGTGGAATGCCTGCGGCGTCAGCTGCCAGCAGCGCTTCGATCTGGTCGATCCGCCTAGTTAGCGCGTCCTTGTCTCCCGACCCCAAGTGATCTTCCAAAATCCCGAAGCTGGTGTTGCTGCCGTAGAAGAGGCCGGTTTGTCCGATCGGCTGCTTGACCGCCTCCAGCGCGATTTCTGGCAGGCGGGTATCCGTGGAGTAGAAATCATTGAGTTGCAGACGCGTCAGCACACTTAACTCACCCCGTTCATGGGTCTTCACGATATTGATGATATTATCTGGCTGCGGGTCTTCGCGGAATTCCCATGGGAAGAAGTCTTCGTAGAAGAACTCGTCGCTGATTTTGTTCAGATCCAGATCGATGTAGAGATCGCTCGCTTCAGGCCCCGGGAGATAGACCCGGTGCTGGAGATTGACCCGATAGCGATTGGCGTCAACCCCAGTGCGATCCTGATTGGTGGCCAAGCCACCTTCCAGAGGGTTGGTGTCATTGATCCAATAGAAATTGAATTTACCGAAATTTTGCCCCTGAGCCATCTCTTTAAACTTGCGTGAGTGGATCTCCAAGCCAGTGCCAATGCCGCGGGCGGAGTAGCCGTCGAGCTTGTATTTGATGATGGAATGGTCTCCGATGACATCACCAAATTGATTAAGCAGGAAGCCCCCCATGTTGCTGCGATAGCCTGGGGTGAAGGTGTAACCCTGTTCCTCATCCAGCGGTTGGGCCAGATAAGGAAGCCAGAAGACGGGCACGTCACCAATGT
The DNA here is from genome assembly GCA_031411295.1 of Verrucomicrobiales bacterium. Lineage (GTDB taxonomy): Bacteria > Verrucomicrobiota > Verrucomicrobiia > Verrucomicrobiales > V1-33 > JAGNEJ01. Next base: position 24,814 of record JANOAV010000035.1, on the reverse strand, counting down.
AGGCTTTCAGATTCTTGAAGACGATCCGGTCCTCTGGGTAAATTTTGACTTCTTTGGCGGAGATGTGGAAGCCCGGATCGGAAGAGTCTTCCGTGGTGATTTCCATTCCGCTGGAGTTGATCACCTCGACGTCACCACTAGTCGCACTGTTGAAGGAAGATGACTTGAACCACAAAGGGGCACGGGGCTCAAGCGAACTGCGCATTCCGCTCGCATCCAACTGATTGGTCTTGCTGGAATAAATGGCTTTTTCTCCACGATAAACCATGCCGTCCTTATAAACCGACACATCACCTGTGATGACCAGATGTTCCTGTTCCACCACGTATTCAGCACGTTCTGCAAAAATCTCCATCGCCTCTGACTTCAGGTGGATGCCACCATCCCAGACGAGAGAACCGGCGTTCTTGTCGAAGGTCACACCATTCTTGGCATCAATGTCAGCACCGCCAAGACGTTCCGCTACTTCGGAAAGCATTTCCAGTCCTTGGGCAGCCAGAGGTGAGGCAGTGAGGGCGAGAGCAAAAATGAGGCGGCTAGAGAAGTTCATAGCAAAATGGGCTTAACCGGATGGGCGGAAGTGAAAACTGGCAAAATTGGAAAATCAGAAGAGACCGTGGACATACATCCCAAAGTCCCGTAAACCAACCAACTTAGCAGCAGGGATACTAAGGTGTAAAGGGGGAATTGCCAAGGGGGGAGCCTCCTTGCGAAAAAATTTCGTCATCCCAGCAAGGAACTCAAGGGGAAGCATGCCGCCCCGGTCAATGAAGCCAGCGTAAAGCGGCCTGAACCACCAAAGGAATGGTGCCCAAGCTAACCAAAGTGGTGAACAAGATGACCCGCATAGCCGTGCCCTCATCTCCTCCATAGCGTTTCGCCATGATCAAGGGGATCATCGCGGCAGGCATGGCGGCCTGCACGGCTATGATGTGCCGCAGGTGCTCCCCGGGCTGAATCCAGTAGGTCAGGCCGATCATGGTCAGCGGCAGTAGGGCCAGTCGCAAGAGAATCCCACCCACCGGAGTGCCCCATTCTCTATGCCAGCCAGGAGTGCCTAGCAAATCCGCCAGGGAGGTGCCGAACATGATCAGCCCGAGCGGGAAGGAGCACATCCCGATCATTTCCAGCCAGCGCCCCAGCCACTCGGGCACGTAGGTATCCCAGCCGAGGAAATTGGCCGCCACCCCGACCACGATGCTCAGGACCACCGGATTCATTAGTTGCCGGAGATTCGCTTTACCATCTCCGCCCAACACCACCACCCCAACGGTCCAGAGGACGAGTTCTACGCCCAGCGTATAAATGAATAGGATCCCCACCCAGGCTTGATCGGGAAATAACGCCGAGAGAATGGGGATGGGAATATAGCCATAGTTTTGGATCGAACACGTGACCGCAAACGTGCCCTTCTCCGCCTTCGTGCGCAGTCCGAACCAAGGGGCCGTCAACCGCGCCAACCCCATGGCCAGCAACATAAATCCGGCCCCACAGAGGGCTGGCACCAACAGATTGGTGGCCCGGTGCAACTCCGGATCTCCCAGGATCTTCCGCAGAATGTAAGCGGGATAAGTTATATAGATGGCCAGAAACAGAATCGAGCTGTCAGCCGATGGCAGCAATTTTCCCCGACCCCGCAGCCATGCCCCCAACGCCACACAAGCGAAGACGGGCAGGGTGGCCGAGAGAATGGCCCCGGAGGAAATCGGCATGGGGTGGAAAAACTACACGTTGCCGGAACCCTTGGCCGCCAGCACCAGTGGGCGCACGAAAGCTTCCAGTTGGGCCGCCAATTCTGGACTGTTGCCATATTTCTCCACCACCTTCACGATCGCGCTGCCCACCACTACCCCGTCCGCCGCCGCCGTCACCGCAGCCGCTTGCGCGGGCGTGGAAATGCCGAAGCCCACGCACACGGGCACCTTGCTTACCGCCATGATGGCCGCCGACTGCGCGGCTAAATTTTCCGCCAACGCCACCTGCGCTCCAGTTACCCCTTCCCGGGAAATATAGTAGATGAAGCCTTCCGCCACACTGGCGATCTGCTGCGCCCGTTCCGGCGGAGTGGTGGGAGCAATCAAGCCGATCCGACGTAGATTATGTTGCTGCGGCAACTCGGCATTGCGGGACTGTTCATCGGCCGGCAAATCCAATAACAGCACCCCATCCGCCCCCGCTGCGGCTGCGTCGGCATGGAACTTCTCGAATCCATAGGTATAGACGGGATTCAAATACGTGAACAACACTAACGGCACCGCGGACACCTTGCGAATTTCCTTCACGGTCTCCAGGACGCCAGCGGTCGTCGCCCCTGCGGCCAAGGCCCGGCCTGCGGCCATTTGATTCACAATGCCATCCGCCAGCGGATCGGAAAAGGGCAAGCCCAGCTCCACAATATCCACCCCGCAGCGCTCCAACACTTGCACAATCTCCACCGTCCGCGCCAGATCAGGGTCGCCAGCGCAAACATAGGCCACAAACGCCTTCCCGCCGGAAGCTCGTAGTTGTTCAAAAGCAGTATCAATTCGATTCGTCATATCCGTCAATTAGGAGCAGCCGTCAGATTTGCAAACGCTTTACGAACGGCTTGCAGCAGACCAATCGTCCGCGGCGGACTGCGGGAGCCTAAGATGGCCCGCCATGCTGCTTGCGTAAGCGTTGTTTCCGTGAAAGTTTCCACCCATCTATGAAACCCAACTTTCTCCGCATCTGCACCCTCTTCCTGATTCTGGCGGCCTCGTCTCGCGCAGCCATCCACACCGAAGCCGTTACCTATAAGGAAGGCGATACCGTGCTGGAGGGATTCCTCGCCTACGATGATGCCATTACCACCCCGATGCCAGGCGTGCTCGTCGTGCACGACTGGACCGGCCTCCAGGATTATGCCAAGGACCGCGCCAAGCAAATTGCCGCTTTGGGTTACGTGGCCTTCGCTCCGGACATTTACGGCAAAGACATCCGCCCCACGGACCCCAAAGAATGCGCGGTCTGTGCTGGCGCTTACCGCAAGGATTTGCCCCTGCTCCGCCGCCGCGTCATGGCCGGGCTGGATCAATTAAAATCCCGTCCGCAAGTGGACGGGAAACGCCTCGGTGCCATCGGGTATTGTTTCGGAGGATCGTGTGTTCTGGAACTGGCCCGCAGCGGGGCCGACATTCAAGTGGTGGTCAGTTTCCATGGCGGATTAGCCACGAGCGCTCCTGCCGCTGAAAACGCCATCAAAGCAAAGATCCTCGTCTGCCATGGCGGGGCGGATCAACATGTGAACCAAGAAGTCCCCGCCTTTAAGGAAGAAATGCTGAAATCCAAAGCCAAGTTGGAATTCGTTACCTACGAAGGTGCCCAGCACGGCTTCACGAAACCCGGCCCGGCCTATCAAGAGAAGGCCGACCAGCAATCATGGGCGGCCATGAAGCAACTCTTCGCTGACAGCTTCAGGTAATAGTTGTTAGGAAGGATGCCTTGACGCTTACTTTTCCGTAAGCTTGCACTCACTCAACTCCGCCTCCGCTTCCGCCTGATCCACTTGATTCGGAATGATGTGGCCCACCAAGACGCCAGGGACTACCTTGCAATGGACGAAGCTCGGTTTGCCAGCCTGCACTTGGAGTGTGTTCTTGTGCTTCCACTCAGTCGCCAGGGAAATTTCATGGGTGCCAGGCGCTTGATCGGTGTAGAAGAAACCTCGGCCCTCAGACTGGCCGACTTCTTTGCCATCAATTTTCACCATGGGTTTAACACCAAAACCCAGGCTGCTCGGGCGATAGACAAAGACCCTCCCCTGGTTCTTGGCGATGGGGGGCAGCGTGCCTTTAACCTCGGCATACGTCGGGCCGCCCGCGCAGCTCACGAGGCCGAGGGTGGCTAAGGCCAGCAGAACCGGGCGCATCCATTTTGGTAGTGAGAATTTATTCATAAGCTCAACATCGTGACAGGAATGGATCCGGCCGACAAGCCAATTTTGATCCAATCGACTCAGGTAACTCAAGTAAATTTTCGCGCCCGTTGCAATTGCCGCTTGGTATTTCCCTTGCGTGCGACTAGAGTTGCCCCGAAACCAGCAAACATATGGCCATCTTTAATGTGCATTTGAATGACCTTCCCCCAGAGGGGATCCAATTCGTCGGGGAGTTGCGGCCCGCCGTATTTGTCGAACGGGACCCGCATGGCCCCATCCCCATTGGATTAACGACCTTCGACGTGCAGGTCACGCTCGACAAAGATTTGGTGATCGTGGAAGGAACCGTCGAGTCAGAGTTTGAATTGGAGTGCAGTCGCTGCGCAGAAAAATTTCCGTGGAAGTTAAATTTAAACCCGTATGTGGGTGAAACAGAACGTGAAGGAAGATCAAATCTGGATTTGACAGAGTTTCTTCGGGAGGACATACTGCTCGCCCTCCCGGGCTACCCGCATTGCGAAGATTCTTCTGATGCTACGCGTGTCTGTTCGGCTGTGGGCAAATTCGCTTCCGCCAGCGAGTATGTGCCGATTTCTGAAGACCACACCGTCGTATCACCCAATGATCCGTGGGCTGTGCTGGATGAAGTCAAAGAGCGGATCGATCACTAATCCTGATCGGTAGCAGAATTTTTTAACATCCTTTATATCCACCCCCAACTGACATCAGATCATGGCCGTTCCCAAAAGACGAGTTTCCCGTAGCAAACAAAAGAGCCGTGTGGCAGCGAACCGCTGGCATGCTCCCTTGTTCCAATCCTGTTCCAACTGCGGAGCCCCGGTTCCCGGTCACGTAGCCTGCCCTGCTTGCGGCACCTACCGTGGTCGCCAAGTGCTGAAGGTCGCTCTGGATTAATCTCCAGCCGCCCCGCGCTTTACCGAACGCAAAGAATTCCAGCCGGAGCCCCTCGTGGGCTCCGGCTTTTTCTGCTGTGGACTGAGTTACCCCACACAATGTCACACTAGCATGGAGAGACCCGCCCGTAGGACCGGGAAAATCGCAGCTACGCGATGAAACATTCCCGCCAAGGTTCGTGTTGTTTTCAGCGAGTCATGACAACAAGTTGCGATGTCTTTTATGAAAATCACCTTATCCTGTTCCTTATTGCTATCTGCCTTGCCTGCCCTGCCCTTGCTGTCGGAGGCTCCACGTCAGATTTCTGGCATCTATCCCTCATTGGCCATGTTCAACAACGAGGGCGAATGCGGCACCGGAGCGGTGGTGCCTTGGGCAGATCGCTTGTGGGTGCTGACTTATGCGCCACATCAGCCCAAGGGGTCATCAGACAAACTGTATGAGATCACACCGGATAAGCAGCAAATCATCCGCTCGGAAAGCATCGGGGGCACGCCGGCCAACCGTCTGATTCATCGGGAATCCAACCAACTGTTCATGGGGCCGTATGCCATTGGCGCGGACCGCACGGTGCGAGTGATGCCCTACACCAAGATGTTCGGCCGCCACACGGGCACCGCCCGCAGCCTGACCGATCCAGCCGGCAAGGTGATCTATGCCACGATGGAAGAGGGCATCTATGAAGTAGATGTGAAGACCCTGGAGGCCAAGGAACTCTGGGCGGACGAGCAGCAGAAGGACGGTCGGCACGCGGCCTTGCCGGGGTATCATGGAAAAGGGTTCGCGTCAGGACAGGGACGTTACATTTACGCCAACAATGGCGACCACGCCAAGGAGGCGCTGACAGATCCCGCCACGCCTTCCGGGGTCTTGGCGGAATGGGATGGAAAAGCGGATAAATGGACGGTGGTGCGGCGCAATCAGTTTACCGACGTGACCGGGCCTGGTGGCATTTACGGAACGACTAACGCGGAGGATCCGCTGTGGAGCATTGGTTGGGATCATCGCTCGCTGATTCTGATGTTGTTGGATCATGGGAAATGGACCGCCTATCGGTTGCCGAAAGCTTCCCATTGCTACGATGGTGCCCACGGTTGGAACACCGAGTGGCCGCGGATTCGGGAGATTGGCGAAGACTCGCTGCTGATGACGATGCATGGTTCCTTCTGGAAATTCCCCAGGACCTTCTCCGCCGCCAACACCGCTGGCATCAGTCCACGCTCCACCTACATCAAGGTCGTGGGTGACTTCGCCCGCTGGGGTGATCAGGTAGTGTTAGGTTGTGACGATGCCGCGAAGAGTGAGTTCCTCAACAAGGATGCGCTCAAAGGAAATCTGGCCGGACCAGGGCAATCGCAGTCGAATTTGTGGTTTGTAAATCCTGCGCAGTTGGATCAATTCGGGCCGGCGTTAGGACGCGGTGCGGTGTGGGTCAATGAGTCGGTGCCAGCAAACACACCGAGCGATCCCTTCCTCTTCAGCGGGTTTACGTTTCGCTCGCTGTCCCTGACCCAAGGAGGCACGGAGCCATTGGTGGTGAATTTGGAAGTGGATGCCGCTGGCAAGGGAGAATGGAAGCCCCTGCGTGCCGTGACCGTGCCCGCGCAGGGATCGGCGTGGGTGGAATTTCCGGCCACGGAAGCGGGCACCTGGATTCGCCTAACCGCCGCCAAGGACGCACCCAAAGTGACGGCATTTTTCCACTATCGGAAGGCCGACGAACGTGGCCCCACCGCATCTGCAAAATTTAATGGCTTGGCCTCTACAAAGACGCCTGCCGCCAGTGGCGGGACGTTGCTCGCCATGGGAGCGGGTGCCAAAACGCTGCGTTTCCATGCAGGCGAGGCGGGTTGCTACGATCTGGATGGCGCGCTCAAACTCGTGAAAGTGAGCGATGCCAAAGCCGCCGAGGAAATGACCAAACAAGCGGCCATCCCGGCATCCAAACTAATAGTGGATGCGGCTTCCGTGCTGTATATCGATGCCAAGAAGCGTCGGTGGCGTCTGCCTAAGGGTGATGCCGCCTTTGATACTGCCGCTGCGGAACGCGTGATGCGTGAAATCTGCACGGAGCGAAATTTGCTCAACGCCCATGGCACCTTCTATGAGGTCCCGGCGGAAAACGCGGGTGGTTTCCCGAAACTACGCCCCGTCGCCACGCATAATCGGCGGATTCAGGACTATGTTAGTTATCGTGGACTACTCGTGCTGAGTGGCATTACCGCAGACGCAGGGGGCGAGCATATCATCAAGAGTGACGATGAGAAATGTGCGCTCTGGGCGGGCACCGTGGATGATCTCTGGGAACTCGGAAAGCCCCGTGGTCAAGGCGGCCCGTGGTATGACACTGCAGTGAAAGCAAATGCACCGAGCGATGCCTATCTGGCCACAGGCTACGATCAGAAGCGCCTAACCCTCACGAGCCGCAGCGCGACGAAGGTGCGCGTGGAGGCTGATTTCACCTGCGGTGGAGACTGGACGGTGGTGACGACCCTGGAGTCCGCTCCCGGCAAACCCACCGAGTATCAGTTCCCCGCCGCCTTCGGAGCCTATTGGTTGCGTTTGGTAAGTGATACGGACAGCACCATCACGGCCACGTTTATTTACGAGTGAGACCATCGCCACAGGACGATGAAGCACTTATCGTTCACGGCCGCGGTAAAGTCGGCAGCTCAGCGTTTGCGCTGTGCAAAATAGGCGCTGCGCTCCGGTGCGAGCAAATCAAGGATGGGGGCGTTGCTTAAATCGGCCCGGAGCAGAATTTCCCGCAGCACTAACAGAGAGGCCACGGCATCGAAGAGGGCATCGTGGAAGGTGGATCCGGGGCAGTGCGTTTGCGTTGCTTCGACAACCCCTAGCATTTGGCTCAGCGCCTCGAGTGAGTAATCGGGTTGATGGGGGAAGGCTGCTTGGGCGACTTTCAACGTGTCCACCCATGGTGCAAAGCCATGCATGGGAAACGCGCGAAGGAAACGTTTCTCCGTGCCGGCACCATGCGCCACCACGACGCGATGGCGCAGGGTGGCGTTGAGACGGGGCCAGAGGCTCAACAGACGGGGGGCATCGGTCAGGTCTTCGGTGCGGATTCCGTGGACTTTCTGCGCGCTCCAGACGATTTTCTGATCGGAATGCAGGAAGCTGCGGAACGACCATTCCGGGCGCAATTGCCAGGTTTGTTCATGTTGCTCCAACAACGCCAGACCAATCTGCACGGGCTCGTCGGTGCTGCCTCGGGTCACGCCTGCGGACTCGAAATCGATGGCGGCAAAGGAAGCCTCCCGGATTAACATGTGGCAGTGTTATTGCTCACCCGGCACGGCGTTGGCCACACTGGTGGGTGGGGTGCCCATGGACCCAGTGGCCTCTTCCGTGATCGGCCATTTCCCCTCCAAGTTGAGTTTAGCCGGAGGATCCATCGTTAGTTTGGAATCCGGATCGCCATTGATCTCGCAATTACCATAGAGCAGAGGCACCAGCGTGAGCAATAGCTTGTGCTGTGGCAGGCGCTCCATGTTAATGACGCTGGCAAAGAACTTGCGGGCGTCGGCCTTTTTATCGCTGCCCTCCTTGGCGTAAATGGAACGTTGATCGATGGTCAAGACATCCCCGACATTGAAGGCGGCCAAAGCGGGCCCGTTGGTGGGGAAGACGAATTCAACAATCGTGTTGGGGTATTCCATGGGAGCACCTTCAACTGGCTCAATCGCTTGGGCGCGCACCACGATACCGCTGGGAAATACGTCTTCCGTGGTCAGGGGGCGGACTTGGTAAATCTTGTAATCGCCCTTGATATAAATGGGCTTGTCCTCAATGGCACGGTAATTGGTCAAGTAACTGCGGCGGAGCAGACCGCTCTTTTCCTCCAATTGTTTGTCGGTCAGCACATCGAATTTCTGAAAGGCCGCCTTGGCCCCATAGACCACCCCATTGGGCACGTCGTTGCGCTCGAATTTCTTCAGCGGCTCAATCTTGTGCAGGCGATTCAGGAGCTTGTAGTTAAAGGGAACTTCTGGGTAATTGAAAACGTAAATGCTGAAGAACCAGGAGGCGATGGCGGCACCTAAGAGCAGCGTGATGATGATGGTCCACCAAAAAAGGCCAGTATCTGCAGGCTTGGCAGTGGCTCCCCGGGAAGAATAGGAGCTGCGTCCGGCGTTGAGAAATTCGACGTTGAGGGCCATGGGGGGGATCGCGGAATGCGGAGATTAGGGAGTGAAGGGAAAGGTCGTGAAGGTTATTAGGAACAAGGAACTGGTTCGCCTGGGGGATGGGCCGCTGCGAGTGCTGGGGCAGCCTCAAAAGAGGTGCCACAGCCGCAACTGCGGACCGCGTTGGGATTATGGATGCGGAAACCGCTGTCCGCCAGACTGTCTTCATAGTCAATTTGGCACCCATCGAGGAAATTCTGACTATCGGCGGCCACAATGAACATCACGCCGTCGAGGGTAACGATTTCATCCCCGGGGGCAGGAAAGTCGATTTTCATCTGATACTGCATGCCTGCGCATCCGCCGCGCTCCACGAGGAGGCGCAATCCCTGCTCAGCCGCCAGCGCTCCTTTTTCGGCCAGGAGGGCTTGGAGGTGACGAGCAGCGGTGGGGGTGACTTGAATCATGGCATGGGGTGGAGGGGTTCTAGGCAAGCCTAATCTGACTGAATTTCCAGAAAAGAATTGCAATAACGATAATTTACAGAATAAAATCGGAAAAATCCATGTAAATTGTCTGTTGTTTACGGGAATTCATGCACCCATCTTGCAAGGAAATGGCGCGAATTCAAGTAATGTCTGAAATTCTTGCGAGCCAAGTCGCTGCTGGTGAGGTAGTGGAGCGGCCCGCGTCGGTGGTGAAGGAACTGGTGGAAAATTGTCTGGACGCCGGGGCCGGGAGGATTGATGTCGTGATTCAGCGGGGTGGGGTAACCTTGATTCGGGTGACGGATGATGGGCATGGGATGGATCGGGAGGATGCGGAGCGGTGTTTGGAACGCCATGCCACCAGCAAGTTACGGACCAGTGCGGACTTGGGCGCCATCCGCACGCTGGGTTTTCGTGGCGAGGCGATGCCCAGTATTGCCAGTGTTAGTAAATTTACCCTGAGCACACGGGAAGCGGACTCCATTTCCGGAACGCGGATTCAAGTAGAAGGGGGCAGGGTGGTGACCATCGAGGAGTGCGGTGGTGCTCCCGGCACGACGATTGAAGTGCGGAACTTATTCTTCAATATCCCCGCCCGGCGGAAATTCCTGCGCACCGAGTCCACGGAGTTCAGCCATATTGAACAACATCTCAGGGTGCAGGCGCTGGCGCATCCGGCGGTTAGTTTTACGCTGACGCATGATGATCGGCTGGTGTTCCAATTGCCTGGCGGCGGAAGTTTATTGGAGCGAATCCGCGGACTGGCCGGGGCGGACTTGGCGGAGCGTTTGCTGGAAGTGCCGGAGCAGTCCCGGGGGGGAATTACGGTCCACGGCTATCTGGGAGAGGCCGGGGTGGCGCGGTCGAATCGGTCGCTGTATCTGGTTTTCCTCAATGGTCGGCCAGTAGAAAGTGGCATCTTCACGCAGGCGCTGCGGGCGGCGTATGGCGAATCCTTGCCAAGAGGGCAGCATCCCGTGACGTTTCTTTTCGTGGATATGGATCCGCGCGAGGTGGATGTGAATGTGCATCCAGCCAAAAAGGAAGTGCGCTTCCGCGATGGGATTGGGCTGCAAGCCAACCTAACCGCTATCCTGAGCGAGGTGATTCGGCGGGGACGTCGGCCGGTGGAAACCTATCAACCGCCGGTGCCGATAAATTTCACTGACTCCAGCGAGGACCTCCCGCGCCCGCAGCCCCAACCAAAGTGGGTGGCTCCAGCGCATCAGCCGGATCTCATTCCGCGGGCGGAGCAAGTCTCCCTGCGGCATGATTGGTCGGAGTTGCCGTCTACGCCCACGCCAACCCCTGGGGCTCCGGTGGCGCGCGTTACCCCAAGTCCTGCGCTCAGTCCTGACACGATTCCTGCGCCCGCGCTGCCGCCTGTTAGGCAACCGGATGAGCAGCCTAAAGAGCCGCAGCATTCGTATCGGCAGATTGGGCTCCTGGCAGATGAGTATTTGCTCATGGAAAGCGAAGAAGGCTTGGTGCTGATGGACTTCCGAGCCGCCTGGGAGCGGGTATTGTTCGAAGAAGCCAGTGCCCGTGCGGTTAGCGAGACCACCGTTTCGCAGGGGCTACTGGTTCCGTATACGCTGCATTTGAGCCCCAAGGAAAGTGACTTCGTGCATGGTCAACTGGACGTGCTGCGCAAGCTGGGCGTAGGCATTGAGGAGTTCGGCCATCACACGTTCAAGGTGGATGCGCTGCCGGCCGCGTTTGGAAATACGGCCGATCCAGAGGTGATCGTCACGGATTTACTGCACGATCTGAAGCAGGCCGGGGAGCGCGCGGCCCTGCGGCGGCTGGATGTGGAGGCAATCGCAGCCAGCATCTCCCGTCAAGCCGCGCGTCTGCGTCCGTCTGGAACCGCAGAGGAAATGGAGGGGTTGCTGCAGCGCTTGCTAGCTTGTGAGATGCCCTACTGTTGCCCGGCCGGAAAGCCCACGCTGGTGCAGATCTCCCGACAGGAACTCGCTCGTAAATTTGGGAAACGCTGAGGAAAGGAGCGGTGGCGGCAGGTTAGCTGGAAGCAAAACCCACACCTCGTGGATTAACTCTCGCCCACTGACGGACTGACATTTTCATAGAAAGCCGCCAGGGGAAGTGAAAGACCCACCGACTCCAATTCGAGCACTGTGGTCAGCCCCTCGACCGTTTCGCCCTTCCATTCGCATCTCCGTCGATGAATGGTTACCCAAGGCCGCTGCTGTTCCACGAGGACGTATTCTTCGAGGGTTGGGATCGTGATGTAGCGTTCGAATTTCTCCCGCCGATCCAAGCGTTCGGTGGACTCTGAGAGCACTTCTATGATCAACTTGGGAAACCGCCGGTATTGCTCATGCGTATCCCGTTCGTCGCAACCCACCATCACATCCGGGTAATAGAACGTCTCCTGTTGGAAGGCCAGAATCCGGGCTTTGACATCTGCGATGAAAACTTTGCAGGGCTTTCCTTTTAGGTGCGCCCGCAGTTCTGCAAAGAAGTTTCCGCAAATGGTGTTATGTCGGACCGAGCCTCCCGCCATGGCAAAAACCTGCCCGTCAACGTATTCGTGGCGAATCTCGCTGACGAGTTCACCCTCTAAATAGTCCTGAACGGAAACAATTGGCTGGCAAGGAGGGATGCCCATGACCGCCTTATAAGCGGTGAGTGGAATGATTGCAAGCGGGGCGGACTGCCGCACGGGGAGCTTCTGCCAAATGACAGCTGTGTGAATAGTTGCTCATGCGGGGTCAAGCTTTGAATGAACCATTGCCCCTCCGTGACAAAATTGATACAGATTGTGGTAGCGGATCGGTCCCTCCGCCTATCCCCCCCCATGAAACTATCCTCTTTGATCCCCTTGCTGGCCGCTATCCCGGGTTTCGCCAGCGCCCTGACCGAATTCCAAACGCTCACCGCAGGCTTTGATCCTACCGTGGGATATTTAGCTGGCAATGGAGTGGTGACTACCTCGACGGTGCCAGAGACGAGCGAGTGGCAGGCGTCATATGACCTGGCGCTGGATCCGGTGGCCAATCCCACGGCTGCATTTCCCCTGGCCACTGCGGTGAATTTATCCAATCCGCACATCGCGATGGCGGATGCTTATGGCAATGTCTTCATTGGTGACAAGGCTAGCAACTGCATCCTCAAGGTGACTCCAGATGGCCGGATTCGGCGGTTTGCCGGCACCAACTATCCCGCTATTTACACCAGTCCCGCTTACACCGAAACGCTGCCCTATCATCAACCTGGACCGTATTATCCCCCGGACAATGTGATCACGACGGATGTGCCCGGACCCGCCACCAGCATTAATTTGATCGGCTGCAATGGACTTTGCGTTTTACCGAACGGAGTAGTCTATATTTACGACGCAGGGAATCATCGTATCCGCAAAGTGGCCTTGGATGGCACCATGACGACCGTCGTGAATGATCTAGATCCCTTGTGGTTGCCTTCGGGGCGCGGCCTGTGGGTTAGTCCCAGTGAAGACTTGATTTATTACACGCAGGAAGTGGCGGATCTGAGTCAGCCAGTGCCCATCGGGGTGTCTGTGAATCGCCCGCCGTTAGGCGGCGTAGTCAAGAAATGGACTCCCACGAGCGGGATTCAGGCCGTCACCCGCTACCCGACCGCTCCGACCAGGGCGCTCTTGGAATTTACTAATCCCGGCAATATCGACGTGAATCCCATCACGCATAAACTGTATGTGACGGATCGTGCGGAAGACGTTCCTGCAAACTCCTGCGTGTGGCGCATTGACACGGATTCCACCAATCCGCTAACCCTGACTAGCACGAAGACCCGGGTGGCGGGGATCGGGGCCGCCGCCACTTCAACCCCGGACAGCACGGATACAGGCACGTTGCTGGCGAAGGACGCCACGCTGAATCAAGTGCGGGGCATCGCCTTCACGTCGAACGGTGGTTATTTCCTCTGCACGCATCGGGGCGGGAAAGTCTGGTATGTGGATAGCGATGCCAATTATACGACCGCCAAAATTCATTTGTTCCTGCTGGGACGGGGCAAGAATGATGTCACCTACGTTGGTCCCACGCCGCTCGCCCTTCCGGTAACGGGGATTGAATGTCATAGTCAGCCGCGGCAAATTACGGTGGCTCCAGACGGCAGCCTGCTAGTAGTTAGTAATGACAGTGGCTTGGTCCGCAAAATAAAATATCACGTCCTCCCACCCCCCCCAGCCCTGCGTCAGGTCATAACTACGTCCCCCCACCATTTTCATTTCACGTGGGACAGCACGGCCGGGCAATCCTATATCGTGGAGCGCAGCCCGAGCCTGCAAAGTGGAAGCTGGCAGGCCATTGATGTCGTGACGGCCGGCAGTTCAATTGCGGAGTATTTCGATGACATGGCCGGTGGTGGCTCCCGTGAATTCTATCGACTGACGCCACCTCGTTAGGATAAGAGCGCTGTGGCCGCCATTAATTTCTGGTCATTGACGAGGAGGCTGTTGCAAGGATAAATGCAGTCTCGCTAACCTCGTCAGCCCCCTGAAAATTCCGCCATGAAATTATCCCTTGTTGCATTCCTTTGCTCGCTGCCCCTCGGACCGCTTTTTGGCCAGGGGGCACTCACACCTCCAGGCGGGCCCGCCCCCAGCATGAAGACGCTGGACCAGATCGATGCCAAACTTGAGACCCGCATCCCCATTTCCAGTGTCCCGTTTAATATCACCAATTCTGGAAGTTACTACCTCACGGGAAATCTTACCGTCGCCTCCGGGGGAGCCATTACCATTGCAGCTGATGGCGTTTCACTGGATCTCAGAGGATTTACCATCTCCTCAACCGCCTCACCATTCGGAGGCATTGCGGTGGCGATTAACGGAGCTCGCACCAATGTGCAAGTTTACAACGGGCACATTCAGGGGGCCACGACCCTGAGCGGCAGCGCGTTCACCAAGGCTGGATTCGCGGATGGGGTGGTCGTGGCGGATGCCGCTACCATCAACGTGCGGATCCACGATCTTGCCATCGCCCGCGTGGGCGGCCGGGGTATTGCCGTGGCTGACGCTACGACGGCCTCGCTGGTAGTGGATAAATGCGTGGTTAGTATTTGCGGAGCCCAGGGCATCTCTGCGGCTATGGTGCGGGATTGCAGCGTGGAAAAAGCCGGCAACACCGGGATTGCTGGTGAGATTGCGGTCAACTGCTCGGCAGAGGTTGTGAATTCTACCCCCACCAACAGCAGTGGCATCGTCGTTACTCGCATCGCCACGAACTGCCGTGGGGTTTCTGTGGGTGGGGTCGGAATCAGCACCAAAATTGCGGAAAATTGTATCGGAGAAAGCTCCACCGGGATCGGCCTCCAAGCCACTGGAAGTGCCTCTGGAAGCTCCGGCACCAGCACCTCGGGCATTGGGCTCCAAGCCAATGAAAGCGCCATCGGGTGCTCTGGAACCAGCACTTCCGCCACGGGCTTGTCCACCGTCAATGCCTCCAACTGCTACGGCACTAGCACCAGTGGGAATGCTGGCCTTTCCGCCACCACTGCTACTTCCTGCCGTGGAAAACGCGATGGAGGCAATGCCATCATCGCCACCATTGCCACCAGTTGCACCGTCAATGGGACTGGGGCGGTCAGTGCTACTAGCAAATTTCTAGGGACCCCATAACCGACCTCCCGGGGGCCGCCAAACCGCGTTCACTCCGCCTTCTTCGCAATCACACAACGGAACCCATAGGGACCGTCTTGCAGGTCGGGCTTGATGGCCTTGCGGCTGCTGGCTAAGAGCATTAGGTGCTGGCCATCTTCCGTTTTACCATCATCCCAGCTCCCGCCGCGGGTGATGCCGTGATCCGGAAACTTCGCGCCATAATTATCAGTGACCCACTCAGCAACGTTGCCCGCCAAGTCGTAAATCCCAAAACGATTCGGCACGAAACTTCCGACGGGGGCGGTATAAACGTAGCCGTCGTCATATTTCTCCTTTTCCAAGGTCAGCTCACGTTTGGCATCCTTATCTATCGGTTTGCCGTCCGGCCCTAACTTGAGGCGGGAAATATCGGAAAAGTTGCCCGGTTGCCTTCCCTTTTCAACTGGGGGCGGCCACAGGTTGACACCCCAGACGTAGTTGGCGCGGGCCCCTTTGTCTAACATCGATGGATCATCCAGATTCCGTTCGGGAAGATCCGCCGCCAAACTCCATTCTTTATCTTTCGGGAGACGATACTCAAGGTTCTTCGGCAGTAATCCCTTGCCGTGATCGACCTCCGTAAGCCATTGGCAAAATTTCTGTGCCTGTTCCCGGTTGATCCGGGCTACCGGATGCTCTGGAGTTTGCTCCCAGCCCACGGTATGTTCAGGGGCTCCAGTGGCACTGAGGAATGCCGCAAAATCCCGCACCCGGGTTTCCCAAACGGAAACCAGCAGGCTCCCACCCACCGGTGCGAACTTCATGCCGAGTTCATTCTCGAAGGGCATCCCGAAGATAGCCTGGCGGGATCTGATCAGGGGGCGGCTGAGCACCAGTTTTTGCTTACTATCCAGGGAGCCGGTGAGCATCAAATCGTCATATCCCAGCAGGCGCAGGGTGAACTCATAGGGCCCGCTCTGATGTTTGACGAGGTTCTTTGGAGTGATCCCGAGCAGACGGTCACCGTCATAGATACTGGCACCGGGAGGGTTGCTCTCCACATAAATATCACCAAATTCCTGCCGTTGCAGGATGACGTGGAAGACAATGTGATCCTTGGCATCCTCGGTTGGCGGCTCCACGTCAGGAAGCTGAACCGCTAAGGGTCGGTAAAGATGCTGCTCCGGTTCCAATCGTCCAGCTTCGAGGTCCTTCTTCAGCAATTCCTCACAGAAAGTCATCGCTTCCTCACGAGGAATGCGCACGGCATTCGTTTCCGGAACCAAGTTAGTGGGCGCATAGCCCACCAGATTGAGAAACTGATCGTAGGTCACCAAACTCTCGGATTCATGCCAGTCCTTTTTTGGCAAAAATTTCATGCCCACGGAATTCTCCCATTCCTTCTGTGGGGAGGGAGGAGCTGCCAAAAGGTCGTAATCGATTGGTAAATTTCCTTCCGGTTCCAGGGTGCGTTCCACTTCCAGCGGGAGATAATTCTCGAGTCGGAGGGAAAAGGTGGCTTTCCCAAGTGGCTGATTGTTGAGTTCCAGCGGGGTCTTACCCAGTTTTTTACCAGCGGCAAAGACGCTGGCTCCGGCTGGCCGAGTGACGATCTTCACCACCGCAGTGGTGGGTAAGCTCCGTCGGGGCTTGGTCTCCGGCAGGGTCACGGCAGACAGGCGGTTGGCCACCACCCCCGGGGGCCAGGGCATCGTCTGCGTGCGGGCCGCCACCAAGCCAAAGGAGGCCACCGCGCTCAGCGCGAAAATCTTCAGCGCGCGCGGCAGAATGGGCCGATGGTATTTCCCTTTGCGGACTTGGCGCAGAGCATCCGAGAGGTGTTTGGCAGAGCCGAAACGCCGTCTCGGCATCGGGTCACAGGCTTTGCAGATGACGGAGTTCAACATGCGCCAGCGTTTCTTCTCGGCGTTACCGCGCGGATCCTCTGGTAGCTCGGGAAACGCCAGCCGATCCTTCCCCGTGCTAATTTCATAGAGCACCATGCCCAGGCTGTAAACGTCCGCTTGGCTACTCCCAGGGCCTTCCGGTGGCACGAAGCCCTCCGTCCCCACATACGTCTGCTGGCCCGACTGAGCCACCAGTCCGATGTCCGCCAACTTGGCCCGCTTCTGCACGAAGATAATGTTGCTGGGCTTAATGTCCCGGTGGCTGAGCCCTTGACCATGCAAGTGCGACAGGGCGTCGGACAGGGCGATGCCGATATCCACGACCTCATCCAAGGAAAGTTTCACCTTCCGCACCTTATCCGAACTCAGCGTGTGCGGCTCGTAATCCACCACATTGATCTTCACGCCGGACTCGCGATCATCCGCCAATTCCATCACATAAAAGTAAAAGCCCTCCTCCACATTCCGCCCTACATGCAGAATATCAACCAACCCCTCATGATCCCGGCTAATCGGTTCAAAACTCAAGATCCCTTGGAACTCACGCTCGAAGGTTCGCTCGGATTCAAAGTCCTCGCGTCGCACCACTTTCACGGCCCGCCAGGCCCCCGTCACGCCTCGGGCCAGCCACACCTCGCCATAGGAGCCGCGGCCGATGCACCGCATGACTTCATGATCCGGCACCTGCGGCTTTTTCACCGCTTTCACGGCAGGGGCACGCGGGGGCATGGTTGGTTTCAGGTTGGCAGCTCCAGGGATCACGGGTTGGTAGTGGATTCACCGGAATCTAATGATTTTTAACTCCAGTTGCCGGGAGTGTATCATAAACCTTCGCCCCCGCCAGAAGATAAGAGATGATTTTACGTCCCCCCGTTGGCGCTCATTTCCCTTGGCGCGAAACGTATCGTTCCAGCCACCCGCCCGCTGGCAGCCGCTTCCGCCAAGCCTTCATTTCCTGGAGATTCGGATAAATGAAATACGGCACCAATCCAACCCGCTGGGGCTTCTCTGTGTCTCGATAATTTCCCCAAGCATCGATCCTCCCAGCACATTCCGGCACGGCCTTTTCCAAGAGCGCCTGGCGCCCCGAGGCCTCGGCATAATTATCCGCCAGTTGATCGAACGGGCCATCGTAAGCGTCATTCGCTCTAACATGTGACTGCTTCACCCCCACTAGCAATTTCCGCTGCGGCGTGATTTCGAAGACGAAATCCGTGCGGGTCTCATGGTGCAGATTCCCCTCCAGGGGAACGAAGTTTCCCGGCGTTGCCTCGTCCAGCAGCCAGTTGAAGCAGTTCCCCTCGCGCTGGTAGATCAGATAGAATCGCAGTCCGCTCTCGTCACACGTGCGTTCGACGAATTGCTCTCCGGGTAGCAACTGGGAGGCCGACGGCGGGGTCTGGGGAAGTTCATGGAGGTGGAATTTTACGGTCCGACCTGCCGACTGCAAAACGACCGTAAAGGCATCCTCGCAAGTTAGGATGACCCCGTCCTTTGCGGTAAAATGTGGACTGGCCGAAAATTCACCGCAAGTATAGCTAAAACTGAGTTCCCCCCGTTCCCGCAAGCCGTTGGCGAAACGTAGATTTCCCCGCACAGACTTGCCCTCGCTAACACCCTGCCAATAGAAATAGTGCTCGGTTGGCAAGACCTGGGTTTCCTTGGGGATTTGAGCGAATATCGCTTGGAACATTTCAGCATTGCCTATCGTGATGGCGGGCAATGGCTGTGGCAAAACAAAAACACGAGATTCCCCAGCCTTCGCAGCAGGGCACGCCAACAATGCCGCTAACCAGCAAATTCGCGTTAGGTTACTTATGCCCATCGAGCCAAGCCTTCAGTGCGCTGGCATCCACCAAATCCAAAAGCACTTCCTCCAGACTCTCTAATTGGATGAAATCCAAGCTATAAATGGAATCGATCACTGCCGGGACAAGCTTGCCGAAACGCTTTTGCGCGATATGGGCCAGGGTGGTGGCCTTTCCCTTCACTTCACCACGAGCCTCACCACGAGCTTCACCCACGTTCAGTCCTTCGTCATAGAGTTCTTTGCCCCAGACAGTTTCTTTGAGATCTCGGATCGGTAACATTTTAGCGATTTCGGTGCGGGTTTTATGAGTCAGGCGGCTGCCTAGGAGGGAAAAGAACAAGTCTTGGAGCTTCTTCCTGTCCTCAGGGCTGGTTGCCCCTGAACCTACGGATTCATACAACAAGGGAGCCTCGGCTTCAAGCTGCATTTCATCCTCAACAAAAATCGGCGCAAAAAGCGAAAGTAGGGGATGCGGAGCTGCCTCAGACTGCCACTGCTGCCAAAGCTCAATCAAATAGACAGATCGGATGCTGCGAGTCCATGGAGCGGTCCGAGGATCCAAACTCCGCTCCCCAAAGAAAATGACACCTTCAATAGGGCGTTCTGGAGCTTGCCGTTGCACCGCACACAACTCCTCTGTGGTGCGAATGTAAATCAATGGATCCGGGTAAAATTGAAACTCCACCACGACCTGGGCCTTACTCTCATCTCTCGGCTGCACGAAGCCATCCAAGCGCCTTTCCAACTGCTTCACAGTAATGGACTCGAACGTGCAAGGGCCTGGGCACGGCTCGCCCAGCAAATCGTAAATCCACTCCGGGTGGAGTTTGAAAATCTGGTGAAATAGGACGTCTGTCTTCATAGGAGAGGACTGCTACAGCGCCCGCATCTTCCTAATTTCCCCCTCCATATCCGCTGCACCAAACAACGCCGTGCCCGCCACGATGGCGTTGGCCCCGGCGGTCAGCACGTCCGGCAGCGTGTGGAGATAGATCCCACCATCCACCTCGATGTGGTAATTCAGCCCATGTTTTTCCCGATATTCACGGCCGGCTTTCACCTTTTCCAGCGTTTCTGGAATCAACGATTGCCCGCCGAAACCCGCGCGCACGGTCATCACTAGCAGTAAATCAATTTTGTCCAAAAATGGCTCCACAGCCGCAAAATCCGTGTCTGCATTCACCGCCAGACCGCACGTGCAGCCGGCCTCGCGAATGCGTTGCAGTGTTTCCGCCACGTTGTGCTCCGCTTCCACATGCACCGTGATGTTATCCGCCCCAGCCTTGATGAAGCGGTCCAAAAAATGATCCGGCCGGGAAATCATCAGGTGCACGTCCAACCAAATGTCATTCGTCCTATGAATCGTGGCCACAAACTGTGGTCCGAAGGAAATGTTATCCACAAAATGGCCATCCATGATGTCCAAGTGCAGCCAATCCGCTCCAGCGCGGATGGCACGGGAACAGTCTTCCGCTAGGCGGCTCCAGTCAGCAGCCAGCAGGGATGGGGCAATGATTCGTTTGTGATAGTCAACCATGCTGGAACTAAACCCGGGGGATTTCACCGCGCAAACCAAATTCCGGTCACCGCCTCCGTGGTTTCCCGGTTGCTTCCCGCAGCCTCCGCGCTTGACTCCCCACCACTACATGCGCTTTAAACTCACTCTGGCTTACGACGGACGCGCCTTCACGGGATGGCAAA
The DNA here is from genome assembly GCA_031411295.1 of Verrucomicrobiales bacterium. Taxonomy (GTDB): domain Bacteria; phylum Verrucomicrobiota; class Verrucomicrobiia; order Verrucomicrobiales; family V1-33; genus JAGNEJ01. Next base: position 4,363 of record JANOAV010000035.1, on the reverse strand, counting down.
GCCAACCCCACGGAGGCGGAGCCCAGGACGTGCTGGAGGTGGCCCTAGCACGGGTAATGAAGGTGCCCGAAGTCCGCGTCTATGGCGCCGGCCGCACGGACGCGGGGGTGCATGCCTACGGGCAAGTAGCCCATTTCGAGGCTCCTGCCGGGTTCCGCATGGACGGTGCGGCCTGGGTGCGTGGACTCAATGCGGTCCTCGTTCCGCATCTGCGAGTCATGGCTTGCGAGTCAGTGCCAGAGCAATTTCATGCGCAATACAGCGCCATCGGCAAACGTTACGACTACCGGGTCTGCCGGGCACCCATTTTGCCGCCGCTGGAATTCGAGCGCGCCTGGCACATGCCCTATGATTTGGATCTTTCAGTCTTGCAGGAGGCGCGCGATATTATCCTGGGGAGGCACGATTTCGCGGCCTTTGCTGCCAATCGACGCGATGGCAAGGAAGGCCTTCCCGGGTATGCGGTGCGCACGCTCTGGGCGATCGAATTGGTGGAAAGCGAAGATTTCCTAACACTGCGGTTTCATGGCGAAGGCTTCCTTTATAAAATGGTCCGATTGCTGACGGGAGGCCTCTTTCGGGTCGGCAACCGTCGTGCTCCGCTCAGTTGGCTCCAGGGATTATTGGAGCACCCAAACGGTCAGAAATGCCGCCACGTGGCTCCCGCTGGTGGTTTATATTTGCACAGCGTCGATTACCCATCCCTGACGGAGATTGGGAAAATGGTTGCTTCCAAGTCGGAATGACACCACCCATCTGCCACTCCCCCATCTCTTCCCGTTAACTTACATGCTCACCAAACGCATTATCCCCTGTCTCGATGTCACCGCTGGCCGTGTCGTCAAAGGCACCAAATTCCTTGAACTACGCGATGCTGGTGATCCGGTGGAATGTGCCGTAGCCTATAATAATCAGGGCGCGGACGAGTTGGTCTTCCTCGACATCACCGCCACCTCGGATAATCGCGGAACCATGGTGGACGTGGTGGCGCGCACGGCTGAGCGCTGCTTCATGCCCTTAACCGTGGGTGGCGGCATCCGCAGCGTGGCGGACATGAAAATCATGCTCCAAGCAGGGGCGGACAAAGTCAGCATCAACTCCGCCGCCGTTTACGATCCGGCCTTGATCAATCGGGGCGCAGAAACGTTCGGTTCCCAATGCATCGTCGTCGCCATTGATGCCAAGCGTAATGGCGATGGCACTTGGCGCGTCTATACCGCCGGCGGTCGCACCCCCACCGAACTGGATGCCGTGGCTTGGGCACGTGAAGCAGCGGAACGTGGTGCCGGAGAAATTTTGCTAACCAGCATGGACGCAGACGGCACCAAAGCCGGCTACGACATCGCCCTCTATCAAGCCGTCAATGCCGCCGTGAACATTCCCGTCATTGCCAGTGGCGGAGCCGGCAGCGTCGAGCACATGGTGGACGTCCTCGAAGCTGGTCGCGCAGACGCCGTTTTAGCTGCTAGCATTTTCCATTTCGGAGAAATGACCGTGGGCGACGTGAAACGCGCCTTGGCCGCGCAAGGCGTGCCCGTGCGCTTGTTGGAATAGGGCCGCACATGAACATTGCTGACGGAGAAGATTTTCTTGTCCTTGTCTTCATCGTCGGACTTCCAACCATCCAAGGTCTTGCCATTGAACAACGAGACGAAACCATCGGCAGTCTTTTGCTGAGCGTTCACCCGGGTGGTGAAGCCAGCAGAAAGAGAATTTTCATGTAACTAGTGGGGTTTTAGTTGGGAATAAGCAGCGGCAAAAAACGCCGCGTGGCGCCAGTAGCGGAGGTTCCCGCCGCGCCTCCTACGTAAAGACGGTTTCGTGAACTATTGGGAGCGGCTGCTAGTTGTGAGGAGAGTCGCAAGATCTGATCGAAATCACGCCGTAAAACTTAATGCCTCCCACTCTAGCCAGAGGCTGAGAATCGCTCTACAGGCAGGAATTCTTCATGCTGATTCGGCATGGCCATCATCACTATAATGCATTGGCAATATAAACAGACGACGCGCAAAATGGCACCAATCATGAAATTCGGACCATCGCTTACCTTATTTGCTACTGCCTGGCTAGTGCTCATTACCGCCATGCATGGTTCGTTGAATCTGCATTGGTTTGAGCCGAAGCAAGCGGGACGTGTAGCGGAAAAGAAGTTCGGGGTCGGCTTTTTGCCGGTGACGTGTCACCTCACCTGCCCGGTGACCCATTTTATTAACAAGGAAATGGCGGGGCAGAATTTGTTTCAGCCCATGCGTTTCAATGCCTTTCCTGAGTTGAAGGAAATGTTCATCGGCCGCCCTTTGGAAATGCCCGCCACTTTCATCCTTGCCCCGATGGCGATCGCGTTGCGGGAACAAGGCGTAAGAATCAAGATCGTTTATCTTGGCCATCGGGATGGCTCGGCAGTGATGGTGCATAAGGACAGCGGGATTTTTCAAACAGCTGATCTGCGTGGGAAACGAATTGCTGTGCCGGGTCGCTACGCCAATCAGCGGCTGATCATTTATCGCGAACTGAAGAAAGTGGGCATGACATTCGATGATGTCACCTTGCTGGAAATGCCGCCACCGGACATGCCGGCCGCGCTCCTCTCCCGTTCTGTGGATGCCATCACCAGCGGGGAGCCTTTCATGGGTCAAACGGAGCTGGACGGTTATGGCCGCGTGCTCTGGCAGGCCAAGGATGTGTGGCCTGGGTTCATTTCCTGCGTGCTCGCAGTGCATGAGGACGCCATCCGGGATCACCGGGCGGATATTCAGAAATTAGTCAATGGCATTGCCGCTAGCGGTAAGTGGGTGGATCAAAGCATGGACCACCGTATGGATGCCGCCAAGTTTGTCTCGGAGAACTATTACAACCAGAATCCCCGGCTGCTTAGTTTCGTGCTTAGCAAGCCGCCGGATCGTGTAACCTATACTCGACTCTCGCCACTGCGGGCGGACTTCGAAGAGATCGAGAAATTAGCCAAGGAGGCGGGTATTCTCCAGGGCACGGCCCATTTTGAGGATTACGTGGATGACTCATTCACTCCAGAAGCCTCGGCCATGCCGGCACCAAATTTTGAAGTAAAGAAATGAGTGATCTCCCTCCACCAGTCTTTGTCCGTAAAGGAAAGTTTACCTCCGCCCAGATCATCCTTCCCAGCATTGTGGGAATTGTTTTCCTGGCCGCCTGGCATGGGGCCGTCGTTTGGTCCGGCAGCGATATCTTTCCTACGCCACGCCAAGTTTGGAGTGGCCTTGGTGAACTTGCGAGCCAGGGCTTACTATTGAAATACATTGTCGCGTCCTTATTCCGTGTTAGCTGGGGCTTTGGGCTCGCGGTGTTAGTGGGGGTGCCGCTGGGGCTGATCTTGGGCTGGTTCAAGTCAGCCTTTACTGCCTTCAATCCCTTCATTCAGATTCTCCGGCCCATCTCTCCGATTGCCTGGATCCCCGTCGCGATCCTGTGGTTCGGCGTGAAGGACACGGCTCCCATTTTCCTCATTTTTCTTGCCAGTGTCTTTCCCATCACTGTCTCTGCCATGGCGGCTGTGCAAAATATGCAGCAAGTGTATTTGCGCGCTGCACAGAATTTTGGGCTTTCTGGCACGTCGCTCTTCCGGCGGGTGATTTTACCGGCTGCCCTGCCGCAAATCATTACCGGAATTCGCATCGCGCTGGGCGTCGCCTGGCTGGTCGTGGTGGCGGCGGAAATGATCGCAGTGAACAGTGGACTTGGCTATCTCATCATCGACGCCCGGAATGCAGGGAAACGTTATGACCTGGTTGTCGCTGGCATGGTCATGATCGGCCTCATCGGTCTGGTGCTGGATTTACTCGTCCGTCGTTTGGAGAAATTTGATGAAGTTCGCTGGGGCTATGGCCAACGTTAATATGAAAACATCACCCACTATTTCCGTTCGTGACACCTGGATGTCCTTCGCAGGGAAGACGGCCCAACAGCCTGTCCATGTTTTGGAACGGGTCCACTGTGATGTGCAGTCCGGTGAGTTTGTCTGCATCGTGGGACCGTCAGGTTGCGGGAAAAGCACTTTGCTAAATATCATCGGCGGATTCCTGCAAGAGACCCGCGGGGAAGTGCGCGTAGAAGGTGCGACCGTGCGCGGACCCGATCCCGCACGCATCTTTGTCTTTCAAGAAAACGGTGTTTTCCCCTGGCTCACCGTGGAGCAAAACATTGGCTTTGGACTACTCTCGCGCGGTGCCACCGAGCGCGCGGAACGTGTGGCGCATTATATCCAAATGGTCGGACTAACAAGCTTCGAGCGCTCCTACCCCCGTGAACTCAGTGGCGGCATGAGGCAGCGCGTGGAAATCGCCCGCGCCCTGGCCGCCGACGCCCGGGTGCTTTATATGGATGAACC